>SAAB01000059.1 GCA_009929615.1 Clostridia bacterium | reverse complement strand
TTGAGTACCATACATTTTTACATCATTCTCAAACTGTGTGTTTATCTGTGAACTCCTGTAATAGCTTGAGTACCATACATTTTTACATCATTCTCAAACTTTGTTTCTGGCAATACATGCAGTTGAGAGGCTTGAGTACCATACATTTTTACATCATTCTCAAACAATGAGGCTATTAAACTGGCCAAGGGCGGAGCTTGAGTACCATACATTTTTACATCATTCTCAAACAGACAAACGGCACCACAGCTCAAAAATGGGCTTGAGTACCATACATTTTTACATCATTCTCAAACGGAGGAGCAGCAGCCGCGGCGGCGGGAACAGCTTGAGTACCATACATTTTTACATCATTCTCAAACTATATGCGGTTTAGGTCTAAGTCAAGTTATGCTTGAGTACCATACATTTTTACATCATTCTCAAACTAAAAGGCGAAGAACGCACAGAAAAATCAGGCTTGAGTACCATACATTTTTACATCATTCTCAAACGATTACACGAACCCCATAACCCACCAGATGGCTTGAGTACCATACATTTTTACATCATTCTCAAACATTTCTTGGAACAGCTTAACTCCTGTAGCTGCTTGAGTACCATACATTTTTACATCATTCTCAAACCTCAAATTCAAAAATGATATGCCATCATTTGCATAAAACTTGGTACTCAAACAGAATAAATATTTATATTTCACATTTGTCTTCATCAATTATATAATGAAGCACTTCTTTTGGAAAGTTTCTCTGTATATTTTCTATAAATAATAACGATATTTCTTCACATTTCGCGGTTTTAATTAATTCAACAATCTGCTCATTCGTAAAATAACACCCAATATTTACAAATATAATTAACCTTTTCCGTAATAACCCCGCCATTATCTTGATATACTGATTTGTTTTTTCAATATGATTCTCTGAGTAATCTTGAATTTTTACACCTAATGCCTTGAAAATAGCCATTATATCAATATTGGGATTTGTTTCTAATATATACGGACTCTGTTGTTCTAGCAGAAATAAATACTTTTGTAAGCTCCCCATTATCTCCTGCGTCATCAAATAGTTTTCTCCGTCACCGGCTATTTGAGATAGTTCCATATAAAGCTTAGTCATCACCTTACGGTCATTTAAATTAATCATAAAAGGATCAATAACTATCTCTGCATATTTGGAAAGTTCAACTTCCTCCATACCCTCAGATAAAACAAAACCTCCTTCGGTGCCGTTTATTTGCATATACAGTTTTTGTATATATTGAAACAAAAGTTCTGGTGATTCAATAACCCATTCACAGCTATTATTATCCCCGAATATAATCTGTTGCTCTAATTGTGGGTGAACAAGTTTCATAGAATCACCAACCTCTCATCGCTGTTTAATATCTCACTTTTAATTTCTCCTATGATTAAATCCATTTTCCCATACTGCTTTTCTGTAACTGTTAACAATTGTACCAGCCCTTCTCCTGGACTGTTTTTATGTACATTATCTACAATATTTTGAACAACTGTGCCATTTAGAGCCAATTTACAGTATACGGATTCCTGCAGCATCATAAAGCCACTTCTTAAAAGAAATTTACGGAATTTCACATAATTCCTGCGCTGTTCACCAGTTCCGACCGGCAGGTCAAAAAATACTATAACTCTCATAAATCTATAACTCAAACGTATAAAATCGAATCAAAGAACTATCATTCTCATTGAGTGCCTCGAATACACTTTTACAGTATATTTTAATCGCATTGTTAATATACTGTATCTTCCCATCAATCTTTACCTCATGATTTAGCAAATCGACCAATTGCATCTTCTCGTCATGTTCAAAAGTCTTTAAAGGCATACCCCAAAGGACATGTTCTGCAAACTGTCAATCTGCGGTTCAATGCCTTCCCCGCACCATTCAAAGGTATTGTTACTATGGGTATTTTCCTCATTATTTTCAAATATGTAGACGCGGCTAATGTGCAGTGTCTCTCCAACCACTGCTATTGCCTCCTGAATACCCGCATCTATGTCTGCCCTATCCCAAATTATATCGAATACTGTCTGACGCAGTTTTTCTATATCAACTTTTTCCTTGACGTTTTCTCTATCTCTCTCCATCAATCTACCTCTGTTGTATTCGTCTTATGCTATAATTTACTCTGTATCACGCCATGTCTTAATCGCGTTGCAAAATTTATCGTACTGTTCTTTTACATCTTCATATGCATCCAGGGCATCCTGGATATTCCCGTCCCGTAATTCACCCAGCATATCGTAAGTTGCATCTGCCAGGGGAAGAAATCCAAGATTATTGACAATTCCCTTAAGGGCATGCACGGATTTCTCCGCCTGTACATAGTCTTCTTTTTCTACAGCTTCCTTCAGGGCTTCCATGCTCGGTTCCTCAGGAAAATTTCGAACATATTTTAAATACATTTCCTTATCATCCAAAAAACGTTCTAAGGCATCTGCTGTTTCCGCACCTAATTTATTTAAAATTTCTATAATTTCGCTCATATTTAATTTTCCCCCTTATCCCTTATTGTACCACTTAAAATGGCTTTTGACAGCTTTCTTTGAATAACATCCATCTGAGGAGGCCAGGTGATAATGTCAAACACTCCAATATCCAAAGCTTCTCTCAACTGTTCCATATTGCCTTCTTCAGTTACACCTATAAGTGGAATCTGAGTTCCGCCGCCATTTTCCCGAATACAGGCAAGAAATTCTTCAGCATCCTCTTTATCACGCTTACCTATATCGATACATATAACGCGGATTCGGTTTTTATATTTTTTAAAAGCATTTTTTATGGCTTCCAGATTAGTAATATGAATAAATCCGGCACTTTCCCCATATGCCAACGCAATAGCCGGAAAAAGCTGCGGGTTTTCTCCGCAAATAACAACCAGAGGTTTGCTGTCATCCTTTACCTCCGGCACACGCTCCCCAAAAACAACTGATTTTCCTTTGCCCGTATTTTTAGCCTCATAAAGGGCTTTATCAGCCCGCTCAAATAATGAAGAAAAATCATCATTCTTTTCATAAAATGCAATGCCTATACTAATAGATGCATTGACATGTAATTTTTGAGCACACTTAAAAAGCACTGCCTTTATAACATCTTCGGCTTTACGTTTTGCCATCTCTTTCCTGAGAATTGAATTCATCAGCACGACGAATTCATCACCGCCAAAACGGCCCACAATGTCTGTCTGTCGAAAGTTCATTGTCAGTTCATCCGCAATTGCCCGGATAACCTCATCGCCATGGATATGGCCATACTGGTCATTAATGACTTTGAAATTATCAATATCTATAACCATCAGAGCCTTTTGTTCCTCAGGCCCATCCAGAATTAAACGTTCACACTTATTTTGAAAAGTGATTTTATTCAGCAAACCTGTCGCTTTATCCACAGCAGCTTCCTGCTTGTATTTTTCACCTTCACTAACTGAGGTTTGTATACGTCTGTGAAGATCCATGGCATGATGGATTCGGGTTCTGACAATCTCCGGTATGGGCGGTTTTGTTATATAATCAAATGCCCCGGCCCGAAAAGCCTGAATCTGGTCCTTTGGACGGTCATTGGATGTAATCATTATTTTAGGAATCGTCTTCAACTTTTCATCTTCCTGACAGGTATTTAAAAATTCCATACCGCTCATTCCCGGCATCATATAATCTACCAGAATAAGATGTACCCGGTTCGGATTTTTGCGTAGATATTCCAATGCCATCTCCGCACTTTCACAGCAATGTACAGCAAATTCTGTATCCAGATATTTTTTTAATAACTCCCGTTCCATCTCGGAATCATCAATAATTAAAATCTCATTGTCCATAGTTTTCCCCACTTTTCCAGACGCGCCTGCCTCAACCCTGCTTTACAGTCTGCCCTATAAATTTATCCAAAGCCTGATAAAGTCTATCCGTATCGATAGGTTTTGCAATGTGGTCATTCATGCCTGCGTCCAGAGATGCTTTTACGTCATCGGTAAACGCATTCGCAGTAACCGCAATAATAGGAATGGATTTTGCCTGAGGATGCGAGCACGCCCGAATATATCTTGCTGCCTCGTGTCCGTTCATAAGAGGCATCTGAATATCCATCAAAATCCCATCATAGGTTCCCACTGGTGAATGTTCAAATATCTCACAGACGTCTTTACCATCCACTGCTCTTTTTGTCGTAAATCCTACCAGTTTAAGAAGTTCCATGGAAACCTCAGCATTCAGTGTATTATCCTCCGCCAGCAATATCTTCTTGCCATTAAAATTATAGCTATGATGGTTTTCTCCCTCATTATAACTTCCACCGGTAATATTCATTAATAAATCAAAGACTGTAGACTGGAACATCGGCTTAGGAACAACAATATTGGCTCCTGCCATCTTAGCTTCATGAACAATCTCATCTATATCATAAGCTGATGCAACAACAATCACCGTATCATCATCAAAAGTCGCACGAATCGCCCTAGTAATATCTATACCGCTCATTCTTGGCATCCGCCAGTCAACAAAACATATATCATAACCCTGGCTTTTATCAAAGGCTTCCTGCATCAAAGCTAAGGCCTCTCCACCTGAATTCGCTATATCACAGGTGATTCCAAGCTTTGTCATCATTTTCTTTCCATATTCCTGAGTTTCTAAATCATCATCAATAATTAATGCCCGTACTTCTTTCAAACGGTCCGGGGATATCTCCGGCAGTTCTTTAGATACTGTAAAGGGCAAATCCACTGTAAAAAGGCTGCCCTTTCCTTTTTCACTCCGTACGCTGACCTGACCGCCCATTAATTCTACAATATTCTTTACGATGGACAGCCCTAATCCGCTGCCACCATGATTCTGCATCGTATCTTTCCCTTCTTGTGTAAAAGGCTCAAATATATCTTCTAACCTGTCTTCAGCGATTCCTTCTCCCGTATCAGCAACTTCAAAACGAAGTTTTACCATGGATGCTACTCTGGAAAGCTGTCCGACACGGACGGATACTGTTCCGCCCTTTGGTGTGAATTTGACCGCATTTGAAATAAGATTCACCAGAATTTCTTTCAAACGAAGAGGGTCTCCAAAAAGAAATTCCTCTGTAAAATCTATCAGATTCATCTCAAAATTCAAATTCTTTTCCCTGCACTGACCATAAAACATGGATGCAATACTTTCAATCTGCTTACGAAAATTAAAAGGACTTCTTGTAATAACAATCTTTTGATTTTCAATGGCCGACATATCTAAAATATCATTAATAACCCCTAGCAAATATTTTGAAGAGTTCTCTATCTTTTCACAAAATTCATCAATCTTTGCCGGTTCCGTATCATAATCCTTCATTAAATTCGCAATACTGATAACCGAATTAATCGGTGTCCGCAGTTCATGACTCATACGGGATAAAAATGCGGATTTTGCCCGGTTGAGCTGTTCCGCCTGATTTAGTGCCTGACGAAGATTGTCCACCTGAAGGACATACTTTTGTATGAGGTTTTCCACGCGTTTTCGTACAATGTATGGGTCATAGGGTTTGATAATAAAATCATCTGCCCCCAGGTCAAAGGCACGTCTTTCTGATTTATCAATGGCCCCTGTAGTAACCACAATCGGAATAGCTGCCAGTTTCTGGTCAGCTTTCATAGCTATAATAACTTCATAGCCATCCATCTCCGGCATGCTTAGGTCAAGCAAGACCATATTGATTTCCTGATCGTCCTGCCTCATAATCGCCAATGCTTCTTTTCCATTACATGCTGAAAGAACGGTATAATCTTCAGCAAATATCTTGATAAGCATTGCTCGATTCATCTCTATATCATCTACTACCAGAATTTTATGTCGTTTATTCATGTGTTCTTTCTCCTTGTCCCACCATAGCCGCTGACAATATTGTATATAACTGAGCCGGTTCAAAAGGTTTTGCAAGATGTTCATTCATCCCTGCATCTTTTGACTTTCTTCGGTCCTCATCTAAAGCATTTGCTGTCATAGCTATAATTGGAATGTTTTTTGCGTCCGTCCGTTCAAGGCCACGAATTCTTTTAGCCGCTTCAAGACCATCCATAACCGGCATACGAATATCCATCAAAATTGCCTGATAGAATCCCGGCTCCGCTTTATTAAATATGTCTACCGCCATTTGTCCATTATCTGCAACGGTGACAATAGCACCTTTTCTCTCTAATAATTTTTTTGCAATCATGACATTCAGAGGATGGTCTTCGGCCATCAATATCCGACTGCCCTTTAAAATACTTTCGTCTCCTCTGGCCATCTCTGGCTCCACATATACCGTTTCAGAGGTGATTCCCTGAATACGTTCAAGTGGCAGTATGACGCGGAAAGTTGAGCCGATACCAACAAAGCTGTCGACTTCTATCTGACCACCCATAGCTTCAATTAAACTCTTTGAAATAGCCAGACCTAAACCGCTTCCCTCATATCTCGAGGTTGTTGTGCTATCCTCCTGCTCAAATGGACGAAACATCTTCTTCATAAAAGCATTGCTCATGCCAATGCCCGTATCCGCTACACTAAACCGAAATATTGTTTTTGCTTTCGTCTCTTCAAGAATCTCCACTAAGAATCGTACTCTGCCTCCCGGTTTTGTGAACTTAATAGCATTGCTGATAATATTGACCAATACCTGCTGTATTCGAATCATATCCCCATAATAATGGGACTCGGCAGATGTATGATTCACATATTCATACCGGATATTGCTTTTTAATGCCAGTGTTTCCACAATTGTCTGAATACCTTCCATGAGAAAATTAAAATCAAATTCTCCCCTTCCAATCTCTGTCTTTCCGCTTTCAATCCTTGACATCTCCAGGATATCATTAATTAAAGTAAGCAGATAGTGGGAAGACATATCTATCTTTTCAAGGCACTCTGACACCTGTTGAAAATCCGCCTTATTTTCCTGTGCAATCGCTGTCATACCCATGATAGCATTCATAGGTGTCCGGATTTCATGACTCATTCGTGAGAGAAATTCGGATTTGGCCAATGTTGCCTGTTCTGCGGCTGCAAGTGCCTCTGTCAGCTCTTTTCTCTTTTTATTTTCATTTCCAATCGTTTCTGTCATATCGGTACGCAAAGCAAGGCAAATCATTTCTTTTCTATCGTATAAATACCAAAGATTTCTTTTATAGCGAATCTGATTGTCTTCCAGCGTCCTATGTATAAATTCAAAATGATTCTCAACTTTACACTGCTCGATGATATTTGCCGCTGAAGCCATTTGAAGATACGTTTCTTTATCCTCGGCATATACAAAATCTTCAGCATATTTTTCTATCAGTTCTTCATAATCCGCATTAAATACTTCGGGTTTCTCCATATCTACGGAAGGTAAAATCAATGAAATCTGACCCGTCTTTAAATTCAAGCCACCGGTCCGTTCATAAATAAAGTTAACGGCCTCCCCCATGACTTTTTCAAACATCTTGCGTGCATGGATATCATAACAATATTCATAGAGCAGAATATCTTCGGTCACCGGCTCTTTTAATAAATTAAGAACCGACCGTGCCCAGATAATTTCCCCGTTCGGCATCTTTCGCCGGGCTTCCATTTCCCTAGTCGTCTTTCCCTTTGCATAGGCTTCAAGCAGACTTTCCCGATTATGCAAATCACTATATTTCTTCCGGTCTTCTTCATCTGCAAAGGACGGCAGCACTGTTTCAAGAGCCTCTTCCATCTTCATTCCATCAATTTCAATCGCCAGTTTATTCATAAGTTCTGCATGTTCCAAAACTCTGTTCCTGCTGATATTTGTAACAATATAGGCACGAAGCGAACGATCATGCACAAGGACTTTTTGTTTCTCTAATTCGATTTTTGCCCGCAAAGCCCGCTCCATATCAATTGGCTTTGCTGAACCAACTACGTAATTTCCCTTATACAGACCCATTTCTATTCTGGTAATACAGATACGCAGCCAATGTAAGACCCCATCTGGATATCGACATTGCAATTCAAATTCCACAGGACTCTGTCCCCTCTTTATTCTTTGCGCCGCATCCGTCATAACCGGCCTTGACTGTTCCGGAAAGGCCTTGTGATAAAAATACTTTTTTGACATCTTTACAACAGGTCCTATTCCCACCTGATTCTGGAGTTTTTTCCCCGGGTAACAGGTATCCGTATCCAAATCATACATCCAGGTCCATGCCCCGGCAAAATCACAGGTCATCTCATGCATCTCTTCTTCCAGCCGGGTAAAAAATTCATTATTTTTTTCCTCCGTGATATCACTGAAAGAACCATATACAAGAGCATCATCTCCAACATGCAGCGTGCAGCTAATCCAGACTTTATCCTCATCGGGTTTTGTATACCGCCATTCCATGGTCACGTCTGGTCTATCTATCCCAATATTCTTTAATTCATCAGAAACTGCTTCTCTGAATTCTTCATCAATTATCCCATTAAAATCTGCATTTATCCGTACAATCAAGGATTCCTTCGTATCTCCAAATAATTTGCAGAAAAAATCATTTATAAAAAGCACACCGACTCTGCCATGCTCTTCGAGGCTGCAAACAACAATCCCATTTGGAATATTCTTAATCGTATCCTCTAATATTTTTAGTTTGTTGTTTACATCTTTCATATGGTTGCCCCCTGTATCATCTGTATCGCACACTTATGCCTAATAATATGCCTAATTTTATTGAAAATAAAAACCGGCTTAATTCTTCACCTCAAAACAGTACTCATATAACATAATGTCTCCATTCGCCGGATTCATTGCCAGCCGCATCTCATCCTGAAGGCATATGACTTCTCCGGTTATTAATCTAAAAGGATACTCCATAGTCTGTGCCAGCTCTCCCTTTGAATATCGTTTTAATAAATTCTCTCTCTCATGAAATTCCAAAAATTGCATCTGAATCTCCTTATTCAGAATCAGACCGGCTGCCTCACCAACTGTTTCCTCATAATTCATTCCATTTTGAAGAATCTTAGCAAGTCCTGTCATTCCCTGATGCTCTGTAATTCTATTTCTGCTGAGATTGGATATAACAAATCCCAGAATATTCTCTTCTCTGTTTAAAATCTGCTCATGCTCAAATCGAATCCGGTTCACCAAAGCTTTTTCTCTATCAATAAGCTGTGCGGAACAGATAGCTGTCTTCGGTTTGCCATACCTGTCATAGGCAATGGTATCCGAACGATATCTCGTCCAATGAATCCTGTTATCAAAATAGTGAATCTGTGCTTCGGTCTCAACATGTTTTTCCCCGGATTTAATCTTTTCTATCATTTCCTTTATCACAGGAAAATACTCCGGTAAAAACATATCCCACGTAAAGATTTCATCCCAAAAATTACAAACGGTTGAAGGAAGGTGAAACGTATCCTGTATGATATCATCCAGATAAGCTACGTTCTTCTTCACATCAATGGTAAAAACCCACATCTGAGCGGAACGACAGGCAATTTTCATCATTTTATGATTCTGAATCATCTGCTCCTGCATCTTATACATCTCAGTGACATCTGTAATATACTCCAGATATGCCCTTCTGCCATCCCAGATTATCTGTTTTCCCCGTATCAGATAATGCTTTCCTGTCCTCTCAGAAGTGAAATATCTTTCTGTATATTTATCCGTAGATATCTCTTCCGCAAAACAAAAATGACATGGCGAATCCTGCGACATGCAATATTCATAACACTTCTTTCCCACTGCTTTTGCAAGGGGATTTGTTGAAATCCGCTCCGCCTGCTTATTCGCATATAAAAGTTCATAGGTGTCTGAATCCGATATAATAACTGCATTAGACGAATCATTCAGCATTTCATTAATTCGATTCATCTGAGTGTATTTCAAATCGTCTAAACCGTCCCTGCGCACTGTCGGAAAAAGGGCTTCCTTTAAAGCCTCCTGACAGGCTGTTGTCGTCCCTCTTCTTCGGGCATACCCCAGAATATTTAAGGCTGTCGAACGTGTCGGAACTGTTTTTCCTCTTTCCCATCGGCTGACCGTTGTTAAATTCAAGTCTAAAGCAGCTCCAAATTCTGTCTGTGTTATATTCAGTTCACGGCGTAACTGCTTTAATGCTGCTCCTAAATTCATAAATTATCTTGCCTTTCCAAGTAATAGATATATAGTTCTATTATAAACCGCTCCATTCTCCGTTACAAGAAAAAAAGAGTACTCCACCTATATTTTTAGTGAAAGTACTCTCTTCATATATGCTATACCCGTTCAAATGTAAATATGTTTAAAAATTGTTTTGCCCGCCCACTTTTGGGACACTCAAAAAAGGTCTCCGGGGACGATTCTTCCACAATATGTCCATCATCTATAAAAACAATTCGGTCAGCCACCGCTTTGGCAAACTGCATCTCATGCGTCACAATAATCATAGTCCGTCCCTGTTTCGCCAAATCCAGCATAACATCCAATACTTCCCGGACCATTTCCGGATCCAAAGCTGCAGTAACCTCATCAAACAGTAGAATTTCCGGATGCATACAGAGTGCTCTTACAATAGCCACCCTCTGTTTCTGCCCGCCGGAAAGCTGTCTCGGATAACTTCCTGCCTTTTCTGATAATCCAACCCTTCCTAATAGTTCCATGGCTTCTGCCCTGACTTCCTCCTTCTGTCTTTTTTGAACCTTTAATGGTGCGAGCATCAGATTATCAAGAACGGTCAGATGGGGAAATAATTCATAGTTTTGAAAGACCATACCTATTTTTTCTCTTAATGCCGCGAGATTTTTTCTCCCTGCTTCGATTTCCTCACCATCCAGTTTTATCTCTCCCTTTTGTATGGGCTCCAAAGCATTGATGCATCGAAGTAATGTGCTTTTCCCACACCCGCTCGGGCCAACAATAACCACAACCTCCCCTTGAACAATCTTTAGATTTATATTCTCAAGTATTTTTTGTTCTTCATACATTTTTGTAAGGTTACAAATCTCTAATAGTGGTTCCGGCACCTTTCTCACCTCCATTTTTTCTCTAAATATCTCGCTAAAAGACTTATTGGCCAGCAGGCAAAGAAGTATAAAATAAAGACAACAAGGAATACGCCAAAGGCTGCATTCGGACTTGCCATCCTGTTTGCCTCGATAATCTGCTGGGCCACCTTTAGCATTTCCACAACACCAATCATCAGTACAAGGCTGGTCGTTTTAATCATCCTTGTAATCAGATTAATGGACAGGGGAAGGAGTCTTCGAAGGGTCTGTGGAATGATAATATATTGATAGGTCTGCCCTTTTGTCAATCCAAGGACTTCACTGCTCTCATACTGATGTTTTGGAATGCTGATAAAAGCACTCCTTACCAGGTCTCCCATTTCAGCTGTTCCCCAAAGAACAAAAACAATAACAGATGCTGCTTCACCGGATAAATCCCATCCCAATGCCCGGGTACTTCCAAAATAAACAATAAATAACAAAACCAGCTGAGGCATAAATCTTATAAATTCCAGGTATAGCCGAAATGGTTCATAAAGATTAAAATGAATGAAGTTAACATCATCATGCGGAAAATCTACTCTTAATAGATATCTATCCCCATTGCTTTGTGAGAAGAATATTTCCAATTTTGTAGTGGATCTAGGTCCTCTTTCTTCTTCACTAAAAAATGTATTCGGTTCCATGTATATCTTTTGCGATTCTACTATTTGCAAGAGTATCTTTAAAGCAACATAAAAACCATTCAGCTATCTTTCCATTTCATTATAATTTTCCAAAAAGTTGTTCTGCTAACCCAAATATCACTTTATCTCTTAGTCCCTCTTCATCTTCATAACTCAACATACCAGAGAATAAACTGATATTATTTTTCAACACCTCTTCTTCGTTGAATTTTTCCTCAAATTCTTTGAACGGTATTATTAATGGTTGTTCAATTATTTCTTCTTGCAATTGTTCTTTAATAATGCGTTGCTTTATATCTTCCAATTGTTCCATCAGCTCTGCGTATTTATTGACTTTTGTTTTTAAATTTACATTTTTCGCTAGGTACTTATTAATAACGTCAATCTGTTCATTATATTCATCGTTTTCACCGCACAACGCTTCTATTTTTGCCTGTTGTGTCACATACTCAATATAAGGAATCATAGATGCTTAACTTTTGCTTTTTCAACTGATTCTTCCGCCGAATCCGCTTTTAATGCATCTCCGCATAAAGGATCTATAACCTTCTGATAATATGGATGATTAATATTTAATTTAATTACCATCTTATCTCCAAGAAGTGTTTCTGTCTCAAATAAAACAGATGCAGGATAAGAAACAGTCACAATTGAGTACAACTTATTCATAAGCGATTCTTTTCTAGCCTGTCTTGAATCTGCCGTTTCTCCAGTAGTGCCTTCGGATTCATCTAGAATCTGTTCAATCTTTGCGTTCTCTTCATCCTCAGACATATTTTTCTTAGATTGATTCATTGGAAAAAT
Organism: Clostridia bacterium; assembly: GCA_009929615.1. Classification (GTDB taxonomy): domain Bacteria; phylum Bacillota; class Clostridia; order Lachnospirales; family Lachnospiraceae; genus Frisingicoccus. The sequence continues at coordinate 3,173 of SAAB01000059.1, read as the reverse complement.
ATCATCTAATTCGCTCATGATATTTTTCGCATTACTAAAATCATTCTCTGCCTGCTTTTGCTTTGCTTTCTCTGTTGCTCTGTCCTCTTTTATGCGTTTTCTAAGTGATGTTATAGCTCCTGTTAATTCTACTTTAAGTCTATCTTTTAATGCACCAATTGGTTCAGCACCTCTCTTAATGTATCTAACCTGGAAGCATTCATCCAATTCTGGTGGAAAAGAGATTTCGCATCCCCACCATCGATCATTATCTTGGTACGAAAACTGTCCTCTCTTTTGTCCAATCAGATATGGAATTTTATCGTAAAGCACCTCTCTATTTGCTCTTAATATAGATACCCCTTCACGAATCCCGCAAAGAGAAAATGTACCTTTGGGACATGACTATCTTGGCGGGATATTTAGTTTACGCGAGTAGCTTCCGGTTATCGAAACAGAACAGCTTTTTTATTTGCTTCATAAAAATAAAAAATCAAGAAGAGGGATCCAGATGGATAAAAGAAATTATCAAAGCGAATTGGATAAGGTGATTGATGGACTGGATGGACGTGTGCCAAAACTGCTTCTGCATAGCTGTTGTGCTCCATGCAGCAGCTATGTTTTAGAATACCTGTCAAATTATTTTGAAATCACGGTTTTTTATTACAATCCCAATATTTCCCCGGCAGAAGAATATGAGAAGCGAGTGGAAGAACAGCAGAAATTTATCATGGAACTTCCTACAAAGTATCCGATTGCATTCATAGCTGGCAAATATGAACCAGAACGTTTTTATGAACTGGCAAAAGGATTAGAGCAGTTGCCGGAAGGAGGAGAACGCTGCTTTAAATGCTATGAATTACGGCTTCGGGAGGCAGCAATTTGTGCAAAAAATGCGGATTTTGATTATTTTACGACGACCCTTTCCATCAGTCCTTTAAAAAATGCGGAAAAGTTAAATGAGATAGGTGAAAATTTAGGGCGGCAGTACTCGGTTTCCTATTTGCCGGGCAACTTCAAAAAGAAAAACGGCTATCTGAGATCCGTAAAACTTTCGGCAGAATATGGACTTTATCGACAAGATTACTGCGGATGCATTTATTCCAAAAGAGATGCAGAGAAACGGGTAACTGAACAGTGCAGACAGTAGAAACAAGAGAAAATTAAATATAGAAAATAATGTAAAAATGGTTCTTCCGCACATTTTCGTATAAACGTATGCATATAACTGTAGATTGTGTTATACTAATAGCAAATATCCGTGAGGTGATCCAAATGCAGAGTATTGCCAATTCTATTAGTTTACAGTCATTTTATCCGGAAAATTTAAATATTATGTCCATAGAGCAAGATGACAGTGTTATTACAATTCATATCAAATCCAAAACAAAGGAATGCAAATGTCCTTCCTGTAATTCGGTATCGGGAGAACTATATGCAACGCATCATAAAAAAGTTCAAGACCTCCCAATACTGGGAAAACGAGTTGTATTGGATCTTACCCTTTATGAATTCAAATGCAATAACCCTGATTGTAATTCTGTAAGCTTTACAGAATCTTGTAGTGACTTTTTGAACGATTACTGTTACATGACTAATCGCCTGGTAGATTTAGTCTGCACCCTGGCTCTTGAAACCAGTTGTGAAAGCTGTGCAAGAATTCTTCAGTCAATGAGTGTTAAAATCAGTGGGGATACCGTTATACGAACACTAATTAAACGATACGATCGTCAACCGACTACCAAATGTGGTTCAGCTATTGGTGTTGATGATTTTGCTTTTAAGAAACGTCATACATACGGTACAATAATTGTAGATGCAGAAACCCATAAAACGGTTGCAATTCTGGATGGCCGTGATGGTACCACATTAAAAGAATGGCTGGAAAATAACAAACAAGTAAAAACTGTAACTCGTGATCGAGCTAGTGCATATGCAAAGGCTGTTGAGGAAATCCTTCCCGACTGTATGCAGATTGCAGACCGTTTCCATCTGCATAAGAATCTGATGGATGCTGTCAATAAAATACTGGGCAGAGAAATTCCTGCAACCACTGCAATCATGGATGAAACGTCTAGCAATTCTCACTCAGATAAAGCAACTGAAGATAATGAGCCTTGTAAAAAAAATCGTATCCATTGTGGATAACCTAACGGATGCAGAGAAGAAACGTTTAAAACTCATCTACCAGATTCAGAAAATGGCAAAGGTGTGTAAAAATAAATCGGAAATTTGTAGGAAATTCAATCTGAATAAAGCCACCATCAAGAAATATCTTTATGGGGATCCAGAAGTATTATGCCGTTCAAACAAAAGGAGCTTCTTGGATCAATACAAAGATTTCATAATCAAATGTATTTCTGATGGAATGACTCAAACTGATACCGCCAAACGGGTAAAAGACCTTGGTGTATCATGCGGTCTTGGGAATATTCGCCTATATGTCTTTTCAGTGGCAAAACAGTATCAATTAGAAGTTACGAAATATGTATCTTCCAATGGTGGATACGCTGCTTCGGAAAAAGTCAGAGCTGAATATATCACGCGCAAAGGAATCTTTAATTATCTATGGATGAATGGAGAACTTACCCCAAGTCACCATGAGTTTCTTTGGAATAAATACAATCCACTTCCTGAATTGGAAAAATGTATTCTGGAATTCCGTGAAATATTCACTGTAAAAAATATGTCTTTGCTATATCTTTTTATAGAACGATATAAAAAATCAATGTTAAAAGAAATAGCTTCATTTGCCAATGGTTTGGAAAAGGATATTTCAGCTGTCGAAAATGCGGTTGCAAGTCCCTTAAGCAATGGATTTGTGGAAGGTACCAATAGTAAAGTGAAAATGGTAAAACGCACAATGTATGGGCGATGCAGTCAAAAGCTTTTAGCCGCAAAACTTATGTACGAGCCTACTTAGATTCATACGAAGATATGCGGAAGAACCAATTTTCCTTGACATTCAACAGTTTTGCGAAAGGTTAATTGTAAACAAACCGTCTACGATGCATTATAGCTACTCATTTATCTACCAATTTTTTGAATGTTTCCATTTTCAGTGTCGTCTAAAGCGTTCTTGGAAATGGCTAACAAAAAAATTATATTGCAAATATAAAAAAGCAAAGATTCCAAATGCTAGTCAGAATCTTTGCTTTTAATTTAAAATATCATTACGAATTATTCGCCCATAA
>SAAB01000118.1 GCA_009929615.1 Clostridia bacterium | reverse complement strand
GATTGGTGCAGATCACTTCTGATATTGAACTGTCAGGAGCTGGCTGCACAACAGCCATTACGCCCAATCAACTGGTGCAGTCGTCTTCTGAAAATGACACCGCGCCGGGCGCTTTGGCGGGCTTGTCACAAACCTACGTTTTCAAGAAGAAGGAAACCGCATGCCCCGCCGTTCGATCCTGTCCGCCGCCGAGCGCGAAAGCCTACTGGCGTTGCCGGACACCAAGGATGAGTTGATCCGTCACTACACGTTCAGCGAAAGCGACCTGTCCATCATCCGGCAGCGGCGCGGCCCGGCCAACCGGCTAGGCTTCGCCGTGCAGCTCTGCTACCTGCGCTTTCCTGGCGTCATCCTTGGCGTCGATGAGCCGCCGTTCCCGCCCTTGCTGAGACTGGTCGCCAACCAGCTCAAGGTCGGCGTCGAAAGCTGGGACGAGTACGGCCAGCGGGAACAGACCCGGCGCGAGCACCTGGTCGAGCTGCAAACGGTGTTCGGCTTCCAGTCCTTCACCATGAGCCACTACCGGCAGGCCGTCCAGTTGCTGACCGAGCTGGCCATGCAGACCGACAAGGGCATCGTGCTGGCCAGCGCCTTGATCGAGCATCTGCGGCGGCAGTCGGTCATTCTGCCTGCCCTCAACGCCGTCGAGCGGGCGAGCGCCGAGGCGATCACTCGCGCCAACCGGCGCATCTACGATGCCTTGGCCGAACCGCTGTCGGATGCGCATCGCCGCCGCCTCGACGATCTGCTCAAGCGCCGGGACAACGGCAAGACGACCTGGCTGGCCTGGCTGCGCCAGTCACCCGTCAAGCCCAATTCGCGGCATATGCTGGAGCACATCGGACGCCTAAAGGGGTGGCAGGCGCTCGACCTGCCTTCCGGCATCGAGCGATCGGTGCACCAGAACCGCCTGCTCAAAATCGCCCGTGAGGGTGGCCAGATGACGCCCACCGATCTGGCCAAGTTCGAGCCGCAGCGGCGCTACGCCACCCTGGTGGCGCTCGCCATCGAGGGCATGGCGACCGTCACCGACGAAATCATCGACCTGCACGACCGCATCCTGGGCAAGCTGTTCAACGCCGCCAAGAACAAGCATCAGCAGCAGTTCCAGGCATCCGGCAAGGCGATCAACGCCAAGGTGCGGCTGTTCGGGCGCATCGGCCAGGCGCTGATCGAGGCCAAGCAAGCGGGCCGCGATCCGTTCGCCGCCATCGAGGCCGTCGTGTCTTGGGATGCTTTCGCCGAGAGCGTGACCGAGGCGCAGAAGCTCGCCCAACCCGAGGACTTCGATTTCCTGCACCGCATCGGCGAGAGCTACGCCACGCTGCGTCGGTACGCGCCGGAATTCCTCTCTGTGCTCAAGCTGCGGGCAGCGCCCGCCGCCAAGGACGTGCTCGACGCCATCGAGGTGCTGCGCGGCATGAACAGCGACAACGCCCGCAAGGTGCCCGCCAACGCACCAACCAATTTCATCAAGCCACGCTGGCAGAAGCTGGTGATGACCGACAACGGCATCGACCGGCGCTACTACGAACTGTGCGCGCTGTCGGAGATGAAGAATGCGCTGCGCTCCGGCGACATCTGGGTGCAGGGGTCGCGCCAATTCAAGGATTTCGAGGACTATCTGGTGCCGCCCGCAAAATTCGCCAGCCTCAAGCAGGCCAGCGAATTGCCGCTGGCCGTGGCCACCGACTGCGACCAGTACCTGAATGAACGGCTGACGCTGCTGGAAACGCAGCTTGCGGCCGTCAACCGCATGGCGCTGGCGAACGAGCTGCCGGACGCCATCATCACGGAGTCGGGCCTGAAGATCACGCCGCTCGATGCAGCGGTGCCCGATACCGCGCAGGCCTTGATTAACCAGACCGCAATGGTCCTGCCGCACGTCAAGATCACCGAATTGCTGCTGGAGGTGGACGAATGGACGGGCTTCACCCGGCACTTCGCGCACCTGAAATCGGGCGACCTGGCCAAGGACAAGAACCTGCTGCTGACCACGATCCTCGCTGACGCGATCAATCTGGGCCTGACCAAGATGGCGGAATCGTGCCCTGGCACGACCTACGCCAAGCTGGCGTGGCTACAAGCCTGGCACATCCGCGACGAGACCTATTCGACGGCGCTGGCCGAGCTGGTCAACGCGCAATTCCACCATCCCTTTGCTGAGCACTGGGGCGATGGCACCACGTCATCGTCGGACGGCCAGAACTTCCGCACCGGGAGCAAGGCCGAGAGTACCGGCCACATCAACCCGAAATACGGCAGCAGCCCAGGGCGGACGTTCTATACCCACATCTCCGACCAGTACGCGCCGTTTCATACCAAGGTCGTGAACGTCGGCGTGCGCGACTCGACCTACGTGCTCGACGGTCTGCTGTACCACGAATCCGATCTGCGCATCGAGGAGCACTACACCGACACGGCAGGCTTCACCGATCACGTTTTTGCGCTGATGCACCTGCTTGGCTTCCGCTTCGCGCCGCGCATCCGTGACCTGGGCGACACCAAACTCTACATCCCGAAGGGCGAAGCCGCCTACGACGCGCTCAAATCGATGGTCAGCAACGACCGGCTGAACATCAAGGCTATCCGCACCCATTGGGAAGAAATCCTGCGGCTGGCCACCTCGATCAAGCAGGGCACGGTGACGGCCTCGCTGATGCTGCGCAAGCTCGGCAGCTATCCCCGCCAGAACGGCCTGGCTGTGGCGCTGCGCGAGCTGGGACGCATCGAGCGCACGCTGTTCATCCTGGACTGGCTGCAAAGCGTCGAGCTGCGCCGCCGTGTGCATGCCGGACTGAACAAGGGCGAGGCGCGCAACGCGCTGGCCCGCGCGGTGTTCTTCAACCGCCTGGGCGAAATCCGCGACCGCAGTTTCGAGCAGCAGCGCTACCGGGCCAGCGGCTTGAACCTGGTGACTGCCGCCATCGTGCTGTGGAACACTGTCTATCTGGAACGGGCCGCGAACGCCCTGCGTGGCCACGGCCAGGCCGTCGATGACGCCCAGTTGCAGTACCTGTCCCCGCTGGGCTGGGAGCATATCAACCTGACCGGCGATTACCTCTGGCGCAGCAGCGCCAAGATCGGCGCGGGCAAGTTCAGGCCGCTACGGCCACTGCAACCGGCTTAGCGTGCTTTATTTTCCGTTTTCTGAGGCGACCCC
>SAAB01000016.1 GCA_009929615.1 Clostridia bacterium | reverse complement strand
CGTGATGATGAATACTTCTTCCTTAAACTGTTTGATATCAGCAGGAAGACTTATGTCAGAAATCCTTTATCCCACAAAATTTGTGATTGAGCCAAAATATGTCAAGAAGTCTAAGAATTTGGATTACAGGGGCTAATGGCCAGCTGGGCAGGGCAATTCTCCGACAGATGAAATGTCAGGAGGAGTTATATAATGTTTTGACAACGGACATGGATGTAGATATTACGAATATGGACCAGGTTTCACGTTATGCGTCAACGACACGGCCGAATGTTATTATTAATTGTGCCGGTATGACCGATGTTGCAGCCTGTGAGAAAGATATGGTTATGGCCTATAAGGTGAACGCACTGGGAGCAAGAAATGTCAGTGCAGCAGCACATATGGTAGATGCAAAGATTATTCAGATGTCTACAGATGATGTGTTTGCAGGAGATAGAAGGGACAAATTAACAGAATTTGATGTGACCCTTCCGAATACGGTCTATGGTAAATCCAAGCTTGCCGGAGAAACGATGGTCAGAGAATTGAATCCAAAACATCTGGTGATTCGCAGTGCCTGGATGTATGGTGATGGTAATAATTTTATGAGCCAGCTTTTGGAAAAAGTGAAAAGCGGTAAGGAAATACGGGTGGCCTATGACCAGGTCAGCACACCGACCAGTACAGATGCTTTGGCACGGGGGATTCTCTGCCTGATGGAGAGCAAAGAATATGGTGTTTATCATGCGTCCTGCGAGGGTTCTTGCAGTCGTTATGATTTTGCAAAAAAGGTGCTGGAGCTTACAGGCAATGATGCGACTTTGCTGAAGCCGGCATTGGCGGAAGAACTCAGCGGAGGAAACCGTCGTCCAAAGTATACCATACTTGAAAATCTTATGATGAAAATGACGGAAATTTACAAAATGCCTCTCTGGGAAGATGACCTGGAAGAATATCTTGAAGTGAGGGGGATGAAAAATGGCAGATAAAAAGAAAAAGAAGTTGGGATTGACATCAAAAATATTTATTGCATTAATTGCCGGTGCTATTTTAGGTGTTGTTCTTCACTACTGGGTTCCGGCAAGTTATGTTCGAGATACAGTATTTATAAATGGTATTTTTTATGTTATAGGTAATGGATTTCTTCGACTGATGCAGATGTTGGTTGTGCCACTGGTATTTACTTCTCTGGTTTGCGGAAGTGCATCCATTGGCGATACGAAGACGCTGGGCAAGGTTGGTGTTAAGACATTGTGCTTTTATATGCTGACAACAGCTCTGGCCGTTGTTGTAGCCTTGAGTGTGGCCCAGGTTATTGACCCGGGTATGGGCCTGAACATGGAAGAGATTACCCGGGTAGAGACCCAGACGGCTGAGAGTACAAGCTTTGCAGATACATTGTTAAACATTATTCCAAAGAATCCGGTTCAGGGGCTGGCTGAAGGAAATATGCTTCAGATTATTCTTTTTGCTATGATTATTGGTATTATTTTAGCAAAACTTGGTGAAAAGACATCTGTGGTATCTAACTTCTTTTCTCAGTTTAATGAGATTATGATGGAGATGACCATGATGGTTATGTCTCTGGCGCCTTATGGTGTATTCTGCCTGATAGCAAAAACATTTTCCGGTATTGGATTTGATGCCTTTATACCGTTGATGAAATATATGCTCGGTGTTATTCTGGCTTTGGTTGTCCAGTGTTTCCTTGTGTATATGGGTCTTTTGAAGGTTTGTACCGGACTGAACCCAATACGTTTTATTAAAAAATTCTTCCCGGTTATGACCTTTGCTTTTTCAACAGCGACTTCGAATGCGACGATTCCGTTGTCTATAGATACGTTGGATGAGAAAATTGGTGTTTCCAGAAAGATTTCATCTTTTACTATTCCATTGGGTGCCACTATTAATATGGATGGTACGGCCATTATGCAGGGTGTTGCTGTTGTATTTGCATCCCAGGCATTTGGTATTCCTTTGGGAATCCAGGATTATATCATGGTTATTGCTACGGCAACTCTGGCATCTATTGGTACAGCCGGTGTTCCAAGTGTTGGCCTGATTACCCTTTCCATGGTATTTAATGCTGTAGGGCTTCCGTTGGAAGGAATCACGATGATTATGGGTATTGACCGTATTTTGGATATGGCACGAACAGCAGTTAATGTTACAGGCGATGCTGTGTGCACAACCATTGTTGCGGTTCAGGATAAAGAATTTGATAAAGAAGTTTTTATGAGCGAATCATAGGAAGAAAAAGACATCTGTTTTCAGAAAGTATAAACAGATGTCTTTTATTTTGTGAAAAAATACCAAAAATTATAAAAACCTTGTTAATTTTAAACAAAAAATCATGTGATATGGAAGTAATAGACAAAAAAATGTAGAAAATTTCGTGCTAATAGTTTGCATGCTAAGTATATACATATGAAAAATTAAGTGGTACAATGTAAAACAGAACCGCAAAAGAAAAACACGTTTAAAGGCCAGATATCTTTTTTGCAAAGATATCTGGCCCGGGTATATTTTTTAAAGTTTGTAGCCACTTAAATCAATCATACGATTCACAAGAGGTCCATATTTTTCGGCAAATTTCTGAACAGCTTCGCTATCATATTCAAAGCAGAATTCTTTGACCTTCATATTGTCAAAGTAAGTACTGATTTCCTTGATAAGCTGGTCGGAAAGTACGGAATAGAAATGAGGCCCGATATCCAGATGATAACGTTCCGGATTCTTAAGGAATAGTTTCTTACGGTTGTTGAAAACAGAAGTGTGGAGCAGATGCTGAACACCAGGTAAGTATTCCTCGTCAATAACGTAAAACTTAATATTCGGGTTCTTCTTTGTGATAGCAAGAACATTTTGAATATGAAGCTTACGTTCTTCCGGTGTCATGTTGTAAACAACATCGGCGAAAATGATTTCTCCGTCTTCCATGTATTTCATCAGTGAGGACTTCAATACGAAGAAGTCGATGGAACCTTTTTCGAAGATTTCATCCCAGGTGATTTGAAGCTGGCTGACGAGGCGGGACATGAATTCATCCTTATCGCGTTCTTTGGCAGCACGGATGATAGGTTCCCAGCATTCTTCAGGTAGCAGGTATTCAAAGCCGCGGGTGAGGAAAATCTGGAAATTGTTTCGAGCATAAAAATCTGTTCGATAGCCGTACTGATAGAACTCGTCCGATTCAGTTGCATGAACCATTAGGTTGGTTGTGCGGAATGCCGGAAGTGTCCGGACATAAATCTGGTTTACTTTCTCAGGTTCGGTAATTACCGTTGCCACCTGAATACGGCTGTACTGGTCAAGACCGCATACGATAGCCATATGGTCTTTAACGACGATGGTATTCATGGAATTCATCAATGAATCTTCATAAAAATCAAAGGAGATATGACTGTGAGAATTTAAAAAGAAATAAAGATTCTTTAAATAGTTATCACTGTCAGAACTTAGAAGGTCAGCATTTAAGCCGATTTTCACTTTGATTTCATGACTTGGCATCCGGTAAGCGGAGACTTCCGTCACATTCGATGTAATAAAGCGACAGACGTCCAGTGTACAAAGAATCTCTAAAGGTTCATTGTAAGAGAGAAGAATCTCCGAAAGCTCATGATTAAAGAAATCATAAATGTCACTCGCCAGGGAAAATACCATAGGCTGGTGGTTCTCCTGATTATGTATCTCCGTTGCTGCCGCCTTGCTGGATTCCTTATAATTATCTTTTAAAAGATTATAGATAATGGAATTCAAAGTTTCAGGTGTGGCATCTACAGAAAAGGTTTTTGAAAAAACATTTAAATCTTCATGTTTGAGTATCTCACTGGAAAAATGATTTGCCAGTGTCCGGTTAATATTCGGAGCCATCTTGGAAGCAGGCAGCTTGGCTTTATTACACCATTTGCTGATATAAGATACGTCGTATCCAACTTCTTCCGCCACGGTAGATAATTTCGAACCTGAAAAGTTTATCAAAGTTTTAAGTAAGGTTCCATATGTACTCATGTTATGTAATCCCCCCATAGCTATTGTTTTTATATAAATGTAGCAAAGTGTATAAATGACACTGTTCTCCATTTATAGTATGTCGGGTTGTTAGTGAATTGTCAAGTAAAACTTGATTCAAATTGAATTCAACATGAGAAAGTTGAATAAAGTAAGGTCAGATTGATTTCATTGCAATATAACTTAGAAAAATATACAATAAACACATGAAAACCCATTGGTAATTATAAAAAATAGACAAGAAAGTTTTTAAGGAGGTCACTATGGGACAGGTTAAAGTATTAACAGCAAGAGAAGCAGCAGATTTAATCAAAGACAACGACACACTTACAATTAGTGGATTCGTTGCAAATGGTATTCCGGAGGCATTAAACACAGCCGCAGAGGAAAGATTTCTCGAAACAGGTAGTCCTAAAAATTTGACATTATTTTACGTAGCAGGAACAGGAAATAAGGATGGCAGTCATGCAGACCATTTCGCACATGATGGAATGATTAAACGAGTTATTGGAGGACATTTCAATTTTGTTCCTAATATCTGCCAGATGCTTTATGACAATAAAATCGAGGGCTACAACATTCCTCAGGGTGCTATCGCTCAGATGTTGAGAGACAGTGCAGGACATAAAATCGGAACATTTACGCATGTTGGTCTTGGAACATTCGCTGACCCACGTAACGGTGGCGGACGTTTGAACGAAGCAACAAAAGAAGATATCGTTAAATTAATGGAGATCGAAGGACAGGAACAGCTCTTCTACCCAAGACACGGTATTGATGTTGCTTTCATCCGTGGTACATACGCAGATGAATTAGGAAACGTTACAATGGAAAAAGAAATGGCTCCTCTGGATTGTACAGCACAGGCTATGGCCGTTCATAACAATGGCGGTACAGTTATTGTTCAGGTTGAGAGAGTTGTTAAAGCTGGACAGCTTGATTCTAAATTAGTTAAGATTCCTGGAATCTATGTAGATGCAGTTGTTGAATGTCCTGCTGACGATCCAAAACAGTCACAGAGTATCAACTGTACATATGACCCGGCGTACTCAGGAAATACACAGGTTCCTGTATCAAGTCTTGAACCAAAGGTTCTTGATGCTAAGAAAATCATCGGACGCCGTGCAGCAATGGAATTAAAGAAAAACGTTGTTGTTAACCTTGGTGTTGGTGTTCCTGAATGGGTATCTGCAGTAGCAGCTGAAGAAGGAATCGCAGGAGAGATGACATTGACAGTAGAATGTGGTCCTATCGGTGGTGTACCTGGCGGCGGACTTAGATTCGGTGGTACATTAAATGCTCAGGCTTATGTTGATGAGTCTTACCAGTTTGATTTCTATGATGGCGGCGGACTGGATCTTTGCTACCTTGGACTTGCAGAAGTTGATATCGATGGTAACGTAAACGTTAGCCGTCTTGGAACAAGAATCACAGGAAGCGGCGGATTCACAAACATCTCCTCCAATTCCAAGAAAGCTGTATTCTGTGGAACATTTACAAACGGTGTTAAGATTAAAACAGGCGACGGCAAATTAACTATTCTTGAAGAAGGTAAAAAACATAAATTTGTAAATAAAGTAACTGAAATCACATTCTCCGGTGTTGTAGCTGGAAAGAATGACAAATCTGTTCTCTACGTTACAGAACGTGCTGTATTTGAATTAAAAGCAGACGGTGTACATCTTATCGAAGTTGCACCTGGAATCGATATTCAGACTCAGGTTCTTGATCAGATGGATTTCAAACCAATTGTTGGTGAAGTTAAAGTTATGGACCCAAGAATCTTTACAGATGAAGTTATGGGACTTACAATCTAATTAGTGTGATAAACAAACTATCATAAAGGTACCGGGCTGCAAGGCCCGGAACCCCACTCCAAAATGAGAACTATAAATGTAATATATATAATCAAGAAAGGGAGTTTTTAACTATGGCAAATTTATTTGCAAACACAGGGATTGGCAAACACATTATCAGAACACATCACTGGGGTATCGTTTTACCTACAGTTGAGAAAGCAGAAGCATTCATGGACACATTTGGTCTTGAAGCAGACTACAAAGGACATGTTAAAGCTTATGATGCGCACTTAATCTTCACAAAACACGGTAATGGCGCAGACGCAGTAGAATTTATCATTCCACAGTCTGGTGTATTATGTGAGTTCAACAAAGGTAAAGGCGGAATCGCTCACGTTGCATATTTAGTAGATGATATCAAAGCCTGTCAGGAAGAAATCAAAGCTATGGGATGGGAAATGCTTGAAGCAGATCCTGTAGAAGGAACAGAAGATATTATCGTTAACTTCATTCGTCCTAAATATACACAGGGTATCCTTGTTGAGTTAATCGAGCAGATTGGCGATATTAATTACGAAGCAACATTTACAAGCCGTCACGGTAATAAAGAATAATAGAAACGAGATACAGGAGGAAACAGCGTGTATACATTAGGTATAGATATTGGCTCGTCATCATGTAAAGCAGTTATCCTGAAAGATGGCGCTGAGCTTATATCGTCAGCAGTTGTTCAGGTAGGAACTGGTACTTCCGGTCCTGGACGTGTTATAGAAGACGTTTTTAAGGATATCGACCTTACACCGGAAGACATTGATTTCAAAATTGCTACAGGCTATGGACGTTTTTCTGTAGATGATGCAAATAAACAGATCAGTGAAATCACCTGTCACGCAAAAGGAATTTACTATTTAATTCCTTCAGCAAGAACTATTATCGATATTGGTGGACAGGATGCAAAGGCCATTCAGCTGGACAATAAAGGAAATATTATGAAATTCGTTATGAATGACAAATGTGCCGCAGGTACAGGACGTTTCCTTGACGTTATGTCCAGAGTACTGGAGGTTCCACTTTCTGAGATGGGGGTAGTTCATTTTAAAGCGGACTCAATAGCGGCTGTCAGCAGTACATGTACTGTATTTGCTGAATCCGAAGTAATATCTCAGTTGTCTAAGGGGTTATCAAAGGAAAGCATTGTTGCCGGCGTACATCAGTCCGTTGCCAGCAAAGCATGTTCATTGGTGTATCGTGTTGGCGTAATTGATGACGTGGTTATGTGTGGTGGTGTAGCACAGAACCCAGGCGTCGTAGATGCCATTGAAAAAGAACTGCAGCAGAATATTACTGTTGCACCAAATCCTCAGATTACAGGAGCTCTTGGTGCCGCTCTGTTAGCTTATGAAGAGCTGATTAAAAAATAAGACAGAAGTTGGCTTAATATTAAAGAAAGAAGGTAAAAATTATGGATATTAATATCAATGAAGCAAGTGCAAAAGATTTGTTAGCACATTTTCAGGCAAAACTTGATGAAGAAGCATGGGAAGCAAAAAAAGCAGGTAAATTAGTATGTTGGTCTGCTTCAGTAGCTCCTCCGGAATTTTGTGTAGCAATGGATATTGCTATGGTTTACCCAGAAACACACGCAGCTGGTGCTGGTGCAAGAAAGGCTTCTATGGATTTATTGGAAGTTGCTGATCAGAAGGGTTACAACATCGATATCTGTTCTTATGCACGTACAAATCTTGGATACATGGAATTATTAAAACAGGAAGCTATGACAGGCGTTAAACCTGAAAAATTAGCTGAATCTAAAGCAGCTTATGTTCCACTGCCAGACCTGGTAATCACATGTAACAATATCTGTAATACACTTTTAAAATGGTATGAAAACCTGGCAAAAGAATTGAACATTCCTTGCATCATCATCGATGTTCCTTTCAACCATACAATGCCAGTTTCAAAACACAATAAAGCATATATCGCAGATCAGTTCAGAGCTGCTATCAAACAGTTAGAAGAAATCACAGGACGTGCTTTCGACTATGACAAATTCCTCAAAGTTCAGGAACAGGTACAGCGTTCTGTATACTGGTGGAACAAAGTTGCTACATATGCATACAGAAAACCATCACCATTGAATGGTTTCGATTTATTCAACTATATGGCATTAATCGTTTGCGCAAGAGCAAGAGATTATGCTGAAATTACATTCCACAGATTTGCTGATGAATTGGAAGCAAAAGACCAGGCTGGACAGTATGCTTTTGGTGCTGCTGAAAATGAAAAACATCGTGTAACATGGGAAGGTATCGCTGTTTGGACATACCTTGGAGCAACTTTCAAAGGCTTAAAGAACGTTGGTTCCGTAATGACAGGTTCCGCTTATCCAGGACTTTGGAGCCTTGTTTACACACCAGGTGATTTAGAATCTATGGGTGAAGCTTATACAAACGTATATATCAACACATGTGGTTCTAACCGTTATGAAGAATTCTACAAAGTTGTTAGCAACTCTAAGAGTGATGGTATGGTTCTTCACCTTAACCGTAGCTGTAAGCTGATGGGTCTCTTGAACAACGAAAGTGCTGAATATGTTAACGCTAAAATGGGTATACCTTTCGTAAGTTTTGATGGTGACCAGACTGACCCACGTGTCTTCACACCGGCTCAGTACGAAACACGTGTTCAGGCATTATCTGAAATGATGGACAATAATAAATAATTGGGGAGGGAATGTAAGATGAGAACAGTTGAAGCGATTATTAAAGATTTAAAGAACATTGCAGATGATCCTAAGAAAGCAATGGCAGATTATAAAAAAGAAACAGGAAAAGGCGCAGTAGGTATTATGCCAGTATATTGCCCGGAAGAACTTGTACATGCTGCAGGATACCTTCCAATGGGTATGTGGGGAGCTCAGAAAAAACAGATTTCTAAAGCTCGTACATATTTACCACCATTTGCCTGTTCAATTATGCAGTCCGTAATGGAACTGGAACTTGAAGGCGCTTATGATGATTTAGAAGCAGTTATTTTCTCTGTACCTTGTGATACATTGAAATGTATGAGCCAGAAATGGCATGGAAAAGCTCCAGTCATCACATTTACACATCCACAGAACCGTAAGATTGCTAAAGATGCAGCAAACGTATTCTGCCGCGAAGAATATGCAATCGTAAAAGAAAAATTAGAAGACATTCTGGATGTTCGTATTTCTACAAAAGCACTTCAGAACAGTATTGCTGTTTACAATGAAAACCGTCAGGCTTGCCGTGACTTCTGTGATGTTGCTGCTGATTACGCCAGCGTTATCAAACCATCCGATCGTCATGCAGTATTAAAAGCTCGTTGGTTCATGGAGAAATCCAAACATACAGCATTAGTTAAAGAATTAATCGAAGCTGTTAAAGCTCAGCCTAAGACAGAATTTAAAGGCAAAAAAGTTGTTGTTACAGGTATCACAGTTGAACCTTATGATGTTCTTGATATCTTTGAAGAAAACGGTTTTGCTATCGTAGCTGATGACCTTGCTCAGGAAACACGTAACTTCCGTCAGGATGTTCCTGTAGATGCAGACCCATTAATGGCTCTTGCAAAAGCTTGGAGTGATTTCGATGGTTGTTCCTTAGCTACAGATGCTAACAAACCAAAAGGACAGATGATTATCGATGAAGTTAAAAAATACGGCGCTGACGCAGTTGTTGTATGTATGATGAAATTCTGTGACCCAGAAGAATTCGATTACCCAATCCTTCTTCAGGAATTTGAAGCTGCCGGTGTACGTAATCTGTTTATCGAAATTGATCAGGAATCTACTGCTTTCGAACAGGTTAAGACTCGTATTCAGACATTTGCAGAAATTCTGTAAATCTTAAAACAAAAGAGGGGAGAATTACAGCATGTATGCAATTATAGCTTTTATACCAATTATTATTACAGTTATCGTTATGGCCGGTTTTAACTGGCCAGCGAAAATTGCTTTGCCATTGGCTTGGCTTATTACAGCAGTTATCTGTTTTGCAGCTTGGAAAATGGATATTGTTACAATCGGAGCACATACGATTTCCGGTTTCTTGACATCTATCGATACAATCGTTATTATCTTTGGTGCGATTCTTATCATGAACACATTAAAGTATTCCGGTGGTATGGGTGTTATCAACCGTATGTTTACAACAATCAGTGATGACCCACGTATTCAGATGGTAATCATTGGTTTCATGTTCGGAGCATTCATCGAGGGTGCAGCTGGTTTCGGTACTCCAGCAGCTCTTGCAGCTCCACTGTTAATCAGTGTTGGATTTCCACCACTGTGTGCCGCTATGGTAGCTCTTATACTTAACAGTACACCAGTTGCTTACGGCGCTGTAGGTACACCTACAACTACCGCTTTCAACATGATCAGTGGTGAGTTATCAAACGCAGGTGTAACTGACTTGGAAGCTTACAAATTAGGTTTAACAAAATGGGTAGCTATTCCAAGTGCTATCATTTGCCCAATCATCATCTTTATCGCTATGGCTATGATGTGTAAGATGTTTGGTAAAGAAAAATCCATGAAGCCAGCAATTGAATGTATTCCATACATTCTCATGTCTGCAGTGGCATTCTGTGTACCTTACTTAATTTGTGCAACATTCCTCGGACCTGAATTCCCAGCGCTTATCGGTGCATTGGTAGCATTAGTTATCTGTATCGTAACAGCTAAAAAAGGAATCCTTGTTCCTAAGACTAAATTTGAATTCCCTGAGAAATCAGCATGGGAAGATCATTGGAAATCTACAACAGCCGTTCAGGAAGACGAATCCATGAAAGTGGAATCCAATATGTCTGGAGTTATGGCTTGGGTACCTTACGGTATCATCGCTATCATCCTTGTGGTAACACGTATTCCGGCTATCGGATTAAAAGGTCTCTTAAACGTTACTACAGCACCATTTGCATTTGGTCTTAAGACCATTTTAGGTGTTGAAGTTAACTGGGTATTTAAATGGGCATGGAACCCTGGTGTTCTCCCATTCATCCTTGTAGCTCTGTTAATTATTCCTCTTCATAAGATGAAAGGAAGTCAGATTAAAGCTGCATGGAAAGAAACAGGTGCCATGGTTGGCGGTGCTGCTATCGCATTATTATTCGGTATCGCTATGGTACAGTTATTCAGAAATTCCGGCGCTGCATTCAACAACAGCGGTATGGAAAGTATGTTAATTGTTATGGCTAACGGTTTAGCTGCATTATTCGGAAAAGCATATATCATCGTTGCACCATTAATCGGTGTTATCGGAGCTTTCATTTCCGGATCTGCAACCGTATCCTGTACATTATTCTCTACACTTCAGTACGCAGCAGCAACCAATCTTGGACTGCCAGCAATTCTGATTGTAGCAATGCAGGTTATGGGTGGTGCAATGGGTAATATGACATGTATTAACAACATTGTATCTGCTTGTGCAACTTGTGGTACTATAGGCTCAGAGGGACGATTAATTCGTTCTAATGTAGTACCGATGATTATCTATTGTGCATTAACAATATTAATCCTCGGTGGACTTATCCTTACGGGATTCAATCCCTTCCCGGTAGGATAAATAGATAAAAGGACTCCTAGGACAAACAGGTGAAGTAGTGTACACAAATAAACTGCTTTGCTGTATATAATAAAAGAGTCGCAACCCTAAAATTCTTTGCCTGTTTGTCTGAGAGCTTGCCAACTTTCATAGAGAGTCCAAGTGAATCATTCACAATACTAGAATATCCTTTACGAGAAAGGGCCCTATTTATAGGGCCCTTTCTTCGTGCGTCTATAATTAGTTCATGTTTCCTTCACAAATTCAACATTTTCTAACCATATTTTTATGACATAATCTAAAAATAATTTAAGGAAAAAGTAAGAATAGATATTCCAAGGCGTTCATATTATTGAATCCTTTGGAATACACTATGTTCAGGAGGAAGTGTATATGAACTATTGGTATGATGGAAATTTGAATGAAAATGTGAATCGCCGGGAGAAAAAAGGCGTTGTTTATTATATTAGAGGGCTTCGTGAGGTAGACGGACGGCGTATGGAGCGATACGGTGTACAGACCCATTTCGTTGAAGAAGGGGAATCCTATGTGGATTTGGTTCGGAAATATGTACTGCCGGTCTATCAGCCGGGAGATATTCTGTCTGTCAGTGAAAAAGTTATTGCCATGTGCCAGGAAAATACGGTGTACATGGAAGATGTGAAGGTGGGCTGGCTGGCCGGATTTTTAAGTAAGTTTGGCCATCGCACGAAGAGTGGTATTGGCGTAACGGAGCCTCATAAGCTTCAGCTGGCTATTGATATGAGGGGGCATTTCCTTGTGCTTTTGGCAGCGGTTCTCAGTGTTTTGGGTAAATTAGTAGGTAAACGGGGGCTTTTTTATAGAATCCTGGGTGTTGAAATTGCAGGGATTGATGGATTTTATGAGCATTCCGCTTTTGAGATGTACCATCAGGTGGCGACGTTAACGCCGAAGAACCCCGACCGGGTCTGCCAGCGGATAGAGGACAAGACCGGTGTGCCGGTAATGATTGTAGATGCCAATGATATTGATGTGGTGATTTTGGGGCGGTCTATTTCGTTACGAAGTCTTGGGGATGATGTTCTTGCTGAATATATACGGGATAATCCGGCAGGGCAGGATGATGAGTGTACACCATTTATACTTATTCGGGACATTGGTGATGGCGCAGCGGAATCCTTTACGCCCAAAATCGCTCTGTATGGGGAGTAGTCATTTGTATTTTTTTGTGCTATTATAGAGGCATTGAGAGGTGCGGGAAATGGCAGATAGAGATATGGATTTTCGAATGGAACGTCCGGATTTAGTTGAAGTAGGGCAGCATGTGACGATGACGGAATCAATTTTAAAAACATTGTCGGGAACGATGTACTACTACACCATTAATGATGCGATTGCAATGTCAAATAATACGCCGAAGAGGCTGCAGCATCTAGAGGGAATTGTTAAGTCCCTTGTAGAAGAGGAGAGCGTTTTTACGGTGACGGTGACAATTAAAGATGAACCGGAGGGTGAGCGTTGATGAAAAAGGTATTTCTTTGTGAGTATATTCATCCCGAGGCCTATATATACCTGAAAAAATATACAGAGGTTATCCGGGACTGGAATCGAATATCCGAAGCGGAGGGGTTAATCAACAGGAATCTGCAGATAACAGATAAGGTTATGGAAGAGGCTAAGGCTTTAAAAGTCATCGCGGTCCATGGAACGGGGCTGGATGGCGTAGATATGAAAGCAGCTGAGGTTCGGGGAATTGAAGTGTTTTCGACACCCCATATGAATAGCAGGTCCGTGGCGGAGATGAATGTAGCGCTGATGCTGGCCGTTGGCAGAAAGCTGATTCGTGCAGATCATATGATTCGGAAGGATATGGGCGATTTTGCCCAGCTGCAGGGAACGGAATTTTATGGAAAGACTTTGGGACTTATAGGCGTTGGAGCCATCAGTACCCAGACGGCAGATATCTGCCGGGCCGGATTTGATATGAAAGTTATCGGGTGGTCCAGACATCTGACAGCGGTGGAGGCGGCACGTCTTCACATACGTTTACAGCCGTCGATTGAGGAAGTTTTTGAGAAGTCAGATGTTATCGTTGTTGGCTTGTCTTTGACAGAAGAAACAAAGGGTTTGATTGGACAGAAACATTTTTCGGTGATGAAGCCGGGAGGGTTTTTAATCAATACTTCAAGAGGCGGGGTTCTGGATGAAAAGGCATTGTATGAAGCCTTGAAGACAGGACAGATGGCCGGAGCTGCCTGTGATGTCTTTACAGAGGAGCCGGTTACCAGTAAAAATCCATTATTGACACTGGACAATTTTGTGGCGGCACCCCACCTAGGGGCGAATACAGAAGAAGCACTTCGCCGCGTAGGAATGGCTGCAGTGGATGGCCTTTTAAAGCGGTTAAATATTGAAATGGAATTAAATAAATAGGCGAGGGGTAAAGAAGATGAGTAAGACAATATTTGTTCTTTTGGATGCCTGCGGATATGAGGCAGCGACGGAGTATTTAGGATACCTAGAACATATGGTGGACTGTGAACTGGCGGCTAAATATAAAGTCCGGGGCGAATTGCCATCCATGTCAAGGCCGATGTATGAAACTGTTCTGACAGGGGTTCCATCCCATGTGCATGGTATTACCTGCAATGAAGTGATTCGGCTGTCAAATCAGAAAAGCATCTTTTCTATATGTAAAGATGCCGGATTATCAACGGGAGCAGCAGCTTATTCCTGGATAAGCGAATTATATAACCGGGCACCTTTTAATAAATATGAGGACCGGATTCAATTGACACCAGGTAAGGGGCTCATTGATTATGGCGTTTTTTATTGGGATGATGATTATGTGGATTCCCACTTATTTATGGATGGAGAATTTATTCGAAAAACCTATCAGCCGGATTTTATGATGTATCATCCGATGAGCATTGATGTATCCGGACATGCCTTTGGCTCAGACAGCAGAGAGTATGCGGGGAATGTGGCATCAATGGGTTATTTGATAGCAGATTTAGTTCCGGGATGGCTGGAAGATGGATATCAGATTGTTATTTCTGCTGACCATGGCATGGATAATAAGGGCCTTCACTGTGGAATAACAGATAGCCAGCGAAATGTTCCACTGTACATATTCAGCCCGCTTGTTGAAAATGGACATTTTGAAGAAACACCTGTCAGCCAGTTGAATATGGCACCATTGCTTTGCCATCTGCTAGGGATTCCTGCAAGTAAAGATATGATAGAATTAAAAGAAATTCATTTTAAATAAAAAAAACAGATACGCAGTTTTCCTGTGTATCTGTTTTTTTGTGTCATAAAAGTCTATTCAGCACCTTCACGAACAAGTTTTTCATGTTCTTCCTGAATTTCAGGGAACATGGATAGCATCGGTTTAATATCTTTTCCGTGGATTTTACGGTCCACATAGTTTTTCGTACATCGCATAACCAGAGGCGAAAGGGCCAGGACACCTATTAAGTTAGGAATCATCATAAGGCCATTAAAGGTATCCGAAATATCCCATGCCAACTGGGCTTCCATAACAGAACCAGCCAGAACGATAATACAGAAAACAATCCGGTAAACAAGTGTGGAATCCGGTCCAAACAGATATTCACAGGCTTTAGAACCATAATGACTCCAGCCAAGCACTGTGGAATAGGCAAAAAGTAAAATGGCAATAGCAATAAAGGCTGAGCCTGCCTGACCGAAAGTCTGGCCGAAAGCATAACCCATCAAAGAACTGGAACCGATTTCTGCGGCTTCACTTGTTAGAAGACCGGTCTCCAAATCGACACCACCGGAACTTAAAAGCGTCACTGCGGTCAGGGTGCATACGATGATGGTATCAGCGAAAACTTCGAAAATTCCCCACATACCCTGGCGGACAGGTTCTTTAACATTGGAGTTGGAGTGAACCATAACAGAAGAACCAAGACCAGCTTCGTTGGAGAAGACACCACGCTTCATACCCATTTTCATGGCCTGGGCAATACCTGCACCGACGATACCGCCAGCAGCAGATTTTAAGGCAAATGCACCTTTAAAAATGGATACGAATACAGCAGGGACAGCACTGACATTCATAAAAATAATAATCAGGGCACCTACAACGTAAAGAATTACCATAAAAGGAACGATTTTTTCTGTCACAGCAGCAACTCGTTTTAATCCACCAATAATAACAATACCAACTGCGAAAAACAGGAAAATACCAACCGCAATATTTGGAATACCAAAAGCGGAATGTACATTACTCACCATACTGTTTACCTGGCTCATATTGCCGATACCAAAGGAGGCAAGGAGACAGAAGCAGGCAAATAAAAATGCGAGAGCGGTTCCGATGATATGAAAGCCTTTTTTTGATCCAAGACCATCGCGGAGATAGTACATGGCTCCACCGCTCCACTCACCTTTAGAGTTTTTATGACGGTAAAGGATACCGAGAACGTTTTCGGAAAAGTTGGTCATCATACCAAAAAAGGCAATAATCCACATCCAGAAAACGGCACCGGGACCGCCAACGGCGATAGCACCGGCAACACCGACAATATTTCCGGTACCAACGGTGGCCGCTAAAGCCGTACATAAAGACTGGAACTGGGAAATGGAGCGGTCTTTCGTGTGTTGGGTGACCTGTTTATCACCGAAAATAGCACCAATGGTATTTTTCATCCAATGGCCGAAATGTCCTAACTGGAAAAAACGTGTCAGAACAGTCATAAGAACACCGACAAATCCAAGAAGAATTAATGCCGGCCAGCCCCATACGAGGTTATTAATCAGGCTGTTGATGTTTGTGATTGTTTCAATCATAGTAGTAAGTCCACCTTTCTAAAAAAATAAAGGCGTGCAAGGGGGTCAAATAGAACCAGCCTGCACGCCTTTGTGAGCTTTTAAAATAGTATACTGTATGATTGTATATAAATGCAAGAGAAATTTAAAAAAAATTACAAATTTCACCAATTATCGCGTTCCGAAAATTCGGTCGCCGGCATCACCGAGACCTGGACAGATATAAGCTTTTTCATTCAGCTCTCTGTCTAAATGTCCGCAATAGACAGGAACATCCGGATGATGCTCAGTGAAATATTTAAGACCTTCCGGTGCAGCGATGATGCACATAAATTTAATATGTTTACCACCGTGGGCTTTGATAAAATCTACTGCAGTTACGGCAGAACCACCGGTCGCCAGCATCGGGTCCAGAAGAATAATGGTACGTTGGTCGATAGGGGCAGGCAGTTTACAGAAGTATTCGTGAGGTTCATGGGTTTCTTCGTCACGATACATTCCTATATGTCCGATTTTCGCTGAAGGAACTAAGGTTGTCATGCCATTTACCATGCCAAGACCGGCACGTAAAATAGGGACAATAGCCAGTTTCTTTCCGGCAACCATAGGTGAATAACAGGTTTCAATCGGTGTCTTAATCTCTACATCTTCAAGGGGCAGATCCCGCAATGCTTCATAACCCATCAGAACTGTAATTTCTTCAACAAGCTGACGAAATTCATTCGTTCCGGTGTTCTCATCTCTGAGCATGGAAATTTTATGCTGGATTAACGGGTGCTCCATAATAAAAATATTTTCTTTCATCATATTCTCCTTCACTCCGTCTTTTCATTTATTTTAACATAGAATTATAAGAAATTCCATAGGCCGCTTTTTTACACAAATTTTACACAGTTTCTTCAAGGCTCCTTCACAAATTGACCATTTTTCTTTCATATTTTCATGGCATAATCAAATGCATATTAAGAAAAATGTAAGGAAAGAGGCGACTTATGGAAAAGATTCAGGAAGTATTCAAGCGATACGAGAAAAAATATCTCCTGACGGATGAGCAGTATAAAGCACTGCAAAAGGTGGTGGGCAACAGGCTCATATTGGATGAATTTGGAAAGCATACGATTTGCAATATTTATTTTGATACGCCGAATTATGAATTGATTCGGACATCTATTGAGAAGCCACATTATAAAGAAAAACTTCGCCTGAGGAGTTATGGTGTTCCGAAGGTGTATAGTCAGGTATTTATTGAATTGAAAAAGAAATTTGATGGTATCGTATATAAGCGTCGGGTACCAATGTGTCTGGCAGATGCCGAAAAGTATCTTTATGAAGGGCGAAGACCGTCGGAAACCTCTCAGATTATTCAGGAAGTCGATTGGTTTGTAAAATTCTATCAGCCGAAACCGACAGTTTTTCTGGGGTATGACAGGATGGCCTATTTTGGACGGGAACAGGAAGAATTTCGGGTGACTTTTGATACGAATATCCGTTATAGAGAGGAAAAACTTCATCTGGCAGAGGGAGATGCGGGCGAATTGTTGATGAAGGATGGAACTGTTTTGATGGAAGTAAAAATACCAGACAGCATGCCTTTCTGGTTTGGTCATATTTTATCGGATTTGGGGATTTTCCCAATTTCATTTTCAAAGTACGGGGATTATTATAAGCAGAATGTGACGCATTTGTTTGAGGAGGGTATTTTGTATGCTGGATAGTATTTTATCGTTATCAACGGCGGGGCTGACGGTGCCGGAATTTGTATTTTGTACGGTGTTTTCTATTATTTTTGGTGTCATTATTGCAGTGGTGCATATGTATAAAAATAATTATTCGAGAAATTTTATTTTAACATTAATATTGCTGCCGATTATCGTGCAGACGGTCATTATGCTGGTAAATGGCAATCTTGGAACAGGTGTGGCTGTCGCAGGAGCTTTCAGTCTGGTACGTTTTCGTTCGGTACCGGGAAATTCGAGAGAGATTGCCAGCATATTTCTTGCAATGGCCGTAGGACTGGCAACGGGTATGGGATATGTTGCAATTGGCGGCATGCTCGTGGTGGTTATCAGTATCGTCATGCTCATTGTGGCAAATCTTCCGGTAGATAAGAAGAGTCAGTGCATAAGAGATTTAAAGATTACGATTCCGGAAAATTTGGATTATGAAGGTATTTTTGATGACCTTTTTTCGGAATATACGGCTCGGAACGAACTGCTTCGGGTAAAAACCGTGAATATGGGAAGTCTTTATGAACTTCATTATCATGTTATGATGCGAGGCGATAAAAGCGAGAAGAAATTTCTGGATGAATTAAGATGCCGGAATGGCAATTTAACAATTGTATGCGGCAGGGTGCCTGAAGAACGGGAATCCTTATAGAATGGAAGGGGCAATTATATGAAACGAAGTAAAATAGGTGTTGTAGTGCTGACAGGAACGATGATTTTATCGTTGCTTGGCGGTTGCAGTTCAAGGACAGAAAGCAGCGACGAAGGCCGGGTTACAGAAACCGGAATTATTACAGAGGATACTTCAGAAACCGCGGCCGCTGTCATAGAAACAACTTCTGCAGCGATGACAGGGGATTATGATGAAGAGGACCTGGATGACAGCTGGTCTGAGGCGAATGCAACAAAAATCGAATGCAAAGAGGATTCGATAACGGTTACAGGAAATGGTGCTCAGGCAGAGCAGTCCGTTGTGAAAATTACTCAGGCAGGAACTTATGTTATCAGTGGAACTTTGAAGGATGGGCAGATTCAGGTGGATGCAGATAAAGAGGACATGGTACATATTATTTTAAATGGTATCACAGCCAGCTCAAGTACAAGTTCTGTGATTAATGGGATACAGAGTGAGAAAATCATTCTGACTCTGGCAGAAGGAACAACAAATACGTTTAGCGACGGAGCATCCTATGTGTATGAAGATGATACAACAGATGAACCGAATGCCTGCATTTTCAGCAAGGATGATATTTCGATTAATGGAAAAGGCACGCTGATTGTCACTGGAAATTACGAGGACGGTATCCGCAGTAAGGACGATTTGAAAATCGTAGATGGTATTCTTGATGTTACTGCCTTACAGAATGGAATTAAAGGAAAAGATTCAGTAAGCATTAAAGATGGAGAAATTCAGATTAATGCGGGTACAGATGGAATTAAATCGAACAATGCAGAGGAAACAGATAAGGGTTATGTCATTTTAGATGGAGGCACTTATAATATTACAGCTTCCCAGGATGGTGTGCAGGCTGAAACAGTGCTTCAAATCAATGGAGGATCGGGCAATATTACAACCGGTGGGGGCAGTGCCAATGCAAGTTATGACACCAGCGGTCAGGTCAATGAAAACTGGGGACAGTGGGGCGGCGAAAAGCCTGCTGCAACCACAGAGGAAACCGAATCAGATAGTGCAAAGGCTTTAAAAGCAGGGACAGCCCTTTATTTAAATGGTGGCGAATTTACCATAGATTCTTCCGATGATAGTGTTCATTGTAATGGAGATGTTGAAATTCAAGGTGGAATATTTACCATGGATTCCGGAGATGATGGTATCCATGCCGATAATCAGCTTTTGATTAGAGATGGCATGATTACTATTAACAAGTCTTATGAGGGCCTGGAAGGACTGACAGTTGAAATTCAAGGCGGAAATATGGATATAACAGTTGCCGATGATGGTGTAAACTCTGCCGGTGGTACAGATACAGCGATGGAGGGTCGATCGGGAGAAAATGGTTTCGCTTCGGGAAGTGACAGCTGGGTACGTATCAGTGGTGGAGAATTGTATGTCAATGCTACCGGAGATGGCCTGGATTCAAATGGAAATCTTTACGTGGAGGGCGGTGTTATTACTGTAGAAGGCCCGGAAAATTCAGGTAATGGTACGCTGGATTATGGTGGCACAGCAGAGATTACAGGTGGTACCTTCATAGGTGTGGGCAACTCAGGAATGGCTATGGGCTTCAGTGATTCTTCAAGCCAGTATTCTGCAGTGGTGGTTTCCGATGGAAATATGGTAGCAGGAACATCTGTAACTGTCAATGACAGCACGGGTAAAGAGCTCTTCAGTCTGACACCGAAAAAATCCTATAACTGTATCCAGATTAGTTCTTCAGAGCTGGTATCCGGTGAAACATATCAGATAACCTATGGAGATGGAACAACTGCAGAAGTAACCCTGGACGGCATTGCAACATGGAGTGGCAGCGGTGCCGGCGGCATGGGAGGAATGACCAAAGGAGGTATGGGCGGCGGTCCGGGTCATTGACAGAAATTTTCAGATTCAATATAATGAATGTAACATTTTATATATTTGGGGAAGGGGAACCTATGTCAGAAAAAACATTTTTTATTGCGGATACCCATTTTGGGCACGAAGCAATGATTCGATTTGAAAATCGGCCCTTTGAGAATACGGCGGATATGGAAGCAAAGCTTATTCAAAACTGGAATGAAACGGTGGGAGAAGAGGACCGGGTTTTTGTCTTGGGAGATTTTGCATTTGGAGATAAGGAAGAAGTCACCAGATTGTGCCAGGCATTAAACGGAAAAAAAACACTGGTCCTCGGCAATCACGACCATCAGTCACCGGAATGGTACCGAAGCTGTGGGTTTGACGAGGCCAGTGCATGGCCAATCATTATAGAAGGATTCTGGATATTATCCCATGAACCTTTATATATTAATGCGAATATGCCCTATGCGAATATCTACGGGCATGTCCATAGTAATCCAACATACAAGGATTATTGCAGCCAGTCCATCTGCGTCTGTGTTGAGCGGATAGATTACCGGCCGGTAAATTTTGAAGAAATTAAAGCAAAGGTACTCGGTGCCTAAGCTTCTGTTTTAGAATCATCCTCTGGTTTTACAGACTCTGTTTTCGGACGAGCCTTGGAAGTGGAGGATGGTTTTTTTGCATCCTTGTTTTCATCGACGAGTTCACGTGCGACCATGAAAGGATGCTGTTTCCGGTACATACGCTCCTGGCTTGCTTTTATCTTAGCTTCGTGAGCACGTTCCTTCGCTTCATATTCCGGGCTGCCGGGTTTTGGTTCGCCGGATTTTTCACGGTAAGCCATAAAGAACATAACGGCAGATAAAAGGCAGATAGCCATACCTCCCGGATGTCCGTTGGTGGTTATATATCTATAGAGTAATATAATACCAAGAACTGAACAGACAATAGCAAGAATCTTTAATGTCATCAGCCATTGTTCATGTCTTTTTAATTTCATTTGTGTATCATCCATATATTAAACCTACTTTCTTAAGCGTTACCTAATATTATAAGCTATAAAGGGGAAATCTTCAATAGATAAATTTTTGACAAGTCCTTTTATGAGGTATTCCATGTATTCATTTAATGTGGTAAAATGTTGGCAAAGGACAGGAATTTTTAGAAAAGAGGTAGGGCGGATGAAGATGTATATTCCGGAAGAAGCGGAAATAATTATACGGGAACTGATGGCCGCCGGATTTGAGGCTTATGCTGTTGGTGGCTGTGTCCGCGATAGTATTTTAGGACGAGTACCAGAGGATTGGGATATTACGACTTCGGCCAGGCCGGAGCAGGTAAAGAAAATTTTTCCAAGAACGGTAGACACGGGGATTGAGCATGGCACAGTGACCGTATTAATGGAAGAAGGACAGTTTGAGGTGACGACTTACCGAATCGATGGAGAGTATGAGGACCATCGTCATCCGAAGGAAGTGGCATTTACAGCCAGCCTCGAGGAGGATTTGAAACGCCGGGATTTTACCATTAATGCTATGGCCTATAATTCGGTATCCGGGCTGGTGGATATATTTCATGGAATGGAAGATTTAAAGAATCACAGAATTTGCTGTGTGGGGAAACCGGAAGAACGATTCGAGGAAGATGCTTTGAGAATTTTAAGAGCCATTCGATTCTCTGCCCAGCTGGATTTTGAGATTGATAAAGATACGGAAAAGGCCATGCAGACGGGGGCTCCGACTTTGGCCGATATAAGTGCAGAGCGCATTCGTGTAGAACTGGTGAAGCTTCTCGTTTCGGACCATCCGGAGAAGATTCATAAGGCGTGGAAATTGGGACTGACAAAGATTGTTCTCCCCGAATATGATGGGATTGTCGGGGTGGCACAGCATACACCGAATCACATCTATGATGTGGAAAAACATACCCTTATTGCCTTGGAGAATATTTCGGCAGAGCCGATTCTTCGGTGGACGATGCTCCTGCATGATTTTGGAAAGCCGGTAGTGAAAAAAACCGATGGAGACCGGGATATTTTCTATAAGCATCCGGAAGCCAGTGCGGTAATGGCTAGAAAGATTATGAAACGGTTGAAATTCGACAACTATACAGCAGACAGAGTGTGCCGTCTGGTGAAATGGCATGGATTGAAATACTTCCCGGAGGAGGCCAGTGTGCGGAGAGCATTAAACCGGGTGGGCCGGGATATTTTTGATTGGTTCATTCTCGTCCAGCAGGCAGATATTTCAGCTAAGAATCCGGAAGTTGTACCGGGAAAACTGGAACTTCTGCGGCAAAAAGAAGAAGTTTATCATCAGATTATTGAACGTGGAGACTGCTTTGAGGTAAAGTCACTGGCGGTTAATGGCAGGGATTTGATACAGGCGGGCATTCTTCAGGGACCCACTGTCGGTGCCGTATTAGAACGGTTAGTTGAGCTGGTTATCGATGACCAGTCTTTAAATACAAAAGCCAAACTTTTGGAGCTTGGCCTTCAGGTAAAGGATGACCCGACGATTTTTGATGAAAAGGATTATTTCTTTTCTTAGACCATCCAAAGGTTATATAAGGTCGATATATGTGTTATAAAGTCTTCCGGAGCAATACCGGCAAAGCCTAGAAGAAGCTGATTTTCAGGACAATGGGCCGGAGAAATATAATGAGCTTTTGGAGAATGTATTTTTATACCTGCAATTTCAGCGCTTTTCAGTAATTCGTTATTGGAAAGCGTTGTTTTTATATTAAGGAGAATATGAAGGCCTGCCTGGCTTCCGACAATTTCAGCTTTATTTCCAAAGACCTTCCGAATGGCATCCGTAAAGGCTTTTTGTTTTTTTCGATATAAGGTTCTCAGGCGGTTCAGGTGTTTTTTATAACTTCCATCAGAGATGAATTCAGCCAGTGCAAACTGGGTTATCTGGGAAACGCCCACATTATATCGCTGATAATATTTTTTATAGAGAGGCAGAAGGGCTTCCGGCAAGACAATGTATGCGGTACGGAGCGCAGGCGATAATGATTTTGAAAAGGTTCCAATATAAATGGTGTTTCCATGGGTGTCCAGGGAATACATAGACGGGATGGGGTTGGTGTAATAGCGCAATTCACTGTCGTAGTCATCTTCGATGATGTAGGAATCTGTTTCAAAGGCCCACTGAAGGAGCTGGTTTCTTTTCTGGATGGAAAGAACACAGCCGGTAGGAAACTGATGGGATGGTGTTAGATATAAAAGTGCGGCATTGCTCTCACGAACCTGTGTTAAAGAGACCCCATCCGATTCCAGGGAAACAGGGTGGATATGATAGCCATGATTTTCAAAAACATTCCGGGTGGCATCATAGCCGGGATTTTCTATTGCGAGAATCTTGGAAGAATCCAGGAAAAGCTGGCACAATATCTCCATGGAATAGGGATGACCGGAGGTAATGATGACTTGCTCCGGTTTGCATCGGACATCCCGGGACTGGTACAGATAGTCGGTTATTGCCTGGCGAAGCACATATTCTCCCTGACGTTCCGGATAGGTATTAACGGGGCGAAGAGCCATTTGGTCCAGAGCTTTGGAAATATATTTTTTCCACTGGTTATAGGGAAAGAGAGAATTATCAAAAGAGCCGTATTCGAAATTGACCTGAAAAGATGGTGCAGGCACAGGCGGTGAGGCAATGGGCAGCGGGGGAACTGTTGTGAGAATGCCATCGGTGGCAATATCATTGACAATAAAGCCACTTCCCCTTCGGGCGGTGATGTAACCTTCGGCAAGGAGCTGTTCATAAGCGGCAGTGACCGTGTTCCGGCTGACGGATAATTCTAAAGCCAGTGATCGGGTGGCGGGAAGCCGATCTCCGGCATGATAGCGGTGTGAGGTAATATCTTCGCTGATGTGTTGATAAATTTGTTTACTGAGGGGTTCTTTTTTTCTGGAATCTATTATTATCATAAGGCTTCTCCTAATTATAAGGTATATTTTAAATTGGCACTCTAAAAAAATAAGAAATTGGAACTTTTCACAAGTCCAATTTGAGTATATCATAAAATCAGAGAAGGTCAAAAGTATTATTTAAAGGAGAGATATCATATGAGAAGAAAAGACAGAGAGATTAAAGACTTGGAAATGATTAAGGAGATTATGGCAAAGTGCGATTGCGTGCGTCTTGGATTTCAGGATGCAGAAGGCTTGTATATTGTGCCTTTGAATTTTGGCTTCACAGAAGAAGATGGCGAATGGACGATTTACTGCCATGGAGCCGCTGCCGGAAGAAAGGGCGATTGTATCCGGGAGAGTGGATATGCGGCCTTTGAGATGGATACCAAGCATGAACTGGTTACCGGGGAAGCAGCTTGTAAATATTCTTATTTATATGAAAGCATTATTGGCGATGGAACGATTGAAATGATAGAAGATATTGAAGAGAAGAAAGCCGGTCTTGAAATCGTTATGAATCACTATGATAAAGGTGACTGGGAATTTAACGAAATGATACTTAAAATGGTAGGTGTCTTTAAACTTAAGGTTAAAAACCTGAGCTGTAAAGCACATTAATAAACATAAAAAAAGAAATTCTGTCTCAACTAGGACAGAATTTCTTTTTTTATTTGCCTGAAATTTTATTCTTCATTCTCTGGAAAAATCCAACTTTTGGCGGAGCTGTCAGTGCAGGGCCTCTTAAGCTCTTAACACTTACAATATACATACCGCTGACCATCGCTTTAACCTCCTGTTTTACAGGAATTAAATCGTAAATCTTATCATCAGCGATGAGGGTCATAATTCTAGGACCAACTTTAGCTTTTACAATCGGTACTTTCGTACGGCGCATCAGTTTCGGTGTGGAATCTATGACAATTTTTGGTAAGCCAGATTCAGTCATCTTTAATCTTTTCTTGTCAATGACCAGCATAGTCATCGGCTGAGCAGCGGCATCAATCTGCTGTTGTGCAGATTCAGCTTTCTTTTGCTGCTTGTTTCCCCAAAATGCAAGAACACCAAGGGCAATCAGAATGACCACGAGGATGACAATCAAAACAATGCTGACTGTTGACATAAGTAGTGCTACAGGTATCATCGTCTGCTTCCTCCTTTAAAATTCAATCATTGTCCATTGTAACATGCTTTGCCCTAAAAATGAATAGTAAAAATGAAAGAATTTGGTTTATTTTTCATTTAACATGTCAACAATCTGTGCCTGAACGGAAGTTCCAAGAGATTTCTTTTCGGCAGGAGAGAGATTTTCAACATAAATAGGTGCGCCAAACTGAATGGACACGGTCTGCTTTTTTACTCTTGGAAGATGGGTTTCGAAAATATTTTCCGTATTGTAAATGGCTACCGGGACAATAGGACAGCCTGTTTTCAATGCAATTTTAAAACCGCCTTCTTTAAATGGAAGCATTTCACCGCCCAGGTTACGCGTCCCTTCAGGAAAAAGGAAAATGGAAGTACCATTCTTTACTAAATCAATGCAGGACAGAATGGTTTTTAAGCCTTCGCGGACATTTTCCCGGTCCAGAAACTGGCAGTTCAGATAACGCATCCAGCGGCTGATACAAGGTATTTTTTCCATTTCTTTTTTGGAAATAAAGCCGGTATTATTTTTCACCAGTGTATAACAGGTGACAATATCATAATAGCTCCGATGATTTCCTACATAGAGAACAGGCGTGTCCTCGGGGACATTTTCCAGACCGGTAACATGGATGGTGGTTCCACTGATTTTCAAAATAATTTTAAAAGCACCAACAACAAAGCTTTGAGACAGCTGGGCTTTGCGGTAAGGGTTAAAGTGCCCGATAATATTCATTACGAGGTATACGGGCAGACTGACAATTGAAAACAGTACTAAAAATAAAACGATGGAAATAATACGTATCATTGTTCAACATCCTCCTCAGCTTCCGTACAGGATAAGTCTGGTAATTTTTCGTTACGGCCAAAAAGGCCGGATAGTTCTTTAAGGTAGGCAGCAGTGCCTGAATTTAACTGGTTATCTTCATAACGCCATGCCCAGTTCCCCATGCTTGTCCCGGGGGTATTCATTCGGCCGGAACTGTCCAGACCAAAAACATCTTGAAGAGGGAAGAGGGTATAACGGGCAACGGAACTCATGGCGAGGCGGATAAAATCCCAGGCCACATTGTTGCCATCACAGTTCATATACCGTCGAACCCGGTCCTGGGACTGGGGTGAGGCCTGTCGATACCATCCTACTGTAGTGTCGTTATCATGGGTTCCGGTATAGCAGACACAGTTTTCAATGTAATGATGGGGCAGATAGTTATTATCGCGGATATCATCAAAAGCGAACTGAAGAATACGCATTCCGGGAAAATGATAGGTATCCCGTAGGTCTTCAACAGATGGTGTGATAACACCGAGGTCTTCGGCGATAATAGGCAGACTGCCATTAAAAGCCTCCGTAATATGTCTTAAAAAGTCATGACCGGGGCCTTTTATCCATTTGCCATTAACTGCGGTTTCTTCACCATAAGGAATTGCCCAATAGGCTTCAAAACCACGGAAATGGTCAATGCGGAGCATATCTGTCATGGTGAGCTGGTAGGTAATACGGGAAATCCACCACTTATAGTTTTCTTTTTTATGAGCATCCCAGTCATAGAGAGGGTTTCCCCAAAGCTGTCCGGTTGCACTGAAATAATCTGGAGGGACACCGGCAACAACCGTCGGGTACCCTTCTTTGTCTAACTGGAATAATTCTTTATGGGCCCAGACATCTGCACTGTCGGTGGATACAAAAATTGGAATATCCCCAATAATCTGTATGCCATTGTCGTGGGCGTAATTTCGCAGTTCCTGCCACTGTTTAAAGAAGACATATTGAATAAACTGGTAGTAATGCACGGTTTCTTCAAATTCCTTTAAAGCAGCAGCTTTTACAGCGGTGCTGGGAAAACGATAGGTTAAGTCCCATTCTGTCCATGGTTTTCCTCCGTGAACCTCTTTGAGGGTCATGAAAAGGGCGTAGTCAGGCAGCCAGGCACTATTATCCAGACAAAAGGTCCGGAATTCATCAAGGAGAGAAACTACAGGGGTGCTGAGAAAGTTTTCGTGAGCTTTCTTCAACAAGGCTGTTTTAAATTCAATTAAAGGGCCGTAATCCACATGGGAATTATCCCACTCAGGATGTGGTGGTAAATCTTCAGCTGTTAATAATTCCCAGTCGATTAACCGTTCCGGACTGATAATCAGCGGTTGTCCTGCAAAGGCGGAAAAAGCCTGATAAGGTGAGTCGCCAAAACCTGTGTGACCTAAGGGCAGGCACTGCCAGAGAGTTTGTCCGGCTTCTTTTAAAAAATCTATAAAATGGTAGGCTCCCTTTCCAAGGTCCCCAATACCATAGGGGCCCGGAAAGGAAGTTGGATGTACAAGAATTCCACTTTGTCGGAAGTCATCTTTTTTCTTTTGTTCCATAATTACCTCCCGTGTAAATATATTTATTCTTATCCTATAATACACGATTTTTGGGGGAAAGCATAGAGTTTTGATAGTATTCTTCCAAAGTGAGGCCCATATTATCCAGGTAGCGGGCAAGTGGTACACCAACATAACGAAAATGCCAGGGTTCATAGGCATAGCCGGTAATATGTTCTTTTCCTGCGGGATATCTGAGGATAAAACCATAATTGGAGGCATTTTGCTGAAGCCACTGGCCTTCCGGAGTAGCTTCAAAGTCGGTTGACAGGGCGGAACCGATGGAAGGCGTCGAGATGTCCATAGCCAGACCGGTCTGGTGTTCACTTTGTCCCGGCTGAGCGGAGTAGAGAGAGGTGTGGGCTTCGCCCTTGACGGCAAGATTTTGTTCATAAATACTTTTTTGACGGTCATAGGAGCGATAACCGGATACGCCAATCAGGTCAAGGCCGGCAGCAGTACTATCACGAAACATGTTTTCCATAGCCTGTGCGGCAGGCTCCCGCATATAATTGCGATTGTCATCACCAATATAGGCAAAGGGGATTTCAACAGGGACCATATCCGATGGAATATAATCGGAAGGCAGGGGATTTTCCTTATTTACGAGGATTCCCAGATAATCATTACTCATAGAATCACCGAATAAAACTTTAGTTTAATTTATGTAGGAAAAGACAGAAGGTGAAGGAACCATCAAATAAAAGCGTGCATATCTTAATTTAGAATAGTGATGGGAGGCCATTATGGATTATCGAAATTTACATCAAATGAATCTGTATGACGTTTTTGGTGACAGTCCCTGGTCCCAGGAAGATGTTTTCCTGAAAGATAGAGAATATATGAAGAAAATGTATCCAAAACAGAGCCGTCAGTTCTTTGAATGGATTGAAGATGTATGTGATGAAGAAGAGTATGATGGAAGCTGCATGTATGACGAATATCCGGACAATGCAGCGGTTGGAAGACTGGTGGAAAAAATCTATGAAAAGGCCGGAAGACCAGAGCCTGAAGAACTGAATAAGGCGATGCTGCTGAGTATGCTTTATGATGAAATCTGCTATCGGAGATGCCGGCGCAGGGAATTCAAACAGCACCTTTATGCACGATAAAAATCCTGGGGCGGTGCAGGCCGCCCCTTGTGAATTGACACCGGACATGGTAAACTATCTGGAGAGGTTTTGAGACTTTATAAGGAAGGAATAAGCCATGAAACAACTGGAAGAAATTTTAAATCAGGTTTTAAATTGGGAATTAATGGATATCACTTTGAGCAATCGTAAGAAAGCCGGAGAGATTCAGAAGATTAAAGTGCGCCCGGTTATTATTAAGGACAAGCTGGTCTTCCAGGCTGCCCAATACACAAAGACCCAGGTTTTTCATAAAAATATCGAAGAAGATCAGGCAAAGGCGTGGCTGTTGGATAACATTCAGAATGCGTTCAAGCAGACACTGATTAAAGCCGGGGATAAAGAATATACCGTGCTGTCCGGGAAAAAAGGGAATGTGACAGTGAAGGAACGAAAGGCATCGAATTGTAAAAAGGCTGATAAACAGGACCTTTCTCATAATCGAAAGAAAACCTATATTCTTCCGGAAGGGACGCCGGTTCCGTTTTTAGTGGACCTGGGTGTGATGACATGTGATGGAAAGATTGTTCGGTCGAAATATGATAAATATCGTCAGATTAACCGGTTTTTGGAGTTTATACAGGATATTTTACCGGAACTGCCTAAGGATAGACCATTGTCGATTATTGATTTCGGGTGTGGAAAGTCCTATTTAACCTTTGCCATGTACTATTATTTATGTATTTGTCTGGGCTATGAGGTGAAGATGACCGGCCTGGATTTAAAGATGGATGTCATCAGTCATTGTAATGCACTGAAAGATAAATATGGTTATGAACATTTGGAATTTATTCATGGAGATATTGCTGATTTTGATGGCGCAGATGCGGTGGACATGGTGGTGACTCTGCATGCCTGTGATACGGCTACAGATTATGCTTTACAAAAAGCCATTGGCTGGAATGCCAGGGTGATTTTATCCGTGCCTTGCTGTCAGCATGAGTTGAACCGGCAGATTGTCAACGAGGAATTGTCACCGATACTTCAATATGGTTTACTTAAGGAACGGATGTCGGCACTTATTACGGATGGACTCCGGGGACAGCTTTTAGAAATTATGGGGTATAAGACCCAGTTGCTGGAGTTTATTGATATGGAGCATACACCTAAGAATATTTTAATCCGTGGTGTAAAAACAGGAATTTCCAGAGAGAAGCAGAAGAAAGCATTGGAAGCTTATCGAACTTGTGCGGCGGCAGTTCATGGAGAATTGACGTTATTTAAGCTGTTGCAGCCGAGTCTTGAGAAAGAGGAAGAAATAAAACATGGGTGATAAAAAGAAGATAATATTTGTTATAGGTTTTTATTTAATATCCTTTGTTGTAACCCTATTGGTTGCCAGTCAGATACTTAACTATGAGCGGACCCATCCGTCAAGAAATCAGGGGGACACGTCACTGGTGCGTCTGTATGTCAGAAACAGCGGTCTGCTTATTAATGAGATGGACGGCTATACACAGCAGATGAATGCCGCCTATCTGCGAGGCAGTATTACACCGGTTTCAGAGAATAAAACGATTACACTGCAATTTGCAGAGCCGGAATCCAATGTAGTAACAGTACGTTACTCTTTGATGGATGAGAATAACGCAGAGGAGATTGAGTCCGGGGAATGCCCGGAAATCCAGCGAGTTGAAGGACAGCGGCAGACTCAGATTGTTTTTAATACAGATTTACAGTCAGGTAAGGAATATTGTCTGAATCTGACGGTAGAAGATGATGCAGATAATACGTGTTATTATTATACGCGAGTTCTTTATGGCAATGATTTAATGGCATATGATAAACTTCAGTTTGCCATGGATTTTCATAATGCAACCTTTGAAAAAACAGCAGCCTCAAGAATTGCGGAGTATCTCACATCAGCTACAGAAGGAGTCAGTGATGATTTCAGAAGAGTGACGATTGCATCTGACAGTGAAACCATTACCTGGGGTAATTTGAATCCGGAGATTGTGGGAGACGTTCAGACCAATATTTTAAATCTGGACAGCCAGAATGGGGAAATCCAGATGGTGTATGAGATTGTGGCCAGGGATGACAGTGGTAATGATTATAACTACATGGTAAAAGAGTACTACAGCGTGGCCAGTACAGGAAGTTCGGTAGACCTTCTGGATTATTCCAGAACGATGGAAGAAAAACTGGACAATCAGTCCTTTGTGTTCAATAATAATCAGCTCCGTTTAGGAATGGTTGACGAGAACAAACTGGATGTGCAGGTTTATGGTAAAGAAGAGCCGGTGGAAGAAGAATCTGAAACCGGAGAGGATAGTCAGAATGCTGAAAGCACAGAATATAATACTTATATTAGTTTTGTGGCTGATGGCGGGTTATGGGTTTATAATACAAAAGATAATATTCTGACCCAGGCCTTTGGATATGAGCGTAGGGCTCAGGGAAGCCTTAGAGCCGCCAGTTATCTGGAGCATGGGGTTAAGGTGCTGAGAACAGAAGAAAACGGCGATTTATATTTTGCAGTGTATGGTTACGTCTATAATGGAGATAATGAAGGCCGATTTGGTATTGAAGTTAACCGTTACAACCGGGCGGATGGTACCTATTCTGAAGTATTGTTTATTCCATATGATAAGAACTTTACGATGCTGAATCGCGGTATTCAGAAGATGGCCTTTATAGATGATGATAATATGCTGTACCTGTGCCTCGAAGATACCATTTATCAGTTTGATGTTGTGCTGAAGGAGGCAACTATTCTTCTGGAGCAGGCGGAATCTGAAAATTGTGCGATTGCCGAGGATGGCCATAGTCTTGTGGTTTCAAACATGGATGATTCGAGTCAGGTCACCAGTATTGAATGGAGCAATCTGGAAACGGGAGAAAGTCAGACCATTGAAAGTGGCAGCCAGAGCATTCAGATGTTTGGAATGCTGGGAGAAAATCTGGTCTATGGTGCGGGTGCTGTGGGCAGTGAAGCAGATGGTCTGGATGTGCTGTATATTGTTGATTTTCAGTTGAATGTATTAAAGGAATACAGAGTAGAAGGCGGCTATATCAGTGATGTTGTTATCAATGGTGATTTACTGGAGATATCCAGAAAAAATACAAACAATGGAGATATGCCGGTGGACTACATTTTATATAATCAGGCAAATGGACAGACGGCCAGTGCGGAAGATGTAACCGAGGAAGTGCGGATGAAGGAA
Source organism: Clostridia bacterium (assembly GCA_009929615.1). Lineage (GTDB taxonomy): Bacteria > Bacillota > Clostridia > Lachnospirales > Lachnospiraceae > Frisingicoccus. The sequence continues at coordinate 30,764 of SAAB01000016.1, read as the reverse complement.
ACCTGGCTGACCATTGATGAGTACGGAAATACGACACCGGTTGTCCTCTTTGCCCGTGCTATTGAGGCTTACCGGAATACCCAGATGGATTTCGCTGTTCAGACGGCAGAATATGCAGGATTCTATGTTTATGAGGGGGATAACCTTTTCAAATATCCAGCCTTTAAGGAGGCTTATCAGGAAGCATTAGCCGAGGGTGGAAAGATTCTTGATGGGCAGGGTAAAATTATAGGCCGCCCGGTAAGCGCATCCGGCGAGGTGGATCTGGATGGCTATACCATTGCACTGGCAGAGTCAGATGAACAGGCCCAGCAGAAAGCTGTGCTTGAGTGGATTATGGATTATGAAAACATTGAAGGAGAGATAGCCCTGTCCGCTTCAGGTATGTTTGAAAATCTGGAAGCTAATTTGCCGGATTTCCATGTCGTTGATATGAGCGGCATGTCTTTAAATGATGCCCTGCCGATGATTACAGAAGGGAAACCGCTGGTTGTCAAAAACAGCGAAGGAACCTGGTGTGTTATCGAAGGATATAAAAATGGTTACATTGTTGTAGCAGATCCAAAGGATGGTACGGTTTCCGGATACGAGTGGGATTCTGCCGTAAATGGAATTGGTTCATCGGGAAATGTTATTTATAGTTATTACAAATAATTGGAGGTACCTATGATTATTGATGGAAATGCCAAAGAAATTGCAGCTATGGAACAGTTTCACAAGGGGAATCGGCCGGAGGGGCTGCGTCTGCAGGAGGAATTTGCCTCTGAATTTCGTGAAGAGTATAAGGAGAAAGACCATTGCTCCTGCCAAAAGGCCTGTCGTTACCATGGAAATTGCAAAGAATGTGTAGCTATTCACAGAGCTCATCAGGAGCATGTGCCAAACTGTATGAGACCGTTGATTAATAAAAAATTGAAGAGCTTATCTGAGTTGACGGAGCATACCATCGCCAATGAAATTGAGCCTCCAAAAGAAATTTTACGAAAGTAGAAAAGGGGAGAGTCGTATGTGGTTTGTATTAGCGCTATTGTCGGCTGTTTTTGCGGCATTAACATCGATATTGGCAAAGATTGGTATTGACGGTGTCAATTCAAATCTTGCAACAGCCATACGAACAGTGGTTGTTTTAGTGATGGCCTGGGGAATGGTATTTTTGACAGGTAATCAGGGAGGAATGGCTGATATCAGTAAGAAAAGCTGGATGTTTTTAATATTATCCGGACTTGCGACGGGGGCCTCCTGGCTCTGCTACTACAAAGCCCTTCAACTGGGGGATGCATCAAAAGTCGTACCTGTAGATAAATTAAGTGTGGTTATTACCCTTATTTTGGCATTTGCCTTTCTGCATGAGAATTTTACATCAAAATCCATAGTAGGTGCCGTTTTAATCACAGCAGGGACGCTGGTTATGGTTTTATAAGACATAGAGAATAATAAAAAAGGCGCTGAAAAAGTATTTTCAGCGCCTTTTGGTATTTACTGTAAGTTTTCCGGATTTAATCCATCTAATTCGGGAAGAATAAAACGGCCATCCTTACGAATAAGAACATCATCAAACCAGATGCTGCCGCCGCCATATTCCGGGCGCTGGATGCATACCAAATCCCAATGAATAGCTGAGTGGTTACCGTTTGGTGCCTCATCATAGCAGTTACCCGGTGTGAAATGGAAAGAGCCCATAATCTTTTCGTCAAAGAGGGTGTCTTTCATAGGCGTCAGAATATATGGATTAACACCAAGGGCAAATTCGCCGATAAAACGAGCTCCTTCATCGGTGTTCAGAACCTGGTTAATGCGTTCGGTATCGTTGGCTGTGGCTTTAATAATTTTACCATTTTCAAAGGTAAAGGAAATATTCTCAAAGGTAAAGCCCTGGAAAACAGCCGGTGTATTGTAAGAGAGGGTTCCGTTAATAGAATCCCGGACGGGAGCCGTGTAGACCTCGCCATCGGGAATGTTCATATTCCCGGCACATTTGATGGCGGGAACACCTTTGATGGAGAAGGTTAAATCGGTGCCAGGCCCCTCAATATGGACTTTATCGGTTTTATTCATAAGGTCAATAAGAGGCGTCATGGCTTCACCCATCTTCTCATAGTCTAAACAGCAGACATCAAAATAAAAGTCCTCAAAGGCTTCCAGACTCTGGCCGTTGAGCTGAGCCATAGCATTATTCGGATAACGCATAACACACCAGCGGAGCTTTGGTATACGAATCTTGTGATGGACAGGAGTGCTGTAAAGCCGTTCGTAGAGGGCAAGATTTTCAGCAGGAACATCGGCATTCTCAGAAACATTATCTGAACCGCGGACAGCCAGATAACAGTCCATCTGTCCCATCTCCCGAGCATCCACCCGGGCCATTAGACGAAGCTGTTCTTCTGTACAATGAAGCAGCATCTCCCGTTGAACCCGGGGATTAGTATAGTGTGGAAAAGGCAGGGCACCGGCATCGTAAGTCTCTTTAATGAGCTGACGGGCCAGGTCTTCTGTGCTTTCTCCGGTGTAGTGGATATATACTTTATCTCCAGGTTTAACCTGAATAGATTTGTGAATCAGATTATGAGCAAATACTTTAATACGTTGGTCCATAATGAAACTTCCTTTCTATATTTAACTGCGAAATTATTATACAACCGAATGTGATGGAAGTCTAGGGTTTACGAAAGGGAAATTATACGGTAAAATGTAAAAAGATTGATTATACGGGGGTATTGATATGAAATTAGTAACAGTAAGAGAATTATACAGAAATCCTTCAGAATATGTAGAGAAAAACGTACAAATCGGGGGATGGGTACGGAATCTCAGAGATTCAAAGACCTTTGGATTTCTTGTAATTAACGATGGAACAAGTTTCCAGACACTGCAGGTTGTTTTTGATGAAAAACTGGATAATTTCCAGGATATTTGTAAATTAAATGTTGGAGCGGCAGTGATTGTCGAAGGAAAACTGGTGGCAACACCGAAGGCAAAACAGCCTTTTGAAATTCAGGCGGAACAGGTGATGGTAGAAGGTGCATCTACACCGGAATATCCGATTCAGCCAAAACGTCACAGCTTTGAATATCTGCGGACGATGACCCATCTGCGTCCAAGAACGAATACCTTCCAGGCTGTATTTCGTGTGCGTTCCCTGATTGCCTATGCTATTCACAAATTTTTCCAGGAACAGGACTTTGTCTATGTACACACTCCACTGATTACAGGAAGCGACTGTGAAGGTGCAGGCGAGATGTTCAGAGTGACGACACTGGACCCGGTGAATCCACCTTTAGATGAAGAGGGAAACATTGATTATTCCAAAGACTTCTTTGGAAAAGAGACGAATTTAACGGTTAGCGGACAGCTGAATGGTGAAACCTTTGCCATGGCATTTCGTAATATTTATACGTTTGGTCCGACTTTCCGTGCAGAAAATTCCAATACAACCCGACATGCGGCAGAGTTCTGGATGATTGAGCCGGAGATTGCCTTTGCAGATTTGCAGGATGATATGGAACTGGCTGAAGCGATGCTGAAGTATGTCATTAATTATGTGCTGGAGAATGCTCCGGAAGAGATGGCATTTTTCAATCAGTTTGTGGATAAGGGCTTGGTTGACCGATTAAAACATGTGGCGGCTTCTGAATTTGGCCATGTGACTTATACAGAAGCTGTTGAACTTCTTAAAAAACATAATGATAAATTCGATTATAAAGTTGAATGGGGCTGTGATTTACAGACAGAGCATGAGCGCTATCTGACAGAGAAGATTTTCAAACGCCCGGTTTTTGTAACGGACTATCCGAAGGAAATAAAAGCTTTTTATATGAAGATGAATTCTGATGGAAAGACAGTAGCTGCTATGGATTTACTTGTTCCGGGAATCGGCGAGATTATCGGAGGAAGTCAGCGTGAAGATGATTATGATATACTGACTGAGAGAATGAGAGAACTTGGTCTTAAAGAAGAAGATTATGATTTTTATCTGGATTTACGCCGTTATGGCTCAGCACGCCACGCTGGATTTGGTCTGGGCTTTGAACGCTGCGTTATGTATCTGACGGGTATGTCCAACATCAGGGACGTTGTTCCATTCCCGAGAACCGTTAAAAACTGTGATATTTAATGACTTGAAGGGACGTTTAATTTATGCTTGAAAAGAAAGGGCTTCCTAGAATCCCGAGTATTATTTTATGGGTCATTGCTCCGGCGATCAGCTTCTGGCTGCTGGAATCATTGACCCATTCTGTTATAGAGGACATGGATTGGCCATTAATTTGTGCAAATTTAATATTTTATTATTTATTATATGGTATTCTATTATTAATATCAAAACGAAGCTGGGTGAGTATCAGCCTGGGAAGTCTTTTTGTGATGATTATCGGTTTGGTTGATTATTATGTGATACAGTTTCGTTCGGTACCTTTGTTTCCGTGGGATTTTTTATCTGTAAAGACGGCGATGAGTGTTTCCGGTAATTTTGAATATGATTTAGAGAAAGATACTCTTCAGATTCTTCTGGGGTTTTTAATAATGATTTTAATCGGGTTATTTACCCGATGGAAGCTTAGTATAAAAAATGGGCAGTATCATTTGCTAGCCGTTTTAGGAGCGATGGTAAGTATTGTACTTTATTCGACTTCCATACAGGCGGAGGCGGTACATAAGAAATTGGGATTTTATGATTACCTTTTTACACCAAATGCCTATTATCATATGAATGGCTTCGCGGCCAGTTTTATTTCAAATATGCAGTATTTGAAGGTTACAAAGCCGGGAAATTACAGTGCCAAAAGGGCTGAAGAGATGCTTGAATCTTATAAAAGGTACGAAAGGGGGCAGACTGCAGAGACACTGCCCAATATTATCGTTATTATGAATGAAGCTTTTTCAGACCCATCGATTCTTGGCTCATTTCAGACAAATGTAGACTACATGCCTTTTATACACTCGCTGAAGGAGAATACGGTAAAGGGAAATCTTTTTGTTTCTGTTAAAGGTGGCAATACGGCGAATACGGAATATGAGTTTTTAACAGGTGCATCTATGGCTTTTTTACCGATGGGTTCGGTGCCTTACCAGCAGTATATCCGCTCTCATATTCCAACCATGGTGAGTGAGCTTAGAATTATGGGTTACGAAACCTTTTCCATCCACCCATACCGGGCAAATGGATGGAACCGCAAAAAGGTCTATGAATATTTTGGATTTGAAAAGAGTTATTTCAAAGAAAGTTTCACAGAGGCACCGATACTTCGTGAATATACAACAGATTTGGCAACCTACCAGAAGGTTATTGATATTTATAATGCGAAACCGGAAGGCCAGCCAATGTTTGTATTTGATGTGACGATGCAGAATCACAGCAGCTACTCAAAGGATTACGAAAATTTTGTACCGGATGTGGAAGTTGAAGGTACGCAAAAGGATGAACTCCTGGAAAAATATTTGTCACTGATTAAGGTTTCGGATGAGGCTCTGCAGAAACTGGTTGAGTATTTCGCAGAAGTCGATGAACCTACAGTGATTCTTATGTTTGGGGACCATCAGCCGGCAGATTGGGTGGTAGAACCTGTATATGAGATAAATGATATGGATTCCTCGGCACTGACATTGGAAGAGGAACAGAAACGCTATGAAGTTCCTTTTGTTCTGTGGGCAAATTACGATATTGAGGAAGAATATGTGGAGGCCATCAGCGCGAACTATCTGAGCAGCCTGTGCCTTGAAAAGGCCGGGGTTCCTACCAGTCCGTGGCAGAATTATCTAAGCGCTTTACATGAGGAATATCCGGTTGTTACAGCGAATATTTTTGTGGATGACAAGGGACTCTATTATGGTTCCAATGTAATGGACACTATGGCAGAGGAATTGAATGATTATAACAGATTAAACTATTACTATTTATTTGAGTCGAATCACTGGGAGAATGAGTTATTCAGGGCCTTGGTGTATCCGTAAAGAGAAGAGAAAGGGGTGAAAGAATGAGGTTTATTCATGTGGCAGATATCCATCTGGGGGCGGTGCCTGACCGGGGAAAAGCCTGGGCAGGAAAGCGGTCTGAGGAAATCGAAGAGACATTTTATCATCTGATTCAGGAAGCGGGAAAACAAGGGGTTGACCTGATTCTTATTGCCGGAGACATTTTTCACCGGCCGCCTCTCAAACGGGAATTAAAAGAGTTAAATTACAGGCTGGAATCGATTCAGCCAACCCAGGTGGTTATGATGGCCGGAAATCATGATTACATGGGTGAGGGGTCAAATTACCGGGGATTTCACTGGGCGGAGAATGTTCATTTCTTTCAGAAAGAACAGCTGGATTCCTTTTATCTGGAATCCCTCCATACCTGGATATATGGGTTGAGCTATGAGCACCGGGAAATTAAGACACCCCTGTATCAGCGGGTTATCCCATTGGATAAGCCGGGATATCACATTTTGCTTGCCCATGGCGGCGATGAAAAGCATATTCCTATACAGAAAAAGGAACTCATATCCGCAGGATTTGATTATGTTGCTTTGGGTCATATTCATAAACCGGAGATTTTTGATAATAAGATGGCATATGCGGGAGCACTGGAGCCGATTGACCGTCTGGATATCGGCGAGCATGGATATGTTTATGGCGAAATCAACGATAAGGGGACACGAATTCAATTTTGTCCAGCCGCCTGCCGGGAGTACAAAAATCTGATTCTGGAATCAGACACGGATATGACCGGTGGAGAGATGGAAGAATGGCTCAGTCAGCAGATCGAAATCGAAGGAAAACAGCATATATATAATGTCCTGTTAAAGGGCTACAGGGATGCAGACATTGTCTATGACACTGAGAAAATGCTGCGGTTGGGAAAGATAGCGGCCATTAAGGATGAGACGCTGCCCTGGTTTGATTTTGAACGTCTCTATAACGAGAACGCCGATAATCTTATCGGTATGTTTATTAAAAAAGTGTATCAGATGCCGATGGATGAGGCACGGCGAACCCGTATTTTAAGCTATGGTCTTCAGGCCATGTATCATGGAAGGGACGTGGGTGAAGGATGATTATCGAAACTTTGAATATGACTCATTTTGGCCGCTTCCATCAACAGCAGCTGCATTTAATGCCGGGAATAAATGTTGTTTATGGCGAAAATGAAGCTGGGAAGACAACGATTCATCAGTTTATTCAGGCCATGCTTTTTGGGGTGGAGAGACTTCGTGGAAGAGCTTCAAAAAAGGACGAGTATTCCAGATTTCAGCCTTGGGAGCAGGGCAGAAATTATGAGGGCTCAATCGTTATAGAACATGGAGGAGAATCTTACCGTATTGTCCGGAATTTTTATAAAGAAGATGAATATTTCAGGGTAGAACAGTTAAGCACAGGGAAAGACATTCTTCTTCCCGGAGAGCAGCTGGACGGACTCATTCCCGGACTGACCCGGGCAAATTTCAAGAATGGCCTCAGTATTGGGCAGATGGGAAGTGTTATTGATGCCCGGTTTGGCCTTTCGCTTCAGGCCTATATGGCCAATATCAAGCGAACTAAAAGCCAGGAAGTTGATATCGGGCGGACATTGGATTACCTTAGAAAAGAACGGAAAATTCAAATAGATAAAAGCCCGGAAAAAAGACTCCAGGAACTGGAAGAGCAGATTGGTCAGTTACAAGTATCCGAGGGAGAACGGGAAAAGCTCTATGAAGATATCCGAACCCAGCAGGAAACCCTATCTGAAATTCGGCGAAGCCAGCAGGCGGAGCGAAGTGCAGGGCGTGAGAACCGGATAAAAGAGCAGAAAGAGCGGATGGAAGCAATTCGCCTGATTGAAGAAAATAATTATATTGCATCTCAGTATCAGCAGAAAAAGGAAGCGTATGAGAATATGAAGCGGCAGAGCCTGGAGGAGGATTTTGATTCCCTGAAAGCTCAGTGGGATGAAGCAAATGAGGCCTATGATGATTTGTCCGATAGATACGAACAACTGATGGGGCGCAATCTGGCTATTCTTTTTTCGGTCATGATGTTCGGTTTGATTCCGGTCATTGCTGTATTTTTCTTAAGAAGCGGTGTAGGGATTCGTATAGGTATGGTATTATTTCTTGTTTTTTTATTAATGGGAACAGCCTTTATTTTGCAGAGTGGAAAGCGGCGAATGGGGCGGAAGGTCAGCGCCAGCAGGAAAGAACTGGAAGATATTCAGACATTGATGGAAGGTCAGATGTTTGGGAGGAGCAGCCGCGGCGTTTTGAAACAGATGAAAGAGGAACTGAAGGCATTGCGGCAGCAGTATGAACAACTTCAGGAACCTTTAAAACCTTACATAGAAAAATATGGTGAAAACATTTCTCTGGATATGGAAGAAGATGACCAGGAGCGGGAGATGGAGGCACTAAGGGAGCGGGAACAGAATCTGACAAAATCTTTAGAACGCCTTCTTGTCCAAAAAGAAGCTCTGGATCAGCGCGAAGGGGAACGGAGTGTTTTAGAGAATGAATACGAAGAACTTTCAAAAGTCATTGGTGATGACAGGGAAGAAGCGGGTATTATTGACGAGTGTATGGAGATTATTCAAAATTTATCCGAAGAAATACACTCGGATTTTGGACCGGCACTGAATCAGGAGGTTTCCAGAATTATGTGGGAGCTGACCGGTGGAAAATATGAGCGGGTCGTTGTGGATAACCAATTAAATCTGAAGGTGGATACGGGGACAAGTTTTGCAGATGCGGAACAGCTCAGCACAGGTACACGGGAACAGCTGTATCTGGCTCTTAGACTGGCTATGGTCAAATTACTTTTTCCGGAAGAAAATATGCCGATTATTCTTGATGACAGCTTTGTCTTTTATGATGACCGCAGGCTGAATCGGACCCTGGCATGGCTGGCTCAGCAGAATTTCCCACAGATTATTTTGTTCACGTGCCAGCACCGGGAAATGGAAGGGTTAGATAGACTTGGCATTAATTACACACCAATTTACTTGAAGTAGGAGGATATGAGAGATGGTTTATTTATTAGGCGACCAAATGGTTGAAGCCAGTGAAGAGGATGTACTCCGGAATAAACAGCCGGCAGTCTTCGTTGTTTCAGAAGCAGAATGCCCGGAACTTCTGAAAAAGATGGGCATTCATTTTAGTGGGACTTTAAATCTGAATTCAATATATTATAATAAACTGGAAACTCACAGGGATTATTTGTTTGCAACGCTGCATATTCCGGAGCGTGAGGATATCCTTGGAAAGAAACATCGCATGTATGTCTTTATTAATAAAGATTTTCTTGTTCTCGTCGGCAATTCAAAATATACAGAAGAGATTGTTCCGGGGCTGTTAGCAGATGACCTGGTTCAGGGTGAGAATAAAGTCCGCTTTCTTTACAATTTTGGCATTGAGGTAATGCGGGGTGACGCCATTCACTTAGAGGAATATGAAAAGAAGATTATGAAGCTGGAAGATACTGTCGGGGATATGACACTTCAGGAACTGCATTCAAAACTGCATCCGATGCGCAGAGAACTTCAGACCCTGAGGAGTTATTATGAACAGATGTCGGATGTATGTGATGAATTAGAAGAGGATAAGAACAGCTTTTTTGATGCAGACTATACAAAGTATTTCCGTGTATTGTCCGGGCGTTTTGAACGGCTTCGGGGCCGCTGCTCAGATTTACTCGAATATGCAAAAGAGGTTAAGGATGCCTATCAGGCGGAATGCGATGGACGACAAAATAATAATATGGCTTTTTTGACCGTTGTTTCTACAATCTTCCTGCCGCTGACTTTGATTACAGGATGGTACGGTATGAACTTTCAGAATATGCCGGAATTACAGAGTGGTTATCCGGTAGTCATTATTCTGAGCCTGGTAGTTATTATGATTTGTATTTACATATTTAAAAAGAAGAAGATGTTTTAAAATTACATGCAAAAAAGGCCTCCGGAATCTGTCGTATAAAAACAGATTCCGGAGGCCTTTTTGCATGTAATAGCAATGACTTAAATTATTTAGCGTTATAAGCCTTTAATAACTTGTGGATTCTATCATAAGGATCAAGTAAATCACTGATAGAATGGTCATGATTCAAAGAATCAATGAGAAGTGCTACATATTTACTCATATCAACATTCACATAGTAAGGTCTCGCCAGTAATTCAGGTGGCTGATAGATACAGTTTGTGGTTAAGATTTTGCTGATAAGACCCTGTTCGTAAGCTTCATCAAAAGCCTGCATACCATTGGTGAAAAGACCGAAGGTAGAAGCAATGAATACACGTTTTGCTTTACGTTTTTTCAGTTCTTTTGCTGTATCCAGCATACTTTCGCCGGAAGAAATCATATCATCGATGATAACAACATCTTTGCCTTCAACGGAACTTCCGAGGAATTCATGAGCAACGATTGGGTTACGGCCATTGACAACAGTAGTATAGTCACGGCGTTTGTAGAACATACCCATATCAATACCAAGAACATTGGCATAATATACGGCACGAGTCATGGCACCTTCATCAGGGCTGATAATCATCATATGATCACTATCTACAGTAAGGTCATCAACTGCACGGAAAAGAGCTTTGATGAACTGATAGTTTGGCTGAACGCTTTCAAATCCACTAAGTGGTGTAGCGTTCTGAACACGAGGGTCATGAGCATCAAATGTAATGATATTATCTACGCCCATATTCTTCAGTTCCTGAAGAGCTAATGCACAGTCCAGAGATTCACGGGCTGTACGCTTATGCTGACGGCTTTCATAAAGGAAAGGCATAATAACGTTAATGCGGCGTGCTTTACCGGCAGCAGCAGCGATAATACGTTTTAAGTCTGAATAATGGTCATCTGGGGACATGCGGTTTTCGTGTCCGCATAATTTGTATTTAATGTTGTAGTTTGTGACATCAACGATTAAGTATAAATCCTTACCGCGGATAGATTCGTTAATTGTACCCTTGGCTTCTCCAGAGCCGAAGCGGGAACATTTAGAATTGATAAGGTAAGTATCCTGTTTGTAATCTGCTAAAAGAAAATTTCCGTTGTCTCCGCCGTGTCTTTCGTAACGCCAGGAAACAATCAGTTCATTAACTTTTTGTCCAAGTTCCCAGCTGCTTTCAAGGGGAATAATTCCCAATGGGCCTACAGGGATAGTTTCTTCGAAATCGATGTTGAGCTGACTCATGATTTACCTCCGTACATTGTGTGGTGTTGTGGTTTATATTTTTTAAACTTCTGTAAAAGAAATTTTACATTCAATCAAACATTATGAACTATCTAATACTTTTTTGTCAAGATTTTTGACGAAAGTTGTCAGATAGTGTTGAATTTTGTACATTATCAGTCCTTGGAGCAGGCTTTTTTGACGCGGATATCCTCACCTAAAATGAGGAGAATATCATAATAGCTGACAATTCGTGAGAAGATACGTTCGCTGTAAATGTCCTGAATACCTTCCAGTGGAAGATTTGTGGAAATAATTGTTGATTTTCCATATTGCTGTCGATGGTTCAGACAGAGAAAAAGCTGGGAAACAGTAAAATTATTTACCATCTCTGTTCCTAAATCATCAATGATTAAAGCGTCACAGTTCATGACAGAATCAAAAAAAGTATCCTCGTAAAAAGATTCTTCACTGTCATTATTGTTCCCAAAAGTATGCTTTTCAAAAGCCTCAATTAATTCAAAAGCCGTAAGGTAAAGGACCGAACGGGATTTCTTTAAAAGTTCATTAGCAATACAGTGGGTGAGAAAACTTTTGCCGACACCTGTTTCGCCATAGATAAATAAATTAGTAAACTGAGTATCGAAGTTTTCAATATATGTATGGCATCTTGCGGCAATCGTCCGCATGTTCTCCGCTGGGCTGATGCCAAAGCGGGAATCCGGTATTTCGGAATAATAGCCAAGATTAAAGGTATCGAAATTTTCTTTTTCAAGAATTGGAACGATATTGGACTGATCGTAGATTCTGCGTGCCGCTGCTTTGCGGAAACACTGACATAAATCGTTTCCATCAAAACCGGTGTCCTTACAAATCGGACAGATATGCTTGATATCTAAATAGTCGGATGGGTACCCGGCCTCACAGAGAAGTGCCTGTTGGCGTGCTTTCAATGTTCCAATATGAGAGTGAAGATTCTCTGAGGCATCTGCCTCTGGTTTCTGGGTACTAAGAATACGTTCACGGGCTGACTTGGCACAGAGGGAAACGATTTCCTGTTCGAGTTTTCCGTATTCAGGTATTTTTTCAAGAACTTCCTGGGTCCGCAAATCCTGCTGGTGCTTTTCGTCGGCCTGAAGACGGTCGTAGTCACGCATAACAGATTGATAAAGTGAGTTGTTTAACATGGAAATACAGCCTCCTCAGCCTTAGTTTATTTCAGATTGCCGGAATGGAGTTTTTTGATGAATTCCAGTTCCGTATCGCTGTAGTCATAGGTTCGTTGGTTAAAATTGTGAAAACGGGATGCTGGTTTTTTGCCAGTGGTTGTTTTCGCAGTTTTGGATTCTTTTGCCTGCTTTGCTTTTGCCTGTTCAAAGGCTGTGTCCAGACGAAGGACATCATCCATCGTCTCTACCTGATTACTGTGCCAGCGTTCCAGTATGGAATCGGCATATTTGAAACTGGCAGAGTGTGCGGTCAGAATAGTACGCCTGCAGGCTTCGACAATTAATTCCTGGGAAAGTTTGTATTCCTGCTGCCAGCGGCGAATATAACTCAATTCATCATCACTCAGATAACGGCCTTTAATACCAAAGGCATTCATAACGGCAGAATTAACCTTGTTATAGGAAGCACAGTAGACTTTCGCATCGGCGGGCGTCTGGATACCGGCTTCGGCCCAGCTCATGGCAACAGCCTGGATATAATTCATCTTCCGGTGGCCATTGGAAATACAGTATTCGAAAAGATGTTCAATTAAATCTAAGGACATACCCAGTCCTTTGCGGAAAAAGAGAACCGTGTTCATATCATCCTGATTCAGAGGCTTTCCGCTATACTGCTGAATGATGAAGAAAAGCTGTTCTCCACCATCCTTCTCCACAAAAGTCTGAAGGTCATCCATCGAATAGGAAGGAATATCAGATGTGGAACGCTCTTTTTTGGGAGTTGTTTTTACCGGTTTTGGCGAAGCCGGCTGGACTTTTACGGCTTCTGGTTGAGGAACCGGTTCTGCAACAGGCTTTTCCTGGGCGTAGGGTGCGGTAACCGGGCGCAGGCAGAGGTCTGTGATATTGCCCGCATCATCCCAGGCAATTCGAAGAAGCTTCTCCTGTTCCCAAAAGCGGAGTGCCCGCTTGACATCGTTCTCTGTCATATTAAAAAAATCAGCAATGGAGCTGGTTGTAATCTCGTCATGAGCACATCCGGCCCATCGGAGAAGATAGAGGTAAATCTTTAAAAATTCACCATTGGCCCCAGACATATAATGGTCCAGAAATTCGTTTGGAATTAATGTAATATTCCGAGGCATATCGGTATGTAATCTAATTGCGTTCATAAGTTCCCCACCCTGTTTCTATAATAATAAAATAGTGCATTTTCAATAAGTTCAATCTGCCCATACATATGGTTGATTTCACTAAGTGTTCACAGTATAGCACATTCTAAAATTCTTGAAAATAGGGCCGGATTTTGAGAAAGGAAAATGTGGAAAATATGGATAAAGTGGATAACTTTTTACATAATTGTTTCATAAAAAAATCAGGGTCGAAAAAACCTACAAAAATCCGAGGATTGTCAGATTTTGCGAAAAACTGGAGAAAAGGTTATGTAAATGAAATTATCCACAGATTTTACAACTAAAAATTGTTGATAAACCTGTGGATAATGTGGATAACTCCTATTTTAAGAGATCTTCGCCGATGTTTACAATGTCTCCGGCACCCATAGTTATCAACAGGTCACCGTGATTACAATTTTTTAATAAAAATTTCTCAATTTCTTCAAATGAAGAAAAGTAGTCGGCTTCAGTATTTAATTTTAATATTTCTGCCTGTAAATCTTTGGAATGAATCTCTCCGGTGTCAACCTCCCGGGCTGCATAAATATCGGCCAGGACAACATGGTCGGCCAAAGAAAGGGCCTTGGCAAAATCCTTTAACAGGGCTTTGGTCCGGGTATAGGTATGAGGCTGGAAAGCACACCAGATTTTCTTATGAGGGTAGTTTTTCGCAGCGGTTAAAGTTGCTTCAATTTCTGTTGGATGGTGGGCATAGTCATCAAGAATGGTAATGCCATTAACTTCACCCTTATATTCAAAACGACGGTCAGTGCCTTTGAAATTCAAAAGGCCGGTCTTAATATTTTCCATTGGAATATTAAGCTCCTGAGCAGCAGCGATAGCAGCCAGAGAGTTTGATACATTATGCATACCGGTGACATTTAAGGATATATGGGTTATTTCTTCACCATTAACGTATAAGTCATAGCTGCCGCAGGCATGGTCATTGAAAGTAATGTTTTTTGCCGTATAGCTATCCTTAGCATCTAAACCATAGGTTACAATCTTGCATGGAAGGTCCTTTGTGAAATAGTCCAGATTTGGTATTTCACCATTAATAATCAGGACGCCATTGTTATCTAATTTCTCACAAAAACAACGGAAAGAATGGCGAATGTCATCAAGATCTTTAAAAAAGTCAAGATGGTCCGCATCTACATTAAGAATTAACTCAATACGTGGATTGAACTTTAAAAAGCTGTTGGTATATTCACAGGCTTCAGTGATGAAGTTATTGGAACGTCCAACGCGGATATTACCATTGATATCTTTAAGAATACCTCCAACAGAAATTGTTGGATCGCATTTACCGGCAAGCATAATTAAAGAGAGCATGGAGGTTGTTGTTGTTTTTCCGTGGGTACCTGATACAGCAATAGAGTTTTCGTAATGACTCATAATCTGACCAAGAAGTTCGGCGCGGTCCATATGTGGAATATTCTTTTCCACGACGGCTTTAAATTCCGGATTATCCGGATGAATGGCAGCGGTATAAACAACGAGGTCTATGTCATCGGTAATATTTTCAGGCTTCTGTCCATAAATAATGGATGCACCGTGCTGTTCAAGTTTTTCAGTAATTGGGGAACTTTTCATATCAGAGCCGGTAATTGTAAAGCCTCGTTCAAGGAGAACCTCAGCAAGACCACTCATGCTAATGCCGCCGATACCCATAAAGTGGATTTTAATCGGACGATTAAAGTCAATTTTATACATATTATATTACACTTCCTTATTATCATATTTCAAATGTAGCTAATTTATTATAGCTTGCTTTGAAAGAAAAATAAAGGATTTTTATTGAAACCACTTGAAATTAGAGGCTTAAAAGTGTGTATGCCCTATAAGTGTCTGCTGATGGACGGTGAAAATCAGAAAGATGCACAAAGAAACTTTGTGGCAATTGTGCACAAATTACAGACATTTTGTGGATTGAGTCGAAAAAAATCGGAATATTGAACATTTTTAAAAGATTACTAGGGAAAAAATAGTAAAAAGTGTTCACAATTTTCGGGGCAGGTGTTATAATTAAATAATCATAACAGAACGCAAGAGGTGATTACGTGGTTAAAAAAGAAATGATAGCTATGCTTTTGGCAGGGGGACAGGGAAGCCGCCTGGGTGTGCTGACTGCAAATGTAGCCAAGCCTGCGGTAGCCTTTGGCGGTAAATACAGAATTATTGATTTTCCATTAAGCAATTGCATTAATTCGGGAATTGATACTGTGGGTGTATTGACCCAGTACCGTCATTTGAGATTAAATACTCATATTGGAATTGGTATCCCGTGGGATTTGGACCGCAGTTACGGTGGTGTTACATTATTGCCACCTTATGAAGGCGGGGAAAATTCCGACTGGTATTCAGGAACAGCGAATGCCATTTTTCAGAATCTGGAATACATAGAAACCTATAATCCAGAATATGTTCTGATTCTTGGTGGGGACCATATTTACAAGATGGACTATGAAGTTATGCTGGACTTCCATAAGTCAAGGAATGCGGATATCACTATTGCGTGTATGCCGGTTCCATGGGAAGAAGCCAGTCGCTTTGGTGTTGTTGTTGCAGATGAATGGGGACATATTAAAGAATTTGAAGAAAAACCGGAAAAACCAAGCAGTAATCTTGCCTCTATGGGAATCTATATTTTCAATTGGCAGTTGCTTAAAGAAGCACTTTTGGCATTAAAGGACCAGCCGGGCTGTGATTTTGGTATGCATGTTATTCCATATGTACATGAGAAGACCAACAACTGCTATGCTTATGAATTTAATGGCTACTGGAAAGATGTAGGAACATTAGGCTCTTATTGGGAAGCGAACATGGAACTCATTGATATTATCCCGGAATTTAATCTGTATGAAGAGTTCTGGAAGATATATACGAATAACGACATGATCACACCTCTGTATTTTGATGGGGACTCTAAAGTAAACCGCTGTATTATTGGAGAAGGTTCAGAGATTTACGGTGAAGTCCATAACAGTGTTATTGGGTCTGGCGTTATTATCGGAGAAGGTTCCGTTGTAAAAGATTCTATTATTATGAGGGGTACTAAGATAGGAAAGAACTGTACGATTGATAAAGGTATTATTGCTGAAAATGTTGAGATAGGGGATAATGTCGTTTTCTCTGTTGGCGAATTCGCAGAGAGTGTACTGAATCCGAAAGTTTATGCCTTTGATTTGGTCACTGTCGCAGAAAATTCCAGCATTCCTTCAGATGTTAAGGTTGGAAAGAATACAGCTATTGTGGGAAGAACTGAAATTTCGGACTATCCGGGGGGACTTCTGGCAAGCGGACAAGCTATAGTTAAGGCAGGTGAGATGTGATGAAAGCAGTTGGGATTGTATTAGCAGGAGGCAGCAATAACCGGATGGGACAGTTGTCAAAGAAGAGAGCGGTTCCTGCTATGCCGGTGGCCGGCAGCTATCGGTGTATCGATTTTGTTTTAAGCAATATGAGCAATTCACATGTTCAAAAAGTTGCTGTGTTGACACAATATAATTCCAGGTCCCTGAATGAGCATCTGAATTCCTCAAAATGGTGGGATTTCGGACGTAAACAGGGCGGCCTGTTTGTTTTGACACCGTTTATAACAGAAGAAAACAGTTCCTGGTATCTGGGAACAGCAGATTCCATTTATCAGAATTTAGAGTTTTTAAGAAACTGTCATGAACCCTATGTGATTATAACCTCTGGAGATTGTGTTTATAAGATGGATTATGACAAGATTCTGGAGTACCACATTAAGACAAAAGCAGATATTACCGTTGCGGTTAAGGATATGCCGGAAGGCACAAAGGATATTCAGCGGTTTGGTATTATCCGAATGGATGGAACCGGAAGAATAACGAATTTTGAAGAAAAACCATTAATTGCCCAGACAAATACAATATCTATCGGAGTGTATGTTATTCGCCGACGTCTTCTCATGGAACTGATTCAAAAAGCTCATGAAGAGAACCGGACAGATTTTGTACAGGATATACTTGTTAGGCATAAAGATGTCAAAAAGATTTTTGGCTATAAACATGAGGGGTATTGGCAGAATATTGCAACAATTGATGCCTATTACCAAACCAATATGGACTTTTTGAAGAAGGGCGTAAGGGATTATTTCTTTAAAGATTATCCAAATGTCTATTCCAAAACCGAGGATTTGCCACCAGCAAAATTCAACCCGGGTTCTGCCATTAAGAATTCACTGATTTCCAGCGGATGTATTTTAAATGGCGTGGTTGAGGATTCGATTTTATTTAAAAAGGTTTATGTGGGAAATAATTGCGTTATAAAGAATTCAATTATTTTAAATGATGTTTACATTGGGGATAACACAGTCATTGAAAATTGCATTGTGGAAAGCAGAGATACTATTCGGGCCAACTCTTCTTATCTGGGGGAACCTGGTAAGGTGACGATTGTTGACGAGAAGAATGACCGATATATTTTATAAGACTATAATGACCTGGGGAGGACATAAGACATGCAAATTACAGATGTAAGAGTACGGAAAGTAACAAAAGAAGGTAAGATGAAGGCAGTTGTTTCTATCACATTGGATAATGAATTTGTTGTTCATGACATAAAGGTTATCGATGGTGAAAAAGGGTTATTTATTGCCATGCCGAGCCGGAAGGCTGCAGATGGCGAGTATCGTGATATTGCCCATCCGATTAATTCGGAAACGAGAGAACGCATTCAGAGTATTATTTTAGAGAAGTATGAAATTGCTGCTTTGGAGAATGAAGAAGAACCGGCAATTTAAGTTTGAATTAAGGGTGTAATAAGATAAGAAGAGGGTATTCAGAAAATCCTGACATGGATTGAAGAATATCCTCTTTCTTAATTGGGGAGTTGACAAATCTTGCCTTGGATGTGTATGCTAAAATGCAGGTGTATTTAGAAGATAATTTAGCGTAAAGGACGATGGAATGATGTATATGATCGCAGGGTTGGGAAATCCAACAAAAACTTACGAAGGAACTCGGCATAATATTGGATTTATGATGATTGATGCCATAGGGGATAAATATAATATTGATGTAACGACAAAAAAGCATAAAGCCTTGGTAGGCCGAGGAGTCATTGGCGGCCAGCGGGTGATTCTGGCAAAGCCTCAGACCTATATGAATCTGAGTGGAGAAAGTATTCGTGAAATTGCAGACTTCTATAAAATACTGCCGGAAAATATTATTATTATATATGATGATATCAGCTTGGATG
The DNA here is from genome assembly GCA_009929615.1 of Clostridia bacterium. Classification (GTDB taxonomy): domain Bacteria; phylum Bacillota; class Clostridia; order Lachnospirales; family Lachnospiraceae; genus Frisingicoccus. Next base: position 12,067 of record SAAB01000016.1, on the reverse strand, counting down.
TTGGGCAGCTTAGAATTCGAAAAAAAGGCAGTGCGGGTGGACACAACGGCATTAAAAGTATCATTGCCCATCTGTCAACTCAGGAATTTCCGAGAATTAAGGTTGGTATAGGCAATAAACCGGAAGGCTGGGATTTGGCTGACTATGTACTGTCAAAATATTCTAAAGCCGAAAGAGAATGTATTGAAGAGGCAGCCCGCGATGTGGCAGGGGCTGCAGAATTGATTTTAAATGACGATATTGATGGTGCGATGAATCAGTATAATGGTAAGAAGAGGGATATAGGGTGAAATTATTCAGAGAACCGTTACTCCAGTTAAATGAATATAGCAGTATATGTCAGAATCTGGCGGGAAAGGACTACCCGGTCTATGTGGAGGGCTGCGTTGATGCTCAGAAAACCCATTGGATGGCCAGCTTTTCCGAAGAATATCCGATAAAGCTGATTATTACCCATAGCGAAAAGCGGGTTAAGGAAATCTATGAGGACTATCAGTTCTTTGACCGCAATGTCTATGACTATCCGGCACGGGATATTATTTTCTACAGTGCGGATGTGCATGGCCAGCTTTTGGTGCGTCAGCGACTGGCAGTCATCCAGAAGCTTCTTGAAAAAGAGCCGGTGACTGTGGTGACAACGATTGATGGGTTGATGGACAGCCTTCTGCCACCGGAAAAAATAGCTCAGCAGATTATTCGTCTTCGGGAAGGCGGAACTGCAGACCGGGAGAATATGGTAAAACGGCTGGTACACATGGGATTTGAACGGGTTTTTCAGGTAGAAAGTCCGGGTCAGTTTTCTGTGCGTGGTGGTATTCTGGATGTATATAATCTGGCAGATGATTGTCCTTACCGTATTGAATTCTGGGATGATGAAATTGATACCATTCGAAGTTTTGATGCCGCCAGTCAGCGTTCTATTGAACGGCATGAGGCCGTATCCATTTATCCGGCGGCAGAAATGGTTTTTACGGATGAACGGATAACCCAGGGACTCTTAAAATTAAAGCGGGATGTGGATGAAAGCATTAAGGTTTTCAAAAAGGAAGGGAAAGCAGAAGAAGCCGGGCGGCTGAAACATTTGTATGAAGAAACCCGTGAAGCTTTTGAAAATTCCTTTGGTGGTGCGAATGTAGACAGTCTTATTGGTTATTTTTATGAGGAGAAAGTATCTTTTCTGGATTATTTTCCAAAAGAGAGCACACTGATTTTCTTGGATGAGCCAGCCCGGTTGAGAGAAAAAGCAGAGGGTGTAGCGGCTGAATTTGAAGAGAGTATGAAAAGTCGTCTGGAAAAAGGTTATATTGTTTCCGGACAGATGGATGTCCTGCGTTCGGAGAAAGAGATTTTTCATCAGCTTGGTAAGCGGAGATGTCTGATGTTGAGTACGCTGGACCAGAAAACAGGCATGATGCCTTATAAACACAGATATCATGTAACGGTTCAGTCCATTCAGGCCTACAGCAGGAATTTTGAGCTGCTTGTAAAAGATTTGAAGCGGTGGAAGAGTCGTAAGTACCGGATGGTCCTGGTTGCCCATTCAAAAACAAGGGCTCAGCATCTGGCAAAGGATTTAGAGGAATATAATTTGACTGCTGCGGTGACGGAAACAATGGACCGGACAGTGGAAGAAGGACAGATTATTATTTGTCATGGGAATCTCCATAGTGGCGTGGAATATCCGATGATTCGTTTTGTTATCCTTTCAGAGAGTGATATTTTTGGGGAGCCAAAGCGTAGAAAAAGAAAAAAATCCGAATACAGTGGTCAGAAACTCAATGGTTTTATGGATTTGAGTATTGGTGATTATGTTGTTCATGAGAATCACGGACTTGGTGTTTATAAAGGCATTGAAAAGATTGAAATTGATAAAGTAGAAAAGGATTATATAAAAATCGAATATTCTGGTGGGGACAATCTCTATATTCTGGCGACGCAGCTGGATATGATTCAGAAATATGCAGGTGCAGATGCAAAACGTCCTAAATTAAACCGACTGGGCGGACAGGAGTGGGGACGGACAAAGACCCGTGTCCGTGGAGCGGTTAAAGACCTTGCAGAAGACTTGATTAAACTCTATGCGGTACGCCAGTCCCAGGAGGGATTTGCTTATGGTCCGGATACAATCTGGCAGCAGGAGTTTGAAGAAGCTTTTCCATATGAAGAGACGGACGACCAGCTGACAGCTATTGAAGCTGCAAAAAGAGACATGGAGAGCCATCGTATTATGGACCGGCTTATTTGTGGTGATGTAGGATATGGAAAAACGGAAGTGGCTATTCGTGCGGCATTTAAAGCGGTTCAGGATGGTAAGCAGGTCGTGCTTCTTGTGCCGACAACGATTTTGGCTCAGCAGCATTACAATACCTTTACCCAGCGAATGAAAGATTATCCAATTAATATACGGACCATGTCCAGATTCCGCACAAAGGCCGAACAGGCTGCGACGGTTAAGGAATTAAAAAAAGGTATGGTGGATATTCTTATAGGGACTCATAGGGTTTTATCAAAGGATATTGAATTTAAAAATCTGGGACTGCTCATTGTGGATGAAGAGCAGAGATTTGGTGTTACCCATAAAGAGAAGATTAAAAAGCTTCGGGAAAATGTGGATGTCCTGACATTGACAGCGACACCGATTCCAAGAACGCTCCATATGAGTCTTATAGGTATCCGGGATATGAGTGTGCTCGGAGAACCGCCAATGGACCGAATGCCGGTCCAGACCTATGTTATGGAATATAACGAGGAGATGGTCAGAGAAGCTATAGCCCGGGAGGTTGGCAGAGGCGGCCAGGTTTATTATGTTTTTAACCGGGTCAATGGCATCGTGGAGATGACGGCGGCCATCCAGAAGCTGGCACCGGATGCAGAAGTTGCTTTTGCCCATGGTCAGATGAGTGAGCGGGAACTGGAAAAGGTAATGTACCGGTTTATCAATGGTGAAATAGATGTTCTTGTATCTACAACAATTATTGAAACGGGTCTGGATATTTCAAATGTTAATACCGTGATTATTCATGATGCAGACCGTCTTGGTCTTTCTCAGCTTTATCAGCTGCGAGGCCGTGTTGGACGTTCAAACCGGACAGCCTATGCATTTCTGCTTTATCGACGCAATACGATTTTAAAAGAAGTGGCAGAAAAGCGTCTGGCGGCCATTCGGGAGTTTACCGAATTTGGCTCAGGCTTTAAAATCGCCATGAGAGATTTAGAAATACGAGGTGCGGGAAATCTTCTTGGCCAGCAGCAGAGCGGTCATATGGAATCCGTAGGTTATGACCTTTACTGTAAGATGCTGAATGAGGAAGTTTTGAAGCTTAAAGGAGAGACGGTTGTGGATGATGATTTTGAAACCGTGCTAGAACTGGATGTGGATGCTTATATTCCGGCAACTTATATTAAAAATGAAGTCCAGAAACTGGAAATTTATAAACGAATTGCCGGCGTGGCGACTGAGGAAGAATATGATGAAATGATTGACGAACTCAGTGATCGTTTTGGTGATTTGCCAAAATCCGCGCAGAACCTGCTGGATATAGCACTTTTAAAAGCAGAGGCCCACGAAGCCTGTATTACACAGCTTTCATGCAAAGGTGACGAAACAAAAATTTACTTATATAATCGTGCAGCAGTATGTGTGGAGCGGATTCCGGAACTGGTTGCCCGCTATGGACGCAGGATGAAGTTTAAACCGGGAGACAATCCGTATTTTATCTTGAAAATGCGAAAAGAAGAGCAGCTAAATCTTTTGAAATGTGAAAAAAATGTGATAAAAGACGTAAAAGGATTGCTTGAAAATGGGAAATAAACTATAATGAACAGAGTTGTCATAATAACATAATCAGGAGGAATTAAATTAGATGAAAAGATTTATTAAAAAAATTGTCTCAGTCATTGGGATTGGAGCAATATCAGCAGCACTCTTAGCAGGCTGTGGAAGTAAAACAACAACCGGCAGCGGAGACAGCAGTAATGTTGCAACTGAAGGTGCGGCTGTAACTATGGACCAGGGTAGTGTAAGCATGGGCGAAGCAAGATTATATGCTTATGTAATGCGCAGCCAGTATGAATCCTACTATGGTACAGAAATCTGGGATATGGAAGTTGAAGAGGGAACAACCTTTGGCGATTCCATGAAAGAGATGGTAACTCAGCAGCTCGTTCAGATGATTCTCTTAAGCAGCCAGGCAGAAGATTATGGCGTATCTTTAAGCGAAGAAGATAATACAGCAGTTGAAGAGTATGTAACAAACTTTAAGACAAATATCGGTGAAGATGTTATGACAGCAGAAGGAATTACAGAAGATGACATTCGTTCCGTTGTTCAGAAGAGTACTTTATCCGGTAATGTATATGAAGCAATGCTTGAAAAAGAATCTGTTGAATTGACAGATGAAGAAAAAGCAGATGCAACCTGTATCAAAGTTCAGCATGTTCTTATCTCCACAACAGATACAACAACGACAGATGCTGATGGCAATACTGTAGATATGACAGATGAAGAAAAGACAGCATATCTTGAAGCACAGAAAGCAACTGCTGAAGAAGTTCTTGAAAAAGCAAACAGTGGTGAAGATTTCCAGGCATTGTCCGATGAATACAGTGCAGATAATGCAGGCTTTGAATTTTCCTTTGATAAAAACGGTTATGACCCTGTAAACCAGACAACAATGGTTGAACCATTCTACACAGCTGCATGGCAGTTAGGTGAAGGAGAAATCAGCGGTTTGGTTGAAAGCGACTATGGATACCACATTATTAAATGTATCTCTTTAAATGATGAAGAAGCAACTCAGGCTTCCATTGAAAGCGCAGAAAATACTAAGAAAACAACAAGTCTTGAAGAAAAGCTGACAACTATGATGGATGAAGCGAAGTATACAGAATCTGACGAATGGAAAGCTTTCAAGATTACATCTGGAGCAGCAACAACTGAAACAACAGCTGAATCCGGTACAACAACAAGCGCTGGAGAAACATCAAGCGAAACAGAGTCTGAAACAGAGACAGAATCTGAGACAGCAACAGCAACAACAGCGGAATCAGAATAAAGAAATTTTCGGAATATACATGGAGCAGTTCCTTCTTGGGAACTGCTCTTTTTTTATAACGGCACACTGATACGTGAATACTTTACAGTAATAAAATTTGATGTTGACAAGGTTCAAGGGTTTATGTATAGTAATAATACTGGAGAAATTCAGGAAATCGAGGGATAAAGATGCTAGGAGTTTTAGTTAATGTAGGGACTGTGCTTATAGGAAGCATGGTCGGTTTACTTCTTAAACGGGGAATTCCCCAAAGACTGACAGAAGCACTGATGACAGGGATTGGGCTCTGTACAATATTTATTGGTATATCCGGGGCACTAAAGGGAGAGAATACTCTGGTGCTTATTTTGTCAATGGCCATAGGGACTGTTATAGGGACATTATTAGATATTGACAAACAGCTGAACCGCCTGGCGGCTCATGTTGAGAGCCGGTTTAAGCAGAAGGATGGTAAGATTACGGTGGCAGAAGGATTTGTCACAGCAAGCCTTCTTTTTTGTGTAGGCGCCATGACGATTGTAGGTTCACTGCAGGCCGGACTGACTGGTGATTATGAGATGCTCTATACCAAGTCTACGCTGGATTTGATTTCCTCCTGTGTACTTGCTGCAAGTTTGGGAATCGGAGTGCTTTTTGCAGATGTATTTGTTTTTGTATTTCAAGGGGGCCTGGTTTTAATGGCCGGCATTATCGCCCCTTTTTTAACAGAATATGCAGTAAATGAGATGACCTGTGCAGGTTCTGTATTGATTATAGCCCTGGGGCTGAATCTGATAGGTGTAACAAAGATTAAAGTTGCCAATTATCTTCCTGTTATTTTGATACCGCCCTTTTTATGTATGTTTATGTAAATAGGGGCAGTTAAAGGAAGGTTTTACCAATTTAAATGTGTACAAATAATAAATTCATGATAAAATAGTACACAGAGAATGAGAGTTAGAGGAGATTTTACCATGAAAAACGAGACAAAACCAATTAAGATAGCTATCATGGGCGCCGGAACTGTAGGCGGCGGTGTATATAAACTGCTTCAGATGCGTAAGGACGAGATGTGCCAGAGGGTTGGCGCAGATATTGAGATTGCTAAGATTCTTGTAAAGAGTATTGCGGAGACACGCAAAGATGTGGATGCTTTTTTACTGACAGAGAATTTTGAAGATATTGTAAATGATGATAGCATTCAGATTGTTGTTGAGGTTATGGGAGGTGTTGAGCCGGCATTAACCTTTATTTTAAAATGTCTGAATGCGGGTAAGAGTGTTGTTTCTGCGAATAAGGATTTGATTGCACTTCATGGCAAAGCTTTATTCGATGCGGCAGAAGCGAATAATGTTGACTTTATGTTTGAAGCTTCCTGTGCCGGTGGTATACCGATTATTCGTCCATTGAAACAGTGCCTGATTGCTAATGACATTACAGAGATTATGGGTATTGTCAATGGTACAACCAATTATATCCTGACAAAGATGGACCAGGAAGGCATGGAGTTTGAAGAAGCCTTAGAGAAGGCAACAGAACTTGGTTATGCAGAGGCAGACCCAACAGCCGATGTGGAAGGACTGGATGCCGGAAGAAAGATGGCGATTATGGGGTCCATTGGATTCCATTCAAGAATCACCTTTAATGATGTTTATACAGAGGGAATTACCCATATTACATCAAAGGATATCAAATATGCAAAGGATATGGAATGCGTTATTAAACTCCTTGGAATTGCCAGAAATACACCGACAGGCGTAGAAGTCCGTGTACATCCGACACTGATAAGCAAGGAACATCCGCTGGCATCCGTGAATGATGTGTTTAATGCGGTATTTGTTCATGGCGATGCGGTGGATGATACTATGTTTTATGGCCGGGGAGCTGGCGAGATGCCAACAGCCAGCGCTGTTGTAGGAGATGTTATCGAGGTTGCCAGAAATGTAATGGGTAACTGCCTTGGAAGATTTGGCTGTACATGCTATAAGGAATTACCGATTAAACAGATTGGGGATATTGAAAGTAAATATTTTATGCGCATGATTGTCAGAGACTGTGCCGGCGTTTTAGGTAACGTGGCAAGCATTCTCGGTAACAATCATGTCAGCATTGAAAAGATTATACAGAAGCCTGCAGGCTGTGATACTGCAGAGATTGTTGCAATCACGGATGTGGTTCAGGAAAAGAATTTCAAAGCAGCTATGCAGACACTGAACGATATGTCCTTTGTTCAGGAAATATCATCTATGATTCGTGTTTATGCTTAAACGGGGGACGCCGAGAGGCGTCCCTTTTTCACTTCATAGCTGTATCAGATGAAAATGTTGCCAAAGGAGGCAGGGTATGGAAAAAGCTTATGAACGATTGATGTCATGCTTTCAGTGCTATAAGAAAAAAGTCACCTTTAAACCCAAAGCAGCTCTGGTTTTAGGTTCAGGTCTGGGGGATTATGGTGAGACAATTCAGGTAGAGGCGGTATTGGATTATTCTGACATTGATGGATTTCCGGTATCAACAGTACCGGGGCATAAAGGCCGCTTTTTGTTTGGTTATGTCGGACGGGTTCCGATTGTTGCCATGCAGGGCCGGATTCACTATTATGAAGGTTATTCTATGGAAGAAGTGCTTTTGCCGATTCGCTTAATGAAATTAATGGGTGCGGAAGTACTCTTTTTGACAAATGCTTCCGGAGGTGTAAATGAAAGTTTTGCACCGGGAGATTTCATGCTGATTAAAGACCAGATATCAGATTTTGTACCATCCCCTCTCATTGGAGAGAATATCGATGAGCTGGGAGAGCGGTTCCCTGATATGAGTCATATTTATGATGAGGACTTGCAACAGATAATCAGAGATAGTGCACAGCGTCTCGGAATACCTCTTCAGGAGGGAACCTATCTTCAGTTTAGCGGGCCGAATTATGAATCTCCGGCAGAGATACGTATGAGCCGCATTCTGGGAGCAGATGCTGTTGGCATGAGTACCGCCTGTGAGGCCATAGGAGCAAATCACATGGGACTGAGAGTGTGTGGCATTTCATGCATATCCAATATGGCAGCAGGAATCAGTGCCCATCCCTTAAATCATCATGAAGTACAGGAAACGGCGGAACGGGTTGCTCCATTATTCAAAAAGCTGGTAACAGAAACAATCTTACAGATTGGAAAAATATATTGACACTATGAGGTAGAAGTATGAAGATCATTATTGCGGGCTGCGGTAAAGTTGGGTATGCCCTGGCAGAGCAGCTGAGTGAGGAAGGTCATGAAATTACGGTTATTGAACCGAGAGCAGAACGTGTGCAGGCGGCAGTAGATGCCCTGGATATTATTGGATATATAGGGAATGGAAATAGTTATAAGATGCAGCGGGAAGCCGGCGTAGAGGATGCAGATTTGCTTATTGCGGTTACAGGCCATGACGAAGTCAATCTTTTGAGCTGCCTTATTGCAAAGAAGGCGGGAAATTGTAAAACTATTGCCAGGGTCCGGAATCCTGAGTATGTGGATGAAATCGGCTTTATCCGGGATGAATTGGGGCTATCTGCGTCCATTAATCCGGAGCTGGCAACAGCAAGGGATATTGAACGTCTGATTCAGGTGCCTTCCGCTTTGGAGATTGACTCTTTTGCAAAAGGTCGGGCTTATATGGTACGGTTTGAGATTCCCCAGGGATCGCCATGGCATAAAATGCGTGTGATTGATGCGGCTATCAAATATGGTAATCATTTTTTGATTTGTATTCTTGAGCGGGGTGATGAACTGCTGATTCCGAGCGGTAACACGATGCTTATGGAGGGCGATAAGATTTCTATGATTGCACCGACAGAGGATATGGGACGGTTGTTTAATATTGTCGGCGTTCAGACGCATCCTATCCGGAATGTAATGATTGCAGGCGGTGGAACCATTGCCTATTATCTGGCAGAACGGCTGACAAAAGCCAAAGTTAATACAAGAATTATTGAAAATAATCCTCAGCGTTGTACGGAATTGAGCGAGAAACTGGACAAAGCCATGATTATCTATGGTGATGCGGCAGACAGCAAACTTCTGCTTGAGGAAGGTCTGGAGCAGATGGATGCCTTTGTGGCCCTCACGAATTTTGATGAAGAGAATATTATGCTTTCCCTTTATGCACATCAGGTATCCAAGGCAAAGCTGATTACAAAGGTTAATAAGATTACTTTTGAGGGGATTGTTCGAAGCATTCCGATAGGCAGTATTATCAGCCCAAAACATTTGACGGCGGAACATATTATTCAATATGTCAGAGATATGGAAAACAGCCAGAGCAATGAGCGGGACAGCACAGTAGACATGGTTTACAAGATCGCAGATAATAAGGCGGAGGCTTTGGAATTTACAGTGGAAGAACATTCCAGGGTTACAGATATACCATTGATGAAACTGCAGTTGAAGTCAGATTTACTGGTCTGCAGTATTATACGAAAGAACAAAGTCATTATACCTTCAGGCCAGGATTCCATTATGGCAGGAGACAGCGTTGTTGTTGTTACTACCGGACGTCATTTAAACCGGCTGGAAGATATTTTAGATGGAGCGGTGAAGTAGTATGAATTACGGCAGTATACGATACATAGTAGGTTGGATACTAAAGGTTGAAGCGGCATTGATGGTGCTTCCGATGATTGTTGCCTTAGTCTATAGAGAAAGTACAGGCTGGTTTTTTGTTATCTGTGCACTTCTCAGTCTGGGTGTGGGAACGCTGCTTTCCTTGAAAAAACCTAAAAAGACAACATATTATGCAAAAGAGGGGTATATATCGGTTGCTCTCGGATGGATTGCCATGAGTATTATGGGATGTCTTCCCTTTGTTTTTTCGGGAGAGATACCGTCCTTTATTGATGCTATTTTTGAGATTATATCTGGTTTTACGACAACCGGAGCCAGCATTTTACCGGATGTAGAGGCCTTATCAAAGTGCATGCTGTTTTGGCGGAGCTTTTCTCACTGGGTTGGTGGTATGGGTGTTCTTGTCTTTATTCTGGCAGTATTGCCCTTGGCCGGTGGTGAACACAACCTTCAGTTGATGAAGGCGGAGTCGCCGGGACCTTCGGTTTCAAAACTGGTACCAAAACTGAGAGCGACAGCGATTACCCTGTATAAGATTTATTTCGTAATGACTGTGGTAATGATTCTTCTGCTGATTCTTGGCCGAATGCCCGTATTTGATGCCCTGTGTATTGCATTTGGTACAGCGGGAACCGGTGGATTTGGTGTGTTAAATTCCAGCATGGGAAGCTACAGCACCTATCTGCAGGCGGTGACGACCATATTCATGATGCTTTTTGGCGTGAATTTTACTTTTTATTTTCTTATTCTCTACAGAAAAGCAAAGGATGCCTTTTCCATGGAAGAAGTTCGCTGGTATTTTGGCATTTACTTCGGGGCAGTCATTTTGATTACGGCAAGTATGGCAGATCAGGCAGGTGGTCTTTTTGAACACTTCCATCATGCGGCATTTCAGGCGGCTTCTATAATGACGACGACAGGTTATTCGACGGTTAATTTTGATTTATGGCCTCAGCTGGCAAGGCTTATTTTGCTGCTGCTGATGTTTATTGGTGCCTGTGCGGGCAGCACCGGTGGCGGTATTAAGGTATCCCGTGTGATTGTTTATTTGAAATCCATAAAAAAAGAGATGGGTTCCCTGATTCATCCGAGAAGTGTCCGGGCAATCAAGCTGGATGGTAAGGCGGTAGATGATGGGATGATGCGTTCTATTTTCGCCTTTTTCTCAGCCTATGTACTGATTTTTGTCGTATCCTTGATGGTGATTACCCTGGATGGATTTGATTTTGAAACTAATTTTTCGGCTGTGGCGGCGACCTTTAATAATATCGGTCCCGGACTTGGAGCAGTAGGACCAACGGCGAATTTTGCAGGTTATTCCATATTATCCAAAATTATTTTATCTTTTGATATGCTTATTGGACGATTGGAAATATTCCCGATTCTGCTTTTGTTTGCTCCGTCCACATGGCGTAAATAAATTAAAAAATGTGCGGCTCTGAAAAGAGCGGCACATTTTTTGTTATGGAGAAATAAGCTGGGAGAGAGGGACGATTTCATAGCCCGTTTCCTGCAGGCGGATGATGAGTTCATCCAGTGCGGAGACGGTATGGGGAGCATCTGTATGCAGGCGGATAATCGCCCCGTTAGCCAGTTGAGGATGGCTGCACAGTGTGTTGATAATAGAATCTGTACTATAGTTTTTCCAGTCCATTGAGTCACAACTCCATAGAATGGTTTGATAGCCGGCTTTTTTAACAGCTGCAAGCATTTGATTGGAATAGATGTCATAAGGTGGTCTAAAAAGATTCATATCAATATCTGTAAGGGATTTGATTCTGTGATGCAGAGTCATTAACTCCTGAAGACACTCTTCTTCAGAAAGCTGGTTCATATTCTGGTGGGTTTCACTGTGGTTTCCGAGGTCATGTCCATCAGCTGCAATCTGCTGAAGAAGCTCTGGATAGCGGGAGGCCCACTCGCCGGTTATAAAAAAAGAAGCAAGAATCTGACGAGATTTTAGAATTTTTAGTAATTCGCTGGTGTTATCCGGACCACACCCTGTATCAAAAGTCAGTGAAATCTGAGGTTTATTTGTAGATACGCTGCGAATGCATAAATCTGCGTGGCTGGCAGATGTGGTTATGACAATATCCGGGCCAAAGCAGCTGGTAAAAAGGCCATATAGTAGAAAACAGGAGCAAAGGATACAGCCGATTTTTAAAAAGCTTTTCATAAAAACTCTTTTTTATATAACTATGCAAAAAAAACTCTGTTATTCCTAGAAATAACAGAGTTTTTTGAGTTTTATCGAATGATAATATAAATGGAGTAGATAACATAGGCGGCAACACAGGCACTGCCCATAATTCGTCCCATTTTTCCGCGGATTTTACAGAAAATAAAGGGTCAATCATTTTTTTCGTGGGATTGCCACCACGTAATGTATTGATTTGTTACGCCACCCTTGACCGGATGGAAAAGCAATGCTGTTCGTTT
>SAAB01000117.1 GCA_009929615.1 Clostridia bacterium | reverse complement strand
GAAGAATCATAGAAATGGCGGAAAACAGGAGAAAACAACAAAAATCCATGAGTTTATCATTAACGTCTGAAACTGCTGTTGAGTACACTATCTGACCCGCTAATGATACCTACATCATAACGGTTTGTTGAGTCATGAAAAATAGAGAAAAACAGATGATTTCTACTTCAAAAAACAGCTGTTGAGCAGAGCATGAATGGTGATGATAATTACATGTCTTGTGCGGTGAGAGTGAATGGCTTGTTCATAGTGAACAATGAATGGCGAGAATTGGACAGGCTGATATATACAGTTTTAACAAAACTCATGCGCCGACAGGGCTCGATTCAACAATCCAACACTTAGAAAAACGTCATTGCAGGGTATACGGGGTTCGACTGTACAAATCAACACTTCGGCTATAGAGAAATAGAAACGAGTGTACTCAACGGATGTTTTATGAAGTAGAAACATGATTGCTGGGGTAATTGGATACGACAGTATAAGAAAACACTTAGCTGAGTGTGGTTATCACACATGAGGAATTAGAGAGAAAGACCATCTGCGATGAGCAGATGTGTACATAGATTAGGAAGTTAACAAAAATGGAGGAATACATATGAGCACAGTTACTTTAGATAATAAAACGATTTTAGTTACAGGCGCAGCCGGCTTCATAGGTTCTAACCTTGTGAAACGAATCTATCAGGAGGCTCCTTCTGCTACGGTAATCGGCATCGACAATATGAATGCCTACTACGACGTGGCACTCAAAGAGTTCCACCTGAATGAGCTGGCCAAGTATCCCACATTCACTTTTGTCAAAGGCAACATCGCTGATAAGGAACTGATCACTGAACTGTTCGAGAAGTACAAGCCATCTGTGGTCGTCAACCTTGCAGCACAGGCTGGTGTGCGTTACTCCATCACCAACCCGGATGCTTATGTGGAATCTAACTTGGTCGGCTTTTTTAATATCCTCGAAGCATGCCGCCATTGCGAGAGTCTGGAGCACCTGGTGTATGCTTCTTCTTCCTCCGTCTACGGTTCCAATAAAAAGGTTCCGTACAGCACGGATGACAAGGTAGATAACCCGGTTTTTCTTTATGCAGCTACCAAGAAATCCAATGAGCTGATGGCACATGCCTACTCGAAGCTCTACAACATTCCTTCCACTGGTCTGCGATTCTTCACCGTGTATGGTCCTGCAGGTCGCCCGGACATGGCCTACTTCGGATTCACCAACAAGCTGGTGAAGGGCGAAACTATCAAAATCTTCAATTACGGCAATTGCAAGCGTGATTTTACTTATGTGGATGACATCGTTGAGGGTGTTGTCCGTGTGATGAAGAAAGCACCGGACAAGAAGAACGGTGAAGATGGGCTGCCGATTCCGCCGTATGCAGTTTACAACATTGGCAATCAGAATCCGGAGAATCTGCTGGACTTCGTGCAGATTCTGAGTGAGGAGTTAGTAAGAGCGAAAGTGCTGCCGGAAGATTACGATTTCGAGGCTCATAAAGAGCTGGTTCCGATGCAGCCTGGTGATGTGCCTGTGACCTATGCAGATACCAGTGCGTTGGAGCGTGACTTCGGATACAAGCCGAGCACCAGCCTGAGAACTGGTCTGAGGAACTTCGCTGAGTGGTACGCTGAGTTTTATAAATAAAAGAATTAGAGGGATAGAGAAATGAGAGAGTTTAAAGATTTAAAAATTGCTGTGGCTGGTACTGGTTACGTGGGTCTTTCCATTGCTACGCTGTTATCTCAGCACCACAAGGTGACTGCTGTGGATATCATCCCTGAGAAAGTGGAACTGATTAATAACAAGAAGTCTCCCATTCAGGATGAATACATTGAAAAGTATCTGGCAGAAAAGGAACTGGATCTGACTGCGACTCTGGATGCGAAGGAAGCATACAGTGATGCTGATTTTGTAGTGATAGCAGCTCCTACAAATTACGATAGCAAGAAGAATTTCTTTGACACCTCTGCAGTGGAAGCTGTAATCAAGCTGGTCATTGAGTACAATCCGGAAGCCATTATGGTCATTAAGTCTACAATTCCGGTTGGCTATACGGCTTCTGTGCGTGAGAAGTTCCACTGCGACAACATTATCTTCAGTCCGGAGTTCCTGCGAGAGAGCAAGGCATTGTACGACAATGTCTACCCTAAATTTTCAGTCGAGTTTTCGTAGGCTATGATGACAAGAAAAATCATTCATTTTTGCCGGAAAATGAGGTTTCGGGTACAGGTCTGGGGATAGTGATAAGTACATTTTCAAATGTAATGGAGCGGACTTCCTCGTGGGCTATGGGGTGTATGAGAACATTTTGACATGAAATGGATGAGGCGGAAAACATGGATTTTTTCGTTTCGGATAGAGGTCAGAGAATAGTGATAAGTACATTTTCAACGTGAAATTGAGCGGCAATAAGTTTAGATAGGTTTTGAAATATGCCGTAAATCAAGGAATTTTAGTAGATGATAGCAGCATTATGACGGGTCTACCCTAAAGAATCATAGGGAGAGATTGAAGGTGTAGAAGCCCGGAAAACGCTCATTTGCGGATTAAGACCTATGGAAGAACCGAATTGTTGTTTTCAATAAGCTAGCAGCAGACCTAGGGGTCTACCCTATGAACTTTAGTGGATGATTTTCAGGAGTTTGATGAGGGCTTTGAAGGCAGAAATGAACATTTCTCGGGCTGAATAACTCACTGAAACGAAAAAGAGCATTTTCGGATAGACCTGTCATTTAAGTGATAAACACATTGTTGGCATGGAATTTGACGAGTTCGTGCTGTGAGCATCTAGTGATGATAATATCATCCCAAATGATAATCACAGCTTTACATAAAGCGATTCCTAGCAAATAGAGGAGTAACCATGAAGAAATATACGATTGCAGTTGCCGGTACCGGTTATGTGGGATTATCTCTCGCGGTGCTGCTGGCACAACACAATAAGGTCTATGCCGTGGACATCGTCCCGGAAAAAGTGGAACTTATCAATAATCGAAAGTCTCCGATACAGGATGAGTATATCGAGAAATACCTGGTGGAGAAGGAACTGGATTTGACCGCAACGCTGGATGCCGAGAGCGCCTATAGCAATGCGGACTTTGTTGTTATTGCAGCCCCGACCAATTACGACTCCGTTACTCAGCATTTCAACACGACGGCAGTGGAAAATGTGATTGAGCTGGTCATGAAAGCGAATCCGAACGCCATCATGGTCATCAAGTCTACGGTTCCGGTTGGGTATAC
>SAAB01000058.1 GCA_009929615.1 Clostridia bacterium | reverse complement strand
CTAAATCTATGATAAATTCAGTATGAATTCCATCTAGCCGCTATACGGTTAATCCGCTAGTTTTCGGACAGTCTCCCTAAAAGAGGAAAATGCACCCCCTATTTAATATGAAAGAAAGCAGCCAACTCTATTAAAAGTTGACTGCTATGCATTTTTATACAGTATTCAATTTTTTCTTTAGTTGACGCATCTTTTCCTCAATTGCCTGAATCGTTTTTTCAAATTCTTCGTCAGATTTTCCAGATGGGTCATCCAGTCCCCAGTTCTCTGCATACTGGCTCGGAACATTTGGGCAACTCACATTACAACCCATAAAAATTACCACATCCGGTGATGGGATATCCTCAATCAGTTTATTGTGCTGCGTTTCTTCCATATTAATTCCATACATCTTTTTCATCATTCTGACAGCATCCGGATTGATATGATCCTTCAATTCTGTTCCAGCAGAATAACTCTCGAAAACATCGGATGCCAGTTTCTTTCCAAGTGCTTCTGCTATCTGGCTTCTACATGAATTATGAACGCAAACAAAGGCTACCTTCGGCTTTCCCTCGCATTCTATTTCTGGTTTATCGGAATCAAAATCATAATCAATATCCAAAGTACCATCATCTCCAAAGTAATGAATCGCACCTACTGGGCACTTCTTCTCACAGCCGTGACAGCCGTGTACACATCCCGTTCCATATACAACCTTTGGTTTTCCAATTTCTTCATTTGGCTTATATACACCATGCCTGCACATATCATTGCAAGCCATGCACCCTACACACTTATCATAATCAATCTCAGGATACCATCCTTTACTCATTTTCACTTCCTCCGTGAACAAATGAACTTTTTGTCTTATTCGCTATTTTTACTAAAGTCAGCATGACCGGAACTTCTGTCAAGACACCTACTGTTGTTGCCAATGCGGCCGGACTTGTTGTTCCAAATAATGCAATGGCCACTGCCACAGATAATTCAAAGAAATTAGATGCACCAATCATACCTGCCGGTGCTGCTACATCGTGTGGCAATTTCAAAACCTTACCTGCAAAGTATGCGATAAAGAAAATCAGGAATGTCTGAATTATAAGTGGAATTGCAATCAGAACAATGTGAAGCGGATTGGATAGAATCACTTCGGTCTGTGATGCAAAGATCAGTACCAGCGTTAACAACAGTCCAACTGTGGTCACATTATCAAATTTGTGCAGAAACTTCTGTTCAAAATAT
Organism: Clostridia bacterium; assembly: GCA_009929615.1. GTDB lineage: Bacteria > Bacillota > Clostridia > Lachnospirales > Lachnospiraceae > Frisingicoccus. The sequence continues at coordinate 15,244 of SAAB01000058.1, read as the reverse complement.
TCCTGCCCTTTCTTCTTGATCATATTCATCCTGGTCAGCACACCACCCAAAAGAGGGATTACAACAAAAAGCACAACACTTATAATCAATGTGCTGTAAGGCACCGTGACATTGGATACACCCAAAAGAAATTTAACAATAGGTACAAAGGCAATCAAGATAATCAGATCATTGGTTGCCACCTGTACAACTGTATATGCCGGATTTCCTTTTGTCAGTGTACTCCAAACAAATACCATCGCTGTGCATGGTGCCGCTCCAAGAAGAACTGCTCCTGCCAAATACTGTGTTGCCAGTTCCGGTGTAATAAATGTTTTGAAAACTACAAACAAGAAGAAACTTGCAATTCCATACATGGTAAACGGCTTAATCAGCCAGTTTACCACCCATGTTACAATCAGTCCTTTTGGATTCTTTCCTACCTGTTTTACACTCTGAAAATCAACTTTCATCATCATTGGATAAATCATAACCCAGATAAGGATAGCAATAGGAATTGAAATTCCGGCAATATTTAATTTATTAAGAAATGATGGGATGGCAGGCAGAAATTTTCCAATCAGCACACCTGCCACCATACACAAGAACACCCATACTGTCAGATATCGGTTAAAAAAACTAATGTCACTTTTCTGTCCGCTCATATGCCTTAATGCTCCTTTTATTAAAATCCCAGTTTGTGAAGTAATTTCTCTACATCAGCAGCTTTTAGCGTTTTTCCCATAGAAACCACTTTTTCATTTACGACTAAAGCAGGCGTACTCATCACACCATAGCTTACTACTTTTTCCATATCTGTCACATATTCTACTTCCACTGAAATACCCATGTTATTTACTGCTTTCTGTGCATTTTCATACAGTTCATGGCATGATTTACAACCAGAGCCAAGTACCTTCATACAGCAGATTCCATTCTTAGCCTCTTCACAGCAAGCACTGATTCCTTCTGCATTACCACATCCACATCCTTCTGACATATTCTCTGCTTCCATCTCTGGTGCATTTCCGTTACAAGCACACGCTGGTGCTGCCTTTTCTTCTTTCTTTTTTCCAAATAATCCCATGATTCTTTTCCTCCTTAAATTTAATCATTATTAGAATCCTAAATAAAACATATAAAAACCGATGAATAAAATAACGGTTCCCATAACAACTTTAAGTGCTACGCTGAATCTCCCGTATTTCTCATTACTTGACAGTTTCTGTACAAAACCTATGGATGTACCTGCCACTACTGCAAGTATTCCATGCCCTACGGAATATATCAATAGCAATAGTATACCCCAGACAATATTTCCTTTTCCTGCCACAATAGCAAGCAGGGCTATCAATACAGGTGTAGAGCAGGGTGATGAAAAAATACCGCCCAATATTCCTGCTACAAATGCTCCAATGTATCCTTTTTTTGTATTCTTACTGTTCAGATAACTAGAAGGGATAATTTCAAATATCCCCCATGTCTGTAATGACATCAGCACCATCAACACGCCTAATATCAAATACCACCAACTTGCTCCATTTCCCATAAGTCTGCCTGCCAATGAAGCAATCACACCAAATATTGTAAAAGTAACTGCACTCCCTATTGCAAAGATAAATGATAACTTAAATGCCTTTTTTGTCTCTTTCTGTCCGGTTCCTCCAACATACCCAATCACAAGTGGTATCGAAGATAAAGAACAGGGTGTAAAAGAAGTAAGTATTCCAGCTACAAACGCAAGTAATGGAGCAAGCCATACCATTTCCTTAATGAGCATTGATAACTGTTCTAAAATACTGTCAATCATTATTCAACCCCCATTTCAGCAAAGATCATCCGCATCTGTTCTTCAGTAATTCCTCCTTGGTGAACTGTGAAAACGTGTTCTTCTGTTGTTTTATCCGAATACATAGTGAATTCGATCTGAGTTGCTAATTCATCACTCGGTACAAATGGAGTTCCATCTGCGTTAAAGAACACCTGCGTTGGAATAACAGATACTGGGAAGTCTTCCACTCCATTTGTATATTTCCATACATCCATGAATTGTACTGCTGCTTTATCCTGCCATTCCTCATTCAATGTTTCCAGAACAGGTGCCATCTCTTTGCATGGAATACAGGAGTCAGAGCCAAAGTCAATTACCGTTGGCACACCATAGGCTTTGATTTCTTCAATATCTGTTTTAGTAATTTTAAGTGGATAAGCAACTGTTGTTTTATCCGCTTCTTTGCTGTCCTCTTCTACTGATTCTGTGTTTTGTTCACCTGTCTGTTGATTATTCGCACTATTATGCATCGATTTCACAATAAAAATGCCCGCAATTACAACTGCTATCAATACGAGAATTCCAATCCTTAACCATTTCATTTTACTGTTAGGGGTTGATTGATCAGCCACAGCAGCTACCTCCTCCACATCCGCAACCACTTTCTGTTTGCGTAATATTATCTCCTACATAAGTAATTGCTCCATTGGGACACAATTTCCCGCATCCTCTACAATGGTCAATGCAATTATCTGGATTAATCACAACTGGGGTTGGTGCTTTTGACTGGTCATAAACACCATTCTTACACTTTGCCGTACAAGCCCCACATTCCTGGCACGATAGATAATCAATTACCGGGTACCACATTTTAGCCATTTCAAATTTCCTCCTGCTTTAGTTTATATAAATAAAAATTGGAAGATATTAAAGCCATATCCCACAATAATTATTCCAATGGTGCAAATTGCAATAAATGTCCCTAACAGTTTTGGTTTTACCGCTTTGCGGAGCATAATCAAAGATGGAAGTGAAAGTGTTGTTACTGCCATCATAAAGGAAAGAACCGTACCAAGCTGTGCCCCCTTTGCAAGCAATGCCTCTGCAACCGGGATTGTTCCAAAGATATCTGCATACATCGGGATACCTAAAGCTGTAGCGAGAATGACACCAAACGGATTATTGGAACCAAGCACCATTTCAATCCATTCTTCTGGAATCCAGTTGTGGATGACTGCGCCAATACCAACGCCAACTAAAATATAAGGAAATACTTTTTTGAAAGTAGATACCACCTGATCCTTTGCGTAAACCAATCTATCATGCACAGTAAGTTCATCTGCTTCCAAATCAATGCTTGATGCATTTCTGATAAATTCCTCCACTTGATTTTCCATGTGAAGTTTTTCAATAATTGTTCCACCAATGACGGCTACGAATAGTCCTACTATCACATAGATTACTGCTATCTTCCAGCCAAAAATACTCATAAGAAGAACCAGTGAACCCAAATCCACCATAGGTGAAGATATCAAGAACGAAAAAGTAACTCCTAATGGTAATCCGGCACTTGTAAATCCGATAAATAAAGGAATTGATGAACATGAGCAGAATGGAGTTACTGTTCCAAGCAATGCTCCTACAATATTAGCTCCTACTCCATGAAATCTTCCCATGATTTTTTTACTTCTTTCAGGTGGAAAGAAACTTTGAATATAGGATATAAGATAAATCAAAAAGCATAATAATATCGTAATTTTCACTACATCATAAATAAAAAACTGTATGCTCCCACCTAATCTGCCCGACACATCAAGTCCAATAGCATCCAAAAGATTCCCTATTAATCCATTCAGCCATTTCATTCCCAAGACTTGATTTTGGATAAATTCTCCTACTGCTTTTAATACTTCCATAATATCTCCCTTCAACCATTTATACATTTATATGTATCTATGTTTAGTCTTATGATATAGGCAATCCGAAGATTGCCACACATTTTATTCCGTTCTGCAGGAATCACATTTTTTGTAATTTTTGTAATCTGTTTCACCAATGGAATATCTCTCTACCATTTCACGAAGTGTATTGCTACCTTCTAAAGAAAGTGAATAGTGCATCCACTTCCCATCCTTGCAACTATCAACAATGCCTGTATCACAAAGTATTTTCATATGGTGTGATAATGTTGGTTGCGTGATACGGAGTTCCTCTAACAAAACACATCCGCATTTTTCTCCACCTTGTAGAAGTTCCAGAATAGCAAGTCTGTTTTCATCTGCTAAGGCTTTTATCAATCTCACATCGTCTTTATAGCTCATTCTTTATCACACTTCCTCTCTTAACTGTAGAAATTATATCACGCACATAGATAGTTGTCAATATTTAGATGTATTATTTTGATTTCCCATTATCACTATCATAATCTCTATCTCCACATTGCGAAATCAGAAAGCGGCCAACTAATTGAGTTGACTGCTCTATAAATTGTTAAGGAATCATCCTACGACTTGTATTCAAAATTAATATATCACTACTGAAAAAATAACGAAAGGTCACCATATGAATAAATCCAGCCTTTTAATTTTTTCTTATTTTCCAAAAATGTTTTCATCAAATATCTATAAAGCTTTTCACTTGGCCAGATATGTTCTTCATCATAGAAATATGACATTGGTAATTCCAGCTTTGGAATATACGAATTCGTTATTCCCGTAAAATCAACTCGTATCTCATCCCGATATCCAATAAATCCAGGATCATCCATAGACATTTCTTTCGCTCTGTACGGTTCGAAATCCAGTGCATTACAATATGGCAATAACTCCTTCATCTGCGCATCCGATATCTTTATACCATATGAAAATACAACCTCTTTCTCATATTGGTCACTTTTTAGAAGCTGCGGTTTAAAATTAGTGTTAGCATTTCTCGCAATTCTCGCTGGTGAACTTACATCATATGTATAATTATTACCGTTCCATTCTTCGGAAACAATGCCTTGCACACTTGGCATTTGCCTATGATAATGAAAGACCTGATACGAAAGTTCTTGCTTTTCTATATCCAATAAAAGCACATTAGATCCATAACTAATTTGCTCCTCTCTTAAGAAGTTCAACAAATGCTTGATACATATCGTAAGTATTCTGATCAAAGCAAGAATAGATAACCGCCATGCCATAGTCTGCATTTTCATTAAACCAATTCGTCACTGCATAGATTGCAATTGGAATCGCTTCTTCCAGCGGATATCCATATACTCCTGTTGAAATAGCAGGAAAAGCGATGCTGTGAATGCCATGTGCCTTTGCAAGTTCTAAGGAATTTCTATAGCAATTTGCAAGGTCGATTTCATCCTGCTTTTTTCCGGAATATACCGGTCCAACCGTATGGATGATATAATCTGCTTTCAGATGATACCCTTTTGTTATCTTTGCTTCTCCTATATGACATCCATGAAGACTACGGCACTCCTCAAGAAGTTCCTTCCCTGCCGCCCTGTGTATCGCTCCATCCACACCTCCGCCTCCTAAAATGCTTTTATTTGCAGCATTTACAATACACTCACAGTTCAGTTTTGTAATATCTCCTTTATCAAAATAGATATGGTTTTGTGGTTTTGGTTGACTGTTCGCATCTATAATAATTTGAATTAACTCTTTATCTAAAAGAAAGAACTTATCCCATGGATTCAGGATAACACCGGCAACATCCATGTCTAGTACAGCATTCAGGAACTGATCCATGAAATTCGATATTACAGATGAACTTTCACCTTTCTGCATCTCCTTCTGATTTGTGAAAGCCACCAACCACTGACGTCCATCCTTTGTTTCAAGTTGTCTCATACGGAAATGCAAGTCTTCTTTCGCGGTTACTACATCTCCCACTTTGATATGTTCCAAATCCAACATATCCACAGCAGCATGTGGTGTCTCAACAGGAAGGATAAGATGACCGTCATTGTTCATTCTATTTCGAATTGCTTCTAGCAACTTTACGAGATTATCTTTGGATGAATCCTTATAAAACATATCAATAGCAACTTCGATGACATCATTTCCATCTAAATAAGAATCGTTCATGATTCTATCTGTCTGAACTTTCTGCTCATTGAATTTCTTCAATACCTGCAAAATATCTGCTGGAAGTCTACGCTCACATTCGCTGATAAAATGATCCGGCACACCGTAATATGCCTCGGCGATACAGCCAGCAATACATGTCAAAGTATCACAATCTCCTCCCAATGATACTGCCAATCGAATAACTTCTTCAAAGGAGTTCCCTTCAAAAAATGCTGTGAATGCTTCTGGAACAGTTTCCTGGCAGCTCTCCACATGATGATAAGTAGGTCTAATGTCATCGCAGCTTCTGCTGAAATCATAGCGAAAATTCGCAATCACATATTCCTTGATTTCTTCTTTACTACTGCCAGTCCTTGCCATATAGATTGCACTTGCAACAGATTCTGCACCCTTGACACCCTCTGGATGATTATGCGTCACCTCCGCAGTTGCTCTGGCAATTTCTCTTGTCCTATCTATTGTGTCATATAACCAACCAACAGAAGATACCCTCATTGCAGAACCGTTTCCATAACTCCCATATGGCTTAGGATTTTCCTCTATAAGCCAGTAACGAAACTTTCCACCATATCCAGCATTTGGATACTTCCTGCCCCACTTTTGCATTGCATCAATAACGAACGCCTTCACCTCCTGAACAGTTGCATCTTTTCCTGCTTCCATCAATGCCTCTGCCACTGCTATAGACATTACCGAATCATCTGTGAATACCGATCTTCTCGTAAACATTTCAAAATCCACTGATTTATTACCTCTATCAAATTCAAATGGACTTCCCACCATATCACCTATTATTGCACCATACATTGTTTGCTACCTCCTTGTTCTTGATGAGATAAGTATATCTCAGTTACTGCTCCAAGCGGTCGTCCGTAAAGCGACAAATAATAACCCGATATGCCATGTCATATTACTCTCCCAAAATCGGCTGATTGTGCTTAAATAATGCCATATTGATTTTGTAGACATCGTATTCCTTTTGAGAAATGAAATATTCAACAATCAAATCGAATTTATTGCTTGGTGATAAAGCAATCTCTGCTCTGGCCAACAGATCCTTCATTTCTTCAATGTCTAATTCCAAAGCAATAGAAAGTGCTACTGCTGTTTTCTTCTTTGGTTTGTATGTTTCATTACAGCGAATCTTAGAAAATAATTTGCGATCTATATTCGCCTTTTTATATACGCTAGCATCTGTAAGTCCACGTTCATCAATCAGGCTTAACAAGCGTTGCTGAAATGTCTCTCCAACGTGATTTATCATTTCATCCAGACTTCCACCTACCGTCATATCTGGTACTGGCATACTGACATTATCAAGAAATTCTGTCTCTACTACGCTTAATTTCCTGCTAACAGGTTGTTCCTCTTCTTCCAGATATCTATATGCCTCCTCTTCGGGCATATCTCTAAATCGACGATTCATTGCATTACGTTCTTCTGTCTCGTATCGTCTGGAATATTCGCTCTGTCTCTTTTCTTTTACATAATTTTCATCAATAAATTCATCCACACCCTGGAATAATTTACCGGACAGCTCGAAAGCTTTCCGATCAAAGACTACAAGGAATATCTGCATATCATATCCAAAAAGAAATTTGCTAATGGATGTAATTGCAATTTGCAATGCTCTATCTTTAGGGAATCCATATACTCCAGTTGAAATCAAAGGGAACGCTATACTGTCACATCCCAGCTTCATTGCCTCTGCTAAAGACCGCTCATAGCATGACTGCAAAATATATTCTTCATTATGCTGTCCATCAACCCATACTGGACCGACTGTATGGATGATATACTTTGCATTCAGTTGAAAAGCTTGCGTTACCGCAATGTCTCCCGGTTCTATATTTCCAATTTTCTTCCGTTCCAAAAGGAGCTGTTCTTTTCCTGCTGCATCATAAATAGCTCCATCCGTCCCGCTGCCACGCACAGGCTTTGGATTTGCTGTATTTACAATCACATCTACTTTCATTTTTGTAATATCATTTCTTACAATCTGAAATGGCATACGTCACCTTCTCTCATAGTACTGTCTAGTGTCATCTACTCCATCCTGTCTATCCAGTTTTCTCCGGAGTATTCATTGATTCTATCGGTTAATTCCTTTAGATATTTTGCAAGGTTATCATTCTCATGCTGCTCGGAAGCAAACCATACATTTGCACGACCAAATCCATAAGATATGCCATTCTTTTTCCGTGGTACTTTCCATTTTAAAATCTTAGAGCGTTCTGAACTTGGCAATAGGACACAATCCTCTTTCTTCGCAATCGCATTACAAGTTTGCACATACACAGAACCATCTTTCTGTGTCAATTCAATATTTTGATAATGTCGAAATACTGTAGCATTCCGGTACCACCCTACTACCGTGGTGAAATTATGACTTGGATGTGTTGCACAATATACGACCAGAACATCTGCAGCAGATTCTTCTTTTACACAAAGCTCACAGCCATCAATTTTCTCAATATGGAGTTGATTTCTTTTCTCCCCATTGGTTGTTTTCGTTTCAACAAATCCCAAACAATAATTATCTTCTGGTAAAAATCCATCATCAAAACTGATAAGTTCTCCTAGAAAATTATATATCTCATTTCCATCTTGCATCTCGTCTACAAAAGAACCTCCTCCTTTCGGAGTATCCTTGTCTGTAATTCCTTTGTAGAAATCCATCCATGCAATATTACAGAATAAAATACGCATCTTATTCACCTCCTGCATTGCCATTATGCTTCTTAAAATACGGACTCAGGTTCATAAACAGGTTGGTCAAATCCTCCTGATTTTTATCCCTCTGCATCAGATATTCCAGTAATTCTTCCTGTCTTGCCTGTCCTAGTGTCAAGCGATATAGAGATAATATTTTTATCAGCCGGTCATATGCAGCCTGATCTCTGCTAAATGGATACATCGGCACAATTCGCTCTATCCGAATCATATCTTCTGTTTCTTGTAATCCCCAATAGGGAATCAGGTCTGAGCTGTTTTCTGACTTCTCTCTTACTGCTGCTTCCTGGAATAATTCGTCCCAAACATTTTCGTTGTATTGAATACCACCATATCTTTTCGCCACATTCTGTCTGATTGCAAGACACTCAAAACGGTTAATTCGTCCTTCTCGCTGCTCTAAATCAATGGGATTTGAAGGCAGATTCCAATGAACGATTCTCCTACAGTAATTATGAAAATCCAGTCCTTCCTGTCCAATGGAAGTAGAAGTTAATACAAACGGTCGAAATGGGGAATTGAACGCTCCCCTTACCACTTTCTTTCGATTTGTATCTTTATCATTTCCATCTCCCTTTGTAAAAGCTACTGCAAAATGCGTCCTTATTCTGGATGATGCTGTTTTCTGCTCTTTGGTTGTGTTGCTGAAATTCTGCCATGTATCAAACTCATATGGAGTTGTTCTCATATTCATCGTTTGAACGATATCCTTATGAAGCTTTGATACCGTATTGCCTGCATCATAACCATTGACAAGAAGGTGTGCATATTCATCCAGCATAGACTGCATATTTCCTTGTTTACAATAAGTAAGAACATTCTTCCAGTGAGCATCCTCAGATTTTTTCCCACAAGCCAGTTCTACAATCGCTGTGGAATCCGTCTTATTCATCATATCAATAAAACGTTTTGCCACCTGACTTGGCAGATAGCTTGGATAATAATCTCCCGAAGCATAAAACCGATACAAGCGATTGACACAGACTGCTGGTGAAGCGATTGCCATATCTGTCAGCACTGAATATAAATCATCCGGTTTTCTTCCCAATCCAATTGCTTTTCCATTGCCATTATCATAATAAATCTTTCTAAGATTCTGTAGATGTTTCAAAAACGGGGATTGTGTTTCCCTGTCTTTCTCATCATCTCCATCTGACAAAAGGTTGTTATCTTCATTGAACCATCCTGTTGCATAGCCTGGTGGATCAAGAAATAGAGGTGCCATATAATACCATCTCTGATCAATCGCTCCATGAACAGGTGTCTTGATTTTATCCAGTTTCTCTGCTATTTTACCCTTTATTGCTTTTTCAATATCTTTTAATGTCATTTCTTTGTTCATGCAGTCTAACGGTTGATAACAGTCTGTCAGGAACTTGGATGGGTATAACAGACAAAACAGGCTCATATTGTTCAATCTGTCATCTGTCACTGCAAATCTCATTCTGGGACTTGGATATGGTTTCCTCTCTGAATTAAAATAGTGTGCCTCGATACTTTCATTATTTCTTGCAAGAACTCCAACTGTGCGGCGTTCTTCCTCATAAGAAAGCATACTGGAAACCATTCTTGGAACCATTTCCCATGATGAAAATATCAATGTTTTACTGAAATTCTCTGCTCCTTTAAATACACCACTGGGCGTATAATATGGTTTCGATGGTGGCACCCATAAGAGCAGTTCTGCTTTATTCTGAAATACATGCTCTTTTACCCGTTCCAGCCTTGCATTATTGCTCTTTATTGGTCGGAATTTATCTATGTCTGCTCTTTTTAGCCATAATACATCCTTACTGCTTTTATCTATTCCACTTATCTGTTCCGGATGATTGGTAAAATACTTCACAATGTCCTTTTTCAGTTTATATTCTTTCATAAATGACATAATATATGGACATGATTTTATGTAGTCTATGGGAACATGATAGGGTGCTCCTATCTGCTCGATTAACTTGCTTGCTTTCACATAAGATAGAATGTCCTGTTCTTCCACATCAAGCCATCTGTCCCGATCAACGATATCAATCATATCTGTATTTTCTTTTGCTGATATTCGCTCAGTTCTGCATACAGATTGATACATGGCTTCTTCTGCTGCATTTTTTGCCTGAATGATAGATACCTCTCCCTGGCTAAATTCCTTGAGCTGTACAGAATAATTATTCCATATAGTCTTGAACTGTTCCTGCTTTACTTCCGATACATTCAGGAATTGCATCACATTTAAAAATTCCGAAAAATGGTCATCTATCAATGATTCATCTATTTCTTCCAGTGTAGAATACATCTTATATGGTGTTGCAGAAAGTAAAAGCATACATACGGATTCCGAGTTGAAGAACTTGTGTGCCAACATTCCTGTTTCAGAGTCTTCTTCCGACTGCAGCAAATATTTAAATCTTTGGAACTCATCCAAGATTACCAGATCCGGCTCAAGCTTCTCTAAACTGATTCCTGCAAACAGATAGCGAAGTCTTCCGATAATTCCATATATTCTGATATCTTTTCTGCTGCCACTTTTTCTTACTTCTTTACATTTCTCAATCACGTCTTCCAAAAGAGTGTGTCCTTCCGAGTCTACTTTCTTTAACCCTTCTGAAACCTTTTCAAGCATATAGTCCAGGTAACGTCCGTCCGTAGCTTCATTACAATCAGCAACATCTCTCATTCCATAATCTTTTGCCCAGTCATCCCAGCCTTTACTTCCGTCGCCCTGCATGATAATCTCCAGTGGCTCTATATATCTTTTCAACTCTGGCACATGAACTAAAATGGCAAACAATACCGCCCGTTCCCACAGCACACCGCTTCCAGTTGTCATACGAAAAGACGTATCCGGTGTTAGCGGAATCAACTGAATGAATTGATTTTCTTCCTCTGCCTCTATTTCCTGCCAAAATGTATTCAGATGTTGTACTGAAAGTCTGGAATTACCCACACCTTCTCTCTTCACATCCTCTGTTATGCACAGTTTTGCCAGGTTCTGATCTGCAATGGCTGCATTGGAACAGATATAGACCACTTTCATTCTGTCTTTTCCATTTTTCTTAGCAAGCTTTGCAAATTTTGCAACCGTCCCCCTTGCAATCAGTGTTTTACCAAGACCCACTTCATCAGAAACAAGAACCCTTTTCTGTCCGTTTTCGTACAATGTTGCGATTCTGTTTACAGTTTCCTGTTGAAAGTCTTTTAAGCCTTCCATAACTCTTGCTTCCATTTGTTCAAGTCCAACAGACTCTTCTTCCATGCTATTTCACCACTTTTCTGAATGTACTGTACAACCTTTCAAAACCATCCGGGACTACACCATCTTCGGATACTGCCTGGACAAGTTTCTCTATCTCCGTAAATCGTTCTGGTGCAGTTGCTGCAGTCTGCAGCATTTTTTCATAAAGCACTGGCAAATGCTCCGATGCTGCATGAGTCTCTCCAAAACCATTCTTTCCATATTGATTTTCTGCTTCCAACGCACTGATTACATAATCATCTCCCAACAGAAAAGCAATGTAACGATAAAAATTCTGCTCATTATCCCCAATCAGCGAAGAAATGACTTTCTGTTCTCTATTTTCAGGCATCCCCTCTGTTTCTATCTTAATTACTCTTTGTACTGTATTATTATCCTTATCGGAAACCGATAGCACATAAAACTCTGATAAAGCCGAGATTGCCAGCTTTTCAAATACCATCTCTGTGGCAAAATCCACCGTCTTAACAGATAATAGTGGTCGTAATGTCACAGTATATGTTTCACTATCTTCGTAATCAGCTGCATTTACTGTCGCATTATAATAATCTCCATTCTGGGCAACTATTGCATGAAGATTGCATCGATTGATTTGTTTTACGATGACATCAAGATATCCTGCGGCTTCCTCTTCCATTTCTTTCTGTTCCATGTTTAAGGTAACTTGTGTGAATGGATTATTTGCTCCATCATCCGGTCCATCGAATATACCCTCTTTCAACTTTTCCAGATTCAGGTATCTATTTTTCGACTTCAATCGAAGCATAAACTCGATGTTTCCATAAACTGCATTATGGGACGCATTGAGTGATCCGAGATAGAGGTCGGTGTCTGCATATTTCCGCATCATATAGATTTTGGCATGAATATCCTGTTTCTGATAATCACTTTCTGCTTCCGATATTGCCATTTCTCCATCTACCACTGCATCTTTCAGCACATAGATTTTGAATTTGTCACAGTCTTCCGGTTTCAATCTGCTAAGAGACATTGCTCTGGTAATCAGCACATATTCTGTATGCTCGATCCATTTACTTCTCTCATTGAACTGACGAATCACATCCTTGCTTAAGAATGGAGACATCACAAGCAACTCATGGAAAGACTTTTCATCCTGGTCATTCTTCCCTTTCATTAGCGGAGTATCCAGAACAGAATAAAAACCGCCTCTTGAGCATGGAACTCCATTGGGGATGAAATCAAAATCATAGAATTCCTTCATACCCGTATCAAAGTTTACATACGCGAGTTCCTTCATTAACTGCCGGATGCTCTTTGTTTTCTCATTACCTAATTCTGATTTTGGAAGCTGCTTTGCCAAGTATTTCAGGAAATCTGCAACTGGAAGATTTTTGTCTGTTTCTTCTCCAAGCTCCCCATCCATAAAAAAACTCACATCCCAACTTCTATCAAATGTAAGATTACGACTTAATACAACAACGCGATATAATACCTCTTTTTGTTCATTGATATAGCGGAGCAACCAGAATTTCGGATGAAAGGATGGATAATTGGTAATCCCTTTCTTTGCTTTTGTTGCCACCTGAAATACCATCTTTTCCAGCAAAATATATAATGGTGTCACATTCCCAGGAAGATGAATCTGTCCACCTTCGCAAAATAAAGCCACCTTATCTCCTGTACTGCGAAGTGCTTCTAACAGACAGATTGGGTTTTTCATAATGTCACTGTCTGTATCAGCAGCCAGTCCCAAAGCAATGCAGATTCCAACCAAAGCATCCAGATCCAAGGAATATGTTGTACCAACTGCAAAATCCAACTGATAGGAAACAGGTGGTGCAAGAATCTTACCATAGTCAAGTCTATCTCCATTAGGATTCAGCATAAGACGCCTCCTCTCCAACATAAATATCTGCCATCAAAGTCATGGCATTGCCAAAACGATAACTTAATCTTCCACCGCCAAACCATGCAGTTTTATCGAATTCTCCCGGATGCGCACAACGAGCCCTTCCTGCTCCTTTTAGAAACCTTTCTCTGTTTTCAACGAGTTTTTTTAAGGTTTGAACATCATCCCCAAGCATTCCCGATTTTGCATCACGCAGGAATTTGCACATCAAAGGATTACGCTGTGCCAAGGTCCGGTCAAAAACTGCTTCCAAATCAATGGCAGCAATTCTTTTTAATTCGGAACGAAGGTTGTCAAATTCCTCATTGGCAGTCTCATTCTTACCATCCGAGAGAACGATGTTATATATCACACGCAATACATAATTGAATTCCGAGAAATCTTTTGCCAGCTGATAGTCTTTCTGCATCTGCTCCGGGAATAAATGTATCATCTCATTAAGGCTCGTAAAATCAGTACAATCAATCATTTCCCACAGTTCATTTTTTAATGCATATGCAAACATACTATTTCCACAGGACAAGACAATCTGGTTCTTTAAGAATGCTGCCTCTTCATGGGTCAGTTTCATTTGAAGATGGTCAAACCACTCCGAATCATAAGTAGGTATGTTCCAAAAATGCATACTTCGAATATCTCCTGCACTTCTGTCGTCAGCTTCGTTTTCCTCGGCCTTATCATTGCGGTTTCCAAGGTTCACCAAGTTGCTCTTTTTACCCTTCATTGAACAGACTGCTCTTGCATATTCCGATAAAGATAATCGTCCACCTCGAAAAATATCATACTGTCTTAAACCTGCCCAATAAATATCTGCTGGGGTTCTCTTCACCCAGTTGCCACCTGCAAGAGAACGGCTCCCAATAATTCCAATATCGTCTGGAGCATTTTGTCTGAACATTTCTCCGCAGCTTCTTTCTATCTCGTCGAATGCTCTAAGAAACTGATTCGAATTTGTCTCCCCACTCCGTTCAAGATCTCGTAATGCATAAGGTACGATAAAGAAGTACTTTGCCCTTGTCTGGATGGTTGATGTACCTGGAAAAAACAAGTCAGAGAATCCATCTCTAATCGTTGCAATTCCAAGTTCATCAAGCGTACCACTCTCGGACAATAAATCCAGCACCGTAAGCACTTTGTTTCTTTCAGTTTTTGAAAAATCTATCCAGCCAAGAGGCATATATTCACCTTCTTTTCATTATGTTATCTAAATTCTATAACAGTTTCTTAAGAGCCTCCAGCTCTTCTTCTGTCAATGTCACACCTTTTCCCATTTTCTCATGCTCTGGTGCCCAGTCTCTGATATCATACTTTGGTGCAGCGCCATTCCATGAAATCAGATTCAGCTCTTTTCTCCAGCCTTTTGTATTCTCTGATAAAACACCTATTTCTTTTACGATGTCGTATTTAAATTCTGCTGCCATGTTTATACCTCTTTTCTCTGTGATGTTTGAATTTAAACGATAATTTAGAGCAGATGGCAAATCAATTATTTGAGCATTGGTTTGTTCAATTCAAGTTCCCGTCAAGTAATAACGAAATGTCGTATAACGATG
>SAAB01000116.1 GCA_009929615.1 Clostridia bacterium | reverse complement strand
TTTTATTCAGTTTTCAATGTGCTAAATCTATGATAAATTCAGTATGAATTCCATCTAGCCGCTATACGGTTAATCCGCTAGTTTTCGGACAGTCTCCCATGCTTCCACGCTCATACTGCTCTTTTAAATAGTCCGAATCATAAGCTTCTATGTACGGCATTCCAGACACAATAAAGCAATAGGCATTTACCACAGGATACATATACACTGTATTCAAATCTGTAAACAGGAAAGAAACAAGTGCATACCCGCTGCTTTCTTCCATCAATTTTTCGGCTGCAACATATACACTGGCATAGCTTCCATCTTTCTGATACCGCCAAAACATCGGTGTCAATTCTTCATCCTTTACATCTTCGTCTTCCAATGCTGCAGCATACACCTCTGTCTGCTGCTTTAAGGAAATAGAATCCATATAAAATATTTGTTCATTTTCCAGAATTGTACCAAACATCATATCTTCTGTAAATCGGATCCCCAGTTTTTTTGTTCTCCCGATATGTGCTGAAATCCCCAAAAGTTCTTTTAATCGTGAATTTGCCAGTTCCTTCTGCGAAGGGATTCTCGTAAAAAATAGTGTCATCCCAGCTTCACTATACTTTGTCAGCACTTCAAGTTCCTCATCCGTATAGCTGTTTTTACAAATAAAAAGAATTTCCGCATCGTCGCATGCTGACAGGTCTTCTGTCTGCCAAAATGTTTCTTTCATGCTTGTAAGCTGCATGGTAACAACCGGATAACCTGTTGCCTCACTTCCCCAAATTCCAATCTTCCCCCCAGCCTCTGCTGTCTCGCGAAACTTTGCCTTTGCATCGACAATAGCCTGGTGGTTCTGAATCATTTCCTCATCTCGTTGTCTTTCACGAATATTTTTCCAGATATTTCCCAGATTGCTCAAAACCATAAAAACTGCCAAGAGACAGAATAACATTATGACAATATGCGCAAAGATATTCTTTTTTAATTGGTTCTTTTTAGAAAATTTCCACTTTGAGGGTATTTTCATTATTTATTCCCTGCCTTGTTTCTGCTATACGCATTCCATGTACTAAGCAACATCAATATCATATATTTCCCGACCTTTAACAGCCCGGTATGCATAGACACTCCCGCCGTACGCTCGTGCATAATCGCAGGAATCTCTTCAATTTTAAAATTCAACAATAGCATCTGAATAATCATATTCAAATCCGGATATTTCAAATCAAAGTTATTATAAACTGCATAGTAGGAAAACGCTTTTCTATTCAGCCCTTGAAGCCCACTGGTTGGGTCCGTAAGATTAGCACCTGTCACCTTTCTGATAATACACCGGAAAAATTTGATGGTGTTCTCCTTTAATTTTGAAATTGCAAAAGACTGGCTTCCATCCAAAAATCTGGAACCAATCACTATGTCCGGCATATCTTCCCTGTTCTCTGAAAAACACCCGAGTTTTTCACAAATAACATTGATATTGCATAAATCATGCTGACCGTCTGCATCCATCTGTAAAAGATAATCATAACCTTTGTCTGTTGCATATTTATAGGCGGTTTGCAATGCCGCCCCATATCCCATATTGAAAATCTGGCGGATGACGTTAAAGCCCTTTGCCTTTACAATTTCTGAAGTACTGTCAGCAGAACTGTCATCAATAATCAGAACATCCATTATCTCTTCCAAATCCGTCTCTCTGATTCCATCTAGCAGTTCTCCAATATTTTCTTCTTCATTATAAGCCGGTATTATCATTAATATCTTTTTCATTTTCCTACCTCTGCATCTTTCTCCGCCAAAGTTTTGTAATCCACAGATAAATTTAATGTAAAATACGGGTCCTGTGTAATCTTATATACTGTTACCTGTTCATCTTCATAAAATATAGCGACATGTTTTGGATAAATCTGCTGAATAGCCTTTATCCAATAGTAAAGCTTTGACATAACGACCTCGCGCTGAAAATAGTACGGCGCGTCTGCACCATGAAGTCCATCTTCCTGGTTCGTCCAATCCACATCTCTCAATGCGGCCTGGCCACTTATGGTTTTAACATTTTGCGTTGCTGTCACATCACTCCGGTCTATTTCCCGCCTGTCGTTGGCAAAGGAAATTGGTTTTTCTTCTGTCACAACATAAATTTCCGGTGTTGGTATGTAGATGTGATCTTCGCCTCCATCAAGGTCTTTAATTAAGTCCACAATTTCATGATGGAAGCCATCATATCGTACAACCGACAAATCATTTGTCGGCGAGATAATCGTCCACGTATTATCCTTATAATTCTCACACAAATCCAAGGCCGTTCTCATATCCCCTTCAGCAATTGTAATACTGTAATACCGTTCCTGCTTTATCTCGCCAACAGTGAAAAATCCACAGAGACCTATCGTTGCTGCTGCTGCAAAAACGGGTTCCAGATATTGTTCCTTTACCTTGCATATTCGAAGCGATTGAAATGCGGCTTCGAACGGCAGACAAAAAAGTGGAATCGTAAGGAAAGATAAGAAAGTTGCCATACGCTTAACTTCAATAATCGTCGGCAGATTCAGATAATAGGTACATGCAAGGATCGCTGACACTTCCCACAGCATAGCCCAGAACAGATAGCCCATGTATCGGGTTTTCTTTTTTGAAAAACAAATTCCCGCCACTGCATAAACAGCCAACAATACATCCATGAACATGAGTCCTCTTGCTATCCTCCTGCGTGTAACATAATTCATGCTCAGATACTGTGCCTCATCCCGGAAAATATTCTTTACAGTTGTCGAAATACTTGTCTGCTCCCGTTCTTCAGATAGCGTTTCTTCTGCCTCATCTTGCTCCGATGCCGCCGTTGTCTGTACGACACCAAATGCCCATGCAATCGAACGTTCAAATTCATAACCGGTTAAAAAACCCCATATATAGGGAATACATGCAAGCAAAACCCCCGCCAGACCGCCTGCGATATATCGCAGCAAAAGCTTTTTCCTGCAAATAGGAATTATAAATATAATACCAAAGCACAGGCATACAACCAGACATAATATTGTCACATAAAAATGGGCCATCAATGTCCATGAAATACACCCTGCAAACAGGATGATATCTTTCTTATCTTTTGTTTTTAGATATGCCAACATTGTGTATATCATTCCAAAAGCAGCAACCAGACCAAATTCCATCGGGAACGCAAATTGAAAGCGAAAATATGTCGTTGCACTGAAAATACCTGAAAAAACAAAAATGCTCCATCCTGCAAATGGTGTTAGTATATAACTATGGACACGGAAAGTTGAACATCCTATAATATAAAAAAGGAGTGTTCTAACATGGCAAAAAATCAAAAATCCTATACCCCA
>SAAB01000115.1 GCA_009929615.1 Clostridia bacterium | reverse complement strand
TAATGAAAAGTACATCGGTGATGTGCTGATGCAGAAGTCCTATTGCGAAAACTTCATAACCCATAAATCCGTCAGCAACAGCGATTCAAAAATTGAGCGATACTATAAAGAAGGGAACCATGATCCTATCGTTTCAAAAGAGGTATTTCACAAAGCAGGAAGGCTGAAAGGGATGAGGTCACTTCAAAACGGGGCTTCCATGTATCCATATTATGGATTCCTCAAGTGCCCATTCTGCGGGAAACCGATGCTCAAGATTCCTATTGCCGGTGCGGTGGATGGAAATGCTTGGGTGTGTGGGGGAGAAGGACCGCATCAAAGATTAAGCGAAAGGACAAGCTGCCCGACCTACCTTTTAAAGGATTCCCTTCTTAAGGAAGCAATGAAGAAGGCAATCAGGCGTCTTGATGCTTGCCAGGATGAGAACATCACCTTTGCCCAGGCAATCATCATGGCGCAGGATGACCTGAAAAAGGAGGATAAGATCACTTTCAGAGCCATGGATAAACTGGTGGAAAGCATTACGTTTGAAGACTGGAACACCATCGTTGTCAATTGGAAGATGGGATGGACTGGCAAATACCCGATCCGATTCTACAGTGTTACCGATGCCCTGATGCCTAAGATGGAAACCAAAAACGGTCACTACTACATCAATGGCATCATGGTAAGGGCCAGATCACTGGTCATGCAGGGATTTGAGAATAGACAGACGGCTGCTCTTAAAACCAGAGTAATTGACCCTGGGGTTGGAGACCTGCCGGTTCCAAAAGTTATTCCGGAGAGTAAGCAATGAAAAGTGCAGCAATTTATATGAGGGTAAACAGAAACCTCGATATCAGAAATCAGGAGCTGAAAGAGTATCTTAATGCATGCGATAACCTGGTTAAGGCTCATCCAGACTGGGTCTTAAAAGAAACCTATGTAGATATAGGGCTGGGAAGAAAAGCAAAGAAGTGCGATGAGAAGCTTCTTGAAATGCTGGATGCAGCTTACAGCGGCAAGATTGAAGTCATCATCATACCTTCGATTCTAACCTTTACACGCAACAACAATGACACACTTTCTATCATCAGAAAACTCAAGGAAAAGGGAGTGGATGTATGCTTTGTCAAAGAAGGCATTGATACAGCCCTTATAGAAACCGACCTTCTGATCAAAGTCCTCTCATCCTTTGAAAACACACGAAGGGCATCCGTTGCGGAAGGGACAAGGAAAAGGATACGTGAGAACTTTGAAAAAGGTGTAGTGCGCTGGGTAAACATATATGGTTATCGCCCAGGCTGGGTGATAGAGGAAAACGAAGCCAGGGTGATAAGGTTCATGTTTGATTCCTATGCAGATGGGGTATCAACAAAGGAAATCGCAGAGCGGCTGAATGAGGCAAACGTGGCCACACCAAACGGCGCAAAGTGGAATCCTGAATGGATTTCCAAGATGCTGCAAAACGAGCGTTACGTGGGAGATGTGGCCCTTTCTAAAAGCCGTGTCGAAGATTATACCAGCCACAAGGTCATAAAGAATCCAAACCTGGTGAAGTATATCAAAGATAACCATGAAGGAATCGTAGACAGAGAAACGTTTGATACGGTGCAGGAGATTATTGCGATGAGAGCCGCAACAAACGGAGCCTGCATGTATCCTTTCTACGGTTTCCTCAAGTGCCCCAAGTGCGGTATGCCGATGGTCAAGGTAAACCTGAAAGGCGCAAGACAGGAGTGTGTATGGACCTGTGGTGGTGAAGGGAAAAAGGAGATGATAGGGCAAAGGACAAAGTGCGAAACCTATCTTCTTCCTGACCGCATCCTGAAAGAAGCTGTAGTTGAGACATTTGAGGAAAAAGGAATAGAGAGGTTCTCGTATCGGGAAATGAAGCGAAACGTCAAGAAGATCACATTGAGTGATTGGGAGGCAATTGAGGTGGAATGGAGGGATCATTCAACCACTATACATCCACTCCACTTCAGCCAGCCCAGGGATGCACTACTTCCAAGCATAAAAAACGGAATGATAAATGGCATGCCTGTATACCGAAAGCAAAGATTGCTGGATGGATTTGAAAACTGGCAAAGGACTGCAAGAGGGTACAGAGTTTTGCCACCTATCACAGGAAACATACCAAGGGTGGTAAAACCCGGAAAGGAGTAAGTAATGGAGGTTACAAGAATTGCCGGACAGGAAGAAAACCAAATCAAAAATGTAGCTGCTTATGCCAGAGTCAGTACACTGGAAGAAGAACAGGAGCTTTCCTACAATACACAGAAGGAATACTATGAAGCTTATATCCGATCCGTTCCGAACTGGAACTTTGTAGGAATATATGCAGATCATGGAATATCGGGTGTAAGGGAGGATAGACCTGAGTTTACAAGAATGCTCAATGATGCCTATGCCGGAAAGATAGACAAAATCTTAGTCAAATCCATATCCCGTTTTGCAAGAAACGCAATTGTCACACAGAATGTTGTTCACAAGCTGAAAGCCCATAATGTAGAAGTAATCTTTGACGAGCAGAAGCTTTCTTCCTTCAACCGTAACTCTGAGATGGTCCTTAACATGATGGCCACGGTTGCCGAGCATGAATCAAGATCCATTTCAAAGAACATCAGATGGGCGCTGGATAAACAGGCAGAGATGGGAATCCGAAATTATGGTAACAACCATGTCCTTGGTTATGATGAAGTGGACGGTGTACTGGTTCCAAATGAAAGCGCATGGGTGGTCAGATATATGTATGAGCAGAGTGCTGCCGGTGCAGGGGTTAGAAAAATCAGTAAAGAGCTGAAAAGGATGGGTGTGAAAACCCTGCGTGGTAAGGACAGTTTCAGTGTGATGGTTTTGGAATATATACTGCGCAATGAGATATATAAAGGTGATAAGCTGATCCAGAAACAAGCTCCAAGAAATCTGTATACCAAAAAGCCTGATGAGAATATCAACTACAACAGCTACTATATCGAAGAAGACCATGAACCTATCGTGAGCAAAGAGCTCTGGCAGAAAGTGCAGGATAGATTAGATAGCTATTCTGATCACAAGACCCAGGGCTCTTATTTTTTGAAGGGAAAAGTGCATTGTGGGGAATGTGGTTGCCCGATGAGACGGATATCATATACTCACCACTACGTCCGGCAGAAGGTATGGAAATGCGCAGACCGCTGTAAAGGCAAAAAGGGAAATGGCTGCAAGAATGAGATTATTTCAGAAGAGGATTTGATGATTCTTCTTTCTCAAACACTGGGGATTCCTTATAACGGACTGGACTACCTTAACCCGGATGACTATGAATGCATCAGTAAAATCACGATATATAAAAACGGTGAAATACA
>SAAB01000114.1 GCA_009929615.1 Clostridia bacterium | reverse complement strand
TGGTGATATCGAGACGTGTTGCAACGCTGGCAACAGAATAACCGCGATCAACAACCTGTTTGACTGCTTCAATTTTAAACTCTTCGGGATAACGCTTACTGCTCATGGGCACCTCTCTTTAAGCCATCTTAAATGACTCTGAGGTGTCTGTTAAACCCGTGGCGATTCAAGTCAGGAGTCTCAGCTCCAATGTTCCCTTCCCACTTTAGAATCAATTCACTTACCTTCCCTTTTAATGTTGCAAGGAGAACAAGCTGTTTCTTCGCGAATACAATCTCTTCCTGATGTATGTTTTTCTTTGCCATTGTAGTGTAGGTTCCATATCCATGTTGATTTATGTTAAGGATTACATTTTATTAACAATATTTTTATTGATTGTAAACACAAATCTCAATGGAATAGCATGAATTAAAGTCATCACGACCATTTTACCTAGTAGTATCAGCATGATAGTAAGTGAAATCAGATTATAAAAAGCAGATAGTCATATCGAACAAAAAGATAATTGAAATAAAACAAAAAACCATCACTGTTAAGTGATGGTTAATGATTTCAATATGGAATTATTTAGTAATCAAACAAAATAACCAGGATTATTAATCAGATCACTTTGTTGAGTACTATGTGCCATTTCAACAAATTCAGACACGCTTGTAATTTCATTGAGTGTGGTGATTGCGAATAATCGAAAAGAAAACTCTTTATTACCTTTTCTTGGGTAGATGTTCAGGAAAAAATTCAACTTTTGACCAACCGGACACATACTTGAAACCGCAGCATAAGATTGTGTCTGTCTGAGGTACTGAGTGAGGAATTGAGCAAGATCAACACCCTCATCAGACGTTAACGACCTGGATGTCTGAACCTTTAATAACCTTACAAGGTTATCTATGGCGGTCTGAATAGGAAGAAGTTCTATCTGAGGAACCTTCAAAAAATCAGCTATGATAATACCAAGTAACTGGCTCTGATCGTTCATGAAATTATGGATATAAAGAAAGTGTGAGTCACCGAATCTTTCAGCAGAATCATACTTAAAATTCCATTCATTCAATACTGCACTGTACTTCATTTTATTCATGGTTAGCTCCTCTTTATATAAAAAAAGATTAACGCAACATTCATCGGTGACGAAATTCTAAGACCCGTTAATTTCGCCCCCTATTGGGGTCATAAAAAATTGTCACGCTACGGCCTGTCTGGCAGAATCCCCTGAAACCGATTTGCGATAAGTAACCCTGATGAAAAACCTCATTAATGATGTTGCGACTGAAGCACGGGCATTACTGAACGGTATCCTCGCTGACTGTGATACCGATGACACAACGGGCACATGCCTATTTGCCAGTCTGCTATTAGCTCGTCTGGCACATAGCAAAGGGTTATCAGCTGTGATTAGAGGTGGCGATGGGAAATCTGACGGCGGGTTATTCACTATGTATGGCGGGTTCGGTCATTACTGGTGTGAGATCTCCAACAACGATGAATTCCATATTGTTGATATATCGGCAGATCAATTTGGCTTCGAAGGAGTTATCGTTAAGAACATCAAAGAGGTAGAAGGCTGGCCACGTTACATCCCTGGAAACCAGGATGTCGTAAATGCTGGAGTTGAGGAGCTCTTCAACCACGGATACTAAATGGTCGAGTCTAAGTGCGATTTATACACCTCAAAACGCCCCCATTCTCGATTCAAGAATTATTGATTTACAAGTAATATCAGAAATATTTAGTTCACTCTAAGGCAAGTGAATGAAGAAGAAATTACCGTCATGGTCACCAGCTGAAGATCTGAAGCTTATAAAAGGGCTTAAGGATGGTTACTCATTTGCAGCGCTTACGTCCATTCTTGGATACAATGAAAGGATAATCCAGTTAAGATGTATCGAGTTGGATTTATACCTTCTCATAAGAGAAAATCTCTCCGAGCCTAACGAAATTACCCTCAAGCCTAACTCTTCAATCAGAGTGCCACCGGCTGAACCAGCTTCAGGTATAACTCTTAAAACCCTGCTAGATAATGGATGGGTAGCACACTGCATAAATGGTGAAAATGTTCTGTACTCTCCAGAATGGTGGCGAACAAGAAACACAAGCCTGTTAGTACCCGAAGATGAGGATACTGATCAGCTACATAAGAAAACATCTTCACACCTCATTACCGGTAAACCGTGGACTCCTGACGATACTCGGGTCTTACTTAAGGCGATACAACATGGTATCAGTAAAACGGCACTTGCCGAGCTTACCTTAAGAAGCCATCAATCCACTCTTCAGCAACTTATAGAGCTTGGAATGATTACCGTGGGCGCTGAAGACGATTCATCTAGTACGGTTATATGGTTAAATAAAAAAATAAGTTCTGCGAAATTATCAAAAAAACGTTTTCTTGATGTCCTGCCACTAATCGAATTCGGCTGGCACATTGATGGATTCGACCTTACCGCCCCAGATTGGTGGAGCAAGCATATAGTGCTTAATGAAATTATCTATGAAACCGTACCAGATAAAACCATTTCAAATTACCCGGCCAGAACTGACATTGATTGTGATAGTGAAAAACCACAACAAATTAAGGAAAGATCAGTGCCTGAACGGAACCAAAGAGAACCACAAAAACCAGCCAAATGGGTATGTGGAAACTATAAGTTTTTAATTACACTTCTATCTGAGCATCGTTCAATAGAAGTGATTGCCAAGAAAATGAATAGGACAGATGGCGCGATTAGGTCACGTCTACAGCATATCGGTATAACGCGTTACGAGAAACCAACAAAACCTGGTGAAAAAGGAAGTGTCATTAAAGCTACATCAATTTCTACAGATATCTTCAGAAACCAGCCATTTTTTGTGAAGAGATTACTCATAGATGCCGGATGGTCTGAAAAAAACAATGAATTGCATTGCCCGGTCTGGTGGAGCAATTATCCACACAACGTTTAACGGGCTTAGTCACGAACTCTACCCTGGAGAACTATATGTTTGATTATTTTAACAGACCATTTGACACTTTCGACTGGGCGCTGATTATAGGATGCGGAATCCTTTTTGTCGGGCACTTTATCTGGAAAATCTTCTTCAGCGATGAAGGCCGTAGGAAAATTGATAATGAAGCGCCGCCTCCAATCATGACTCAGAAAGTAGATGATGAAACGGATGGTAAATAAGCACACAAAAATAAAACGCCCTTAAGTTATATATAGTACCTTGAACTATGTATATTGTGTATTAAGGCAGAGAAATCTGCCTTTTTATTTGACAATAAACTCTTTAGAATTATAGTGTATTGTATGTTTAACGTGTATAAAGGAATGAACCTTGTCATCGGTTAAAGTCAAAGCAACTATCGTAGAAGATAATACTGGCATTAAAAGTCAGCTCCCCATCTTGATCACCGAACAAGGTGAAGTTGGTTCAGTTACCGATTACTTGCTAAAGATGGAAGCTGATGGTGCTAGTAATGCTTTAA
>SAAB01000113.1 GCA_009929615.1 Clostridia bacterium | reverse complement strand
GTATTCTAAGCCAGTAAAATCAACCAGACTTGGAATGATTGGGGAGATGGAAGATACTGCTTATGGTATTGCACATGGGGAGTTTGAATTGCCTTCCTCGAGAGGTGGGCATGATGCAACTGTTCCATTTTCAGTGGAAGTTTTTATCAAAGAATCTAATTATTCCAAAGTAAATTTGTTAATTAACAAAAGTCCGGCGATCAAATCACTTCATCTATTTCGAGACAAGAAAAAGAAAAACATTTATGGAATGGGCATTGATTTATATGCAGCTTGCTCTGAGGAGATTGACATAACTATTAATGTGAACTTACCGGTAGTTCCTATTACTTCAGATGGCAAAGAGCCCGATTTATCTAAGATGACAGCAACCATTGATGAAGCACTACAAAAAGCGATAAGAAAATATAAATCCCAAATGAAAAAGGAAATGGCTTTTGAAGGAAAAGTATCTGTTACTCAAAAGAAAATTGTACTTGACCATTTACAGGAGGCAGTTACTAAGTCAAGTGGCAATGGAGTCATCCGTTTTAGTCAACGACAGCTATATTATGTAGTAAGACCATTTGTTATGGAGGAAATTGGCGAGGAACTTACCTATGATTATTTCAATACAATTCTTACTGCCTATGAACGTAAAAATGGTGATATCAAAGGAATTTACAGAGATAGCAGAGGAAGTTTATATACTCCTCATACAGGAGAAACCATTCCAATGGGTACATTAAGTGTGGAAGAATATAGACGACCAGAGTTTATGTTTAATAAAATTTTGTACATAGAAAAAGAGGGAATTTTTGAAATCTTGAAAGATGTAAAGTTTCCAGAGAGATATGATTGTGCTCTTATCACATCCAAAGGATATGCAAGCCGAGCCATCAAGGATTTGCTTGACTTGCTTGGAGAATCTGAAGAAGAATTGGAAGTTTACTGCATACATGATTGTGATAAAGCAGGCACTATGATTTATCAAACACTGGTGGAAGAAACAAAATCACGTAGTGCTAGAAAAATAAAGGTAATTGACCTTGGATTAAATCCTGATGATGTGTTGGCTATGGGATTAGAAATTGAAACAGTTAAGAAAACAGATAGCAAATCAGCAGATTATTTGGATAAAGAATCAAAGAAATGGTTACAAACGCATCGTGTGGAATTAAATGCAATGACATCGCTACAATTGGTGGATTGGCTTGAAAAAAAATTTCAAGAGTATGCAGGTGGGAAAATAGTTCCTGAGGAAGACGTTTTGAGGAATACACTGCATTCAAATATTCATCGGTTTGTTGAGGCAAAAATAAGAGATGAAATATTGGCTGCAAATCAGTATGAGAGCAAAGTCAATGATTATGTACAAGAATTAGCAGGTAAAATAAACACAGATGCTTTGGAAACGATGGTTCAAAATTATTTGATGGAAAAGCCAGCTGATAGATGGAGTGCACCATTAAATGCAATGGCTGAAGAAATTGTTTTACTACATTAAAATTTCAGAAAATACGAAAAATTTAACTAGCTAAATATAAGGTGAGAAATTTCAAAATTTAAAGTAGATATTGTTGCACATTCAAAGGAGGAATTTCTATGGGAAAGACTTAACTGGGTACATTAAAATTTAAGAGAATATGAAAAATCTAACTAGCTAAATATCAAGAGCGAAATTTCAAAATTTAAAGTGGTGGCTGCGTATTCAAGGATACGCGGTTTTTTTATTGCAAAAAATCAAAATAACTGGAGGAAAATATATGTCAAAAAAATCAGAGTTACAGGAATTGGAAAACATGTTGAATGAGGATTGGTTGATGGAGAACGAAGGTTATACCTTCAGAATCCTGAAAGATATAGCCAAAGAGGAAGGGGGTGAGGCGGTTGATGTAATTACTTTAAAAATATTCGGTGATGATAAACTTTTACATACCTACAGCACCCTACAGATATTTGATACTCTGGAAGAAAACATCATGAGTCTGATTGGTGCAATTTATGCCAAAGACATAAATGACAGGAAGAAATTCATCAAGAATTATAAAGGTGCATTCTTAGCTAGAAAGGTTAGAAGCATAAGCATCGCTATGGAAAAAGGAAACACAGAGAAGGTACAAGTGATTAATGCGGAAATTGTAGAGAACTATCATCAAGCACAGCAATATCAGCAGGAGCTTTTGGAATATAAGCCATTTGTTTGTCTGATGTATCGAGTAAGGGATAGAATTATAAAACAGTCAGAGTAAGCTACATAGAATGGTTGGATTAGAAATAGGTGCTGTCAGCTCATTTGGGTTGGCAGTTTATGTGGGAAAATTATATTTTTTAAGGAGGACGAGTATATGGACAAATTGATGGATCAATTATTTTGGCAAATGGTAATGGACATAATCAGAGTAATAATATTAGTGTATGCTTTCGGTATTCTTATTTTTCTAGGGGAATGCATAAACCGATTGGAGAAATTTATTGGAAAATTAATAGTTAAAGGTTGTAAAGTTATTTGGAGATTCATAAAGAAGCTATTCAACAGACCAGAAATTTTAGTGCCAACAGTGGAAAGTGAGGATGAGGTGTAAGATGGATTTTAGAAAAGTTGAAATTAGTAAACTTATTCCAGCAAGTTATAATCCCAGAAAACAATTAAAAGCGGGTGACGAGGAATATGAGAAAATTAAAAACAGCATTACCGAGTTTGGCTTTGTAGAACCCATCATTGTCAATGTAGATATGACCATTATTGGTGGACATCAGAGATTTTCTGTGTTGCAAAGTTTGGGTTATACAGAGGTAGAATGTGTTGTCGTAGATGTTGATAAGACAAAAGAAAAAGCATTAAATGTTGCTTTAAATAAAATCAGCGGTGAGTGGGATTTTAAACTCTTGTCAAAGCTACTTGATGAATTGCAGCAGGAGAACTATAACATTGAATTTACCGGCTTTGATTTATCTGAAGCAGAAAAGTTATGGGATGAATATTTGGAAACCCAAGACAAAGACGATTCCAAAGATGATGAATTCGAAATAGAACTTCCAGAAAATCCTGTGTCCAAGAGGGGTGACATTTGGCTACTGGGAAAGCACAGATTACTGTGTGGAGACAGTACTTCTTTAGATGATATAAAAAGCTTAGTAGGTGATGCGGAAATTAAACTCATTTGCACTGACCCACCTTATAACGTGGACTATGGTGCAACCCAACACCCCAGTTGGCGAAAACGAAGTATTTTAAATGATGCTATGAGTAAAGATGATTTTCACGACTTCTTATTCAAAGCCTTTTCTAATGTAGCAACGGTGGCAGTAAAGGGTGCAATGCTTTATTCTTTTATGTCTGCCCAAGAATGGGGGAACATGATGGATGTATTATCAGATTGTGGGTTTCATTATAGTGGCTCAGTTGTCAAGACAAAAATCTAAGATTTTTATAATGAACTGATATGGTGAATAAGTGACAAGGAGCATGGGGAGGATAGTGGAACACT
>SAAB01000057.1 GCA_009929615.1 Clostridia bacterium | reverse complement strand
AGAAGAGACAACATGGAAATTGCCAATGCTGTACTTCCCCTGTTCGCTGGTGGCGGGTATCGAGTGGAGAGCTGTGAAGTGACCGAGCATCGTATGTATATCAAGATTGTCAATCAGAGATTGGAAATGGAGGTCTCCAAAGGTGACGTGGTTCAGGCTGGTGTTGTAATCTCCAACTCTGAGGTTGGTCTTGGTGCTGTCTCTGTTCAGCCTCTTGTATATCGTCTTGCGTGCACAAATGGAATGATTGTCTGTGACATGGGGCAGAGAAAGAATCATGTCGGAAGACAGAATCAGCTGATGGAAGACTTCTCTTTGTATTCTGATGAAACTCTGGAAGCTGAGGACAAGGCATTCCTTATGAAGCTCAAGGACGTGGCCCTTGCTGCAATCGAGGAGAATCGTTTCTCCATGGTTGTTGATAGATTACGCGCAACTACCGGTATGAAAATTACTGGGGATATACAAAAAGTTGTGGAACTCTCTTCAAACAGCTTTGGTTTGAGTGGTGATGAACAGAGTAGCGTCTTACGTTATTTGATTGAAGGTGGTGACCTGTCTCTTTATGGACTTTCAAACGCTGTGACACGTACATCACAGGACATCGAATCCTATGACCGTGCCACTGAGCTTGAGGGAATCGGTTGGAAGATGGCAGCAATGAAAGATACAGAATGGGAGGGAATGAACAAATGAAAACATTATCTATAGACTTAGAAACCTTCTCAGATATAGATATTGCCAAGTGCGGAGCATACAAGTATGCGCAATCTCCTAACTTTGAAATTCTCCTCTTTGGTTACTCTATCGATGGTGGCGAAGTTCAGGTAATTGATATGGCGCAAGGAGAAAAGATTCCAGAAGATGTTCTGGAAATGATCGTTGATGAGAATGTATTGAAGACAGCCTACAACGCAGTATTTGAACGTGTGTGTCTTTCCACATATCTTCATCGCCACTACCCTTCTTTAATTTCCTCTCGCTATCTTTCTCCCTATTCATGGCGATGTACCTTGGTATGGGCGGCGTATTGTGGCTACCCTCTTTCCTTAAAAGATGCAGGAGCAGCTCTTGGACTAGAAAAACAGAAACTTGAAGAAGGTAAAGAACTGATCAGATATTTCTGTGTTCCATGCAATCCAACCAAAACAAATGGTGGTAGAACCAGAAACCTGCCAGTGCATGCCAAAGAAAAATGGGAGCTGTTTGTTTCCTACAACAAACGAGATGTAGAAGTAGAGCTTCAGATTCATGACAAGCTCTCCTTCAACCCGGTGCCGGATTCAGTGTGGGATGAATATCATATCGACCAGGAAATCAATGACAGAGGAATCCTTGTCGATATGCAGATGGTTGAAAATGCCATTAGGCTGGATAAAAGAACAAGAGATGTGCTTGTTAGCACCATGCAGAAGATTACCGAATTGGAGAACCCGAACTCCGTGCAGCAGCTCAGAGAATGGCTTGGCAAAAGCGGCATGGAGATGGAAAGCCTCGGTAAAAAAGATGTGGCGGCTATCCTGCCAAGTACAACAGGCGATGTGAAAAAGGTTCTGCAACTCAGACAACAGCTGGCAAAATCCAGTGTGAAGAAATATCACGCAATGGAAAACGCTGCAGGTAACGATAATCGTGCAAGAGGTATGTTTCAATTCTACGGAGCCAACCGCACGGGGCGCTTCAGTGGCCGTCTGGTTCAATTACAGAATTTACCCCAGAACCATCTTCCTGACCTGGATGAAGCCCGCGCACTGGTGAAAGCCGGAAACTTTGAGGCTATGGAAATGCTCTATGATGATATCCCCGATACCCTCTCACAGCTTATCCGAACTGCCTTTATTCCCGCGCCAGGTTATAGATATTACGTTGCTGACTTTAGCGCAATCGAAGCCAGAGTCCTCTCCTTCTTAGCCGGAGAGCAGTGGCGTATTGAAGTATTTAAAAACGGTGGAGATATCTATTGCGCCAGTGCAAGTCAGATGTTTAAGGTGCCCGTTGAAAAGCATGGTATAAATGGTCATCTGAGACAGAAAGGTAAGATTGCTGAACTGGCCCTTGGTTATGGCGGCGGAGCTGGGGCTTTGAAAGCGATGGGTGCTCTTTCCATGGGACTTCAGGAAGAAGAACTACAACCGCTTGTCGATGCTTGGAGACAAGCTAATCCTCAAATCGTCCGTTTCTGGTGGAACGTTGACAGCATGATAAAGAAAGCCATCAAGGAACAGACAACCACCAAACTTGGGAGTATATCTTTCCAATATGCCGGTTCCCACATGTTCATCCAGCTCCCTTCTGGAAGAAAACTTTCCTATGTTGAGCCACGCATTGGTCAGAATAAGTTTGGCGGAGAATCCATTCAGTACATGGGTGTTGGCGCGACTAAGAAATGGGAATTGCTGGAAAGCTATGGACCAAAGTTTGTCGAAAATATCATCCAGGCTATTTCCAGAGACATCTTATGCTATGCCATGAAGAATCTAAGAAACGAGAGAATCGTCGCTCACGTACATGATGAGCTCATCATAGAGTGTCCTCCGGAAACAAAACTGGAAGATATATGTGAAAGAATGTCGCAGACCCCACCTTGGATCGAAGGGTTGTATTTAAGGGCGGATGGCTTTACTGCCGACCACTACAAAAAAGATTAAGCACCAAAAAAGGCCAGAGAGCTACTACACTCCCTGGCTTTTGTTATTAGAAAATATCAAAGAAGTCATCACTCAATGGAATGAGTTTTGCTTTCAAATCCTCGTAATACTGTAAGATTGCATTATATTCAGATTTGAGTTCATAATTATCATTGTCCAGTGCCTCTATCATATCTTCGTAGTTATCTTTGTCATCCAATATCTCTTCTACAATCGCAGAAAGCATAAAACCTACTTCGTCGTCGAGGATATCAATTCTTTCTACGTCATATGAGTCCAGTTCACTTTTGTCGACATATTCTGTGTTTCCATTAGGGAATTGAACAAGGCAAATTGTTTCCTCCACAAACCCACCATAGAAAGGCAGCTCAACCTCAGTTCCTGGCCTGTTAGGCAACAGATTCAAAACAATAAAATTCATTAAAAACGAATCAGGTTCATTAACATAATATCTGTTTGTTTCGCCATGCTCATATCCTATGGCTTTATAGTTGTCCAGCAGATAAGTCCAATAACCATTTTGCTGTCTGCATTTCTCGATTACTTTTTCCAAATAGGGCAGGATTATATATTCTTCTACGTGATCAGGGATCATGTCATAGAGCATACTGAATGTCTTGTCCCCTCTCATCCTTCTTTTTCTAGATTCGAAGAAATCGCCAATTGCGCCTAAAGTTTTATCCTTTTGCTTTGAAAAGAATAATGCGCAAAAATATTCCTGGAAAGATCGATGGGTAAAATGATATTTGCTGCCTTCGTAATATAGCAAGCACATTCCAGAAAGCAAATCATATAAGAAACTTTGTGCAGTAACACTCTCTGTTGGATTCTTCTTTAGTTCTTTCAGGCTATTAAAATATTTTACAAATTCCTCATGTGTAAATTCAAATTTCTCATCATGATACGTACGCATGCAAAATTCAGACAAGAAATCTGAGAATCTTTCAACAGATAATCCACTACTTAATGTCCTCTTGAAGCCTCCTTTGCTCGCATCATGTTTTTGAGCAAGCGCAAGATATGCTTCTCTGTAGAAAATATGCATCTTTGATGGTATTTCGGCAAACTGTTCAAAGGTCATCAGCATTATGGTTAATAGCAGCGGGTTTGTACAAAACTCTCTATGTGAATCGTATAGGTTATTTTCTAACTCATATCTAAACTTTTCTTTAAAATCAGGTTCATCCGGCCTAAATTCTAATCTATCAATCAATTCTAAAGCCTGCATCTTTGTGAATGGTTTTACCTCAAGAACAGAAAACCTATTGAAACCAATAAAATCTTGGAAAGGTCTCGACGAAATTACAATAATGACGTTAGGATATTCATCGATGAACTCCTCTAGCCTTTTTTGAAATTTGTTAATTAGCTCAATTCTTATTTCATCAAGACCATCTAACAGAAGGGATATACTTCCGAATTTCAAAGAGTAAACAAGCTGTTCTTTTTTTATATCACATATAGCGCTTGTGCAACTAAATATGTAATCAAGTATTGTGTCGCAATCATCGGTGTAGTTTTTTAACGGAATAAACAGTGGAACAATTTTAGTTGTTTCATACTCATCAATTGCGCTTAAAAGCAGATGGCGCATCATCATTGATTTCCCAAGACCGCCAGTACCCGTAAGGATTATTCTTTTAGTACCTCTCGCAACCAATTTCATAACATTCGCAGGAAGATAATGATCCGAATAATTAGGGCCTTTACGTCCTATGTTGTTGCAAACATAGAAGTCATAAAACTTATGTGGCGCTTCGTTGTAGAGCAGTGTTTTAATCTCTGAATACTTGTTTTTTGTTTTTATTAAATATTCAGAGTAGTCATATAGCTCATCCGCGTTGCCACTACTGGATTTAGAATTATCAGAGTTGTCCGAAATATAGTTATCAATGGTTACAGAGTATCCTGCGCGAAAAACATAAGGATAATCTTCTCTCAAACAGTATTTTTCAATAAAATCATCAATTGAGCGTCCGCCAAGATCGTTAGTTGGCCTGTTAACAACAATAAAATGCCAAACGCCTAACAAAAAAGGTTGCCAAAAAAGATGAGAAATGGACGAAAGGTCCTTCTTCGTTAATGGAGAGCCATCAGGCATAACATAGAATTTCTGGTCGATTCCTATGCTTTCGTCAGCTGCGATTATATCTAATAAAATTTTAACACAAGTTTGAACCCTTCCCATTCTGGTTGCCCTATCCAGGAAACTGTTACAAAACATAGTCATTTTAGACAGCGGCTCTGAATAATTTGTAAGCACTGAATTATTAAATGCCTCGATTGCAGCATGATCGTTAAATGGCAGATATGCACCATTCGAGATTGCGCATTTTTTATATCTGGTTGTGTTTGTAGATAACGACCTATTGGATGGATGTTCGTAACTTGGATTGAAAACTTCTATAAGACCCCCTAAAACAGCCGGCTCGTTCAGCCCATCACTTCCTTTAAACCTCGTTTCTCTTGCGCTAGTTCTTGCCCTTCTGCAAATCAATACCGTGTTAAAAAACAAACCACCACAAAGTTTGAAATAAGTAGTATCTACCATAAAAATTCCCCTTTCGTATTCCTTGTTGTCACTATTAACACTGTTAACAACGTTGTAAACCACTGTTTCAAAGTGGAGAGTCAGATGTTAGCAAAACAAAATGATAACAAAGAGCTTATATATAAAAAAATTATAGCATTTTGCCCATTTATCAGGGCTTTTTTACTGTAATATATATCATTTTTTGTCATTTTAGATGAAAAAAATAATTTTTTACAAAATATATTGACTGAAACACTATCTACAGCAAGGTAGAAAGTGTAGATGGATAAACCATCTCCTCATCCCCTGATCAAGGATGAGAACCCCTCTGTGCACGAGGGTACAAATAGTATGCTGCAAAGCTGCGGTAGCTCCGCTCTCTCAAATAGCGGCGGCATGCTCATAAAAAAGTCAGATAGTTTGAGAGCTGACCAATTTAGCAAGGGAGAAATCTATGCAGGATTGGTCAACAACTTTCATGGGTCTCTCCCTAGAAAGAGGGACTTATGAAAACATTCGATTTTAGTGACAAGAAACTTTACAACAACATGCCACTTAGCAAGGGCATGAAAATTGCTCCTATGGTAATAGAAGACAGAGCTGTCAGTATTTCTATGGGAATGGACCCTAAAAACATGGAAACTTTCAAAAGTAAGAACCACGGTGGCAAGCCCCATTTAGTGGCTTTCATTGAAGTGCCTGAAGAGGACTTCGAAAATTACATGAAGGTTTCGTTCCGTAATCAGGTAAACTTCTATTTCAATGATTGCGGCGAATATTCTTACAAGGAAAAGTTCTCACGTTGCAAGCTTGAAGATGGGCTTCCATGCCCTTCTAGAAACAGTTGCGGTTCCTGTAAGAGAAGACTGTATCCGGACAAGCCTGAAGTTTCTGAAAATGAAAACCCATATCTCAAGGATATCAGAGAGAAGAATTGTTTCACATCTTACGAAGATCTGGTTGAAGAAGGCTTTGAGGGAAAGTCTGTCTCTGGAGAAGCGGAGGTTAGACTTCTTTATCATGAATTGCTTGAAGCCGCAGGAAAAGTATCTCCATACTATCCGTCCATTATCCGTTTTACCATTGAAGGCTACAGCAAAAAAGAGATTATCCAGAAGCTTGGTTTGGAAGAGAATACTTCCGGATATCGTAAAGTGAAAGAAGCACTTCAGTTTGCCCACAATTATTTAACTAATTGACGATTTGGGCCAGGGAAAATAAACTCCTTGGTCCTTTTCTTCTATAATACACCCGCTGTCAATATCCCATAAAACGCAAAAATACCCTGCCAGGAAAGAAGGCGCTACTTGCCTCCAATCCCAGCAGGGTTTCTATTTAATATCGTATATATTCTTTATCATTTTCGGATCACCACCAGCTGCAATGTATTCTCTAAACTTTTTTTGTTTCTCCCTCATGAACTTAATGGCTTCTTCACTAGGAATAAGATCATACTCTTCCACATAATGCCAATCAAGGTATTCACATTCGTAATAACAAGGACTACCCGCTTTTCTGAATTCTTCATTAAGCTCGTCTCTTATCTTAAGAACATGCATCCCCTCTATTGTTTGATACAGCTTGCCTAAAATAAGCACCAAAAGTAAAACCCCAACCACACTGACTACATCACCGTATGTTGTAATGATGGAGTAAATAAGTACTCCAGCGGATATGATAAGCGCTATGCACTTTACTATTCTTATCCTCATCCTTTATCTCCTTTTTCTTATATTACCGCTTCTATTTCTGGATATCCACTTTTCTATTTCTTCTATGCCGCCCTTTTCTACTTTCCTTCTTTGGTATAATAATGACATGAACGAAAAGGAAAGCAGGATAAGCAAAGAGAACCGTCTAATCCGTAAAGCCAACTATGAACTGGACAAAGAGAATAATGAGTTGAAGAAGTTGGTTAAGGACCTGGAAGAGGAAAATAGTAGACAGGATAAGGTGATCCGAAAAATGAAGGAACAGCTCATACAGCTGATGGTCGAGAACGCAGAATTGAAAAGGAGGAACTAATCCTCCTCTTTATCCATTAATGCCCTAATCTCTTTTCTGACTTCTTCATGGTTTTTGAGCCATTCCACCATATCATCATCGACGGGATAGTCTTTATTCTTTTCTTCTCCAGTGAGAAGCCATTCCGATCCAACCTTTAAGGCCTTGGCTATTCTTTTAGCTGTAGGTTCACATAATCGTCTTTTACCGGTTTCGATTTCAGACAGTCGGGATTCGGAGGTATGGCATAATTCGCCAAGTTGAACTATTGTCAACTTCTTATCCTTCCTTATCTCTCTTAGCCTTTTTCCGATTTCTATACACTTTTCTTCCTTGCTCTTAATTTGCACCGCGTCTTCCAGTTTCAATTCACCAGTGAAGTATCTTCTATCAACTTTAAATCTATCACAGATTCTTTCCAGAATATCTTCACTTGGTATGACTGTACCGATTTCCATTCTCTTGATTTGAGTTGGTGAGCACCCTAATAGCTTGGAAAAAGCAACAAGGGAGAGATTAAGATTATGACGCAATTGAGCTATTTTATCTTTCATATCAATAACTTTACTCTTGTTGTTTTTACTTTTCTACATTATTTATTTTTTAACGGGATTGGTGTAATTTTTTTGGACGCATTGCGTTCCTTGGCTTTTTCTTTTATTTTCCTTTTACCTCTTTTGCGAATTCCCGAAGTTCAGCAATGTACTTCTCTTTCAGTTTCTCCACTTCCTCTTCGTGTTTTTCTTTTAGCTCAGATTCATAATAGTCGAGGAATTCCCCAAACATGACATCTTCAGCCTTCTTTCTCACCTTGGCAGCATCGTTTTTATCATCAAAAGAACCTAGATAATACCTCTTGTTCTTAAACGATATAAATTACCACAATATCGACGCTTTTTCTTCACCATATCTCGGTTCTTTTTTGGTTAGTTATGTATAACTTGTGAAGTAAATAAAAATGCCCATCAGCTATTGTACTGATGAGTTGTTTTCTGTCATTCTTTTGGTTCTTCTCTTCTTCTATTTTTGGTTTGGTGTGTTATGATATTGGAACTAAGGAAGAGAACGTGTATGAACAAGAAAATAGTTGAGCTCAGAAATAAACTTGGACTTTCCAGAGTAGCATTTGCTAAAGATCTCGGTTCTTCGGCAACCCAAATGAAGAGAATGGAGATTGGAACAGTTATCCCTGATGATGAATTTATTCAGAAGATCTGCTCAACCTACCACGTCAACCCTGCCTATTTCACTGGAGAAGTAGACATAGATGATGCTGTAACTGTGGTGAGTCCAGAAGAGAAAAAGAAACAGGTTGGAAACCGAGTAAAGCAGCTGAGAATAGAAAAAGGACTGACACTGAAGGAGTTGTCAGCATTAGTCGGATTATCGTATTCTCAATTAAGCCTCATCGAAAATGGTGAATATATGCTCAATGAAAAAAGAGCTGCTGATATAGGAGAAGCATTTCACGTTGGAGTTGAATGGCTTCTTTATGGAGATGAGGAGAAGAAGTATTTCCCCCTCAATGGAAAAATGGCCAAGTGGCTATGGAAACACCCTGAAATACGAGAAGAGATATGGAAGATGATGGACGAGGAGAAAGTGAATGAACAAGAAAATAGTTGAGCTCAAAAATAAACTTGGACTTTCCAGAGCATCTTTTGCAAGAGCGCTCGACATATCCCCTTCACAGATGGCAAGAATAGAAGCTGGAAAGGTTGTACTTAGTGATGAGTTTTTGCAGAAAATC
This sequence comes from Clostridia bacterium, assembly GCA_009929615.1. Taxonomy (GTDB): domain Bacteria; phylum Bacillota; class Clostridia; order Lachnospirales; family Lachnospiraceae; genus Frisingicoccus. The sequence continues at coordinate 8,587 of SAAB01000057.1, read as the reverse complement.
TGCTCAACCTTCCACGTTAATCCCGCCTTTTTCACCGGAGAAATGGATATAGAGGATGCGGTAAGTGTGGTGAGCCCAGAAGAAGAAATGAAACAGGTCGGGAAAAGACTAAAACAAGCAAGATCGGAAAAAGGACTCACTCTGAAGGAGTTATCGGATCTTGTCGGTCTATCTGATTCTCAGCTATGCCTAATAGAAAACGGCACAAATAAACTGGCGGAGAAAAGAGCTGCTAATATAGGAGAAGCCTTAGAAGTTGGAGTTGAATGGCTGCTCCATGGTGAGGAAAGAAATAAGTTTTTCCCCGCCGATCATAAAATGATGGAGTGGTTGAAAGACCATCCAGAAGTACGAGAAGAGATATGGAAGATGATGGAAAACTGAATAAAGAAAATGGACGTGTTCCCCACTATCATCAGGAAAAGTCACAAACCTTCTTTGCGATTAAACCTGATAAAGAAGATAAAGAAGAAAATATACATCTGAAAAACCTTACAGAATCATCTGAGGATATCAAGGAAGACCAGTACATTGATGTTACAAAGCTTCCAAATATCAGAATTGATAGTTCAATGTTAAGGGATGCAGTCTATCATAAAATGACAATGTAAACAGTAAGGGAAATGAGAAGTCATAAAGCTGACAGACTTCCATTTCCCCCTTTTTACTGAATCCAATCCCTGTATTTTTCTCACTTTAAATTCAGTATAGATTTGAAAAATACTGAACTCAAAGAATGTTTATAGTAAACACAGATGCATATGAATATATATTATAGAAAATTAGTAAAGAAAAACTGAATTCAAAGTAGTGATTTTTCTCACTTCGAATTCAGGAGATCAGTTCAGGTAGGGGTATTTACCGAATTAAGATATGGGATTATTCTCATTCTGAGTCCGGGAGATCAGGTGCTGGGCCGTTTGCTTAACTCGAATGTTTCTTTATAATGATCATAGTAAAGTTCTATTTTGTCCAAACTGATTCCCCCATACAGCCCGAATACTCTTCATTCCTTTAACTTGATTCAATCTTAAACTAAACCAATATACTTTTCTACTATTCACATCTTAGCCACAGTACATCATTACTGCGTTGCCTGCTACTCACCGCGTAGAGGTGTGCAAAGTTTCGAGCAGCTACCGTGCAGGGATAGGTTTGTCCCTACACGACCTTATTTTACTTTACCGATTGATATTTGCAAGGGTTTCTTACATATTAAGAGCATACGTCACACCCGCTAGATGTTTTGCAAGTGTTTTACTCTTTGGGGCAAACATCTTATTGTGTCCACACGTGTCATAACCACACTGCGTTGAAAGCCAAGTCAGCATTAACTACATATCGCTACTACTTTCTACATATCCTCCATATCCTCCAATCCCGCTTACACCCTACACTACTCCACCTGCTTCGGCTGCAATTCTTTAGGAGGGCAATAATTTGGAAGACTGGATTAGGCGAAAATTGGGAGATTGGTGACAGGGTTTAACACTATCTTTTCTGACACTTCCAATCCGCCTATCAAAACCAAAACGGAGAATTCATCATGGCAAAGTGACCATCTAAATTAATTATGAATCATTAGCAAAGGGAAAATGGAGACTTCATATTTGGTATTTGTGACAATATGAATGACCCGGTACAGCTAATCAATCGCAACCTTTCCTACTATTTTAAGAACATGGCTTGACTCTTTGATAGAAGCCGCACCCCTGTGTGCATTTTCAGGATATAAAACAATACGATCGCCTGTTCGTAAAGTGATCTTCGCCATTCTCTTAGGTACCTGCCAAAACATTACATCTTTCTCTTCGTCATATTCTTCTTTAACGAACAATTTGGAGATATCCACAACCTCCATACTTTCTTCTCCAGCGACCATAATTTGTATATCTATGTATTTTCTGTGAGATTCCAGTTTGCATTCATCAGCAGACTTTGTATCATATGATTGAACGGAATAAAAGAATTTATCGTTAACAATAACTTTTTTTCCAGCATCCTCTTCAGTCACATTCAACTGTGTCAAATACTCAATAGCTGCGTTAACCCTTCTGTTAATATCTTCTTCATCGACTTTAGGTTCAATAAGCCATTCAGCAAATTCACGTAAAGCACCTTCGCCAGCTTTACTTATGCAAACATAATCAGCGATAGCCCTTATCTCTTTTACTGCGTCACACGGACAGCCAACTATACCTCCGGCTTCCTGGATTGGAGCCATGCACTTAAGATCAAGAATATCATCTCCAAAATAAGCACAGGCTCCAATATTTTCTTCTCCGACAATCTCCTTCAGGGCTACTAGCTTATCCATTTTTCCTTGATACACTTCGGTAATACCAAGCTCATCGCATCTATGTTGAACAATCGAGCTATTTCTTGCGGTGATAATTACCGGAACGATGCCGACAGGTTTCAGTATAAAATTACTAACATAGCCATCCTTAATAGAGAATGCCTTCATAGCTTCACCATTTGGCCCCATATATATCTTTCCATCTGTCAATGTTCCATCGACATCTAATATCAAGTACTTAATCATATAGTCACCTTACACTCCGATAAGTGCATTTACCTTTTCTAATGTGGCTTCGTCCAAATCTGGTTTAATTGTGCATGTCTCCCATTTGATTTTTGGAATCAGAAGCGTAAGTGAAGGAAGCAGAATGTTTAAAAGACAAGGTTCTTTATCTTCAAGCCAATCTTTGTATTCATCAAGTTCTTCATAACTGTCTAATGTTGCCGCTTTAATTCCATAAGCAGTCGCTACACGTTCAAAATCAGGAACTGAATAGCCACTCTCCTCAGTGGTGATGCAAAATCTGTCTCCATAAGATCCGTGCTGAATCTCACTAATTTTACCAAGTTCTTTATTATTAACAACCAATATTTTAATCGGAAGCTTTTCTCTTTTAACTGTTTCAAGCTCCTGTATATTCATCTGTAATCCACCATCACCGGTGATACAGTAAACAATTCCGTTTCCTGTAGATATTGATGCTCCTATTGCATAAGGAAGTCCTACTCCCATCGCGCCATAGCTACCACCGATAATAATTCTACCTTTAGTACCTTTAAGCCACAATGATTGTGCAGTCCAGCAAACAGTCTGTCCTATATCTACGGTTACGATAGGATTTTCAGGAAGTACCTGAGCAATCTTGTCAATCAGCTTATTTCCATCAGTATCATCATAGCCTTCAAGAACTTTTTTTGCTTCGTGGCATTTATTCCACCATTCGCTATAGTCTGGAATGTCCTCAGCAATTAACTGTTCCATAAACGCTTTTGCGTCTAGGTTATAATCCTCTTCATCAGGCTTGATTTCTCTTGCCAGTTCATACTGATCGACATCGCATCGGACAAGTTTAGCTTTAGGAGCAAAAAGTTCTTTCTTATGCCCAATCTGCCGAAGGCCTAATCTTGCACCAACAGATATAACAAGATCGCATTCGTTTAGAATCATATTTGATATTCTGTTTCCGTAAGTGCCGATAAAGCCAATTCTGTATTTGTCCTGAACCATATCTACAGTGTTCATGCTGGTAAGAACTGGAATATGTGTCTTGTTGATAAACTTATAAATCAGTTCGGAAATCTCAGCTGAACGAGCACCATTACCTACAATCAACACTGGTTTTCTGGATGTCAAATGGAAAATCAATGAGAACACCTCCTTTTCTGCCTGTAGTTGCTAACTTATACGCACGAGACACGATTTCGGGGAATGCTTCAGCTTTATTCGGAGAAACTGAGTATTTTGTAATGTGTTTTGTCATAGAAACAATTTCCATCTCCTGGAATCCATTCTGACGGACCCCGGAAAAACCTCTCTGCTCATTTGTCGGAACATTGCCGGTTATTGCCATAATAGGTACACCATCGAACCAGCAATCAGCTAATCCACCAAACGAGTTGACTGCACCAGGACCGGAAGTGGTGAAATATACTCCAAGTTTTCCACTGGTTCTTGCAAATCCACCGGCAGCGTATGCACAACCTTGCTCATTATAGCAAACATGAACATGAATCTCATCTTTTCTGGCATAAAGAGCGTCAATGAATGGAACGATATATCCACCTGAATAACCGAACACATCAGTGACACCTTTTTTAATGAGGAAGTCAACTAAATATTCTGCACAATTCATTACATTTTACCTTTCTTATAGTTTTCATATATTCCATCCAATGTTGAAAAGTCTGTCTTTGAATAGCCTGTACCGTAGCGAGTTCTCTGTTGTGGACTCAATGCCTCAACTAAATCGTACATTTCATTAGCCGTACAAGCATAAGCCTTCTTAAGATGGTAGACATTATCAACGTGGGAATGTTTTGTTCCGCATACGTACATCGGAAGGTCATATCCCCAATGTATTTCCCCTAATACCGGTGTAATGTATGTATCAATTGTTAACAAAAGCTTCTGAAGGTCATAGTGCCCGTTACAATGTTTATTGATATAATCCGCCAACAGTTCTGTCTTAGCGTTCCCGGCTCCTCTACCCATTCCAAACAATGAACCATCAACAATAATATCTCGTCCACTTTCTTCGGCCAGTTCAATCATTCTTTCAGCCAATGCGCAAGAAAGACCAAGGTTGTCGTGAGAATGAAGACCAATCTTTATTTCTTTATCAAGTAAACTATCTACCTGCTTAAAGATATGGACCAGGTCACACATATCCATAGCACCAAAAGTATCAACGATAGAGAAAGAAGCAGGCTTTACTTTATTCACCTTTTCTACCAATGCAGCTCTTGCTTCATCAGTATAACTGATGGAATCCATTGGATTGAACTGAACCAGATACCCCTTCTTCATTGCGCCTGCACAGAATTCGAGGGACGCATCAATCTCATGTTGTGCAATTGAAATTCTCAACCATTTGAATGACTTTCCATCATAATCATCAAGTTTATCCAACGAATATCTACTGTTATCACAGAATCCTAAAAACTGAGTTGTCTTTCTATCTTCTGGTAAGTACTTTCTTGCATCAACCGAATCCTTATATACCAAAGTTTCGCCAGTCACATTTGTCTGAAGAAAGCCAGTCTCAACAAAGTCAATTCCTGCATCCGCAAGGCCTTTCATAATACCTCGCACAAATTCGGGTTTGGAATTTTTACCAAACAGGTAACCACCATCCCTAATAGTACAATCTGTTATTTGAACACTCATTTTTTTAACATCTCCTTATAAATCGCATCACATATAGCAAAGTCTTCTGGGTAGTCAATATCCATTGCCTCAATCTTATCCACTTCTTTAATGTAAGGATGAGAACCCAATCTTCTGTTGTGTTTTAAGAATGAATCCTTAGTGAACACATACGCAATTGAAGTTTCTCCATAAATCAATGGTAGATCTTGGGTACGTGGAAAATGATCTGGATCAAAGTTAATCGGCTTCCCATTTTCCCACATAAACGTTCTAAGAGCCTCCGCACAAAATGCAGAGTCATACTCACCACTTGCCACTTTGTCAACGCATTCTTCAATAGTTGATACCTTTGCAAATGGAGAGGTTGTATGTGCATTCACATAAATATCTGCATCAACCGTGTTAATGAACTCTCTAATGAAATCATTTGCATTGATATTATCACCATCCAAATATTCAGGTCTTTTCAAATACTTAACGCCAGGTAACACATACTCCTGAACTGCATCATCTGAACAATATATATAAACCTCATCAATGTTCTTTGCTTCCAAGCAAGCCTTCTGGATAAAATGCATTAGCGGTGTTCCATCAAAGAACGGTTTGATATTCTTTCCTGGAACTCGCTTGCTTCCTAGTTTAATTGGTATTAAAGCTACTGTTTTCATTTTTGTTTTCCTCCTGCTATATGTTCAAAGATCACATATTACCCGTTACTACTTAATCACACTGACAAATTCACTATTACTATTGGGTGTTAAAATACTGGTTGCACCAAACACCTCTCTGAACTTAGTTAAAAAATCTTCGAAGTGTTCTTCTTTAGTAATAAACGGTGGATTTTTCATCATTCTATAAGTAAATATTTTTTTACACTTATCACCGAAATAAATATCTGAGTTATAAAGCGTTCCAGAACAGGAACTGATTAATGTCTGGCCATCAAAATGTCCATTCAATTGTATTAGTTCCCACGGGACACTATTAACTGTACAACAAGAAATCCCCATAGGTGCAAATCTATCTTCAATTCTTCTTGGGTGGCGTTTAACCAGTATATCTTTCGATGGGATTGTTTTTATTATTTCTTGCATTATACTTATCTCTTCATCACTACCATCAAAGAATGAAGCACCATCCTCGAAATATATAACTTTCCCATCAAATTCCCTATTATTAGATGGATCATAATCAAATACTTTGTTTAAAAACTTTATTAATTCAATATTATCTCTACTGAATTTTGAAATTCTAATTGCTGGGTATGGATACTCAACCTGTTTCAAATCAGGTTCAGACAAGTAGTAACCTCTAATGTAGTTTCGAATATTCTTTGTTCTAAACATATGGTGCATTGTACTTTCAAATAATACTCTAGCTCTCCCTTTTTCTTTGCCAAATATCTTCATATAGCTAAAGTAACCATCTTCAATTCTATAACAAATTAATTTAGGATTATCTTTTAAACAAGAATTAAAAATACATTCTGGTAATGCGCCATCTCCATTAAAAATCATATGATCATATTTACAATCAAACTCTTCATTTAGAATACTTCTACAAGTATTCTTAGGTGCTATTAATGATGCTAAATAAATAAAGTACTTCGGAAGTTTTTCTTTAAATGCATACTTTTTCCCACAAAACGTTAATGGAGTATCTGCTAAAAATACTTTACGGTAATAATCCAGATTGTTTGACTCCCTATACAGAGAAGCAGCATTTCCAAAACTATTATAAATAATCAAATCAACTTTATCTTCTTTGTAAATTGTATTACGCAAACTTGCTGCTATAATATACTGAAAAACAGAATCAACACATATCAATATATTTCTCATTCGATCATTATTCCCCCAATTTTCTTATCTGTATTCCAATGCTTTTTCTAAATCCTAAATAATGGAACACTCTTTAATGTAGAATCGTTTTGAACTCCTCTATTTATATTTGCGCATAAAGAATGTGTACATTATTTATCAACAGTTCAAACAGGGTGCCTGTTTTACATATATTCCACTTTCCATAAATACAGAGTTCCTTTAATTTAATAGAAAACTATGCAAATTACAAACACTCAATAACACCATAAAAGGCTCTATTATTCTGAACTTCCTGTAGAATTATCTCTCGATTGAAAGGAATCTTTATAAATAAAGGATGTGCAACTGTTTTAAGTGTTAATCTCGAAAAGTAATTAACTCTCATATAATTACTCCAAAATATTCATAAAGTGCATAAATAAGCCATTTTATTTGAACGAGAGTTAATTTTCATGGAAGTTCACAATTGTTCATCTTTTTTCGTCCAACATATCTTCAATAATCCTGGTTGGGGAGAAATCTCCCTTATAGTTATATTCCACATCAGTATTTTCATAAATCCATTGGAAATCTATATCTTGAATGTCTTTAAAAATTTGAATATATCGTGTATCATAATATTCCGAAGATAAAATACTGCTGTTATTAGTAAGTAGTTTCTTATTATATACAATAGCTTCTTTAGCTCTAAGCGTTAACCCGTCTTGACCAAAATTAACAATATCTACAATACACCTGGACTCATTCACATGATTCAAGTATTCTTGATAAGTCATGTATTTATTCCTAAGAATAATAGGTGATGTCATATCCTTATTGTTTAATCCCGTCAACGAGTAGAATCCATTTTTTATATTATCTGCGATATAATTAATAATCTCTATTCGATCTTTTTGTCTGCAGTTTCCAACATAGCATGCATCATATTTTAAAATTGCCGGGCTAAGATTAGTTTTCGAGTAAAAATCATAAAATTTAAAACCAAATCTTACGCAATCATGTTTATCAAATGAATAAACATAATCTACTTGTTTGTTTTTCAAAAAACGAATAATTTTCTTTTTATTATTTGTTTTAAATATTGTTTTAATAGTGTCAGGCATATATAAAGCTATTTTACAGTTATAGTCTTTTTTTAGAAGATTTATTAGTTGGTCCGATAACTTTATTCCTGTTTGAAAAACAATATAATTTTCATCATTCCGATCCAATATACCAGGGAAAACACTAAATGAATCCCATACGTTCTTAAACGGTAATGAAAACTTCATATTAATAGTATTGGAATTATGAATTTTGAATAAAAGATACAATAACTTATTGTTTAATTTTATTGGCGACGGCAAAAAAAACGCGTTATATTTGGGGGACTGGATAACATCTTGCCACATCTGTTCACCCCAAGAACCCCTTGAAGCACCATTAATAACAATAAAGATTCTTCTCATTTATTCCTATACTCCTTTCTACTACAATGTATTTATGGTTAATATCTCTTACAACCAGTAAGGAATTATCCATCTTGTTACTTAAGCTGTTAGAATGTAGGTAGCAATGGTATATCGGCTTCCTTTCTTGGACTTCGCGTCCGTAA
>SAAB01000056.1 GCA_009929615.1 Clostridia bacterium | reverse complement strand
CGTGTGATTTATTCAGTTTTCAATGAAAATAAAATTTAGAAAATCAGGCTGCAAAATAGCTGGTATTCGTTTGAAATGCTGAGTTTTCGGACAGTCTGAAGGGGGTGCAAATAAAAAAGCATCGTTACATTGTATCAATATCATTGTCCCAATGAAACCACGATCCTGTGGATAGTATCCAAACAATGCAAAATCCAAAGCCATGCAAATCCCCATTTGTTGAGATGTTTTATGATGAAAGGTAACTGAATTACAAAGGCTCTGAGAGATACTCTCAGAGCCTTATCTTATACTGATATAGGTGGATTCATTAGAAATTAGGTATTTGAAATTTGGACAGAAATTTTATGAGAGTTGAGCAGAAACAGTTTCTTAACCTGCAGGAATTCATCATTGACATCATCGGTGAGTTTTCCATCAAAGATAAGATAAGTGTTATTTTCAGACCAGCCACATATCCAATATTCTCCACTTTCGGTAAGTTCGATAGTATATACAAAGCGACTAGAGAAATCCTCATTGTGTACCAGATACACACGTCTGCATAAAAGCGGTTTCTGAATCGGAGGCATGTTAATCTGACAGAAGGTTACATTTGAATCGACATCCTCCATGGTTTCTATACGAAAGTCAACTGCATCAAATGGGCAGCAGTATTGCGGATCATCTTCGTTCATTGTATTGAGCAAGTCAATGAACATAGAGCCACCTTGTTCTTTTAGCAGTTCCATGACCTTTTTAGATGCATTATAATAGAACCAGGGAAGCCATTTATGTTGTATGTATTGAAGTTGTTCTACTGTATCCATGATAAATCCTTTCTGTGCGTGGCACATAGTATTGGTTGTTTACTGATTGAAATCATCCAGCTCGAATAGTTCATTTACTGCTAGATTAAAATATGCAGAAAGACGAAGTGCCATTTCAAGTGTCGGATTTCTAACTCCGGTTTCATAACGACTGATTGTACGGCTGTCAGTTAAGACTGCAGCAGCTAATTCATCTTGTTGTAGACCGTGCTCTTGACGGATTTCTTTTAATTTACATTTGACTGCCATTGGAATCCCTTCTTTCATACAATATTTTTGCTGACAAGTTTGTTCGAAAAAGATTTATCAGCTATGTATCAGATTATACAAAAGATACTGTCCCATTATCAGGATACTAACCAACAACTTTTCCAAAGATTTTCAGTTCATCATTTTCGCCGACAGGTCGTGGATCATATTTCTGATTTAATGAAATAAGAAATAATCCATCATTGTCGTCTTGTAATTTCTTACAGAATGCATCGCCATTCAAGCAGAATATACCAATCTCACCATTTAATAGATAATCCTGTTGATGTACCCATACAATCTGATGGTTAATGTACTTCGGCTCCATACTGTCTCCAGTGATTCTCACTCCGAAATCTGCGGTTTCTGGTACCTCATCTCCAACATCAATCAATTCGAAATCGGTTCCATCCAAAAAGTTTCCAGTACCAGCCGATACCATAGTGGTGTATAAGCGAAGGCTTCTGGAAGCAAATGGAATAATAGTAGCAACCTGCTTTCTGTATTTTGCAGACTGGATCAACAGCTCCATATAGTCCAGAACTTTCTCTCGTCCTTCTTCATTCAATTCTGACATCGGATTACCAGGGTTTACTCCAAAATAATCTTCATATACATCTGAAATCTTCAGAATTTTACAGAGAGTACTGGGAGCAGATTGACTTGTTTTCCAGTGTAGAACAGAGAGAAAAGCAGATGAAGATGGATGAAGCAGTGGATGTGATTCGACGCAGATTTGGATTTTACAGTGTTCAAAGAGGGCTGATGTATCGGGATAAAATCCTTTCAGCAGTGAACGCAAAGGAAGATCATACTACGCATCCAGTCGGTTATTTCGGGTAAAGGAGGCGTTATTACATGGCTTACATGAGATATGACTTGAATGATAAACAGAATAAAATTTACGATGATATATGTGATTTTAATAAGGAACACGGATTCCCACCAACAGTGAAGGAAATTGCAGAGATGGCAGGACTTGCATCTTCTTCCAGTGCACATCATTATTTGAAACAGCTGGAAGAAAAGGGATATATCCGTAGAAGAGAAGGCAGTCCAAGAGCGATTGAGGTAGTGTAACAAGGAAGATTGACAGAGAACTGGTGAACGAGATAGTGGATTCGATTTACTTGTTTGAAGGAGAACGAGTGATTATCAATTTAAAATTTAAGGGAGGCGATTTATATGGAGCTTAACGATTTACTTATTAGCTATTCTCGTCTTTCTAAGGATGATCCAGAGCGGGATGAGAGCAGCAGTATTTACTATCAGAGACAGATTATATCTAGATATGTTCAAAGTCATGCAGATTTGAACGATATGAATTATGAAGAAATCTATGATGACGGATATTCAGGGACCAATCTTGAACGTCCTGGAATACAGAGAGTGTTGGAACTTGTCAAACAGGGTAGAGTGAAATGTATAGTGGTAAAAGATATTTCGCGTTTTTCACGAGACTTTATTGATATAGGAAGATACTTGGAACGTATTTTTCCATTTATGGATATACGATTCATTTCGATAAGCGATGAGTATGACAGTAAAGACTACCTTGGAAAACCAATGGAATTGGATATGAAATTTAAAAGTATTCTGGCTGATTACTATTGCAAAGATACTTCGCAGAAGATTATTGACGAGTTATCGGCAAAGAAGTCGCAAGGGAAATTTATTGCAGGAAGTACCCCGTTTGGCTACAGTAAGTCAAAAAGTGAAAAACACAAACTTGTAATTGAACCAAGAGAAGCTGAAGTGGTAAAGAGAATATTCTTATATGCATTAGATGGTCTTAGTGTCAATAAGATTGCAAGAAAGCTGAATGAGGAAGGTATTCCTACTCCTTTAGAATTTCAGAAGATGAAGAAGCCGATATCAAGAGAGTCAGCGTTTGGGAAGTACATATGGTCCGGCAAGTCAGTCCATAACATTCTTACGAATGAAGCGTACATTGGAACGATGACCTATGATAAGTATCGCCAGGTTGCTGTCGGTGGTAAGAAAAAGAAGCTGCTACCATCTTCTGAGTGGAAACGTATCTACAATAACCATGAATCAATCATTGAGGAAGATATTTTTGATTTGATTCAGGAGAAGTATTCGAGTGGTACAGAAATGCAGACTAGAGGCAGGAAATACCAGAATGAAGAGAAGTATCCCCTTATGGGAAAATTGTTCTGTGGTGGCTGTAAGAGAACTCTGTATTTCACAAAAGGTGAGAAGATGGATCATTCCATAAAATGCAGGACTTCATATTTAACACAAGATTATGATTGTTACGATGAAGACCAGACTTATGAGGAAGTATCAGAGGTAGTATTGTTTCAGATTAAGCAGAGAATTAAGCAGGAGATGGAGTTGTCATGCATTACAATTACGGAAAAACGTCAGTTTGAAAAACAGATTGAAGGTTTACAGAGAGAACTAACAGATGAAGAGTCGAAGCATGACGCAATGGAAGAGAAGATTCAGGAACTGCTGATTCAGTATCATAGAAAGCAGCTGTCAGAAATGGAATTCTTGAAAGAGAAATCTGTATTGGATGCAAAGGTGCTTTCATACGAAAGATATTCAGAGGATTTGAAACACAAGATTACAGAATACCAGAATGCGATTGAATTATCAGATCAACGTAAAGATGAAATTGCACAGTATGGTGATTTGGATGAACTGACAATGGAACTGGTATCTCGCTATATTGATAAGGTGTTTCTGTATCAGGGATATTGTAAGATGGAAATCGTGTGGAAGAAAGAGATACATTAGTATGACACGAGCTATTATTTGGAGATAATTGGATTTGACATTAGTGTGGCACAAGGTCAACGAAGATATGATGAATATTAATGTTTTTATGAAAAAAACAATTGAAAAAGTTATCAGATAAGTTGTTGACACCAGCAGGTATAGTCCGCAGAATCGACGACCTTGGCCGTGTCGTTGTACCAAAAGAGATTCGCAAAACCCTTCACATCCGTGAGGGGGATCCGTTGGAAATATTTACAGACAGAGAAGGCGAAATTATTCTGAAAAAGTACTCGCCTATCGGGGAACTTGGAGCTTTTGCCAGGCAGTATGCAGAAGCCCTGGCTCAGAATACGGGTCATATCGTGAGCATTACAGACCGGGATAATCACATTGCAGTGGCTGGAACAGGGAAAAGAGATTTATTAAATAAGCCAATCAGTAAGACATTGGAACTGCTTATTGAAAAGCGAAAAATGATTACAGCCACAGCATCGGAGAAGGAATATGTGCCCCTGGTTGAGAATGAGGCAGAACCCTATGCCCATCAGGTCATCTGCCCGATTATTTCAGAGGGAGATGCTATCGGTTCAGTCATTATTACGAGCCGGGACGAAAAGATTCCTATGAGCGAGGTTGAAAAAAAACTGGCCGCTGCAGCGGCAGGATTCCTTGGACGACAGATTGAACAGTAGAATAGAATGCAACAGCCCTATGAAAATCATAGGGCTGATTTATTATAAAAGGACTGCATGGAATTCATGACCATGTGATAAGTCAGTTTCGCCATATGTTCCGGCGTTTCAGAACCATTTTTCAGAAGCCAGCTTTTCACCAGGCCAAAACAGCCGTTCAGACAAAAATCATAGGAGTATTTTAAATCGTCCAGAGCGGTTGGGAAGAATGGTTTCAGGGCTTCAATACTGTTTCTGGAAATAATGTCTTCAATCTTATAGATAAAGGCCGTATCTCCGTTGGGGCCAATCAGTGCGGTACATATATCTTTATTATTATCTAGGATAAAGAAGATATCTTTGATAAAAAGAAAGGTATTCTCGTTCAACCCTATCGGATGGGCCTGAATGAGAGATTCGATTTCTTCAAGGAGTTCCAGTTCGATAACCTCCAGCATATTCCGGATATCCGTATAGTGGAGATAGAAAGTAGAACGGTTAATATCCACTTCTTCAACAAGTTCTTTAACAGTAATTTCATTGACACTCTTTTCCTGCATCAGTTTTGCCAGACCGGAGCGAAGCTGGGCTCTTGTTTTTCTGACACGACGGTCTAAATTGTTCTTCATTTAATATCACTCTTTTCCCAAATTAATCAACAAATTTTAAAAACATGTTGCCTAAGCAACTCTAAGACGTGGCTTTGATGGTTGAAACCAAAAGTTTCCTTTAGTATAATACATTTTGCAAAGAAAAACAACTCCGTGTTGCTTAAACTATTTGGAGTTGTCAAGAGAAAGGAAGTCATACGTATGCTGAAAAAGGAATGGCAGTCATTGTTAAAAAACAAAATATTATTACTTGCCATGGTGGCCATTATTGCAGTTCCCATTATCTATTCAGGGCTGTTTTTAGGCTCTATGTGGGACCCTTATGGAAATGTAGACAGCCTGCCGGTTGCTGTCGTGAATCTGGATAAAGCGTCAAAATATCAGGATTCAACTTTGGAAATAGGTAATAATCTGGTGGATAATTTAAAAGAAAATCAGTCCTTGGATTTTCATTTTGTCAGTGAAGCAGAGGCAGAAAAAGGTCTGGCCGATGGTACATATTATATGACCATTACAATTCCGGAAAATTTTTCCGAGAATGCAGCAACAGTTTTGGATGATAATCCCAAGAAAATGGAATTAAATTATGAGACCAATCCGGGAACAAATTATATTGCCAGTAAGATGAGCGAAACAGCATTAACGAAGATAAAAGATGCTGTTGCAGAAGAAGTGACAAAAACATATACCGAAACCATGTTTGACCAGATTATCACGGCTGGTGAAGGTATGCAGGAAGCGGCGGATGGTGCAGGGACACTGGAATCCGGAATGAGCCAGCTGGCCGATGGTAATACAACGATTAGTGAAAATCTTCAGGTACTGGCAGACAGTACATTAACTTTAAAATCCGGTGCAGATACAATGAATATTGGTCTTTCACAGTATGTGAATGGCGTATCCAGTGTGGCGTCCGGTGCAGCACAATTAAATAGTGGTGTCAGTGAATATACGACAGGTGTCAACCAGGCGGCTCAGGGTGCAGCAACTTTGAATAACAACAGCGGTGCCTTGAACGAGGGTGTAAATAAGGTATCGGCAGGGGTGTCTCAGGTAAGTGGCGGAAGTGCTGAACTGACAGCCGGACTGCAGACTATGAGTGATACCATTAATGGACAGCTCTCCCAGGTAAGTCAGGGGACAATTGATAGTCTGACAGGTGGATTGGAACAGTACAGATCAGGAATCCATCAGCTCTATAGTGCTATGTCCGGCCTTACGGTACCAAGTACAGGCGATATTGAAGCTGAGGGCGCAGCTCTGGGCTCAAATTTGGCGGAAGCTGGGTCCCAGCTGACATTTGCAGGGGGAAACCTTGGAGAAGCAGGGGGAAATCTTGGCGCGGCTACAGCAGCACTTCAGGGTATAGGAGATTTAACGCCTGAACAGCAGGAAGCAGTTAATACAGCTTTAGGTTATATAAGTGCAGCAGATACAAATATAACAAATGCAGATGGCAATATAGCTGATGCCGGAACGGCAGTCGGTGGAGCAAGCAGTAATGGGACAGCAATAGGCGGAGTATTGACCAATCTTTCCGGTGCAGCTGATGCACTCAGCAATGGTATCAGTACAGTAGCTGAAATGGACAGCAATGCGGATACTGTACTTGGTGGAAGCTCACAGGCAATTACGAGCTTATATTCGGGTATTCAAGGGGTCAACACAGCCTTAACGGAACAACTGATTCCGGGTGCCCAGACTTTGCAGGGCGGTATTGGTCAGGTTCAGTATGGTGTGGATAATGATTTAAAGAACGGTGTCAATAGTTATACAGGCGGTGTTTCGGAGTTGAAGAGTGGTCTGGATACCATTACAAATAATTCAGGAGCCCTTCAAAGTGGTGCATCCCAGCTCTATGAAGGTGCAAGTCAGCTGACAGCCAACAGTGATGCACTTTTATCAGGCAGCAATCAGATATCCGGAGGAGCACAGCAGCTCAGCGATGGCGCAGGCCAGCTGGCGGCAGGTTCTGAAACTCTGGGCGAAGGTATTTTTGATGCACAGAAGGGTACGAGAACTTTGAAATCCGGATTGACGGATGGCGCTAAAAAAGTGAATGATTTGTCTGCAGATACGGATACTTATGATATGTTTGCAGCTCCCGTGGAGGCCAATGGTACACAGGCAACTTATGTGGAAAATAATGGTCATGCCATGGCACCATATATGATGTCTGTAGCACTGTGGGTAGGCTGTATCGCTTTCTGTATCATGTACCCATTGAGTAAATATGAAGGTGAATTAAAATCAGGATTTTCCTGGTGGGCAAGCAAGGCCAGCATTTCCTATCTGCTTGCAATTCTGATGGCAGTCGTTATGATAGGGCTTCTGCATGTGTGCGATGGATTTTCACCGGCAGAAATGGGCAAGACCCTTGCCTTTGCATGTTTGACATCCGTTGCATTTATGTCTATTGTCTATTTCTTTGAGGTATGTTTTGGAAAAGTTGGAAGTTTCCTGATGCTTGTATTTATGGTCGTTCAGCTTTCCGGTTCAGCAGGAACCTATCCGGTAGAAATATCTGCCGGTTTTGTAGCTAAAATACATCGGTGGCTGCCATTTACCTATACGGTCAATGCCTTCCGTTCGACGATTAGCGGGGGCGAGAGTATTAGGACGTCCGTTATTGTGCTGGCAGCGATTGCAATTGTTTTCACAGTACTTACGATTCTTTTGTTTATGAAACGGGCAAAGAATATACAGGAAAATAAAAAAGGCCTTAATGATTTTCTTGAAGAAAAAGGGCTGGCTTAAAGTTAATTGATGGTATTTTTTAGAAAGTTGTAAAAATACACAATTTTTAGTTTACTTCTCTACCTTTTTATATTAAAATAGCACTATAAGAGGGAAAGGAGAAGTCTATGTTAGAACTATTACATCATGTTTTGGAGATTGTTGTCGAATATGCAATCTTCATGTTTGAAATTGTGGGTGTTCTTATCCTGATTTGGGCAGGTGTTAAGGGAATTTATAATCTCCTTAAGAAAGACCCGGAAGCAGGATTGAAACTGGCAGAAGGTATGGCGATGGCCCTTCAGTTTAAACTGGGTGGCGAGATTCTTAGAACGGTTGTCATTCGTGAAGTCAGTGAGATATTATTAGTCGGCGGCATTATTGTATTAAGAGTTGCGTTAACCATTCTCATTCATTGGGAAATCAAGAACGGTAAGGCGGGACACTGATAAGAGTACATAGTGGCTGAGAGAATAGTAAGTATAAAAAAGGATATTTTCTGACGAGGGGTTGGAAGATATCCTTTTTTACCAATTTAAGTAGCTTGTTTATGTGGATTCAAGGGAGAAAAGATATGGACGTACATGAGTTATTGGAAAAGGTTCAAAATAAGGAAATGGATTTAAAAGAGGCAGAGGAATATTTAAAAAAGCTGCCTTATGAAGATTTGGGATTTGCAAAACTGGACCATCATCGGGCACTGCGTTCCGGATTTGGAGAAGTGGTCTATTGTGCAGGTAAAACGACAGAGCATCTGGTGAAAATATTTCAGAGTTTTGGAGAGCGGCAGAGTAACGTTTTGGGCACCCGGGCGACAAAGGAGCAGTATGAGGCTGTACGTGCCGTACTTCCGGGAGCTGTCTATGAAGAGCTTTCCAGAACCATCTATCTTCAATATAATGTGCCGGAATTAGAAGGACGTATCGCGGTTTGCACCGGAGGAACTTCGGATATTCCTGTTGCGGAAGAAGCAGCACGGACAGCAGAGTTTTTTGGGTGTTATGTTGACCGGATTTATGATGTTGGCGTAGCTGGAATTCACCGGCTTCTGTCAAAATCCGAGGAGATACGTAAGGCAAACTGTGTGGTTGCTATTGCCGGAATGGAAGGGGCATTGGCCGGGGTTGTTGCAGGACTTGTGGATAAACCGGTTATTGGCGTGCCTACATCGGTGGGTTATGGCGCGAATATGCAGGGGATGTCTGCATTACTTACAATGATTAATTCCTGTGCCGAGGGCGTAGCGGTTGTCAATATTGACAATGGTTTTGGCGCCGGATATATGGCGGCTCAGATTAACCGGCTGACATTGGGTGATAAAAAATGATTTACGCAGTGACAAACCGAAATCTTGTCGAAGGCGGAGAGCCGGTTTTTCTTAAGCAGATTGAAAAGATTGCAGCAGCACGGCCTGATGGCATTATTCTGAGGGAAAAGGACCTTCAGCCTTTAGATTATGAACTATTGGCAAAAAAGTGCCAGGTACTGTGTAATGCTTATGAAACACCTTTAATTATTAATCATTTTCATGAAGTCAGTCAGAAGATTTTTAATCGGAGGATTCACCTTTCGATGGCGGTTTTTAAAGAATTGGCCCAAAGACCGGAAGGCATAGGAAAGTGGAAATGTCTAGGCGTATCCGTTCACAGCAGAGAAGAAGCTCTATATGCAGAAGAAATTGGTGCGGATTATGTCATCGCAGGCCATATTTTCCTGACAGACTGTAAAAAAGGACTGGCTGCCAGAGGACTGGATTTTTTGAAAGAAATATGTGATTCTGTAAATATACCTGTATTTGCCATTGGTGGCATGGACCTGGTTCACGGACCTATGGCACTGGAGGCAGGAGCAGCGGGAATCTGTATGATGTCGGAGCTGATGAAAAGCACGTGTCCGGAGGAAATCATCAAAAGATTTTCTGGACGGTCTTTATAAAGAATGGTAGAATTAAACTGACTATATGATGCAAGGAGGATACAAAATTATGTTAATCAAAGTCGAGAATACAGCAGCAATTATCGTAGATGTGCAGGAGAAATTAATGCCAGCTATGTATAACCAGGAGGAAGTTGAAAAGAACGTATGTAAACTTATTTCCGGTTTGAAATTATTGGAAGTTCCTATGGTGGTAACCCAGCAGTATACGAAGGGTATTGGTATGACCATTCCTTCCGTTCAGGAAGCTTTGGGAAGTACAGATTATATGGAAAAGACAAGCTTTAGTGTTTACGGAGACCCAGCGATTAAGGCAGCTGTCGATGGTCTTGGTAAAAAGACAGTGCTTGTTTGTGGTACAGAGGCTCACGTTTGTGTTCTTCAGACATGCCTTGAATTAAAAGAGAGCGGATATGAGCCGGTTCTTGTTGTAGACTGTGCAGGTTCCAGACATGCAGAAGACCGTAAGTATGGCATTAAGAGAGCTGTTCAGGAAGGTGTTCGTGTAACAACATACGAAGCAATTCTTTTTGAATTAATGCGTGGCTCAACATGTTCTGTATTCCGTGATATTTCTAAGATTGTAAAATAATGCGGTTTATTATATCGCCGGCAAAAAAGATGAATATGACTCCGGATATCCTTAATTATGAGGGGTATCCGGAGTTTGTTGAAGATGCGGATATTTTGTGCCGGTACATATCCGCTCTTTCCTATGGAGAAGCAAAAGCTCTCTGGAAGTGTAATGATAAGATAGCAGAGCAGAATTTTGAACGATTTCAGAAGATGAATTTACGCCAGAATCTGACCCCCGCCCTGATGGCCTATGAAGGAATTCAATATCAGTATATGGCACCGTCGATTATGGAGGATAGTGCACTGGCATATCTTCAGGAGCATCTGCGGATACTATCCGGGTTTTACGGACTGCTGAAACCCCTGGACGGGGTTGTACCCTATCGGCTTGAGATGCAGGCAAAGGCAGAAGTGAATGGCAGTAAAAATCTTTATGAGTTTTGGGGAAAACGTCTAGCCGAGAGACTTTTTGAAGAATCAAAGGTGATTATTAATCTGGCATCAAAGGAGTACAGCAAGTGTATTTCGATGTATCTTACACCGGAAGTACGGTGGATTACCTGTGTTTTTGGTGAGTATAATGGGGATAAAGTCATAGAAAAAGGAACTCTGGCGAAGATGGCCCGGGGCGAAATGGTTCGTTTTATGGCAGAACGGCAGGCAGAAGCACCGGAGGAGATGCAGAAGTTTGACAGACTTGGTTACCGATTTGCGTCGGAAATATCCGATGAAGGACAGTACATATTTTTAAAATAGCGGGGAATAAAATGCAAAAAAGAAGAACTGTTTTTGAGCAGTTCTTCTTTTTTGCTTTAGAAACGGAAGTCACGTTTTCCTTCGGAGATATCTTTTAAATGTTCCTTTGTCAGGTTACGAACCTTTTCGTTAGTGACGTTATCGATTTCTTTCTCGATGAGTTTTTCGCCGTTCTTTTTGGTTTCCTCAGAAGCGTAATCCATCAGATATTCTTTAAGCGTCATCAAGGCATTTGGCTGGCAGCAGTTTGAAATCTGCCCGGATTTAAGCAGTGACATGAAACGGTCACCGGTACGGCCCTCTCGATAACAGGCGGTGCAGAAACTTGGAATAAAGCCCATTTCTAAAAGCCAGTTAATGACTTCGTCCAGGCTTCGCTGGTCAGTGACATCGAACTGGGAAGAATTTTCAGATTCCGGTTCCGGTTCAACATAGCCGCCGACGCTTGTACGGGAGCCGCCACTAATCTGGGAAACACCGAGCTGAAGAACTTTTTCACGAACCCGTTTTGATTCTCGGGTGGAGATGATCATGCCTGTGTATGGAACGGTGATTCGGATTAAAGCAACGATTTTTTCAAAAATGTCATCAGGGATGGCATTGGAGAAAGTGTTGACATCGATATCATCGGCAGGACAGATTCTAGGCACACTGATCGTATGCGGTCCAACACCCTGTGCTGCTTCAAGATGTTCAGCGTGCATGAGAAGGCCGACAAAATCATAACGGTACATATTCAGGCCAAAGAGGACACCAAGGCCTACATCGTCGATACCGCCCTCCATAGCACGGTCCATAGCCTCGGTATGATAAGCATAATCATGCTTTGGCCCGGTTGGATGGAGTTCTTCATAGCTTTTTTTGTTGTAGGTTTCCTGGAAGAGAATATAAGTTCCAATACCTGCATCTTTTAATTTACGGTAGTTTTCCACGGTTGTCGCCGCGATGTTGACATTAACACGGCGAATAGCACCATTTTTATGCTTAATGCCGTAAATAGTGTGAATACATTCCAGAATATATTCAATAGGATTATTTACAGGGTCTTCACCGGCTTCCAGAGCCAGTCGTTTGTGGCCCATATCCTGAAGCGCAATAACTTCCTGTTTGATTTCTTCCTGTGTCAGTTTCTTACGTGCGATATGTTTGTTCTTTGCATGGTAAGGGCAGTAGGTACAGCCGTTAATACAGTAATTTGACAGGTAAAGCGGAGCAAACATAACGATTCGATTGCCGTAGAAACGATTTTTTATTTTCTTTGCAAGATGGAATACCTGTTCTGTTACGTCTGGCATATCGCATTCTAAAAGAACAGCGGCTTCTCTATGACTGATTCCTTTCATGGATTCAGCTTTTTTTAATATAGCCTCAATAAGTTCACGGTTGTTTTTGTTTTCCCGGGCATAGTTTAAACAATCCAGGATTTCTTCGTCATTAATAAATTCTTCAGCCTTTAAAGACTTCATATCATACATATTTTTTCTCCTTTTATTTCTTTGGTGCATAATCACCGCGGGCAGTAACAATCCTGTAGCCAATGGATTCAAGCCGTTTATTCAGGCAGTCTCGACATTCTGCGGATTCTTCACCAGTGCATATTTTGTTGTCATATAATAAATATTTTTTTCGGACATCTACAGGGGACAGATTAGGCATAACCACATTGGCACCTGCAAGAATTCCCATTTCCCGACCCTGGGGATGAATTGTTCCCAAAGCGGTGGTAGCTGGAAGCAGCCCATTTGGAAGCATCAGCCGAAGAATACTTATCAGATGCAGTGTTAGTTCCAGGCTTCCGGCCGAATAATCTTTGAAAGGTGTATCCTGATGGGGAATAAAGGGGCCGATACCAACCATTTCCGGCTGGAGTTCGTGGATAAATATTAAATCCGACGCCAGATTTTCAGTGGTTTGAAAAGGTGAACCGACCATAAAGCCAGTACCCGTCTGATATCCAATAGATTTCAGTACCCGGAGGCAGTTCTGTCGGTGTTCCGCCGTTAGTCCCGGGGGATGGAGCTTGTCATAGTGGGTCCGTTCGGCGGTTTCGTGACGTAACAAAAACCGATTGGCCCCGGCATCGAACCACTTTTGATAAGTGTCCCGTTCTCTTTCACCAACAGAGAGCGTAATAGCACAGTCTGGCCAGCCTTGCCGTATAGAAGAAATGATTTCACACATATCCTCATCACTATAAGACAGGTCTTCGCCGCCCTGTAGAACAAAGGTCCGAAATCCCAGCTGGTATCCGGTGCGGCAGCATTCTAAAATATCCTCTTTGGTCAGGTGGTAGCGGGAAGCTTTGTCATTGCTCCGCCGGATACCGCAGTAATAGCAGTCATTTCGACAATAATTGGTAAATTCAATAAGCCCCCGGATATAAATATCCTGTCCAAAGTGTCTTTGAGCAGTTCGACGGGCTTCGTCTTTTAAAAATTCAGAAGCATCCTTATCTTTACTAAGGCCATCCAATAGGGTGACAAACTCATCTTGGCTCAATGTGTGGTTAAACTTTAATTGACTAATTAAATTTTTTAATAACATATGGGCCTCTTTCTATACTTTTGAATAGACGGTTTTCGTGCTGACATCCGGAAGCATTCCCAATTTACCGGAAAGGGCACTGACGACATTTTGAGGTGCGTCAATGACAATGCTGATAATTGAAAGATTTCGTTTCTGATGTGGGATTCCCATTCTTCCAAGAATATACTCGGAGTATTCATGAAGAATAGCATTGAGTTTTTCAACAGCCTGTGGATTTTCAATAATAATGCCAATGACGGCAATTCGTGTATCCATAAAAACCTCCTTTTACCTATTACATAAAAAATTACCCTGTCCAAAAAGAGCTGGACAGGGTAAGGGTATACATATAAAAATCCTATAATCCTTGTCTTTGTCCGCGGGACGAACCCTTGAACTCAGCAGGTTGATGTTATTTTATCATAAGTGAATTTCTATTAAAAGTCAACGGCCGGAGACGGCCTCTAAAAGCTGCATGGCTTTTTCATACTTCTTTAACCGGTTTTCAGCTTTTAAATCCACGTTGTCCAGCCGGGTTATATCTGAATTATGGCGTAAATCTGCCAGTTTAACCCGTAGTGCCAGAGGGCTGGTGGACAGGCGGGATACATAATCCATATAGGACTCCGCCGGGTTATGTGTTAAAAGCGTTAAAGCGGTTAACACGTCCTCGCAAAAACCTTCTCTGGATAAATCGTCCAGTGTCAGAGCAGTATCTTCGATGACGTCATGAAGCAGTGCAACAATGGTACTGTCTTCATCTGTCATGGATTCAGCCAGATGTATCGGGTGATATATATAAGGAAGACCGGTTTTGTCAACCTGACCATGGTGAGCATCATAAGCAATACGCATGGCTTTTTTTGTCATGGGCGTGTAAATCATGGCTTTAAGCCTCCTTGCGGTTTATAAAAATCTTACGGGCCAGCTCAGGCAGAGAGAACTTCTCTGATGGGCGGAATCTACGACCATTCAGAAAGACACCTTTTATCTTCGTTGTTATAATCTCATCTTTCGGAATAGATAGAATATCTTTATCCAGAACGAGGAAGTTGGCTTTTTTACCAGGTGTTAAGCTGCCATATAAATCATCATCAAAAGCACTTCTGGCCGGCCAGAGAGTATAGGTTTTTAATGCCTCCAAAGGGGTCAGGGCCTGCTGTGGATTTGGATGATTACAGCAGATGTGAATGCCTTCAATAGGATTCGGCAGGGTACATGGAGCGTCGCTTCCGGATGTGATAAGTAAGCCTCCATCAACCATATCTCTAAGAGGAAGAATGTCATTTGCCTGTGAGCCGAGAATGGATTCCAGATAATCAGCAGGTTCCTGCGGCCAGTCAAGAAAAGCCGGCTGTACAGCAATGGTGATGCCTAATTCTTTTGCTTTGTGGATGGCGGCATCATTCATTAAATCACCATGGATTAAAATATGCCGGGCATCTTCGTGTGGAAAATCCTTATAGGCGGCTTCATAGGCATTCAAAGCCTGTGAGACAGCAGCATCGCCAATGGCATGCATCGTAATCTGAAGACCGGCACGATTGGCCCGGATACAAAAACTGTTGACTTCTTCCTGCGTATAGGCAAGAAA
This sequence comes from Clostridia bacterium, assembly GCA_009929615.1. Classification (GTDB taxonomy): domain Bacteria; phylum Bacillota; class Clostridia; order Lachnospirales; family Lachnospiraceae; genus Frisingicoccus. The sequence continues at coordinate 2,498 of SAAB01000056.1, read as the reverse complement.
GCCTTTATTCTCTGGGTTATTGGCATAGCCATTGGAAAGAGCAGCATCTTCGGAGCCAAAACAGCCATCTAAAGCGAGGGAGAAACATCCACCGATGTGTCCCATCTTTCTTTTGACAACTTTATCAACGTCCATAGTCTGAAAAAATACGGTGAATTTCTGTGGAAGTCCACGACGGATAATATTAATGGTGTCAATATCAATATCGTTCTGATAGCCGACACCTTCAACGGTGTGAATATAGCCAATACCCATCTGGGCAAGGTCCTGGGCAGCCTGGTGCATACCCTCAAGTAAGGTGATAGGAGACACTTTGCCGGTAATAAAATTGACACCTTTATAGAAGGCGTTTTGATAGAGCCAGCCAGTTTCGGCATCAAATCCCGGGTCGGAGAGAACCGCATCCGGGAAAAGGTCAATCAGGGCAGAATTTGCCACAGCGGCATGGCCGTCGTATTTGACAATGAGCAGGGGAATATCAGTCATAGCATCCAGGTCAGCCATCTCAGGAAGCCGTTTTTCGGAAACGGTATGGGCACTGCAGCCGTAGGCAGGTAAAAAAGCCGCCTTTGGATGGGTATCTGTCCAGTCCCGAAGCATCTGTCCCATATCCTCAAAGTCTTTGGCATTTCGCACATCTACAGTGGTTTTGAAAAGAGCATAGCTTTCAAAATGCATGTGGGTGTCCGAAAAAGCAGGGACAATAGTAAAACCGTGCATGTCAATCGAAGGACAGTCTGCATAGGACTCGGGAATACGGTCACCTGTAAATAGAATTTTATCTTTGTCAATGACCATAACGGAAAAACAGTGATTCGTATCTTCGCAGGAAATAAAATGGCCGTTTGTAAGAACTTTCATAAAAAATTCCCCTTTCTCATAAAGTGCTGGGTTAAACGGATTTATAGTACCTTTATTATACCCCTAAAAAGGTTTGGAGAAAAGCCAATCTTTTCCCAATCTTATGCGGAAAAGATTGACAACAGAGGGAGTAAAGTATTAAAATAAACGGTAAATCGAATAAGGAGGAAAAAGGAAATGAAAAAAATGACAAAAGTAATTAGTTTGACTTTAGCTGCATCTTTAGTTGTTGCATCTCTTACTGCTTGTGGCGGCGGAGAGAAAAAAGCTGAAACAAAGGCAGAAACAGCAGCAGCTGGTGAAACAACAGCAGCAGCTGGGGATGATGTATTTTTAATCGGAGGTATTGGACCTCTTACAGGTGATGCAGCTTCCTACGGTGTTTCCGTAAAACAGGGTGCTGAAATAGCTATTGAAGAAATCAATGCTGCCGGCGGTGTTAAAGTTGGCGACAAAACATATTCTTTAGATATGGAGTTTGCTGATGATGAAGCAGCAGAAGATAAAGCTATTCAGGCTTATAACACAGTAATGGATAAAGGTGCACAGGCTATTCTCGGTTGTGTAACAAGTGGTGCTTGTATCGCTATTACAGACCTTACCAGTGAAGATGGCATTTTACAGATTACACCATCAGGTTCTGCTATGGATTGTACAAAGAATGACAACGCTTTCCGTATCTGCTTTACAGATCCATCTCAGGGTGTAAGTATGGCAGACATGGCTGTTGAAACTCTTGGATATAAGAAAATTGCAGTTCTTTATGATAGCTCTTCCGATTACAGCATGGGTATACGTGAAGCTTTCGAAGAAGAGGTTGCTTCTAAAGGCGGAGAAATCGTTGCAAGTGAAGCTTTCACAGGTGGAGATGTAGATTTCAATACACAGTTAACATCCATTAAAGGAACAGATGCAGATGCTATCTTCGTACCTGCTTACTATCAGGATGCTACTTATATTACAAAACAGGCTAAAGACATGGGTATGGAACTTCCATTCCTCGGCAGTGATGGCTGGGATGGCGTTCTTGGCACAGTTACAGATACAACAACTGTAGAAGGTGCTATTTTCTTAAGCCCATTCTTCGCAGCAGACCCATCTGAAAATGTTGCAGCATTCGTAAAATCTTACGAAGCAGCTTATAGTGCAACACCAGACCAGTTCGCAGCAGATGCTTACGATACAGTTTATGCAATTGCAGCAGCTATGGAAAAGGCCGGAACGATTGAAAGTGCTGACCTCATTGCAGCTATGACAGAAATCACTGTTGATGGTTTAACAGGTGATGGAATCACATGGACTGCAGACGGTGAACCAAACAAAGGCAGCAAATTTATCCAGATTAAAGATGGTGCTTATACTCTGTATGAATAATCCGAATTTATAGGATAAAAAATAGAATAAACCAAAAAGGCGACGCCGACGTCCCTATAAAGGGGCTTCGGTGTCGCTTTTTTGGTGTTATTTTGACAAAAATTGGTTTTTTACGGATTAATCCTTGCAAGCGGAAAGCGATTATATTAAAATATATAATTAAGCCTGAATTATTCACGCTGACGTAGTCAGTGCCTAGTAACACCTCTTTATAACTGTGTTTTTTGTGCTTATTACTTTCATCTAAAAAGTGAAGTCTAGAT
>SAAB01000015.1 GCA_009929615.1 Clostridia bacterium | reverse complement strand
TCCTCTCAGTGTGATACTGATAGGATAGCATGTCTTGGGTGGAAAGTGACCTAGTTTTCAATGAACCATCTGACCTATATTTAGATTAGCACAAACATCTGGTAGATAAGTGTACCATTTAAGGTTATTACTGCACCATATTTTATATGGATGCCTTTTCAATAATTCTGTTCTCTTATCCATATCAATTTTTTCTTGCACGTATGATAAGTCTATCATACCATTACTAATTGCATATTTCAATAAATCAATGTCTTGATGTTCTTTCTCTATAAAAATCACCTCTATGTATATAAAGGCAGTCACCATTACGTGCTACTGCCATTGTAAATAAATATGTGTCTTTCACTATTATTTCGCTATTTTTCACTACTTCCCAACATTCCCATGCCCCGTTCAGAAGTCATTGCTTTAAGTTCATCATAAGGAACTGTCTTACTATCTGCCTGTGCTAATGGTAAGAATAACGCCTGTGCAATAGCTTTCTCATATGGGTAAATCGTAACACTACTTTCGCCATTTTTGAACATAATTATATTATCGCCATTAATACTTAAGAACCATGCTCTATCATCTTCATTGTGCTTATATTTTTCAATTAATTCTTCTAAAGATAACTTAGATATAATAATGTGGCTATTAGATGTGTTGTTAATAACAACTTGCCATTCATCTCTGAATCCGCTATCAATAACTCCTGCTCGACGTGATAACCCCTTTGTGCCTGTACTTCCACGTTCTTCTAGTAACATTACATATCCACTCGGAAAAGCACTGGCAATGCCCGTTGGAATCATCTTAATTGCATTTACCGGAATAACCATTGCATCTTCTTCGAAACAAGCATAAATATCATATCCGGCATCTTCTTCTCTTTTTGTAGGTACTTTTGCACCATCTTTTACTTCTGCCCAATATAAATTATTCATCTGCTCGCCTAAATCTCTCCAATTAGATGGACAATTAAAGGTACTTGCAAACTGTGATAACAACTCATATACTGCGTTTGCCATTTCTTCATCATGGTGCAAATTTGCACATTCTATCATATCTCTAATAACTGTTTCCATTGTTCTACCTCCATATTCTCAATAAAATACTGCATTGTTTTATGTTTCTATATTAACTACTTCTCTTTTTACGTTAGAAGTATAGAGCCGGCTGCGTGTTTCATATCAGCACGCAATGCGTATTTCCTTATCTGATAATACAAGTATAAATGTTTTCGTTTATGTTGTCAAGCATTATTTAATGTTTTTATTTATATTATAAATGTTATCATTTATTATAGTCTTGTAAAAAATAGCCACCTGAATAATGGCTATATTTACCTGGATTATTCAAACTTAGTGCCATCGGCGAAAGTAAAGCAGGATGTATAAGTCGCATTTAGTGCCTTAGCTATCCGATGTAGTTCATCGTCTGAAAATTTTCCAGTACGCATTCTTTGATTGAATGCTTGTGGTGTGTAGTCAATCGCCCTTGCTAATTCAGCAAGACTGATTTCTTTATAAGCACACGCCATTTTTATTTTCTTTTGAATTTCCAATAACCTCACATCCTTCCACCTCCAATCATAGCACATTATGTTTATAATGTAAATTGTATCATTTACATTTCTTTAGTTCCATTTATATTGTCTTTGTCGTACCATCCTTTATAAATACAGCTTGCAGCTTCGATAACTCTAGGCTTGATATTTTCCGGTGCATCCGTTTCATATGTTGTAGTCCCTGTATGCGCGTTAATTTCCGATTTAAGGCTATATTCTACACCATCAAGCAAGAATACATAACTAGCATTTAAAGGCTTTATATCGGTATTTACGGGCTGTATATCACTATGTTTAATAACATTTTCCACTGGTACATGGTCATGAATTGTTTTCCTTACTTTTACTGAATAAAATCCATTTGATTCATTTAAGATTTCACCACTAATCCACCCTCTATCATTCGTTGTTGTATTGTTTCCGATGAATACTCGGCATAATTTATCGTTGTTCAATATATATTCCTCCTGTTTTTCTTTTAATAATACCATATTTATACTGATTTTCCCTCTAATAAATTCTTCTTTCTGTTTGCGTGGCGGTCATATCTTCTAATACAACCGCCGTTATTAGTTACGCAATATTTGCAATTGCTTCTGATACTCTTTTCAGGCTATACAATGCGTTGTCATTGAGCAATCGCTGCCATGCTTTTTGACTTGGCGACCATCTAAAGCCATTTGATTTTAAAATGGTTCTGATTTCCTCTGAAGGTTTTCCATCGAATAATAATTGTAATCGCATTAAATCATTATTTTTCACGGTCTTAAATGGAAGACTTTCCTTTGTTTCTTCCGTCTGCTTTTCCTGTTGTGGTTCTTCTTTCTTGATTAAGTCTTTTAAAATTGAATATATAACAGCTTTGTTTCCGCTTCCGCTGATCTTGTTAATAATAAGCATAAATTTCAAGTTATCGGTTAACGGTTTCCATATTGTTTTATAACCGTTTTCCCTATTTCCATATGTGCTTAACATGCTACAATCTGCATTTATTTCATTGCTTAAATACTCATTATATTTTCTTTTTCCATTACTAAAGCATAGAGGAATATTCAAGTAACAATGTTCTTCATCTTCTGAAAATCTCGATTTTTGCGGTAATGATTCGTTGAATATAGCAACAATATTTTCAAATGTTGCTTCTTTTCCGTTAATGGTTATTTCAATATCTTTCTTTGTTTCCTCTGGTGTAAGTTGTAACAATCTACCTTTTAATCTTCTGATGGAGTCTTTACAAAAAGATTTCAACTCGGGAAAGATGAAGCCAGAGGATGTAAGCAAATACATTACAGGTGACGAGGAACTCTCCGCAACCATTGCTAGAGTAAAAAATGGGCTTGGAATACTTGAAACGGAGATGGGAAAGCCTCTTACAATTGGTGAACAAAGTGCCTTATCAAGCAAAATATCTAATTGGGCTAACGAAAATTCCAAAGCCGTTAAGAAGTATGCTAGTGAGATTGCAAAACTTCAAGATGCTGCGAATGGTGCTACTACCACTATGGACAAAAAGAATGTATTATCGCAGTTTCAAGAACTTAATTCAAAAGCGTCGGCTGATGGATTATTAGGAAAATCGTTTCTTGCAGATACTAAAGGGAAATTGGCTAAATTCACAAGTTGGTTCAGTGTATCACAGATTGTCATGGAGGGCGTACAACAACTTAAAAATATGGCTAATGCCGTTGTAGAAGTTGATACGGCTATGACGAGCTTGTATAAGGTTACAAACGAAACATCAACTGCTTATAGCGATTTTCAAAAAGGCTCAAGCGATGTCGCTAAATCGTTAGGTAGAGATACTGCATCATACATAGACCAGACAGCTACATGGGCGAAACTTGGATATAGTTTGTCACAGAGTAGTGAACTTGCGAAAGTTTCTTCTATATATGCCAATGTAGGCGAAGTAGATGACCAGACAGCTGTATCTGATATTGTTGCAGTTTTAAAGGCTTTTGATATTGATACATCACAAGCCGAAACAGTCGTAGATAAACTCAATAAGCTTGGAAATGAGTTTGCAACCTCGTCTGCCGACCTTGGATCAGGATTATCACGTTCTGCTTCCGCTCTCGCTCTTGGCGGAATGGATATTAACAAATCCCTTGCATTAATAACTGGCGGTGCGGAGATAACGCAATCAGCAGATGAGATGGGAAACGCCTTAAAAATCGGTCAGATGCGAGTTATGGGTAAACAATTCATGCCCCCTTATTATGAAAATAATAATCTGTGTCTCGCAGTATAAATAAAATACACAGCACAATAACTATATAAGTCAAAGGGTGATGTGACACCAGAGACTTAGGAAAGATTTGCAATTTGCAAATATCCTCAGAGACTGCCAGATATGTATGGTAACATACATATTTAAGTTATTCCGCTCTCCAATTTTAAAAAGGAAACGGTGATATACAGTCCGACCTCACGCAATAATCACAAAATAAAAGAAACGTGAGAACATGCCAGAAATGACATGTCGCCATATCCATTATGGTCAGTAGGCAGTCATGCCGAAAGTAACAGGTTGATGAAGGGTAAACTTGAGGAACTCGGAGAGGAATCCGAAGGACTTGAGTCAGTAAGCAAAATTCAGACACATATTTTGAATCTTACCAAAGGTCAAGTAAAAATCATGAATGATGCCGACCCGTCTAAATTTAAAGATTACTACGATATCCTTAAAGGCGTATCCGAGGTATACGATGAACTTGAATCTACCGCTCAGGCAGACTTGTTAGAAACACTTTTTGGAAAACAAAGAGGAAATCAAGGTGCTGCAATTATTCAGGCGTTCCAGTCAGGACAGATTGAAAAAGCATATCAGGCAACGCTGAATTCTGAAGGTTCAGCACAAGCCGAGCAAGACCGATGGATGCAGAGCATCGAAGCCAAACAGCAACAGTTTAAAGCTCAGTTCCAGGAGTTTTCAACTACAGCGATATCATCGGATTTATTTAAAGGATTGATTGATAGCGGAACCGGACTTTTAGGAATTATAACGCAACTTATAGACCAATTTGGAATTTTAAAACCGATTTTAGGTGGTATTGGAATTGCCAAATTCGTAAAGAACCTAGATTGGCCAAATTCCCGGCTACACTTATACTATTGAGTGGGTCTATTATTGCAGAGAAAATCACATAAAGGCGTGATAATTCAATGCAGTGAGAATAGGGTTCTAAAATAAATAGAGGAATAATTCGTCGAATCCACTATTCTACTATTATATAGTAGTGAATCGGGTGAAATAAAAGCATGGAAACATGTCCCGTGGCAACGCACGAGCCAACCCAAGAGCGAAAGTTTTATCATATAATCCGTTAGCAACAACTACGTTAAATCGTGGTGACGGGGTAAAGATATTAGTCTTGGGAGGAGTAGAGAGAGCACCCTTCCTCGGAGTATATACAAGCCATATTGTGTATGCTCTTAATGAATGTTCCAAGGTATATATTGTGGTAGACCACACGTCTCTAGTAGCATCACTCTCCTGCTATTAGATACGTTTGTTAAAGAGAGAAAAAATAAAAATACACTATTTTCTTCAATAATATTGGTTTATAAGTTCTCCAATTCTAAAAATCGCTCTTGCAGTTATTACAATGCCACTGCTTCCCTATCTTCTTAGACAGGATTCCAAAAGTCACAGCTGATGCCAGACGGGAAGTGCCTGAAATATTTTTAATGTTGGTTGAGCTGCAATATGGACATTTGACACCTCTATTTTCTCTGACTCGCTGGATTTCTTTCATGTCTTTGAGAGTGATTTCTACAGATTGAATTGGACGTTTATTTCCGTATTTTTCTTTGTATGTTTGATAATCATCTAAAGCTAAGTTGAGTTTGTTTTTATTTTCTACTTTATCTTGTGCGAATGACCATGCTAAAAATGTCCATATTAAGGTCATCACGCCACCTAATAGTATAAGTATACCGCCCCCCTCATAAATCATAAAAATGCACCCCGCTCCAAATATTATCGCCAAGGCAAGGAACCATGTCCATGTTTTTTTATCCGCTTCGTTTTTCAAGTCTTCAATTATTTTAAGTTTATTAATATTTTCTGTATCATCCATTGAAAATCCACAATTAGGACATATTCTCAATTTTTCATAAAAGTACGTACCACATTCTGGGCATTTTATTTGCTTTTTTGATTCTTCTTCTATCCTTCTTGCTTCTTGTTCGTCTATTTTTTTCTGTTTTTCTAATAATTCTTGCTCTTTTTTATTACGTAATTCTTCTTTTTCGATATTTTGGTAATATGATTTTATTTCAAATTCGCATTCAGGACATTTTTCAGCCATATCTGATACATTTTCTCTTCCGCATTTTGGACAATTTATTAAAGCCATTTTATTCCTCCTGTATTAATATTCAATAACAACAAGTTGTTTATTTAATTATATCATTCTACCATGTTAATGTCACTCAAAAATATAGGTATGATGGGGGATTTGGTAAATACATTTTCCAATATTTCAGAAGTCGCAGATGATGCGTCGAAGGTTTCTGATATTATCAGATCAATTGATGATATCGGTGACATAGCAAAGGTTTTAAATTTTGGTGGAGTGTCTGATGATATTGCAAAAGCTGCCTTAGAAACAATCGGACTTAGCGACAATGTTTCCGATGTTATTACCAGGATGCACGAAATAGATAAATCCAAAAAAGGATTTTCGGGATTAACAAATGTCGTAAAAGGTGCTAAAACAGCATTTGTTGATTGGGCAAAAACAGGTACAGGAATGGCTACGCTTGGAGCGGTTGGTCTAATTGGTGGATTGACTTTCTTATCCTCTGTTTTTGATCGTCTCAATAAAAACGTATTTAAAGTAGATTATGGAACCAACCTTGAAAGTGCCTCAAAAGCGATTGATGATTACACGTCTACTACATCAGAATTGGAATCTGTGAATTCCGAGTTATCAACAACTCAACAGAAAATTGCCGAAATAAATGCTCAAGATTCCATATCTTTGTCTGACGAAGCCGAATTGTCAAGACTTCAAGAACAAAATAATGAACTTGAAAGAAAGAAAACCTTACTTGAGAACATGGCAAATGCTCAAAAAGTTGCAGCAGGTTCTGCCGCTGCTCTTGCATTGTCGACCACATCTGAAGATGATGTTTATAAAAATAAAGTAGATAACAACCTTTATGGCATGGCTTATGCAGATGGCAATGGGAATTCTGCGGATTGGCTCACCGATGCCGAGCAAATCAAGACAACTGCTGACGAGATCGTAAATGTAAACAATCAGCTTGAAAATATGAAAGATGCTCAAGCCGCCGCAACCGACCCAAAGGAAGTTAAAAAATATCAAAAAGAAATTGAGTCGTTAAGCAAATATCAAGCAGACTTAAATGCTGATTTATCTACTCGTGTAGAAGCTGCGTCAAAAAATTATGAAGCCATTCTTGGGGACCCACAATACGCAGGATTAGCCAAACAATACGAGGAAGCTTTTGAGAGTGTAAATAACATTGACTTGTCTCCTGCCGAGAGAGAGTTGAATAATTTAAACAAATTCTTCGATAATTCTAAAGGTGGAAAATTCCTGAAAGAAGAATTGATGGATGCATCAGATTCTACGACGGAACTCAGAGATGCTTTAGATAGTATGGGTATTAGTCTTGATGATATCGGTGTTGAAAATATCAGCACCCTGAAAAGATATCTTGACGAAGCGAAATCTTCTGCCGATGGTGTTTCAGAAGCCATTTCTGGCTTTGACGGAAAACTGTCAACGGTTGATGCTGCGTTTGAAACCGAAAATCAGGACGCTAATTACTCAAAAATGATGGAGTACTATAATAAAGGCAATGAGCTTTACAACGCTGGTCTTGTCGGTACAGACGACTTCCAATCTCTCACTCAGATGTTCTCACCATATAAAATCAATGAAGATGATTACGTATATGATGCGGACGGATATGTGGAGGCTTGGGAAAATGCTCGTGATTCAGTTGCACGATATTTTGGCAACGAAGACCCACTCCAAGGACTCGTAAACTTCACAGACGATTTACGTGGTGCCGAATTGCTGTCTGATGGCGAAAATGGCATGGAGTGGAAATTCAAGAATACTGCTGAAGCGGCTGATGCTCTTGGTCAAAGTTTGGAAGTTACAGAGGCTATGCTTCACGGTATGGAAGCCTACGGTGCGGAATTTGATGACGTAGTATTCAGCGGCGAAGGTATCGAAGAATACAAAGGAAATCTTGAAGGAATTCGTGACATTTTCAATTCTTTAGAGGACGGTGCGTATAAAGATTGGCTTGGCAACATGCTTGAGCAGTACGACAATGAATATGCCGGATTAGAAGAAGACCTCGCAGGATTATCTGAGGAGCAAATCGTAAAGATTAAATTTGAATATGATATGGCAAATCTTCGTCAACAGATTGCGGATTTACAAGAAGAGGCTCAGGCTAGTGGTGAAAACAAGGACTGGGCATCTGTAAACGTTGCGAATAAGAAATATCGAAGCCAACGTGAGGGTGAAACCGGATACGACGGTAAAGACAGCAAATCATATGAACAAGCAACGGACAATATTCTCACATTGCAGGAACAGCTTGACGACAATATCACAGACGACCAGAAAGTTGCTGTACAGAAGCAGATTGATGGTATTTATGATGTTCAAAACGCTTATCAGGACGCTTTTGCGAATGGAGAAGTAGCCGACTGGGAAGAATATCTGAATTCCGACAAGGCACAAGACGTTTTAAATGAAGTTGCTAAAAGTGCAGGAATTACAAGAGAAGAACTTGCACAACTTCTCGGAACCGATTTGGGCGGAATCACGCCTGACCCTATTCATTTAAAATTTGAAGGTGAAGTTGACCAGAATGAATTACAGTCGCAGATTGATGCAATGACAATCGGAAGCACTATTACATTTGATGCAAATGTTGACGGTGTTCAAGCAGAAGTAAATGTTATCAAAAATACGGACGGTTCTGTTATATACACTGCAAATGTCGGAGGCGTTATACAAGAAGTCGCACAAGTTCAACATAAAGACGGTACTATCACCTATGAGGTCGTAAATCCGCCACCAGAAGAAGTTGACCCCGCAACTCAAGGTGTCAGTCAGGAAGTTACTGACCCTGTACCAACAGAAGCTCCTTCGGCATCTCAGGGCGTTATTCGAAGTGTTATAGAAGATATTTCTAGCTACTTGCCTCCAATTTTCCAAACTGTATTTAGAACTATTGTTGAGCAAAAAGCAACGGGCACGATGTTCTCTCCTGCTCAAGCAAGTGGCACAATGTCGCCAACAATGTTATCGCAAGCACATGCCTATGGAACTGGAAAAGTTTCTTTACCAAGGGATGAAGTTGCATTGGTGAATGAAATCGGACGTGAATCACGAATTCGCAGTGGAAAATGGGAACTTCTTCCACCTGGCATGCATCAAGAAAAGCTTAAAAAAGGCGATATAATCTTGTCTGCCGCACAGACAGCTGCTCTCATGAAATACGGCAACTCTCACAGGATATCACTGATTTTAAGTATGAGAAAATTGATAATATTGTTGACGATTTTGACAATATGAATTCTCACTTGAGCGAAATCTTGAAGAATTACGAGGTTATAAACAAGCTTGCCGAAAAGCAAGGAAAGACTTTAACCGCAAAAGACTATGACAATGTTATTAAATATAATAACGCCATAAAGGATAATCGAGAGAAAGAGCTCAAAACTTTACAAGCTGAATATGATAATCTGATGAAAAATCAGGAAGGTTTTGTTGGAACGGACAAATGGTTTGAGATGCAAGAAACCATGATGTCGCTTAAAAACGAAATCGCAGATGTAAATCTTGAACTTGAGGATGTTAAGGATAATGTTCACGAGGCAAATTGGGATAATTTTACCAAAAACGTTGAAGCTAATAAAGATAAGATTGATGAGCTTGGACGTGCTATTGACCTTCTAAACGAAGATAATTTCTTCACCGAAGATGGAGGTCTTACAAGTGAGGGGCTTACTAAATATGCCCTTTTAGGTCAACAACTGAATACAGCAAAGAAGCAGGTTGCGGAGTATGAAAATGCCATCAATAAGTTAAATGACGACTTAAAGAAGGGAAATATTACTCAGTCAGAGTATACAGAACTTCTTAGGGATTATCGTGATGAATCTCAATCTGCGGCGGATGATGTTAATGAATACCGTAAAGCCATGGTAGAACTTACCAAAGAAGGTATTGAAAAACAGGTAGATGCACAGAAAGAACTCATTAGTGGACGTAAAGAGGCTCTTCGGACTCAAAAAGAATACGATGACTATCAGAAGAAAATTCGTGATAAGAATAAAGATATTCTTTCGATTCAGTCTCAGCTTGCAGTATTAGATGGACAGACTGGTGCTGAAGCTGAACGCAAACGTCGCGAATTGCAAGCACAGTTAAGAGAACTTGAAGAAGAACGTCAAGAACTTGTTGAAGATAGAAACTATGACATGATACTTAATGGGTATGATGAATTAGAGGATGAAATCGACAAGAAATATGACGAGATTACTCAGAAACTTGATTCAAGTCTTACCAAGCGGAAAATGCTTGAAGAAAAGGTGGCTGAATTAGCTGAAAAGATTGACTCTGTAATTGACCCGTCGCAGATGACTTTAGACGAGTTAAAAGAATTTAAGTGTAAGGAAATACAGAAAGAAATCTCAGACATTATTGAATCTGGTGTTGACGTTGAATTGCCGAGTGGCATGGAACACTTCTCTCTCACTACACTTGACCAGATTAATATTGATAAGCTGGAACGACGTTCTGACAAGCTACAGGTATCTTTGCCTTATCACTCTGATAAATTTGCCTGTAAATTCTACACTCCAAAAGAATTAGCTTTAATATCTATTGTTGCGGATGCTTATGTCACACAGTTTACGACTTTAATCAATTCCTACAATGTGTGGATTCGCAGATGTACAATGAATGACGAAGTTATGGCTATTACATCCAATTCTAGCTTACCAGCTGACTTACAAGAACATATGACATCTATCCTCACTCAGCTTAATGCCACAATCGAAGGTTACATAGCTCAGATGACTGAACCTGTAAATCCAGACGTAGAAGTTATACCACCTAGTGAAGTGGAGGTAATTGATAATTAGAATGGAACATCCGTATAAATGGCTTGTTAAGTATTTTGTTTTAGGTGCTATTCCTGCCACTGTGTATGTGTGCATTGAAGTGCTTTACAGAGGATATTCAGATATTTCTATGTGGGTACTGTCGTTCTTTCTGTGCTTACTAGTTGGCGAGATAAATGAGTATATTCCTTGGGATACGCCATTAACTCTCCAGATGTTTTTAGGAGCCATTATTGTAACTGTTGGTGAATTGGTAGCCGGATTAATTCTGAATGTATGGCTTGGGCTTAATATTTGGGATTACTCCAATGTTCCGTTAAATTTTATGGGACAGATATGTGCTCCATTTAGCGTTATCTGGTACTTCTTGTCCGCTGTTGCTATTGTGGTTGATGACTATTTAAGGTACTGGCTATTCGATGAAGAAAAACCTAGATACCGCTTATTTGAGGGACTGTAGAAATACAGTTCTTTTTAAATTGGAAAGGAATGGTCGGATGTAGAAATGAACAATATTTTAAGTTTTTTAAAAGACACCCTGCCTGTTATTAAAGACTATTTTGGATGGACTATTGCCGTGCTTGCTCTACTTGGAATCGGTATTGACTTTAATCCATGGATAAAAATTAACCCTGTTAGATGGATTTTTAAGCAGATATCCGCTGGCATCAGTAAGTTTTTAAAAAAGATTATTGACGAGTCCATGAAGTGTATTAAAGAAAAACTCATTGAACAAGATGAGAGAATGACAGATTTGGTGAAGAAGCTAGATGAACAAGACCAGAAAATTAATGAACTAATAGAAAAACTTAGAGAAAATGATGATAAATATTTGGCTGACCGCATTGATAACGTGCGGTGGACGATATTGGCATTCGGTAATGCCATTAAGAAAAGGGATTACGACAAAGAGGCTTATGACAATATTATTGAAAAACATGCATGGTATGAACAGGTTATTGCTGAGAAAGGTCTGGAAAACGGACGAATGGATATTACATATGAGTATATCTTGAAGCGATACAAAGAGCTGTTCTTTCCAGATTTCTCAGATTGAAACTGATGTAGACAAAAAAAATAAGGAGGAACTATATGACGAAAGTATATTTAAACCCCGGACACGGGGACGATGACCCAGGTGCATGCGGATTTGGACGTAGAGAAGCAGATGATGTATTAGGTGTAGCACTCACTGTTGGCAGAATACTGTCTTCAAATGGCTTAGAAGTAGCTTATACACGTACTACAAACGGTGGTGCTGATGCTCACATGGCAAATTATGTACCACAGGTTAACAAAGAAGGCTGTGACTTCTTTGTGTCATTCCATAGAAACGCATCTGGTGCTGGTGCTGCTGGCTATGAAACATGCGTATACTCAAATCAAGGTTATGCCAAAGTCTTTTCAGATAAAATGAATTCTGGAATGGAATCTTTGGGTTATACTAATCGTGGCACGAAAATCAGAACTGATTTATACGTGCTTAATTCTACAGATATGCCAGCTGTATTAATGGAGTTAGGATTTATTGACAATGGATATGATAACAGCTTATTCGTTAATAAGTATAATGAAATGGTTAATTTGATTGCCAGAAGCATTTTAGAAACTTTAGGAATGTCTATGGATGGTAATGGAGATGTCAATGATGCTCCTGTACCGGCTCCTGAAGCACATCAGCCAGAACCTACACCTGTTGAACCAGATAGAACGAATGACCTTGGAAATGTAGATTGTATTTATCAGGCATATGCTGATAGATGGTGGGACGCTGTTAGAAATCGTGAGGATTGGGCTGGTGCTGGTGACGGTGAACCGATTAGATATTTAGCTGTATGTGTAAGCAAAGGAACCATTACTGGACAGGTTTACACACAGGCTAATGGTTGGTTGCCTAAGCTGACGTTCAGTAATACATACGACATCAATGACCTTGAGAACGGCGTATTAGGCGATGGAAGCCCTATTGAAGCTGTCATGCTGTATTTACAATACACCAGATGGTTATGCGTTTAAAAAGGCTGTATACTGCGTTAGTGACACCAATCATGAGCACTTCTATCCTTATCAGCATGACGATGAAACTGATAGTGACCAAGACGGTTATGCAGGAGTAAAGGGTTGTGCCATAGATAAGATTCAAGCATGGGTTGAGTGATAAAAATAGCCTAATCCTAGTACTTTTGCTCAAAAAGAATAACAACAATGAACCTAATAGCACTAAAACCATTGAAACAGAGACGACAACCGCGGACACTCCTGCTTCTTCCGACAGTGCTATTGAATCCGAATCTGAAGAAGATGTTCGTCGTTCGTCTATCGAAGAACTTGCCGAAACATATTACAATGATTTTTTAGAATATTACAAAGAACAGGAAGCCGAAGGATTTTCCCAAACCGGTCTGGAGTTTATCAACCCAATATTTTCTGACCCGACATATTTTCCTTCCGGATTCGATAAAGAACTTTATTACACAGTTATCGATTTAGCAAATGACGGTATTCCAGAACTTTTTATTGGCGATACGCAAAGGATATACGGTGCCTATTCTATTTCCAAAAGTGATTTTCAGGTATGGCCATTGCTTGAACTATCGAATGAATTTTATTTAGGCGGCAATGTACAATGCTATATTTGCGATGATGGCATAATAAAAGAAGAGAAATTTGAAAATGAGCCATCAATCACCACTTCATTTTACCTATTAAAAGAAGATGCTACTGAATTAACCTATTTAGAAAGTGCCAGCATATATGAAAACCAGTATTACGGCAATGTCTTTGGCGAAATAGAAGCCAGAGAAATCGACGAGGAACTGTATAATGAAATTCTAAACATATATTCACTTAAAGAAGATATCGAGTGGCATAAACTTTCCAGCTATAAGGCGATTGATTCGGCTGTGGAAAATTAAATATTCGAGTAGCTTTTCAAAAAAACTGCCCGCCTGAAAGCATTTCACAGCTTCCGGACGGGCAGACTTTTTTATAATTTATTCGCCAAAACCTTCTGCACATTTCTTCAACATTTCACGAATTGGAAGATTGTATGGGCAGCGTGTTTCACAGGCACCGCAATCGATACAGGCGCTGGCTTTCACCTCTAATGTTGCATAGCGGTCTCTCGCCCAATCCTCTAAACCATAACGGTCAAGATAGCCGTGGAACAGGAAACATCCGGAAATGTTAATACCCACTGTACATGGCTGACAGTAGTTACAGCGGCGGCAGAAATTAGTGCCGAGCTGTTTTCTGATAGCTTCCATACCTTCAAGTTCTTCTGCAGTCAACGGTGTTTTCTCTTCAACAGCTTCAATATTCTTTTCAATCTCAGAAACATCATACATTCCAGGGATAACTACCGTTACATCCGGATTTGCACAAATAAAACGAAGTGCAAGATGTCCGTCTTCAATAGCACCGCCTGCCAAAGGTTTCATATCGATGAAACCAATATTTTTCTCACGGCACTGATGAATCAAATCTTCACCCTGACGTTCTACGATATTATAAGGGAACATGATGGTTTCTACCCAATCCATCTCCAGCGCTCTTTTAAAAACGTCCAGAGAGTGCGCTGTCAATCCCAGATGACCAATCTTCCCTGCTGCTTTTGCTTCCATCAACGCTTCGAGAGCACCATCTGCTCCGACAACCTGATCAAGCTGTTCCATGCTTGGATTATGTATCTGGTATAAATCAATATAATCTGTGCGGAAATTTCCCAGACTAATTTCAATATCTTTAGCCATAGCTTCTTTAGTACGAGACATACTTTTTGTAGCAAGAATAAATTTATCCCGCATGCCTTCGATGCTTTCACCAATATAGCTTTCACTCACTGTATAGCCTCTTGCAGAGTCAATAAAATTAATGCCTTTTTCTACTAAAGATTCCATCAGCTTTTTCGTTCCTGCTGCATCAATTCTCTGAATTGGGATACCGCCAAAGCCCATACGTGATATCTTTAATCCGGTCTTTCCAAGTGTTACATATTCCATATCGTCACTCCTGTTCTTTTTACATCCATTTTATGTTCTCTACTATAAAGCATTTGAAAAAGATTTTCAATATGATTTTCATTGCCACAAAGTCTTTCCCATGATAAGATGAATGCATGAGTCCTTATTATGTATAAACTTTTTATGGGTGGGAAGATTAATCAACAGAAAGGAGTATATATTATGTCTGTTATTGAGATTACTCAGGAGAACTATCAGAAAGAAGTCATCGAATCCGATAAACCAGTACTTATTGATTTCTTTGCAACATGGTGTGGCCCTTGTAAGATGGTTTCACCGATGATTGATGAGATTGCACAAGAGCGTTCCGATATTAAAGTATGTAAACTGGATGTCGACAAGAATTTGGATTTAGCTAAGAAATTCCAGGTTATGAGCGTACCTACACTGGTTGTCATGAAGAACGGCGAACTTGCAAATAAAATGGTTGGTGCATCATCAAAGGCCAGCATTTTAAAGATGCTTGACTAAATTTTCTAAAAAGAAAGGTTATTCTGAAAAGCCTCAGGGCCATCAGAATAACCTTTTTTTAATTCCTTATAAAATCTTTGATAAGAAATCTTTTAATCGTTCATTTTGAGGATTTTTAAAGAATTCCTCCGGTGTGTTCTGTTCAAGCACACAGCCATCTGCCATAAACATAACTCTTGATGCCACTTCCCGGGCAAACCCCATCTCATGAGTAACAACAATCATCGTCATGCCTTCTTCTGCCAGCTGTCTCATTAAATCCAAAACCTCTCCGACCATCTCAGGGTCAAGAGCTGAAGTTGGCTCATCAAAGAGCATTACTTCCGGATTCATGGCCAGACTTCGTATAATAGCAATACGCTGTTTCTGTCCACCGGACAACTGTGCCGGATAAGCCTGGGCTTTATCTTCCAAACCAACACGTTTTAAAAGTTCCATTGCTCTGACATCTGCCTCGGCTTTGGTCATCAACTTTAATTTGACCGGTGCCAGTGTGATATTATCCATAATTGTCAGATGCGGAAATAAATTAAAGTGCTGAAACACCATTCCCATCTTCTGACGAATCTGATTAACTTCTTTGGATTTTGCTTCGGTAATATCCTTACCTTCAAAAACGATATGACCTGAAGTTGGCTTTTCCATCAGATTCAAACATCTTAAAAATGTACTTTTACCGGAGCCGGAAGGACCAACGATAACAACTTTTTCGCCTTTTTCGATATGCTCATTTAAATCCTTAAGCACATGGTTCTCGCCAAATGATTTATTCAGCTGCTTAACGTCTATCACTTTGTGCCAGCCTCCTCTCAAATACATTCAGTAATTTTGTCAGTATGATGACAACAACCAGATACATACCCGCCGTAATCAAAAGTGGCGGTAAATAATTATAAGTGATTGCACCTACATTCTGTGCGGCCTTGGTTACATCTCGAACAGCAATGGTTCCAACAATAGCTGTTTCCTTAATCAGTACAATAAACTCATTGCCCAGAGCAGGAAGGATATTCTTAATAGCCTGCGGCATAATGATGCTAATCATTGTCTGAGTCCATCCAAGTCCCAGAGACCGTCCGGCTTCCATCTGTCCGGCATCCACTGCTTCAATACCGGCACGAATAATTTCTGCCACATAAGCACTGGAATTAATACCAAAACAGACAATACCTGCAACAATTGGTGATGTATCCATCTTTGCAAAAATAATAAAGTAAATAATCAATAACTGAACATAGGCCGGCGTTCCCCGGATAATCGCAATATAAATATTGGCTATCCAGTTCAGAACAGATATTACAATATTCTTTTCCATATGATTTGCCGTATATTTGATAATCGCCATTATAAGTCCGATAGCCACACCCAATAATACTGCAAAGAATGATAAAATCAGAGTTGTCTTAAAACCCTCCAGATAAGCGATATATCTATCACTTTCTAAAAATGCCTGTTCAAAACTTTTCCAAACTGACATAAACCAGTCGCCCACGCCGTTACCTCCGTTCATTTATTTTCTTCTGCAAAATTATTCTGCTGTATGTTTGATTGTAAATTCATCAACTTTGCCTTCATCTACCAATGTCTGCAATACCTGATTGATTTCGTTAAGAAGTTCTTCGTTACCTTTCTTAACTGCAATCGCATATTTATCTGTGAATAATTCACCTTCAAGAATCTCTAAATCTTCATTAGCTGCAACCAGCTGTTCTGCTGGCAGGGAATCCATAACGATACATTCAATCTTATCGTTCTTAAGTTCCATAGCTGCTTCTGCATATTTGTTGAACTGTTTTACTTCACATTTTAAATCATCTGTACAGTAGAAATCACCCGTTGTTCCCATCTGAACACCAACAACGGTACCTTCAGTAACATCTTCTGGTTTTGTAATTTTTCCTGCATCTTTTTTAACAACTACAACCTGTTTAGAAGTTGCATATTCGATAGAGAAATCCATCTGTTCCTGACGTTCTGGTGTTACGGAAATACCAGCAGCTGCAAAATCTACAACACCCTGCTGTACAGCAAGTAATGCACCATCAAAAGTCATGTTCTGAACTTCAAGTTCTTTACCCATTGCTTTTGCAATTTCGTTTGCAATATCCACATCAACACCAACAACAGTCTGTCCATCTTCCGTATATTCATATGGTGCGAATCCAGCTTCTGTAGCCATGATTAATTTACCGGAATCTTTAGCTGTTGTTTCTCCAGCAGCTTCTGTTGTTTCAGCAGTTGTTGCTGCTGCAGTTGTTTCTTCCTTTTTACTACCGCATCCAGCCATCATAGAAACAGCCAGTGCACATACACATGCTAAACTTAATATTTTTTTCATTTTCTCTCCTCCTGAAATAACTAAATATTTAACAACCTACAGTATACAATGAATGCTGTATAAAATGCAAGTATTTCCCTATGGAAATGTATTAAAACACAATGACTTCTCCATCGGCATTTGCACAGTAACATTCCTCCAGAATTTCAATACCCGCTTTACCGCTTGTTACCTCTGTAATCTCCTTGCATAAAGCCTCAGAAAAATCCCTATCTATCAGTATTTCTACCGTCACTTCATCCGTATATTCAGAACCCACTGTCATTGCCTGGCTCTTGCCAAGAATATACTGAATCTTTCCTATGCCATTATAATCTGTATGAATTTTTATCCTATGACTCAGAACCTTTTCTATAATTATACTATTTTCCAGACCAGCCATGGTCGTACGGCTGTATGCCCGAACCAGCCCCCCTGTTCCAAGCAGGGTGCCACCAAAATATCTCGTAACAACAACGCAGACATTGTGCACACCGGCTCCAAGGAGCACGTCAAGCATGGGTTTACCTGCAGTTCCTGAGGGTTCGCCATCATCACTGCATCTGGATACCTCATTTCGCTCACCAATAACAAAGGCATGGCAGTTATGTCTGGCATCCCAGTATTTTTTTTTCATACTTTCGATAAAAGAAACCGCATCTTCTTCTGTATTTATTGGGCACACTGTAGCTATAAAGCGGGATTTTTTTTCGATTATTTCACCCTCGCCGCCCCTGTAAACGATTTTATATCCATCCATCTTCTACTATCCTTTCGATAAAATACTCAAAAATCTTTTCTATTGTAGCATTAAATAGAGGATATTTCAAAATTTTCTTTGCTTTCGAGCCGTATCTTTGTTATAATGTACCCTTGTAAAGGAGGCTATATTTTTATGGACTACAGTAAACATGGAACCCAGAAAAAAGAAAAACATATACGTTCTGATATTTCCAAAGCAAAGCATAAAGTCAGTTTTAATATATTCCGCGTTTTTATTTTCGCGTTAATAACCATTGGTGTCATGGGCATCGCAGCAGGTATCGGAGGTATGCGGGGTATTCTTGACAGTGCTCCCGAAATCACTGTTGAAGACGTTATGCC
The DNA here is from genome assembly GCA_009929615.1 of Clostridia bacterium. GTDB lineage: Bacteria > Bacillota > Clostridia > Lachnospirales > Lachnospiraceae > Frisingicoccus. The sequence goes on along the minus strand of SAAB01000015.1, from coordinate 48,800 downwards.
GGAAGGATATAAATCCTTCATATATGATAGGGACGGTAATCTCCTGACTCAGCTTTATCAGCCGGAAACTAACCGTATCCAAAAGAGTATTGACGAAATTCCTGCAGTTTTGCAGAATGCTTTTATTGCCCTTGAAGATGAACGTTTTAGAGACCATAACGGCATTGACCCAAAAGGTATTGTCCGTGCTTTCTTCGTAGGTATCACTTCCGGTGATTTTTCTGAAGGTGCCAGTACGATTACCCAGCAGCTTTTAAAGATTAACGTTTTTGGCGGCGGTGAAGAATCTTCTCTGCTTTTAAAATTCAAACGTAAATTCCAGGAACAGTTCTTAGCCCTGGAACTTGAAAAGACAATGACCAAAGACCAGATTCTGGAAGCTTATCTGAATACGATTAACCTTGGTGCTTCCACTTATGGTGTTGAAGCTGCCTGCCAGAGATACTTCGGCAAATCCTGTTCTGAAGTTACCGCTTCTGAAGCAGCCGTTATTGCCGGTATTGCCAACAGCCCTACTTACTTCGACCCGATTTATTATCCTGATAACAACAGAGAACGTCAAATTAAAACTTTAGACAACATGTTGAGCCAGGGTTATTTGACTCAAGAAGAATATGACGCTGCTGTTGCAGATGACGTTTACGGCCGTATTGCTGCCCGTGCTGAAGAGCAGGGTACAAATCAGGAAATCTTCACTTACTACGAAGATGCTGCTATTCGTCAGGTTATTCAGGACCTTCAGGACCAGCTTGGTTATACTGAAGATCAGGCCATCAATCGTCTTTACGGCGGCGGTCTCCGGGTATACCTTGCACAGGATAATCAGATGCAGGCTATTGTTGATGAAGAATATCATGATGATTCGAATTTTGCTTATGTAAATACCCTTGGTCTTGTATGGAAATGTTCCGTTCTGGAAGAAGACGGTACCACATCCAACTATGACCAGATGACCATGCAGTATTGGTACTGGAATAATGTAGATAACAGTTTCCAGATGCTTTACAACAACGCTGATGAGGCATGGGCTGATATTAATTACTATAAAGAGGCTATGGGAATTACTCCTGAAAATCTGCTTGCTGAGTCCTTTGACCAGCCATATGCACTTCAGTCCTCTTTCGTACTGATGGATCAGGCAACTGGCGAAGTTAAGGCTATTGCCGGTGGACGTAATGAAAAACGTGAAAGCTTATCCTTCAGCCGTGAAACCCAGTCAACCAGACAGCCTGGTTCCTGTTTCAAGATTCTTGCTTGTTACCTTCCAGGAATGGATGCTGCCGGAATGACATTGGCAAGTTCCAAAACCGATGCTCCATACACTACACCTGCTGGTTACACACCAAGCAACTGGTACAGCGGCTATCGTGGACTTACAACCGTTCGTCAGGCAATCATTAATTCTATGAACGTTGTAACGACTAAATTCCTTGTTGAAGATGTAACGCCTTCTCTGGCTATTGAATATTGTCGTAAACTTGGTATTACAACACTGACCGATGACGATTATGTAGAATCTCTTGCTCTCGGCGGTTTAACACATGGTGTTACAAATGTAGAGATGACCGGTGCTTATGCTGCTATTGCAAATCATGGTTCCTACGTACGCCCAGTCTTTTATACGAAGGTTGTTGACCGTGACGGAAACGTTATCCTTGATAACACGAATCCGCAGGGTGAACAGGTTCTTAAAGAAACAACCGCTTATCTTTTAACAAGTGCTATGGAAGATGTTATTACCAGAGGTACCGGTACTGCATGTCAGCTCTATGATGGTATGGCTACAGCCGGTAAAACAGGTACAACCTCCGATACAAAGGACCTTTGGTTCGTAGGATATACACCATATCTGACAGCCGGCATCTGGCTTGGATATGACCAGAATTACTCTATGGATGGTATGGGTCTGGATGCAACCCATGAATATTTGTGGGCAGCTATAATGCGTCGAATTGATTCAGAAGTCGGCTACGAAACAGCTTCCTTCACGGTTCCTGATAACATTGGAACCCGAACCGTTTGTTCCAAATCCGGTAAACTTGTAGGAACTTCTGCTTGTACCCCGGTTACCGAATACTTTGATCTTTCAGCATTGCCATCCGGATACTGTAACGACCATATCGGAGCAACTATCTGTGGTGTATGCGGAGGACTTGCAACATCGAATTCTCCAAGCACCTACTACCAGGAATACTCTTCCGCATCCAGCATTCCAAGCTTCTACTGTACATGTACAGCACAGACTTATGCTACAAATGCTTCAGATGCTACAGATTCTTCGGGAGCAACAAGTTCCACAGATTCTACACCGGCTACCGAGACACCGACAACATCGGCTACAGAACCTTCAACAACTCCTCCGGTAGCAACAGAACCTACACCTGTAGGCTGATATAGAACGTTTTTTCAAAAAAGGCATAGCTTCGGCTATGCCTTTTCTATTGAGATAAAAGAATCTCTGTGTTAAAATATACGTCTTGGATATAAAAATCTTAACAGAAAGGGGAAACTCATCATGAGTGGACTTGGCACAATTATAAATGTAACCGGTGTTTTATTAGGTGGTATCTTTGGAAAGTTTTTCGGAAGTTTTCTCTCCGATCAATGTCAGGATACATTAAATACCGTATGTGGTATCAGTGTTTTATTTATCGGCATTGGTGGTGCATTAGAAGGAATGCTGTCGATTAATGGCAGTTCAGTAACCAGCGGCAAATCCATGCTGATTATTGCCTGTCTCGTCTTAGGTGCATTCATTGGAGAAATCCTTGACATTGAAGGAAAATTTGAACAATTTGGCGAATGGCTGAAAATTAAGACCGGAAATGCAAAAGACCTCTCTTTTGTTGATGGTTTTGTAACCGCTTCTCTGACTATAAGTATTGGTGCCATGGCTATTGTGGGCTCCATCGAAGACGGAATTTATGGTGACTATTCCATTTTGGCAACAAAGGCGATTCTTGACCTCATTATTATTATGGTCATGACCTGTTCCATGGGAAAGGGCTGTGTATTTGCTGCCATCCCTGTTGGTATTTTCCAGGGTGCCATTACCGTCCTGGCCCGGTTTATTAAACCGATTATGACCGCCTCCGCCTTAGGAAATCTATCCTTAATTGGCTCGATTCTGATTTTCTGCGTGGGACTGAATCTGGTCTGGGGCAAAAAGGTCCGGGTTGCAAACCTGCTGCCGGCCATTGTCTTCGCTGTTGTCATCGCCTTTCTTCCACTGCAGAATATTTTATAAAATAAAAATGAGTAAAAAGCCTGAGAAAATTTTCTCTTTGCCTTTTACTCATTTTTTTATTTCTTCATCTTTGGATTAAAAATCAACGATGCCAGATAGGAAAAGATTAACGAAGCACTGATTCCTATTGCCGAAGCATCAAAACCGCCCTTGAAAATACCTATAAACCCTTCTTCATTGACAGCACCTTTGACCCCTTCCCAGAGATTGTAACCAAAACCACTTAGGGGAACGGTCGCTCCCGCTCCGGCAAAATCAACCAAGGGTTTATACAATCCCAGGACGCCACCTACAACACCCAGACAGACAAGCAATACCATGATACGTCCCGGCAAAAGCTTTGTTCTGTCCATCAAAATCTGGATTAAGCCACAAATTAATCCTCCCACCAGGAAGGCTTTCAGAAACATCATAGCCCTCTTCCTTTCCATATAATTCTATATGAAGTATGTGTAGGATTCCCAAAATTATGTATCTATTTCTTTAAAATACCACTCTCGTCAATAACACAAACCATTTCTTCGATGGCCTGTACGTCCCGTACAAGGGCAAACCGTACATACCCTTCGCCCAGACTTCCGAAGCTGCTTCCCGGCGTACACAAGACACCTGTTTTCTCTACCAATTCCATACAGAACTTTTCGGATGATGTATAATTCTCAGGAATAGGTGCCCACACAAACATCGTTCCTTCACTGTCCGGTACATTCCAGCCAATATTCCGGAGTCCGCCACAAAGGGCTTTATTTCTACGCTCGTATTCCGCACACTGGTCAAGAACCATGTCCTGCGGTCCATTCAAAGCGGCGATAGCACCATACTGAACCGGTTTAAACACACCATAGTCAATCTGGGACCGAATGGTCTGGAACTTCTTAATAACCTCACTGTTACCTACAACAAAGGAAATTCTTGCACCTGTCAGATTATAGGATTTTGAAAGGGAATAGAATTCCACGCCAACATCAAAGGCCCCTTCATGGGCAAGGAATGAACCTCCTTTTCTGCCACCATAAATAATATCCGAATAAGCATTGTCATGAAGGACAATAATCTCGTACTTCTTAGCAAAAGCAATCAATTCTTCGTACATCTTATCATCTGCTGTCACACATACCGGATTCAAAGGATAGGACACGATGATAAACTTAGCCTTTCTGGCAATGTTCTCGGGAATACTGTTAAAATCCGGAAGAAAATGATTCTCCTTCTTCAAATCATAGGTTTCAATCTGGGCTCCGCACAGAAATGGTCCTACACTGAAAATCGGATAACCCGGATTTGGCACAAGCACCACATCATCTGTATCACACAAAGCCAGTGCAATATGAGCGATACCTTCCTGCGAACCGTTAATAGACATAATTTCATCCGATTCAACATGAACGCCATAGCGTCTCTGATAATGACCAGCCACCGCATCTAAAAGTTCCGGCATATCTGTCAATGAATACTTATAATTCTCCGGGTCTGCACAGGCTTTCTGAAATGCTTCCATCACATGGGGTGCCGGTTTAAAATCCGGCGTTCCCACTGACAGATTATAGACTGTGCGGCCCTGTTTTATCAATTCTTCTTTCTTCTCATTGAGTATGGAAAATATTCCTGCCTGAAATGTATCCAGACGTTTCGCATAATGAAATTTCATCTCTATCGCTCCTCGTAAACGTTTTATCTTATTGCTTTTATTATAGACGAATTCCTGGAAATATCAACTATTTTCCAAAACAACACCATGGGCAATCCCCGGAATCGTCATTCCCTCGTTAAAGCTTATTTTTGAGAGCAATGCCCCTGTCGGAACGAACAGAACCCGCTTCCATTTTCCTGACTCCATCTGATTCATAATATAGCTGCACAATGTCACTGCAGAACATCCGCAGCCACTGCCTCCGGCATGGGTGTCCTGACTTTCTCCATCAAAAATTTCAATGCCACAGTCCATATGCCGGGCTCTGATATCAATATCATCTTCCTGTAGAAGTTCAAAAAGAATTTTCTGTCCTACAGTTCCCAGGTCTCCGGTAATAATTCTGTCATAGTCCTCCGGTTTACGTCCCATATCCCTTAGATGCCCGCCAATGACAAAGGCAGCCGCCGGTGCCATGCAGGCTCCCATATTCTGTGAATCTTTAATACCGTAAACCATTATCTTACCTGTTGTAATCCCTATAATTCGAATACATTTTTCCGCAGCCTTTTCCGAGCATTCTGAAGGGTGCTCCAACACAAGAGCACCGCTTCCTGTCACTGTCCATGAAGCTGCCAGAGACCGCTGATTTCCATAATCCAGTGGAAATCGAAATTGTTTTTCCGCACTGGCATAGTGGCTTGATGTGACACAGATAACCCGCCGGGCAAAACCGCCATCCAGGCTCATTGCCCCAAGGCTTAAGGATTCTCCCATTGTAGAACATGCCCCATAAAGTCCAAAATGTGGAATCTGCAATTCCATGACCCCGAAGGACGTGGCTATAGACTGCCCCAGCAAATCCCCTGCAAAGAGATATTCTATATCCTCAGGCCTCAGAAACGCCTTATCCAGTGCTTTTAACACGGCGGCATATTGGAGTTCACCCTCGGCCTCTTCCCAGCTCTTTCTGCCCATCATAGGGTCTTCACATACATTCTCAAAATAACTTCCCAGGGGCCCTTCGGCCTCTTTCTGCCCCACCACTGCAGCATAGCTTCGTATTAATGGTGGATTTTCAAATACAACGGTATATTTTCCCTGTCTTTTTCCTGCCATCATTTCATCTCCTACCACCAGACAACGGTCAACAATATCCAATAAATAAACCCAAACAGCCAGCTTGTTAATATGCCATAGAGTATGACCGGCCCGGCAATGGTAAATATCTGACTTCCCACGCCAAAGACCTGCCCCTCCCTCTTAAATTCAATGGCACAGGATGCTAATGAATTAGCAAAGCCGGTAATAGGCACCAGATACCCCGCACCAAACGTTTTTGTCAATGGTCCCACAAGGTTAAAACCTGTCAAAAGAACACTCACCAGAATCAGCACAAGTATCGTATAGCTGTTTGCCAGAGTGTGAAGCATTCCCTGGGATTTAAACCAGGTATACAGGCACTGGCCAATAACACAGATAATACCTCCGCTGATATAAGCTTTAAAAAAAGACACCCAGCCGTTTACCTTTGGCGTCACCTGTTCCACATAAGTTTGATAATCTTTTTGATTCATTTTACAATTCTCCTTTTCAGTATATGAGGTGCAGAATACCCCCGGCAGCTTTTCCCAGAGCCACTGACCATATCAAAGCCTTCAATCCCTGACGCAGTCTGAGCCTGTGAAACATTATCGGAAACACATTGACAACCTCTGCCAAAGCTCCGATAAAACAGCCGATATAAATTCCAAAGAACAGCCCCATAAACCCTATCCTAAAAAGCCCGCTAACATTGAAGGGAATTTGATACAGATAAACCACATTGCCAATAATGCCTCCCAATGCAAAACAGCTTTCATACCAACCCATTGATTTTGCACTATGTGTAACCCGGGCCAGCCGGTTTAATACACCTACTGTAACAATCAGCGCAAACAGGGCCGAAGCAACAGTAAAGCCGGATGCAAGGCCAATAAATATCAAGACTAGTGTTTTCACGAAAAATCAACCCTCACTATCCAAAGATTTGCCTCTTCGGTCTGACGCTTTAACACTGGCTTCAACAACATCCTTCTCATATTTATTCATCTGGATTTCCATAGCGGTCGGGTCTCTCCGCTTTTTATTTTCAAAATGATTAAAAAACAATATCACCCCCATTGCGATGCCAATCGAATACGCACCTTCCAGCACACCATTCCCAGCCCCCTCCTCCAGGAATAATTGATAAAGCTTTTTAAATACATCCGCCACCCCCGCATCCTCATTGTAGGTCATAATCGAAAAGGCCGCTCCAAAAAAGGTTATCAGACTCACAAAAACAACCTGAACTTTCCCCCAGATTTCAGATTGGCCTTTCGCTTCTGTCAAATCCACAACACAATCGGTTTCACCAATAGAATAAAAGCGAAGCTTCTCTCCCAGCTCCTGATAAAGTCTCTCATAAATATATAAAATCGAAACGACTTCCTTTTTCTCCTTTTCAAAGGAAAAGATTATTGTCCCTTCCGCCTGCTGCCTCAATACCTCATCATTGCAACAGACACTGGCCATATCTCCCAAAGAAACATCATTCTTCTCAATCCGCACATGATTATCCAGTTTGATATAAATGTCCTCTTTTACAGTTTCCACCGGATGCCTACACCTTCTTCTGACGGTGCTCCGGGGCGTTCTACAAATACAGCCCATTCATATTTTTTCTGACCGGCACTAGCCATTATTGAATGCTGCACATACATCCACAACATAACACCGATGAATGTTAATATCAGGCACATTAAAATCTTAAAACCTTTTGTTTTGCACATTTCTATCACTCCTTTGAGCCTTATTATTCCTTTCCTCCACAAAAAAATACATCTTTTGAAAAAATCTCCACTTTTTCAAAAGATGTATTAAAGAAAAACTCTAAATATTATTTACATACGTTAACAGGTGCTCCGTCAAGATAAGCATATACATTATCAAAAACGATTTTAGCTCTGCGAACCATAGATTCTTCGGAAATAAATGCCTGATGTGGTGTCAGCAGTGTATTCTTTGCCGAAAGCAATGGATAGTCTGCAGGAATCGGAGGTTCCATATCAAAAACATCCACACATGCAAATCCAAGCTTGTCTTCGTTCAACGCTTTCGCTAATGCAGCATTATCCACGATAGGGCCTCTTGCACAGTTGATAAATACAGCATCTGATTTCATCAATGCAATCTTCTCAGCGCTTATGAATCCACGTGTACTGTCATTTAAAGGCATATTCAAAGAGATAATATCACTCTGGGAAAGGACTTCGTCCAAAGACTTATATTCAATACCTAAAGCTTTTGCTTCTTCAGACTGGCTGCGGTTATAAGCAATAACCTTTGCCCCAAAGGCCTGGAACAGCTTCGCTGCAACCATACCAATCTTACCAAGTCCAATAATACCTACTGTACGTCCACAGATTTCACGGCCGCCAATACCTGCACTTGTGCCACCATTTCTCACAACATCATTGGCTTTTGCAATATTACGAAGTCCATCAATAGCCATACCGATAACGAGTTCAGCTACCGTCTGGTTGGAATAACCTGCTGCATTACAAATCATTATATCTTTGTCTTTACATGCTGCAGTTCCAATATGGTCGATTCCTGTAAATGCTACGGAAATCATCTTTAACTTATCTGCCGCTTCCACAACCTCTGCCGGATATGGATTGTTTGCAATCATGACAATGTCGCATCCCTCTGTTCTTTTCTTAAGTTCTTCCACATCGGTCGTTTTTGTATCATAGGAAGTAAATTCATGTCCCTTATCTTTAAGTCCTTTGGACAGGTCATCCAACACTCCCTGTGGTACTCCGATTGGTTCAAGTAAACTGATTTTCATTCTAAATATCCTCCTCATGTTTATTGTATCTGCTCAGAAATCACTTCGCAGGTAACGATCACTGCCTTTGCCAGATGCGAACAGTCCGAATACTCCTCCGGACAATGACTGCGTCCACCCCTACTTGGCACAAAAACCATAGCTGTATCTATCTTATCGGCAAATATCATAGCATCATGGGCGGCTCCGCTGAGCATCTTTTTATAACTGTACCCATATTCTTTACAGCGTTCTTCCAGACTTTCAATGAATCTTTCAGCCATATATACCGGCGGCTGTTTTAACTTCATATCAACCTTCCATGATCCGCCTGTGTGAGATACCTGTTCATCAAGCATATATTTAATCTTTTCCCACATGCTGTCAATGGATGACTGCTGTGGAGAGCGGAAATCCAAGGTGAATTCCACGCCGCCGGCAACAACATTCATCGCATTTGGGTAGGCTCTTATAAAGCCACAGGTAGCAACAGAACCGTTCATCTCTGCCGCCGCTATCTCATCTAAATGACTGATAACTTTTGAAGCCATAAGCATGGCATCCTGTCGAACCTCCATAGGTGTTGTACCTGCATGGTCGGCTCTTCCCTCAATAGTTATCATACACCGAACAAGGCCTACAATGCAATCCACAATTCCAATTTCTTTTCCATCTTTTTCCAAGACAGGTCCCTGCTCAATATGGATTTCGAAAAAGCTGCTTCTCTTGCTCAAGTCCAGTTTCTGCTCGGCCATTTTTTCCGGATCTGAACCCCAGCGTTTCATCCACTCTTCGATAGTAATGCCATTTTCATCTTCCAGTTCGGAAATATATTGATGGTCTACCTGACCTGTCAAAGACTTACTTCCAAGACATCCCGAACCAAACATCATACCCTCTTCATCATTAAATGCAATCACTTCCAAGGCTTTTTTTCTGGGTTTATCTGATTCTGCGATAAGACGGGCAATCTCGATACCACAAACCACACCGGCAATGCCATCATAAGCACCTCCGGATTTTACTGTATCATAATGGGAACCTATCATAACCGTTTCCTCTGCCGCTTCTCCGGCAACGGTTGCTTCAAGTCTTCCTCGGACATTCCCTACTAAATCAATCCATGAATCCATTCCGGCTTCCTGCATTTTTTCTTTCAAATATTGAGCCGCTTCTCTTGCCTCATCAGAAAAAGGGAGACGGGTTATCCCCGCCTCCTTTGTTTTGCTAAAGCCTTTAAGAATACCCAGTTCTTTTTCTATATTGCCTGTGATTTGCTCTAAATGATATGCTTTATTTTTTTCTCTGCACATATTTTCCATATCCTGCCTCACCTGCTATCTTTCCATGGTCATATACAACTTTGCCACGAACAATAGTCATCACCGGCCATCCCTTCAGTTCAACACCTTCATAAGGCGACCACTTACATTTTGACTTTAGTTCTTCAGACTTTATACTTTTTTTAAGATTCATATCTACAATGGTAAAATCTGCATCCGTTCCAGGTGTTATCGTTCCTTTATCCGGTGACAAGCCATATATCCGGGCCGTATTTTTACTGGTCATTTTTGCAACCTGATTCAATGTCAGCTTTCCTTCATTTACACCGTTTAAAAAAACAGCCAAACTTGTTTCAATCCCCGGAATTCCATTTGGTGCTTTCCATATGTCATCTTCACCAACCTGCTTTTCTTCTTTTGTATAAGGCGAATGGTCACTGCCAATATAATCGACATATCCTTTTTGAATAAGCTCCCACATTTTCTTCTGATTCTCTTTATCATGCATTACTGGTGAAAATTTTAAATAAGGTCCTTTTTCTACCATGTCATCTACAGTAAATTGAAATAAATGGGGGGCAGATTCAGCATAAACCTTAACACCCTTCTCCTTCGCTGCGTGAATCAATTCCAGGCCTTGTGCTGTACTCACATGGAGAATAACACCTGTAGCACCTGTGATTTCCAGAAAATACAAGGCCCTTTTGATAGCTTCAATTTCTGCTTCAGCTGGATGGCTTAAATTATAAGCCACACCATCTTTTCTTCCAGCTTCATGCATTTCTTTAGTCATCATTGACAATATGCCATCATTTTCAGCATGTATAATCGCAACAGCATTATTTTCAGCTACAATTTTTAATGCCTTTAACATAGCCTCATCTTCCACAAAGGGAAACTCTTTCACCGAAAAGCACATAAACATTTTAACCGAGGTGGCACCTGTTTCATTCCACAGAGCACCCAGAACTTCCAGATTATCGGATGTAGCACCAATATGAATACCATAGTCTACAAAGGCTTTTCCTTCATAGGCATCCTCTTTAACCTTTAGATTTTCAAAAGTTGTAGTTGGCGGATTATCCAAAGGATGAGACAGGACACAGGTCATACCGCCCGCCGCTGCTGCCATTGTTCCATGTTTGAAATCTTCCCGTTCTGTAAATCCCGGGTCTTGAAAATGCACATGAGGGTCAATAGCTCCCGGCAAAATGTAGTTGCCCCGGACATCCACTGTTTCAAGCGCCTCCGGGTAGACACCAGGTCCACAGACAGCTGCAATCCGTCCGTCCTTAATGCCTATCGTTCCCGGAAAACTTTCTTTATCCGTTACGATTGTTCCATTGACAATCAGCATGTCCAATGTATCCATGTCATCCGCCTCCTGCAAATTAATTAATATTCTTTAGATGCTGTATATTTGTCAGGTACCGCTTCACGAAGTAATGAGAAATCATGGTATTCTTCAAATGCCATAGATTTTCCACCCGGTGTGATATTTTCAGCAACCATGAACTCCTCAAGAGCAATTGTCGTATCTACATAGGTATTTTATCTGCGATAATCTGTGCTGCAGAAATCTGAGGGTCATTAACACCATAAAATGTTACATCTGTTGTTTCAGGGCCACCATCGGCTGTTGCTGCCGTTGTTTCGCCCTTTGCTTTGGTCTCCTCTGTTTTTCCACCACATCCTCCAAGTAATGCAGTCACTGCCATAACACCTGCTAAAAATAAACTCATTTTTTTCATAATCTTTATCCTCCTTTTTTACTTGCTAAATAAATTTCCCCAGCCTTTTATCAATGCCGGATTTATATGAACCATTTCCATAGCTTCCCAAACCACTGTGTTAATGGTATCATAAACGGTAATTCCATACTTTTCTTCCATATCGGGTACGCTCCACATTGCCGGAAAATTTGTGCATACAACACTGATACCATCCGCTGGTTCTGTACACACCTCTTCAAACATACTTCTTATTTTTTCCTGAGGCACTCGACTAAAAGAACGATTGACACTCTGATTCAGACAGACATCATTAATAACTTCAACACCGCATTTTGCATATTCCTTGCGTATTAGTTCATTAATTGGCTGAAGATATGGTGTAATCATATGTATTTTCTGGACATTAAAATCCTGAAAAGCCTTAACCTGGGACAGCATACTTGTTGTTGCAGGAATACCTGTAGCATCTTCAATTCTTTCACATAACTGTCTATCCATGTCAAATCCCAGCCATCCACCGGATGTTCCATTCCATGCAATAACATCCACATCTGCATCAGCCAGCATTCTGGCCCCATCAAGCATAGGTTCAAAATCAAATTGGTTTAAGGCATCATCTTCTAAGGAAATTTTAGTCACCTTAAATCGCCCATAATGCATGGTTACTTTGTCTTCAAGGCCGCTGACCATCTTGGAACAAATCGGTTCCAGCGTGGTGTTTGACGATGGTGTCAACATGCCTATTTTTTTCTGCTCTGCAGCATCACTAAATGTTTTTATCATAGTATCTCTCCTCTAGAATACATACATATATTTTTTATTTAACGCCGGATTCGCTTTCTGCCATTTCCTTTCAGCAATCTGACGTGCTTCTTCCATAATTTTCCCCTCATCCAGTCCCCAGAACATGGCCATTTTCCACAGTCCTTTTTCCATCAATATAGACCGTTTCCACATCATTTCCCAAAGCCAGATGCACTAAATTTCCAATAACATTCGTACACGGTGTCAAATGAAACTGATTGTAATTGACAATGACAATATCTGCTTTCTTGCCAATCTCTAAACTGCCAATCTCTTTTTCCATACCTAAGGCCTTTGCTGCATTGATAGTGACCATTTCAAGAATTTTTTCTGGATTCGGCTCAGTAATTGAATGATTATAAATCCTTCCAGATACCAGTGCCATACGCATATTTTCTATAATATTAGCTGCTCCATTATCTGTTCCTATGGCAACGTTAATTCCCATAGCGGACATTTTTCCTACAGCTGCAATGGCTCCGGCTTTCGCATTTCCTTCAGGAATATGAATTAAATGAACACCTTTATCGGCTAAATGTTTCATATCCTCATCTTTCAAGAAAACACCATGGGCTGCCAAAAGTTTATCGTTTAGCAGGCCACATTCATCCAGATATTCAACGGATGACCTGTTGTAAACAGCTTTTACATAATCCAGTTCCATTTGACTTTGTGCCAGATGGGTGGTTATCGGAACCGGATATTTATCCGTCAACTCCCGTATCTTTAAAAGTAGTTCTTTACTGCAGGTATCCGGTGCATGTGGTCCCAGACACGCTGTAACTAAATTGTTCCTATCCGTTCCCAGTGTCTCCAGTAATTCAATATTTTTATTCAGTAATTCTTCACCAAGTGCTTCGTCTTTTCGGTACTCTTTTCTTCCCAAACCATGAAAATCCATATCGTGAACACGTTCACTGACCACAGCCCGAATACCCAAGGTTTTAAAAGCTTTACTGTTAACCATCCCATGTGCGTAATTATCACTGATAAAGGTTGAACCAAACCTCATGGCTCCAGCTGCACCCAGAAGGCTGAATATGTAACTCTCCTCATCGGATAAATCATCACCTTGAGGAACGGAAGATGTATAGGAAGGAGCCCTGCCCATGTCCTCGGCCACACCTCTCACAATAGACTGGGATGTATGAATATGACTGTTTATAAATCCAGGAAAAAGAACTCTTCCTTTGCAGGAAATCCACTCCACTGCATCCTCCGAATACTTCGACCGCATCGCCCCTGTCGTTCCTATATCTAAAATCCGATTATTTTCTATGATTAGGGCACTGTTTTTTAATATCTCTCTCTGCTCATTCATTGTTACGAGCATTCCATCATAAAGTCCTATCATATGACTCTCCTATTCAATCGCATCCATACCGGATTTTTTCCACCGTGTTACTCTTGCTTCAATCAGGCAGAGAATCTGTTTGATAATCGTATAAATCAATGCGATTAACGCCATTGAAAGGAACATATCTGAAACAAGGAACCAGTTTCTTGCATTGACGATAATATAACCAAGACCAGAACTTGCACCCATCATTTCTGCTACGATAAGGGCTGCAAATGTAAGTCCAAGACATACTTTCATACCATTTAAAATAAATGGAAGAGCCGAAGGGACAACCACGTTTGAAAAAACCTGTAACTCATTGGCACCCAGACTCTTTGCTGAGCGAATCAGCAGTGGATCTACACTTCGAACACCTTGAACGGTGTAGGAAATCATTGGCATAAATGTTGTATATGTAATCAAAATAACCTTTGACGACTCGCCAATACCAAACCAGATAATAAAAAGAGGACAGAAAGCATACGGTGGGATACTGCTGATAATACCAAAGATTGGATCCAGAATATCATTTAACAGTTGCTGCTTTGCCATAAAATATCCAACGATAACCGCTAGACTGACACCCAGGATATACCCTTTTCCGATTCTGCCTAAACTCGCGAAAACATTTTTAAACAAAAGCCCCTGTTTAAAATAGGAAATCATTGTCTGCAAAATTTCACTTGGTGCCGGAAGAAATACCGGATTAATGACCTCTGCTGTCTGATTATACATACAGAAAACCTGCCATATCAAAATAAATGCAATGACTGAAATGCATCGTACAACTGCACTGCTTTTTTTCTTTTTCATAAGTCCTTCCTCCTATGCCTCTTCCTGATTTCTCTGCTGTTCAATCAAATGATTAAACTCATTGACATATTCAATAAATTTAGGGTCATATACATCTCTTTTTCTTTCTAAATTTATTTTTGTATCTGCAAGTACATTTCCCTGACCTAAGACAATGACACGATCTGCCAAAAACACAGCCTCTTCAATACTATGAGTAATAAACACAATCGTTGTCATACTCTTTTCCCATATATTTAACAACTCTGTCTGCATCATCTCTCTGGTAAAATTATCCAAAGCGGAAAAAGGTTCGTCCATAAGAAGAATTGCTGCTTCATTAGCAAATGCACGAGCAATACCAACTCTCTGCTTCATACCACCGGATAACTGATCTGGATAATAATCCTTGTATTTTTCCAATCCAACCATGGCCATATACTTTTGACAAATGCTTTTGATTTGCTCCTTAGTCTTCTTACATACCTTTGGTCCAAATCCAATGTTTTGCTCAACAGTCAACCATGGGAAAAGTGCATGCTCCTGAAAAACAACTCCTCTGTTTTTTCCTGCCCCTGTGATTTTTTCACCATCAACCATTATGGCACCCTTGTCTGGTTTGATATAACCAGCAAGCAGATTTAATAAAGTACTTTTTCCACATCCACTCTTTCCAAGAACACATACAAACTCGTGAGCTCTGATTTGGATATTTAAATCCGTTAAAACATTCTTTGTAGGTGCATCCTTGGCTCTTTTATCATCATTATCATAATGCTTATATAAATTCTGAATATCGATTTTAACTTTCATTTCCATAATGTATAGTCTCCTTCCACTAGTAAAAAAAGATGCATGACTTGGGTTTGTCATACATCTTTGTATTGTTGTTTCGGATTCAATTTTGAACATGTTCACATTGTATGCTCCGGACAAGTCTTTGTAAATTGTACTTTTGCACTAATTTACCATATTTTTTCGCTCATTTTTACTCTTTATATTGTATTTTTTTGAATTCTATGCCTGCATTCCTCCAAAAAACCTTTAATTTTACAGGGTTTTCTGATATTGTACTTTTATACAATTTACACTCTCCTGCTTTTATGACAGAATTTAGTCATTAAATTCGAGGAGGTTTCTATATGAATCAAAAAAATATTTTAATCACAGGTTATGAGCCCTTTGGCGGCGATGCAGTAAACCCCTCTCTGGATCTTGCCAAAACCCTAAGTGGTACAGTTTATAAAGACTTCGTATTTCAATATGCAAAAATTCCAGTCAATCGCCAAAAATGTGTACCTACAATGATTGAAGCGATTCAATGTTACCAGCCGGAAATCGTAATCTGTACAGGTCTGGCCTACGGTCGTGCCGCCATATCCATTGAGCGTACTGCTGTTAATATTGCAGATTTTCCATTTCCTGATAATGAAGGTTATATTGCTTTGAATGAGTCTATCGACCCCACCGGAGATACAGCTTATTTTTCGACACTGCCCATTCGTGCTATTATGAAAAATATACAGCAGGCGGGTATCCCTGCCTATGTGTCTAATTCCGCAGGTACCTACTGCTGCAACATGCTTATGTATGGCACATTAAACTATATTAAAAAGAACAACCTGGATATACGGGCGGGAATGCTTCATGTCCCTTATACACCAGATATGGCTATAACGAAGGGCTCTGATATGCCTTCTATGTCATTGAACAACATGATACAGGCAATAAAACTTGCAGCCATTACCGCTATTGAAACCAACGAAGACATTTCTTTAATATGTGGAGCGGCTCAGTAGAATCAAAGGAGAATGCCTATGAAACTCAGTTTAGAACTTGCTCAGTCAATTATCGACCGTACCCACCAGATTATTGATTATACCATCAATATTATGGACCCGAATGCTATCATCATTGCCTCCAGCGACCCTTCGCGCGTTGGTGAATTTCATCACGGGGCCAAACGGGTTATGGAAACAAACCAGGCTTACATTATGGATGAAAATGAAGCTCCAAAATATGCTTCTGTTATTCCTGGCATTTCTCTGCCTATACGTTTCAACGATGAGATTCTTGGTGTCATCGGTATTGGAAGCGGTTCTGAATCTGCAAAAACCTATGGTTCTTTTATTCAATATACCACCGAACTTTTGCTGGAACAGTTTTATATGAAAGAAGAACTAATGGCCGAAAAGCATGTTAAAGAAGAGTTTCTTCAAAGACTTCTCAGTGAAAGCTGGCACAGCAATACCTCCTACTTTACACACCAGATTGAGCAGAACGATTTTGATATTTCTCAATCCTATCTTATTGTCGCCGTTGAATCTCTGGAGATTTTCAAAGCCGTTCCCGGTGAAGAATATATGCCATCTGATTATGAACATCGAAAAAACAGCTTGACTGAACGCCTCTATTTCAGTCTTCACTATACGGGTATCCAGATTGCTGTCAAACCTAAATACATCTTTCTCATGGTTCCCTGTTTTGTGGAGGTTGAAAGTGAACAGCAAAAATTTATTCAAAAATTTATCTCTGACCTAAACTTTATACTTAAACAAAATTTAAACGTTTCATCCAGAATAGCTATTGGTGGTATTTCTTCCAGTATGAAAGATATCCACAAACACTATCGCCATGCTATTTATACATTAAAACTGGCAACACTCTTTGCAAAAGAAGAGCAGATTATCTATTTTTCTGATGTCTATACCGAATACATGGCCCTTTCTATTCCTGCAAAAAAACGAAAATCCTATTATCAGGACATTATCGGTCCTTTACTCTCACCTGATGACAAAGATACACATCACTGGATTTTCACTCTGGAAACCTACTTTAATCTGGATACCAGTATTGTAAATACAGCAAAAGCTTTATTTATACATAGAAACACCCTGCTGTTTCGCCTCTCCAGAATTCAGGAACTTACCGGTTTTCATCCGCAGCACTTTAAGGATGCCGCAAAACTCCATCTTGCGATCATTCTCTGGAAACTTGATAATCTCATGGAGGAAACGGCCGAAACATTTGAGGAGGATTTTTATGAGTTTTAAAGAAATACCCACAAAATCATTAATGTTCAATCCCTTTTCCATGATTGAAGACGACTGGTTTCTCATCACCGCAGAATATGACGGCAAAACATCCACGATGACGGCCGCCAGTGGTGCCCTTGGCCATATGTTTCGAAAAAACGTGGCTTATATCAACATCCGGCCAACCAGATACACAAAATCTTTTGTAGATCAGGCCGGAGAATTTTCACTCTCTTTTTTCAAAAATACCCCTGAAAACAAAAAAATTCTCGGTTATCTTGGGAACACATCAGGACGGGACGAAAACAAAATTGAACGTTGTGGCCTCACTTTGAACAAACACGATGGAATTCCTTATTTTGAAGAAGCTCATACTGTTTTTCTCTGCCGGAATCTTTACTGTAGTCCTTACAAAGAAACTGACTTCGTAAATAAACAGACCGAATCGGATTACTATCCGCTAAAAGACTACCACGACATGTATATTGCAGATATCTTCCGTACCCTTGTGCCTGCATAAATCAAAAAAAGGATGTGTTCCTAGAAAGCATTTCACGGCTTTCCAGGAACACATCCTTCTTACATAATTTTCTCCCGCAGCTGCTTCAGCACCCGTTTCTCCATGCGGGATACCTGAACCTGGGAAACCCCAAAATATTCAGCAATTTTACTCTGGGTTTCATTGCAGTAATATCGCAGTATAATCAATTCCTTTTCCCGGTCATTTAGATTCTCCATCAGTTCCTCAATAAGAAGATGGTCCAGTAATTCCCTGTGATAATCCTTCTTCTCCACCAGTTTATCTTCAAGACATACAGGCTGTCCATCACTTTGAAAAATGACTTTGTTTAAAGACTCCACCTCACACCCGGCCTCCATGGCTGAAAGCACATCCTCCGGTTCCAGCCCGGTACAGGCACACAATTCACTCAGGGAAGCTTCCCGTCCATTCTTATGACTTAATTCTTCTCTGGCCTTTTGAATTTTCCAGGAATATTCTTTTAAAGAACGGCTCACCTTTATCATGCCGTCATCCCTCAGAAACCTTTTTATCTCCCCGGATATCATGGGGACGGCATAGGTAGAAAATTTCACATCATAGCCCGTGTCAAAATAATCAATCGCTTTAATAAGACCAATAACACCGATTTGAAATAAATCATCCAGTTCATAGCCTCTATGGGAAAATCGCCGAACAACACTCCATACCAGTCCCATATTATTCTCTACGAGTAAATCTCTTGCCTTTTTATCTCCTGATTTTGCAGCTAAAAGCAATTCAAGAAATTCCATAAATAATCAGACCTCACTCAGTCTTTTCTTCATACAGACCTTTGTCCCTTTTCCCGGCTCAGATTCCACCTTTAACTCATCCATAAACGCTTCCATAAAAGCGAATCCCATACCCGACCGGTCAATATCCGGCCGTGTTGTAAACATTGGCTCCATGGCCTTCGGTATATCTTCAATTCCCACACCAAAATCCACAATCTCCACGGTCACCTCCATCCCATCAATCATTCCACGCATCTCTATACTTCCTTCACCACCGCCATAGCCATGAATAATACTGTTTGTCACCGCTTCTGAAACAGCTGTTTTAATATCTGCTAATTCTTCTAATGTGGGATCCAGCCGGGCTGCAAAGGCGGCTATGACCATCCGTGCAAAACTTTCATTTTCAGAGCAGCTTTCAAAGATAACTTTCATTTCATTTTTGCCCATGAATGATGTCCTCCACTTCCGGGTACACCCCTATTATTTTATGAAGGCCTGATACATAAAAAAGCTTCTCGACCGCCGGGCATACCCCAGCCGCACATACGCTTCCACCATCCATAGATAAATCCCGATAACGGCTGATAATTAATCCCACACCTGAACTGTCCATAAATACAGTATCCGAAAAATCGAAAATAATATTTTTTATGGTCCGTTCTCTGCTGATACCTTCAATTATCTGGCGAATCTGCTCCGCCCGGTGATGGTCCAGTTCTTTTCCCACCTTTAGAATCAAATAAGGTCCCTGTATCTGATATTCTAATTCCATAAAAATTCCTCCTTAAAAAAAGAAAAGATGAAGCCCATGATATCATGAGTTTCATCTTTTGTATGTGTGTGTTTAAGTTTCTGATGTTCCGCTTTCGGCTGCCTGCGTCTCTGTGGTCTGGGTTTCAGAGGTTCTGCTCTCTATCTGAGACAAATAGCTCTGTGCGTCATCCACATATTCGCTGGTGCCGTAATTATTAATAATCGTATTATAACAGTTTCTCGCCTGCTCAAAATCTGTCAGATACTGATAAGCACGTCCCATGTAGTACCAGGACTCTACCGAATCTGTATTCAGATTCAGAACCTTTCTAAACATAGTTACCGCATTCATATAATCCCGGTCATCATAATACTGATATGCTTCCGCATAGAGCTGATTAACCACAGTATCCCTTGTTTTTGAAAGAATAAAGTCATAAACTGCCTGGGCATCCTGACCTGACAAAAGACTCTTATCCACATCTGCAAGAACTGTACCTGAGGTTACAAAATCATTATCCAGATAAGATTTCACTGCCTGGATAAGCAGTTCTTCATTCTGTCCACTGTCTGCCTGACTGCCCGTTGTATCCATATTATTCTTTAGGGAATCATTCTCATCCGTCAATGCATCTATCTGATTCTGCAGTGTCGTAATTTCTTTATTTCGCTCAGAAATCTGGCTGCTGTATTCCACAACCGCCTGATTATACTCGGCCGCTTTTGTCTTTTGAATGGCTGGTATCGCCAGAAGTCCAACAACTGCTGCACCGATAATAATACCAATCAATATATTCACAAAGGACAGCGTACTTGTATTAAAGTCTGTATAGCTGTCTGCTGTCCGCTCTATAACAATCGGATTCGGGTCTTTAATCTGAACATAGCTTGCCTTTTCCCGCTCAATATCCTTATTCTTACGTTTTGAGTGAGCATAACCTGCCAGTTCATTCATATATCGAACCGTCGTTATGTTATTACGGTCCAGCTTCAATGCTCTGGACAAAATCTTCCGGGCTGCAGAATACTGCTTATGCTGGATATAGAGAAGTCCCAGCAACTGATAGGCCCGTATATAATTAGGATTCAGATTAACAACCTTTTTCAACTCTATAATAGCTAAATCGCCATTACCCTCCTCCAGATATCTGAGGGCAAGATTATAGTTCTGAATCGTATTGTTAATAACCTGAAGCTGTCCCGGATTATTCTGAACTTTTTTTATATAATTTCTGGCAATATTCCCCTGGTTGTGAAAATGCACACTAATAATCCATTCACTTAAAGCGGATACGGTTTCACCCATCTGAAAATAAACTAATCCCAGCAGATTTCTCGCATTCATATTCCGTTTATTATACTTCAAACTCATTTGAAGTGAAGTTATCGCACCACTCAAATCCCGAAGTTTTGCTTTACTCAGGCCCTGATTATAATGATAATTTGAGGCTCTGATAATACGTTTCATCGTCGGTTCTTCATGTTGACACTTCGGACACTGGTATGTATCTTCAAGAGGCGTATGACATTTTGGACAATTCATAGACGTCCCTCCTAAAACTGCTTCCGCTGTTTGGCATCATTATGGAATTCCTGCATCATTTCTTCAACGATGTCAATGACATCTCTAAGGTCATTCTGCTGAATAGCTTCCTCCGCCTGGTCCACTTCAAGACTTGGTTTGTATTTTTTTAATTCTTCATCAAAGTTAATCATCTAAATTCCTCCCAGAATCTCCTTCACATGGCCAACCAGATAGAGAGAGCCTGTACATATGAGCACGCCATCCTTACCCTTCCGGCTTCTTTCCGCCCTAATGGCTTCATTTACATTATATGTGCCTTGAATATTTCCATTCCAGTTTTCTTTAAAAATATCCATGACCTCATGAAAGTCGCGGCGGCGTCCATTATCAATCTCTGTAACCATGACTCCCTTCAAATGCTTCAAACCACACAAATGATGAATCATCTCCCGGTAATCCTTATCTTCAGCCACGGCAAATATCAGATAAATATTCTTCTCCGGAAAAATAGTTTCTACAGAACGGACCAGTTCCCGAATCCCATCATCATTATGGGCTCCATCCACATAAATGTCCTTGGCTACGGCCTCCATACGTCCCGGCCATGTCATCCGCGCCAGTCCTTCTATGATTTTCTTTCGGAAGTCTGCCTCGGACAAAGTCCAGTTCAAAGATTTTTTCAGCACTTCCATCGCCGTAACCGCAAGTGCTCCATTCTCCGTCTGATATATCCCGTTGGTATTTAGCATTATATCATATTTTTCAAAATATGGACACTCCAGGGAAAAATCCAGTCTTCCCGGTTTCACAGAATCCATATGAATCCATTCCTTTTTAACAGGATAAGCCTCTCCGGCTTTCTCCCGGATAACTTTAGAAACAGATTCTCTGTCATCCAAATAAACAAGGGGAACCCCTGCTTTAATGATACCCGCTTTCTCTGCTGCAATCTGTTCAAAAGTATCGCCCAGAATAGCCGTGTGGTCCAGACCAATCGATGTAATCACTGTTATATCCGGCTTTTCCACAGCATTCGTTAAATCCAGACGTCCACCCAGACCGGTTTCGATAACCCCATATTCAATGCCGGCTTTTTGAAAGGCAGTCATGGCCATAAGGTAAATAAACTCGAAAAATGTCGGATGGGCAATGCCCTGTTCTTTTTGAATGTCTATCAGATTCTTCACTTTATAAAAGGCTTCTGCAAAATTCTCATCCGAAATCTCCTGGTTGCCGATACGAATTCTCTCATTGATTCGTATCAGATGGGGCGATGTGAATAATCCGGTTTTATAGCCCATATTCCGCAGACAGGATTCCATATAGGCACAGACCGAGCCCTTGCCATTGGTCCCTGCTACATGTATATAATGAAAACTCTTTTCAGGGCTTCCCAAAAGTCTGAGTCTTTCCTTGGTCTGCTCCAGCCCCCCGGTTCTTGCAAACCGGGGAATAGCATAGAGATATCTGGTTATTTCTTCGATCATCCTTTTAAAGCTTCCAATCTTTCTTCAATCTGCTTAAGCATCTGTGTGTATTTATCCAACTTGTCACGTTCTGCCTGAATCTTAGCTTCCGGTGCTTTGCTCACAAAATTCGGATTCTTTAACATACCATCTGCTCTTGCAATTTCTTTGTGGAGTTTTTCTTCTTCTTTTTTAAGTCGTGCTTTTTCTTCTTCAATATCAACTAACTCTGCAAAAGGCATATAGATAACTGCCTGATGAATCACTGCAGATACCGCATCCTTTTCAATGCCGGTTTCATCCTTCTGGATATCTACCTGGCTGGCATGGGCCAGTGTAGCAAAGAATATTTTACCATCTTCAAAAATCTGACGTACTTCTTCTTTATCAGAAACAACAATAACTTTTGCTTTCTTGCTTGGTGGTACATTCATACCTGTACGAACATTACGAATACCACGAACCGCTTCTTTAATGGTTTCTACAGCATTTTCATCCATTTCAAAGTTCCATTCTGCTTTATACTCCGGCCAGGAAGATACCATAATGGATTCTTCTTCCTGCTGAACATTGCAGAAAATTTCTTCTGTAATAAATGGCATATATGGGTGAAGCAGCTTCAATGCCTGAATCAAAACGGTTTTTAAAGTCCAGAGGGCTGCTGCCTTCGTTGTATCTTCATCATTATAAAGACGTGGTTTCACCATCTCGATATACCAGTCGCAGAACTCTTCCCAAATAAAATCATACAGCTTCTGAACAGCAATACCCAGTTCGTATTTATCCATATTGGCTGTAACATCTTTTGCCAGAGTATTTACTTTGGAAAGAATCCATTTATCTGCCTGGGTCAAATCTTCCAATTTAACATTGTCGATAGAAATACCAGCTTCTTCAGCCTGCTCAAAATTCATAAGCATGAAACGCGACGCATTCCATACTTTGTTTGCAAAGTTCCGGCTGGCTTCAACCTTTTCCCAATAGAAACGCATATCATTTCCCGGTGCATTTCCTGTAATCAATGTGAATCTGAGGGCATCTGCACCGTATTTATCAATAACCTCTAATGGGTCAATACCATTTCCAAGGGATTTACTCATCTTGCGCCCCTGGGAATCACGTACAAGACCATGAATCAGAACCGTATCAAATGGCACTTCGCCCATATGTTCCAATCCGGAAAATACCATACGGATAACCCAGAAGAAAATAATATCATAGCCTGTTACCAAAACATTGGTTGGATAGAAATAGTCCAAATCCTCTGTCTTATCCGGCCAGCCCAATGTGGAAAATGGCCAGAGAGCTGAACTGAACCATGTATCTAATGTATCCTCATCCTGCTGAATATGAGTACTTCCACATTTTGAACACTTATGAGGTGCTTCTGTCTTACGGGCAACCATAATCTCGCCACATTCCTGACAATAATAAGCAGGAATACGATGGCCCCACCAGAGCTGTCTGGAAATACACCAATCACGGATATTCTCCAGCCAATGAAGGTAAGTTTTATCAAAACGTTCCGGCACGAATTTCAAATCCTCTTTCTTAAGAGCTTCGATGGCCGGTTTCGCCAGTTCTTCCATTTTTACAAACCACTGCTGTTTAATCAATGGCTCTACAGTTGTCTTACAACGGTCATGGGTACCTACATTATGGCTGTGGTCCTCGATACGAACCAGATAACCAAGACGGTCTAATTCAGCAACAATCGCCTTGCGGGCTTCATAGCGGTCCATTCCTTCGTAGATGCCACCTTTTTCATTAATTGTCGCATCATCGTTCATAATATTAATCTGTTCCAGATTGTGTCTCTTACCCACTTCAAAGTCATTAGGGTCGTTTGCTGGTGTAATTTTAACCACGCCGGTACCAAATTCGCGGTCAACATATTCATCTGCTACCACCGGAATCTCTTTGTTCACAATTGGAAGCAATACTTTCTTACCAATCAGATGCTGATAACGCTCATCTTCCGGATGAACAGCAACGGCTGTATCACCAAGCATCGTTTCCGGACGGGTTGTTGCGATTTCAACCACTTCATCCGAACCAACCACCGGATAATTAATATGCCAGAAATGGCCCGCCTGATCTTCGTATTCAACCTCTGCATCCGAGATACTCGTCTTGCAGACAGGACACCAGTTGATAATTCTTGCCCCTTTATAAATAAGTCCTTTTTCATGAAGACGTACAAAGACTTCTTCAACAGCCTTGTTACATCCTTCATCCATGGTAAAACGTTCTCTGTCCCAGTCGCAGGATGAGCCCAGCTTCTTCAGCTGGCTGATAATACGTCCACCATATTCTTTCTTCCATTCCCAGGCTCTTTCAAGAAAAGCATCACGTCCCAAATCCTTCTTGGAAATGCCCTCTTCCTTTAATTTTTCAAGAATCTTAACTTCTGTTGCAATACTGGCATGGTCTGTACCCGGCTGCCAAAGGGCATTATATCCCTGCATACGTTTGGAACGGATTAAAATATCCTGTAAGGTATTATCCAAAGCATGCCCCATGTGAAGCTGGCCGGTGATATTTGGCGGTGGAATCACGATTGTAAAAGGTTTCTTGCTTCTATCAACTTCCGCATGGAAGTATTTATTGTCCAGCCATTTCTGATATAACTTGTCTTCAATGGCCGCCGGGTTATAAGTTTTTTCCAACTGCATGTTTTCTTCCTCCTAAAATACTATGATTGTTATAGTAAAAAAAAGGCCTTCATCCCTAAAAATAAGGGCGAAAGCTCACGGTACCACCTTAATTATACAGAAAAAACGCTCTGTATATCTCTAAGCCTTTAACGGAGCTATCCGTGACAGACTACTTACCCAAAAGGGGTTCGCCCGTCCTGTTCAAAAGCTACCTTCAGAACCTACTTCTTTAGATGGTTTTACAGCCTGTGAACCATCCTCTCTTTAAAGGTTTTGTTCCTACTCCTCTTTCTCACTACATTTTCAAATATACCTCATTATTCTAAGCAAAAATTAAGAAAAAGTCAATATGACATTGAAAAAAAGAAGAAAGTCCTGCAAATACAGGACTTTCCTATTCTACATTTCTTCAACTGAATTAACCCCTTCAAGGGCTTCAATAAACTGAAGCACATCCACGCCCTTCGACTTACTGCTGACTTCTACAGACATGGTCGCGCTGACAATCTCTTCTTTATTCTTCTTAGACTTGCTAAGTTCCAGACTTAAAAACTTAAATCCCCGCTCTTTCATCGCTGACATGAAAGGCGTTATGTATTTTCTCGATTCAAACTCCACATAAAGGTCGTAAACCCTGGAATGTTCATAAGCAATCTCATCAATCTTCTGCATATAATTATAAACTAAAAATACAATTAATGTAGCAATAAGACCACCTGAATAAAAGCCAATGCCAATAGCCAGTCCAATACCAGAGCAGGCCCAAAGCCCTGCTGCCGTGGTTAACCCTTTTACCTGGTTACGCCCGGTTACCATAATAGTACCTGCACCCAGGAAACCAACACCACTTACAACCTGTGCTGCCAAACGGGCCACATCCCCTGTACCACCCGATACTTCCTCAAATATGTATTGCCCTGTCATCATAATCAACGCTGCACCAAGACATACG
Organism: Clostridia bacterium; assembly: GCA_009929615.1. Lineage (GTDB taxonomy): Bacteria > Bacillota > Clostridia > Lachnospirales > Lachnospiraceae > Frisingicoccus. Next base: position 22,453 of record SAAB01000015.1, on the reverse strand, counting down.
AGAATATGTGTCTTAAATCCGGCTCCACGCTTCTTTACACTTCGACAGAAGCCGATGATGCCTCCACAAACAGTTGCCATAAGCAGCCGGATGATAATGACAGGAATATTAAACATATGGAGATATTCATCTATAGCCATGAGTATTTCCAAATCTTATCACCCCAGGTCCTTTATTATTTTATCGCTTCTACGTTTTTAGTAGCTACAATTGACACGCCGGTTCCGGCAACATCAGCCAAAACAACGTCCCCGATATGAACGGGTGCATCCATTATAACATTTTGTAGTGCCTTTGTGCAATCGAAAATTTTACCTTTCGGAATATCTGCTTCCGTTTTTACAGATACCATCGGAATCTTTCCACCTTTGACACGAACGATAGACGTTACAATACGTGTAGGATTCGTCAATTCTTTGCGAACATAGTCCTCGCCTTTTTTACATGTATTTCCTGTAATACTGACGATTTCACCATCTTTAAGTTCTACTGTAATTCCACATCCCAGAGGGCATCCAATACAAGTTAATTCTTTCTTTTCCATGTTTTTACGCCTCCTCTACCTTAAAGCTGATTTTCTTTAAATCCGGATATTCCAGAAGTTTTGATTTCTTTAATTTGACTTCTTCCATTTCACCCGGTGCAACTACCGGACGTCTACGGCGCATTACCTGTTCACCATCAAAATAAGTCGTGACATAACAGTTTTTCTGAACGGCACCCACTCGGAAACGAACAGTGATTTCATCATCCATCCGGTCCACATTAATGGTTTTCGGTACGGTGTAACGCACAATACCTTCCGGACAGAGGTTTACTGTTTCATGTTCTACCGCCATCTCTTTACCGCCGTTTTTAATATACTTCGCTGCATTCTTTCCTGCTGCAGAAGCTTCCTCAGATACAAAATCAACCAAATCATGTACATGAAGAACATTTCCACATGCGAAAACGCCCTCTACATTGGTTTCAAGGCTTTCATTAACAATCGGACCATTGGTAATCGGCTCAATATCTACACCAATACCTCTGGATAATTCATTTTCAGGAATAAGACCACAGGAAAGAAGTAATGTATCACAAGAATAATGTTCTTCAGTTCCGGGGATTGGCTTTCCGGTATTATCCACCTGTGCCAGAGTAATGCCTTTAAGTCTGTCTTTTCCATCAATGTCTACAACTGTATGGCTCAGCTTCAGCGGAATGCCAAAGTCATCCAGACACTGAACGATATTTCGTTTTAACCCGCCTGAGAATGGCATCAATTCGGCAACGACCTTAACCTTGGCACCTTCCAAAGTCATACGACGTGCCATAATCAAACCGATATCACCGGAACCAAGAATAACAACTTCACGGCCCGGCATAAAACCTTCAATATTAACAAGACGCTGTGCAGTTCCCGCAGAATAAATTCCAGCCGGACGATATCCAGGAATGTTCAGAGCACCTCTTGGACGTTCACGACATCCCATAGCCAGAATAACAGCTTTTGCCTGAATCTCAAAAAGACCATCCTCTTTATTCATAGCTGTAACAACTTTATCCTGATTAATGTCCATAACCATTGTGTGTAATTTATACTCAATCTTTAATTCTGTAACTTCTTCAATAAAACGGCCTGCATATTCCGGCCCTGTCAGTTCTTCTTTAAAAGTATGAAGACCGAATCCGTTATGAATACACTGATTTAAAATACCACCCAGCTCATTATCTCGTTCAAGAATGATGATGCTGTCAATTCCATTTTTCTTTGCAGACGCTGCTGCTGCTAAACCTGCCGGACCACCGCCGACAACAACTAAATCATAAGTTAACATATTCTGCACCATCCTTCCTATAATTCATCTTTGACAGTTCCAACAATTAACTTGGAATCGCCGCCGCATTTTGTAATATCTTCCATACCCACATGGAGTTCACGGGCCAATATTTCCATTGTTCGAGGTGAACAGAAACCTGCCTGGCATCGTCCCATACCTGCACGGGTACGACGTTTCACGCCGTCCAGAGACCGGGCTCCGAGAGGTCTGTGAATGGCATCGAGAATCTCACCCTCTGTAATCATTTCACAACGGCAGATAATATTACCGTATTCCGGTTTCGCTTCGATAAGCTTTGCCTGTTCTTCTTTACTCAGTTCTGCCGGGCTGATAATACCCTTTCTTGTTGCAATAAAATCTTCTTTTTCTGAAAGATTCATCATCTTTGCCACGATTTCTTTAACCATAACACCGATGGCCGGTGCGCTTGTAAGTCCTGGTGACTCAATACCTGCCACATCTACAAAGCCTTCGGAATCCTTAACTTCACCAATAATAAATTCATGGTTATCTTCATGGGCACGGAGTCCTGCAAAAGAAGTGATAACCTGACGCATAGGAAGATTCGATACAGCTTCACCAGCTTTGCTTGTCAGATAGTTCAGACCTTCCTGGGTTGTGGCTGTTGCTTCTTTATCTTCAATATCAATAGCTGTTGGTCCAACCAGTAAATTACCATGAACCGTTGGTGTAACCAGAACACCTTTACCAAATTCATCCGGAAGCGGAAAAATCGTCCGGGATACATGCTGTCCGGCTGTTTTATCTAACAGACAGTAATCACCACGGCGAGGTGTGATATGAATCTTCTCTGCACTTATCATGTTGTGGAATTTATCTGCATAAACGCCCGCAGCATTGATAACAACCTTTGCTTCCATAAGACCCTGGCTGGTTGTAAGCGTATAGCCCTTATCTGTCTTTTTAATATCCTGCACTTCTGTATTCAATTTAAACTCGACACCATTAACTGCTGCATTCTCTGCATAAGCAATATTCATTCCAAATGGACATACAATACCTGCTGTTGGCGCATACAGTGCTGCGATAACCTGCTCTGACAGATTTGGCTCTAATTCATGAGCTTCTTTGCCATCTACAATTCTTAAATCTTTCACACCGTTTTTCTGTCCCCGCTCTAATAAATCTTCTAATTTATATCTGTCTTTTTCACGTACACATACAACTAAAGAGCCGCTGCGTTTAAATGGAAAGTCCAGCTCTTTTGACATTTCATCCATCATCTGATTACCCTGAACATTTAACTTTGCCATTAAAGAACCTGGTTCTGCATCATAACCTGCATGAGCAATGGCACTGTTGGCTTTAGAAGTACCTGCACATACATCTTCTTCCTTATCCACAACGCAGATACTGGCATTATAACGTGATAATTCTCTGGCAGATGCGCAGCCTGCTACACCGGCACCAATGATAATAATATCGTACATCTTTTTCCCTCCTGATAGTTGGATTTATATTATTTAAAAGCTTTCTTTACCTGATTTACTACATCCGGATAATTGCTGATAACAGAGTCAACACCCCGCTCAAACATTTCACGGATTTCATCTGCTTCGTTGACTGTCCATGTATTGATTTCCAAACCATGGGATTTAATCTCAGTCACAATCTCCGGAGTCATGTTTTTATACATTGGATGATAACATTCCACACCTGAAGCAGCTACATAAGCCCCCGCATTAAGCAGCCAGGATTCTTCCAGAAGACCACACTTCATCGTCGGGTCCAATGCTTTCATCCTCAGAACAGAGTAATGATTAAAGGAAGAAATAATGATTCTGTCCTTGATATCATACTCATGAATCATATCACAGACCATCTTTTCAATTCCCGGATATTCAAAAACCCCCGTCTTTAATTCGATGTTGGTAATAATATCCTTGTCCTTTACCAGCTCCATATACTCTCTAAGTGTTGGAATACGCTGTACACCGAACTCTTTAAACTTATAAGAAGCGTCCAGCTTTGACAATTCTTCGTATGTAAAATCTCTTACATACCCTGTGGCATCTGTTGTTCTGTCAACACGTTCATCGTGAATGACAACAAGAACGCCATCTTTGGTGTAATGAACATCATGTTCAATACCATCCGCACCAGCCTCAATAGCCTTTTGGAAGGCCAGTATGGTGTTTTCCGGATACTTACCGCTAAAACCCCTGTGTGCCAAATTCTTTGTCATTTTGACTCCCCCATTCTCTAAAAAAGATAAGGCGAAACAGATAGTCCCTTCGAACTACCTATTTCGCCTCTCTCATTCTCTAAAGCGTACATATTCATACTTATATTCATCATAACACGCACACCCCATAATTGCAATGGTATAAATTTGTATTTTTTATATGCTCCACAAAGCTCTATTTGTTGTAGAAATCGCATCTGCCCCTGATGACAGGGCACTCATAACATCTTTTTTATCCGTAATCAATCCACCGGCAATTACCGGAACATTGACAAAATCACGAATCTCTTTCAAAATCTTTGGCATTACCCCTGGCATAATCTCCACACAGTCTGGATGATAAATCTCAATCTGACGTTTTGCATTCTGCAAAGCAATGGAATCAATCATAAAAAATCTCTGAATTGCCAGAAGCCCTAATTCTTTGGCACGTTTGACCATCATCGGTTTGGTGCTGATAATGCCATCCGCATGGGTACTTTGTTTAATAAAGTCTACAGAAACCTCTTTTGAACTCAAGCCCGTTATTAAATCCATATGGACAATGGCCATCTTATGACCATCCTTAATCGTTTTGACAATCTCTCCTATATTACATACATTGCCATATAACACAAATATAACCTGGCAATCCGTTTTTAAACACTCTTCAAGGCCCTGCCCATCCTTTATTGCCGCAATTACCGGTGAATCTACCAGCACATCTATATCAAACATAGTTTTCTCCTTCTAATGACGATATTCTTCTTTCTGTTTTTCCAGCCATGAAAGCACTTCCGGTGAAATATTCTCCCACTGACTTTCACTGTGAACATCCTTTAATTTCTTCATCAATTCATAGACTGGCTGTTTTTCGAAAGCGTCCTCTGCCTCCTTCAACCGGCTCTCCATCTGGTCCACCGCATCCGGTGACAGCATCAAATGACCCGTTTCCTCAAGCATCTCTGCATCTCTGCCAAGAAGTTTCAGGCTAATTAACCATGCGTCTCTTGAAGTAACCGAACCGTTTAAATCATAGGCCTTTTTGAAACATTCCAAAGCCGCCTCATCATTGGCCAGTCTGGCAAAAGCAATGCCCATATTATGATAAACATTTCCCCTGAATTCATTCGTAACGCTGTCTTCTGAATCTTCCATCATCAGATTCACTTTTTTATAAGAAGACAAAGCCTCAATGGAGCGACCATACCGCAGATAATTATCCGCTTCTACTTTCTTCGTTTCCACAGGGTTCTGTGCTTCTATATCCTCGATGGTTTTCTGTAATGCGGCAACTTCTTCTTTGGAATAGTAATCCACCGCCATCAGCAGAAGGCGCACCATCTCTTTCAATGTTCTCTGATTCTTTTTCCCTTCCCTCATTCGTTTCACAAGGGCTTTTTCACCAAGGTTTTTCTCTATCCAATAGAATAAATCATCATCGAAAGTTTCTTCACTGACTGTATAAATATGGTTATATACATAATAGCAAAGCTGTTGTATATCAAAAATCCGAATACCGCTGAGACTGAAATAAAATGGCACTATATTCACACGGTTCTCCGCCAAAATCAAGCGGCCCGGTTCATGAACCTCTTTATCGTTCAGTGTTTCATCATATATGTCAAAAGTCTGCTCTACAACCTTGTCTGATGGTGAATAAAATTCTCCAAAACCTAAATCTTTTATCAGCACATGACAATGGGCTGCATCCTCAAAGCTCAATTCCATCTCTAAATGCTTTGTCTTATCCGGTCTTTTTTCATCCTCCGCAAAAGCTTCCAGTGAAATAGCTATCGACCGTTCTCTATGGGTTAGATAGTCCATCAGATGAATCGTCACATGGTCCATCTGGTCCGGAATAAAGGATGTCTTCGCAGCCGCATCATACCAAACCTGTCCGGCCTTAATCATCTCTTCATTGACCATCTCCCGGTCTTTGCTTCCCCGAATATACAATGTCTTCGAAACAACATCCTCATTAAGGGCAATAAAGCTTCCTTTTTCCAAAAGACCTGCTGCCATAAGACTGTAATAGCAGGCACCCCTTGAAAATATATTGGAACCAATAAATCCTTTTCTATGATGACAAAGATTCTTTAGAGAAACCTTTGCCCAATCCCCTTCAAAGCCTTTACCTGTCAAATAAACCGTAGATATAATCTTATTTGTCGTTACCTTACGTACAACTTCCAGGAAACGCCGGTCCATCTCCGGTGGCGCCAGCTTTCCAAGCTCACTGCCATCGAAAAATTCATTCAGTGGGACTGTTGTTGCCATAACGGCTACCGGTACCCTTTTCTTTGAAATATTCAGATGGTAGTAAGTCATGCCCCGTTTTGAATAGTCAAACAGGCCCACGTCATGCTGCCACAGTTCCTTTTTCTGATTCAGGGTATAGTGTTCATAGGCAGACACATGATTGACAACAGACAGGCGGTTCTCGCCCTCTTCAAAGGATGCCTCCAGAGGCTGCAGAGCTTCCACTGTATTCTTTCCAAGCTTTTCTACAGCTATTGTCAAATGATTTACCCGCCAGTGAGGATAATACTTTGTCACCATCTTCAAACTTTCAGTAACAAATATCCGTGTCAGTTCACCACTGGAGTAAAAATCGCCATCAACGACAATCTCTTTCTTCTTATCCATTCCCTCTACAAAATCCGAAACAAGAATACCCCTATTCTCGTTCACCGCTTTCCAGGCATCATAGCCACATACCCAGGAGCGGTCACTATAGATTCGGCACAATACGGCCGGAATCCGGTCCAGCATCTTCTCACCAATATAACAGATAGTATCCATATCCTGTGTTTTCTGGTTATAGCAGCTTATCTGAATATAGTCATTGCACAAATCATATCCGATAATCAGCTCTTTTTCTCGATTGTCCATAAACACGCTCTTTTCCTCGTATATTCTCTAAATCTAAAGTATGTCAAAAACTTCTGCTGCAATGGCTTTTCTACGACTGTATTCATTCGCCGTCCGATAAAAAGCATCATAATCATTAAAGTCCTTTTGAAGAATCATACGGTTGATATAATCTAAACCGCTGATTAAATTATCCTTATCCTCATCATCCCGGCTGACTTCCCTGGCTTCAGTCACAGTAATATCCTCACCATCGTCATCCAGTGCCTGCCATGTCAGATGTTCATCTGCAAATAACGGCCATGCTTTAATAAAAATACCGCCATAGACGTTCTGCATATTCTCTTCTTTCCATTCACCGGTTTCTGTATCTGAATCAATCCGATACCGCACTTTAACTCTGTGGGCGGGATTCGTTGTGTAGGTAACAAAGGTTCGTGCCGCCAGTTCTTCCGGAATATCTGTTAAATTCACAAACTTCTTAAACCATGGAAGCATAATTCCCCGGCTCATAAAACGGCGGACTTCTTTACGAATCCACTCGCTGTAAGATCCGTCCTCAGAATAACTCTCCGAAAAATGTTTCAACATGGCAAGGCTGCATACATCACGGCCCCGTTCCATCTGGTCCATCTCAATCTCCATATACTGGAACAGACTCTCCTTCAGCTTACTGTTTTTCACAAGATAACTGTAAGCGCTGTATGCCAGATAGGCCCGGACAATCTTAATATTCGGATGTACCTTATAATAGGAATCAAAAACTTCGCCGCTTTCCGAGACCATGTCCTCTGTGAATAACACCTGACAGAGCATCTTTTCCTCCAGCTGATGAGCTTCTACTTCAAAGCCATTCGCTGCATTCCAAATATCCATATAATCCCGGGTCGTTCCCATATAGTATTGATTCAGATATTCCAAAATAACTTCATCATACTTGCCCGCTCTGAACGTATAAAAAGCAATCTCCAGAAGCAGTGCGTCTTCCTCATAATTCACCTTTCGAATCATTCGGGAACAGAGACGCATCAGACGTTTATCCTGTATAGCCTCATAGCCATACTCACTAATAGCTTCAAAGGCCTTATCATAAAATCCCCGCTGAATATAATATTCAATAATGCTTCCCCGCTCTTCGCTGCCGAGCAAATGAATATCCAGGCGGATTAAATACTTCTCAAGAGTTTCCCCTTCATAATTCTCATAGTAGATATCAATTAAATTCTTTAAAATATTTTTTCTGTATTCATTATGTATGGAACGTATTCTCAAGGTTCTTTTAAAAATCTCAATGGATGTGTCATCAATCATCTGATACTTCAAAGCTCTCTCACTTCGATTCATCAGAACTCTTGCATTATCCGGATTCAGTTCATAACATTCCTTGATAAACTCAGATTCATCCATCAGTTTATTCATCGTATAATCCACAGTTCTTATATAACGATTACCCTCAGAATCTTCAAAGGTAATATTATATTCATCCATGAAAATATCCACATAGGCCTTGCCACCCACAACCGGATAGACAAATTCCCGGTCCACCTCACGCATAGTGACAATCACGCTGACAATCCCCTGATGTTTACAGTTAATCTGATATTTAAACATAATATCCGGCAGTTCATCTGCCAGCTTACTGTTCATCTTATCCTTGGTAATATAATACTTATAGAGATAAGCCAGATTCATATCAATGTTTCCCAGCCCCAGTTGTTCATAGGTAAAGGCTTTTATAATATTATCATAAGAATAATAAATCTTTTCAATATTCTGCTGATGGCTTACAATATAACGATATAAAAAGGCTTTTCGGGACCAGTCCAGCTGATTATTATAATTAAAATAATACAACACAGCCGTCGGAAGTTCCTTCACCTTCTCTTCGTCCAGTGAAAGCATATAATACTCATATAAACGGGTCAGTTTCAAAGACTGCTGTATGCCTTTATAATACCATGGATTATAAGGCTTTTCTGTCTTGTGCCCTTTAATGAGCATACTGCATACTGCTGCCAGAAGTTCTTTATTCTCATGCTTCTCGCATAATTTCTCCATAGCGGATAAAAGCAACGGATGATAGGTCTTTTCTCTCTGTGCCAAATCTGCAAACTGATAGACCAAAGATACTTCCAGGCAATCATGGCGCGTTCCCCAATTCAAAAGCTGAATCTCAAAGCCTTCCAGTTCCCGTATCATCGAAGGTTCTTCATTAGCCAGCCGCAATGCTTCATAGTACATCAGCGGACTGGAACAGCCCTTCTCAAACTCGGCTTTAATCCGTTTAAATGTATGAATACCTCCATCAATAAGACGCTCATCCAGCTGAATCAGCATCCATAAAATCTCCCAGCGGTCACACTGACCTTCATAGAATTCCCACATACGGCTTACAACATAATGGGTGTAGTCCGCATCCTTGCGGTAAAGGGCTGTAATGTACATGAAATAACAGTATTCTATCAAAGAATTCTTCCGCAATTCCCTGCCATTAATAGCTCCAATAATATCTTTGGCACCATTCTCATCGCCAGCAGTCATCAGAAAATGTGCCTCTAACAGAGCATATCGAACATCGTCGCTGTTATTCCTGCAACAATCCACATCTTCTCTGGTTTCTCTGGTCCAGGCATAGTCGTCCATACGGCCGGCCCGCCATTCCAGATAGTTTCTTCCAATATTATATAAACTTGTTCGAATAGACTGCCGTGGTTCTTCATCTCTGAAAACCTCCTGATGACAGCTCACCTTAATCTCAATGGTCTGGGAAAAGGTGGACAGTATAATCTTGCCATAATTATATCCCTTGTTTAAAAACTCAGGATTAATAAAGTATTCCAACTCATAATAGCTTCCGAGGAAATCCTGGGTTGTCAGGCGTTTCTTATAAACGCTTAAAAAGTCCCCTTCCCCACGAATCAATATCTCCTGATAGCCCCATGTATTCTTCTCCAAAACCAGTTTGTCACTGAGGGCTTCGGTCAGATTATTCTGAACAATCTCCCTCTGGGTCACGGATAAGGTAAGCTTCTGTTTCTGCTTCAGGGTATAAAGGAATTCTTCCATCGCCTGATTTACATTCCGGCTCTTCAAAAGCTTCTCATAGGTATGTGCATGAATCTTGTTCACCAAAAAAACGCGTGGAAAATCCTCGGACCTGAATAAGCCTATAGCCTCCTGCCAATGTTCTGACGCAAGCTTGGCAAAATCCTCAAGATTACCTACTTCGCCAATACTGGTCATACAATAAGGTGAACGCACCGTAACCTTATAAGGTATCTGCAATTCACCGCCATTACTAATAATACTGATATTGCCTTCCGCCTGGTCTCCCGGCTCCATGTTCCCCGTCAGAAATGTAAAATGGATGCTATTATCTGTTCCGATAATATCCGTTTCTGAACAACTCATCTGTTTATTTGAAGAAAAGATTTTAGCCCTGACATCAATTCCATTGGTTGAATACACATGAAATTCGCCGCTGTAACTGCTGCCAGCTTCAACTTCAAGATAAAGATTCTGCTCCGACACATGTATATCCGGACAGCCATATTCAAATATTCCTTTTGATAATAAATTAATCTTTTCTTTCAATGTCTCTCTCCCGCTTATCATTTGCATTTTTAAATAAAATGTACTAATATAGATTATACCACTAGAGGGAATACTGACGCAACAAAAAGAATAGAAGGAGTAATGATTATGACAGAAAAATCCGAGCATTTTCACGGCAGCGACCTTGAGAAAATTGAGGAAATTTACCATATACCAAAGGATGAAATTACCAGTTTTGCAGCCAATGTAAATCCTATTGGTATTTCACCAAAACTCCGCGCAACTCTGGCAGAGCACATCGATGACATCACAGGCTATCCGGAGCGGGAATATACTTCTCTTAGAAAATGTATCGGCTCCTATGTGAATGCCGATTTTAAAAATATTATCGTAGGAAATGGTTCGACTGAACTGATTTCCCTGTTTATTAAGATCCTGAATCCCCAAAAAGCATTAATTCTCGGTCCTTCCTATTCGGAATATGAACGGGAAGTCACCCTGACCGGTGGCACCTCCCGCTACTATCGATTGGATGAAAGCAACGGTTTTTCCGTGCATGTAGATTTAATGACGGAACAGTTAAAGCAGAACATCGACCTGTTGATTATGTGCAACCCAAACAACCCGACATCCACTGCTATTTCCCTGGCAGATATGCGTCGGATTCTGGATATATGTAAAGAATATGGCATCTATGTTCTCGTGGATGAAACCTATGTAGAATTTGCTGATAAGATTCAGGATGTCACTGCGATTCCATTGGCCCAGTATTATAATAACATCATTATACTGAGAGGCATTTCCAAATTTTTTGCTGCCCCCGGTCTTCGTCTCGGCTATGCCATCTGCGGCAACCGCGACCTGGTGAAAAATGTTGTCAGCCGTCAGGACCCATGGACAATTAATACGCTTGCCGCCATTGCCGGAGAGATCATGTTTACAGACACAGATTATATTGCCCAGACCCGAGAGCTTATTTCTTCCGAACGGGAACGTATCTGTAGGGAACTTGATACCTTCAGCGGTCTTACCTATTATAAACCTCAGGCCAATTTCATTCTCCTAAAGATTTTAAAGGATGATGTAACCGCCAAGAATGTATTTGAATCAGCTATACAGAAGAAACTTATGATTCGAGACTGCTCGGATTTTCCATTCCTTAATAACAAATATTTCCGTTTCTGCATCATGATGCCGGAAAAGAATAATGAGCTTATAGAAGTCATCCGGGAATTACTCGGATAACCGAATACAAAAAAAGGCAGGTTCAAAGATTTCTCTTTGTTCCTGCCTTTACTATAGGTTTTCTATTCTGCCGTCGGTGTCAAAGCCAACACGGACTTAAACATCGGGGGGATATTGGCACTCTGTTTATATGTCATAATAACATGTTTCGAGTCCAGCCGTTCTTTCATAACCAGCGTATCTGAGAGCAAATCACCCCTGCGGCCATATATGGACTTCACGGACAAATCAAACTCTATGTAATCATTGGTATGATTCACTCTGAAACGCTGGCGCTCATAATCTACAACCACCCCAATGGTTCTAAGATTAATGGTAATCTCCAGATATAGATTATTAAGCATTGGGTATATGCTCTCTTTCAGCCAACGGACATCTCCCCGGAATATCTTTAAACATTCGTTTAAGGTAATCGGTGCATAGTCCTTGGAAATCAAACCTGAACGGCGGCTTTTTCGTTCCACCATCAGATGCTCTGTATCAAAATCAATCATTACAATGCTGTAAACATCTTTGTCCACAGCTGATGTATCCAAATCATCCTCCAGATAATTAATCTCGTCATTAAAGTAAATCTTTCGTATACAGCTGACCTTACTCAGTTTATTTTCCGGTGTATTTTGAATAGAATTAATCATGCGTCTGTAGTCTTTCATGTCCAGAACATTATTATTTTCATAGTAAACTTCCCTATCCATATGTTTATCTATCATCCTTTCTGCGCTTCCCCATTATTATCCTTCTCTTATTATTATATTCAGAAGATGTGAAAAAATGATGTATAAATACTGAAGAATTTCTAAAAAGAATTAAAACAATTACCTAAACTACAGACGAAAGGCCCTGGCAGACCATCACCAGGACCCTTCTTATATATTAAAAAATTAGAGGAAAATACAATCGTCTTCTTTGAAAGACAAATAGACATCTGTATTATTTTCAATCATCGTTGCTTTTTTGAAGAGGACATCCACATCTACCTGATGACCACCGCAGATAACTGCATAACGAAGCACATTTCCATGAGGAAGGCTGACAGAAACTGTACCCTTCATTGAAAGATACCCTTCCTGCTCTATCGGTTCTGTACCAAGTTCAACAACTTCCGGACGGAATGCCACATCGGTAGCATCTTCCTGCTTTCCAGTCAAATCGCGGAAGATTTCCATCGGCATCACATTATAGTGACCGATAAAGGTTGCCGCAAATTTTGAAACCGGCTGTGTATACATCTCGGTAGGTGGGGCAGACTGTTCAATCTTGCCTTTATACATCAGATGAATAACATCTGACATAACCATCGCTTCATCCTGGTCATGGGTTACAAAGATTGCTGTAATATCCATCTCTTTCTGAATCCGTCGAATCTCCACCTGAAGAGAATGTCTGAGCAGTGCATCTATCGCAGATAAAGGTTCGTCCAAAAGCAATACCTTGGGATTCGTAACCATAGCTCTTGCCAGAGCAGCACGCTGCTGCTGTCCACCGGACATTTCTGCCGGATAATGATGCAGATGGTCTGTAAGTCCAACGATATCTACCATCTCTTCAACGCGTTTCGTTATTTCTTCCTTTGGTACTTTCTTCTGTTTCAGGCCAAAAGCCACATTCTGCGCTACGTCCATATTCGGGAACAAACTGTACTGCTGGAATACCATACCTATATCTCTGTCTTTTGGACTGACATTGGTAATATTCTTTCCATCCAGATAAACATTTCCTGCGGTTACCGTTTCAAGTCCTGCCAAACATCGGAGCAATGTACTTTTTCCGCATCCGGAAGGTCCGAGCAGCGTAACCAGCTGACCCTTCTCCACATCCAAATCAATATTCGTTAATACTTCATGTTTTCCAAAACTTTTGCTTAAATTTTCAAATCGAATATATGACATCTTTCATCACTCCTTTATTTTTTCTGCACCCGGCCTTTGGCTTCACGGCTTTTAAAGAACAATACAACCGCTGTAATAACAAAGGTCACAAGCATAATTATAACAAATACGGCACTGGATTTTGTACTGTCAGATTTCATCGTCTGATAGAGGAAAATCTGCATATTCGGGAAGGATGTTCCTGCAAGATTTCGTACAAGAACATAGTCTCCAAAAATAATGCCGACTGCTAAAAGTGACGATACAATAATTGCTGATAAGATGTTTGGTACAACAATTTTGAAAAATGCATATATTTTTGAAGAGCCAAGCATCTCCGCCGCTTCAATCAGCATAGGCATATTAACTGCCCGCATACCATTTCGAATACCCTGATATATGTAAGGCAGAATAATAATACAATAAGCACCAAACAGCATAACCAGACGATTACTTAAAAAGGTTGGTGATGATACGTACAGGGACAAAATACTTACAGAAAGAATAACGCCCTGAATCGTATAAGGTATCATACAGATAATCTGCACATATTTTTCCAGCTTTGGAAAATAGATTGTTGTTACAAACAAGGCCAGCAGAACAATAATAATCGTCAGGCAGATTGGAATAACACACATAGCTACCGTTCTTCCAAGAGTTGCCAGAAAGGCTTTGTCCGTAAATAGTGTCGCATAATTTTCCAGATTAAATCCTTCCGGAACGATTCCTGTCCATTTATCAAACATGGAGTAGACAATGGATACAACCAGCGGAATCAAAAGGTAAATCAGTACGAGGGCCATAACGGCTATAGAACCAGCTTTATTCTTTTTCATCGTTTAGCCACCCCTTTCTGAAACCGCTTGCTTAATATGTTGGTAATCAGAATCATAACAACCATGATAATCATCATTACCACGGAAAGTGCACCTCCCAGTCCGGCTCGGATTCGAACCTCGCCGGTAAAGCATCCTGCAATCTGAATCGGCAGTAAGGAAATGTTATTCATCATCAACGCATAAGCTGTTGCATAAGCTGCCAGAGAATTGGCAAACAACACACTGAAAGTTCCAAGGATACTCGGCATCAGTACCGGAATACCTACTTTTCTCCAGAAGGTCCCCGGACCGCCGCCCAGCAGTGTGGAAGCTTCCTTCCATTCTTTTCGTATACCATCAAAAGCCGGTATCAAGAGCAACGTTGACAAAGGAATCTGGAAATATATGTAGATAAGACTCATTCCACTTGTGGTGTAGAGATTATAGTTAGCAAGGAAATCAATACCTAATTCCCTTCCTACATTCACCATAAAACCTGCATTTCCAAGGAGAATCATATATGCGAAAGCAAGGGGAATACCCGCAAAATTAGATACCATATTCAAAACTGTCATAAACACTGTATTGAGTTTTCCCTGGTGCTGATGTGCTGCTCTGGCACCGAGAAAGGCAATGATAATGCCCACAACAGATGAGGTTAGAGATATCTTAATACTGTTAATAATTGCTTTCTGGTAGAGCAGTTTTGAAAAAACTGTTCTATAATTTTCTAATGTAAAGGCCCCGCCCGCATCGGGTTGAAAACTGTTGACCACAACCATAATTAATGGAATGATTTCATACAGAAATGCAACCACCAGAAAAGGAAGGAGGGCGATCAAATAAATATACTTTTTATTTTTCATGAATTCAACTCCTATCTAATGCTAAATGGCTTTCTAAACCTTATATTCTGACGAACCATCCATCGATTAAAAGACTGGGGATGCATATTCCAGCATCCCCAAATATAGTTTACATTCACCAAATAGTATTATCGGTTTTGATTACTGAACAAGCAATGGAATGATTTCTTCCTGCCATCTTGTTGCAACAGTTTCACATGCTGCTGCATAAGCTTCTGCATCTTCCATAGGAACAGCATTAGCATATGCTTCCTGAGCAAATGTAGCTTCCTGAATCTCTGCCGGAATCTCTACGTCAGTTCTTGTAGGAATAGCACCTGCGCTGGCAAGGTTAGCCTGTCCTGCATCACTGAAGATATATTCTCTAGCGAGTGCTGCTGCATATGGATGAGGAGCATATTTATTAATTACAGATGCATATCCACTCATGATAGAGCCATCAGAAGGGATTGTTGCTTCCATTTTATACTGTGTAATCTGATCTTTGTAAGGAATTGCTGTGTAACTCCAGATAACGCCTACAGGAACTTCACCAGTTTCAAAGTTCTGCTGCAAAATATCTAAAGTATTAATTCTTCCGTCCTCTGCCATCTTGGTCCAGAATTCAAAAGCAGGGTCAAGATTCTCAAGACTTCCACCAAAAGCATATGCAGAAGCAATAACTGCTGCCTGAGCTGTACCGCCATTGATATCACCAATAGCTACGGTATAATCACCAGCTTCAATATCTGCCCATGATGTAGGAGCGGTTGGTACGATATCTGTGTTTGTCAGGAATGTTGTTGCTCCTGTATAAGCAACCATCCACTTGCCGTCTTCGCCTTTAGCCCAATCCGGAACGCTGTCCCAGTAAGAGGTCTTATAACCCTGAACTAAATCGTCTGCGATAGCCTGCGTTCCAAAAGCAAAGCCTACATCACCAATATCTTTCGTTCCCTTTTCACCTTCCGTTGAAAACATCTGAAGTTCCTCAGCAGAAGACATATCTGTATCTGCATGGTCAATGCCATACTCTTCTTTTAAATCTGTCCATGTAAGTCCCCAATTCGCCCAACTGTCAGGCATACCAACGGATTCAACATGACCTTCTTCTTTAGCCTTGGCAATGATATCGTCCAAAGTAGCTGCATTTAAATCCACTGCTCCTTCGGCAACGGCCGTTGTCTCTCCAGCTTTTGTTTCTGCTGCCTTTGTTTCTTTTGTTCCGCCGCCACAGCCTGCAAGTACCAGACACATCGTTGCTGTCAATGCCACTGCTAACGTCTTCTTAGTCATCTTTTTCATAGTTTCTCCTCCTTTTTTGGCTGCCTATTTCAGCAAACCCCCTTAACCATAAAAAGAGCCGAAAGGAATACTTGATTGACATTCTCTCTCAAACTCTACTGTCACATTTATTTTAACACGAATTGTCCGAATAGTAAACTTATTTTTAACAATTTTACACAATACTTTACACAGATTCATGTCTTTCCAAAATATTTGATATTTTTTTGTCAATTCTCTACTTTTTACAGTTTTTTCTCCAAAAGTAATCAGATACTTCCATTAAATTGTATAATATAATGCATTTTGCGTTGAAAATAGTAAAATAATTTCCTATCTAATAAAAAAGAGCATGAAGATATCAATATCCTCATGCTCTAAATCCTTTAATTATTTCTTCAAACTGCTCTGACGGTGAATAATCTCATGACGTCCCGGGCCATTAGATACCATCGTAATCGGAACTTCCAGTTCTTTCTCAATGAACTCAATATACTTCCGGCAGTTTTCAGGCAATTCTTCGTACTTTGTGATACCACGAATCTCTGTCTTCCATCCCGGCAGTGTTGTATAAACAGGTTTAGCTTTCTTCAGAGATGGTGTGGATGGGAAATCCTTTGTAATCTCTCCATCGATCTCATATCCTACACAGATAGGCAGTTCATCCAGATATCCAAGAACATCTAAAACTGTCAATGCAACTTCTGTTGCACCCTGCATACGGCAGCCATATCTGGAAGCAACAGCATCAAACCAACCCATACGTCTAGGACGGCCTGTTGTTGCACCAAACTCTCCACCATCACCACCGCGACGACGAAGTTCATCTGCTTCATCCCCAAAAATTTCAGAAACAAACTCACCCGCACCTACTGCACTGGAATAAGCCTTTACAACTGTTACAACTTCTTTAATCTCATATCCTGGAATTCCGGCACCAATAGCACCATAAGAAGCCAGTGTTGATGAAGATGTAACCATAGGATAGATACCAAAGTCAGGATCCTTCAAAGAACCCAACTGACCTTCCAGCAAAATATTCTTGCCTTCTTTGATAGCATCTCTTAAAAATACGGAAACATCGCACACAAATGGGCGAATCATCTCTCTATATTCCAAAAGCTCTTTTATAATTGCTTCCGGATCAATCGGAGCTTTATGATATAAATGTTCTACAAGCACATTCTTAGTTTCCAATACGCTGTAAACCTTATCTCTCAAAATGCTCTCATCCTCAAAGAGTTCGTTTACCTGGAAACCTATCTTTGCATATTTATCGGAATAAAATGGGGCAATACCTGATTTTGTTGATCCGAAAGATTTACCTCCCAGACGTTCTTCCTCATACTGGTCAAATAAAATGTGATACGGCATCAAAATCTGAACCCTGTCTGACACCAGAATCTTAGGTTGTGGAACTCCCTTTTCAACGAGAGAGTTAATTTCATTCACCAAATAAGGAATATTCAATGCCACACCGTTACCTATAACGCTTGTTGTGTGGTTATAAAATACCCCTGACGGAAGAATGTGAAGAGCAAATTTACCGTAGTCATTAATAATAGTATGACCGGCATTGCTTCCTCCCTGGAATCTTACAATAATATCCGACTTCTCTGCAAGCATATCGGTTATCTTGCCCTTTCCTTCATCTCCCCAGTTTGCTCCAACGATTGCTTTTACCATAATCAAATCTCAGCTCCTTAAAAGTATTCGTACAGTATTTTGCAAACAGTGACACGTTCGCATACTCTTCCATTTTATGCTATAAACGCCAAAAAGTAAAGCACAAAATACAGCCGGGGAAAATCCCCGGCTGTAAAAAACATTTTATAACCTTCCGCTCTTCGCAGAAAACAAATTAATATTTGAAGAAGCCTTCGCCAGACTTTCTTCCGAGTTTGCCAGCGCGTACCATCTGTCTTAAGATGCGTGCAGGTCTGTACTTAGAATCACAGGTCTCTGTATAGAAAGTATCCATGATATGTAAGCAGGTATCCAAACCAATTAAATCAGCAAGTGCCAGTGGTCCCATAGGATGATTACATCCAAGTCTCATAGACTTATCAATATCCTCAGCTGTAGCAAGTCCTTCTTCAAGAACAACAGCAGCTTCGTTAATCATAAATATAAGAATACGATTAACAACAAATCCAGGGCCTTCCTTAACTTCAACAGGTTCTTTTCCAATTTCCTGAGCAATCTTATAAACTGTTTCAAAGGTTTCATCAGATGTATTCAAACCTTTAATAACTTCCACGAGTTTCATAACTGTGGCTGGGTTAAAGAAATGCATACCAATGACTTTATCTGGACGTTCTGTACCAGATGCAATCTCAGTGATAGAAATAGAAGATGTATTCGTTGCAAAAATTGTTTCAGGTTTACAAACCTTATCCAATTTTGCAAATAATTCTTTTTTGACATTTACATTCTCAACAATGGCTTCAATAACTAAATCAGCATCAGCTGCTTCAGATAAATCAACAGGTTTGGAGATGTTGCCCATGATGCCAGCTTTATCTTCTGGAGTCATTCTTCCTTTAGCAACCATCTTATCGAGACTTTTTTCCAGTTTTCCAATGGCTTTTGTCAAAATATCATCTGACATATCATTTAATACTACCTGATATCCGGCCTTTGCCATAACCTGACTGATATCCAGTCCCATCTGTCCTGCTCCAACAATAAATACTTTTTTCATACCGTCCTCCTGATGTTATATGTTTTAATTATTTGTTCTTAAATCCATCCAGCTTTCTCTTCTCAACGAAAGCTTTCATAGCATCTTTCTGATCTTCAGTTGCAAAGCACAGGCCAAATGCTTCTGCTTCATAAGCAGCACCTGTGTAAATGTCTGTCTGTAAACCACGGTTGATACAAGCTTTACATTCTCTTACTGCAACCTGAGCGTTCTTGCAAATATCTTTTGCCATAGCCATAGCTGCATCCATAAGTTCTTCCAGAGGAACAACTTTGCTTACTAAACCGATTTCTTTAGCTTCTGCTGCTTTAATCTGGTTTGTTGTAAGAATAAGTTCCATAGCTTTAGAACGGCCAAGAAGTCTAGGCATTCTCTGTGTTCCACCAAAACCAGGTGTGATTCCTAAGCCTGCTTCCGGCTGAGCGAAACGGGCATTCTCACTAGCAATACGAATATCACATGCCATAGCCAGTTCACAGCCACCGCCTAATGCGAAACCATTAACTGCTGCAATAACAGGTTTAGCTGCATTCTCGATAGTCAACATTACCTGATTACCAAATGCTCCCCAAAGTTTACCTTCTTCAGCACTCATAGTACTCATCTGTCCAATATCTGCACCAGCTACAAATGATTTCTCTCCAGCGCCTGTAACGATCATAACATAAACATCCGGATTAGCGTCTGCTGCTTTAACAGTTGCCATCAGTTCAGTCATTACATCTCCATTTAATGCGTTTAATGCCTTTGGACGATTGATAGTAATAATACCTACATGCTCTTTAACCTCAAATAATACGTTTTCCATTGTTTAAACTCCCTTTCTACTTTGTTAATTTTTTCGTTAACTTCATTCTACATCAAATTGTCACAAAAGTAAAGGTATTTGCCTTATTTTTTACACTATTTTTCACAAAGACAAACCATCTGCTTAAATTCTTCAGTTAATTTCATAAGATGTTTTTTACAATTTTTTAACAAAAACCGATTTAAAATTATCGATTATGATAGCAAAAAAGAGTGCCCTTCAAGTCTTTTCGACTCAAAGGGCACCCTCTATATTACTTTATACTTTTAACTACTGGGCTGTTGGACCGTCTGTGCTATTTGAATTCACAGATTCATTGGCCCATTTTTCGAATAACTGATCCTCAAATTCTTCTTCCCGTTTCTTCTGATTGTGACGATGCACAATGAAAACCACGATGATAAGAATGAGAACTATCAGTGCCGGTATATCCCACATACAAAATCCTAAACTTGTGTGTGCAAACATATTATCTCCTCCTTTATCTGATCTCTCCATTCGTTTTCTCTGAAAGCATTTCTCTCAACTCGAATATTCTCTTCTGACGTTTCTTCTGGTCATGTGTATACCAGATTTCAATCAAAAGACCTAAGCATAAGAGGAGGAAATGAAGGATACAACACTTGTGGTCGTCCATGTCTGCCAGAGGCACTTCTTCTTCATCAATTACGGATAAATCATAATCTGCATTGTCATCAGGTTCTGCTGCTAATGGCACTTCAGGCTCTGCAATCGTTGTAACCGCTGCAGGAGCTGCTGCAACTGGTGCAGCTGGTGCTGGTATAACAGCTGGTGTTGGTGTTGCATCCGGTGTTGGAGCAACTGGTACGACTGGGTCAACTGGTGCTGGAATTATAACTGCTGTGTAAGCTGCACGAATTGTCATATCGCTTGTGATATTCTCAAGTGATGTTCCTCCAGAGATGAATGTCCATCCGGTAAAGGTCTGACCCTCTACTGCCGGTACTGCAGGATTTGCAGTTCCACCGTGAGGTACACGGATTGTCTGAACTGTAGCTCCATTGATATCCTGAACAGTTACTGTATACGTATAGTTTACGGTAATCGTAATGTCCTCTGTAACATCTACAAGGTCATCCGGATTTGTAACGCCATCGTAATTGTCCTGTTTGTCTTCAGGAAGTGTATCAATAATCTCATCATCTGTTACATCATCACCATGTGGTACTTCGATTTCACCAACTACGTTACCGTCTGGGTCTGTAACTGTTACTGTATAAGTACGACGTGTATAAACAACGTTTACGGTTACATTATGGTCAACGATTGTTCCTTCAACAACTGCTGTATTTACGTTGAAGCCTTCAATCGTCTTGGAAGCTACGCTGTAAGGAGCATTTACACCCAATGTCTGTGTGTATGTTGCCGGAAGTTCTGCAAGGTCGCCATTGCTTCCTGCTGCATAACTGTAGTTAATGGTTAAGGTATAGCTTTCCTTGTAATCCGGAATCTCATTACCGTTTGTATCTGCAGCCCATACAGCATATACTGTTGTGTCTGTAGAAATCCGGAATGGATTTGGTACAAGATTTACTGCGTCTTCTGCTTCCTGTGTCTCAAGTAAAGCTGTCGCTTCATAAGACCATCCACCGAATACTGCATTTTCTCTTGCAAGAGCTCCTTTATCCTTTAATGTAATATCATCTGTTGCGCTGTAGATTGCTGCATCTACCGGTACTGTACCCGATGTATTGCCATTGCCGTCATAAGTTACTCCATGCTGAATCTTATCTGGAACCTCATCTGGTTCTTCTTCAGGACCATTATTGTCTAATGTATAGTATACATTAATGATGTTCTTTGCAGAATCTGTTGTAATGATTCCTTCACTCAGTTTTTCAACACTTTCAAGAATATAATTCTTTCCATCGAAAGTCTTAGGCGAAGTTTCATCATAAGGAATCTGTGCATTGAATTTACCATTGTTTGCTACTACTGTACTTGCTGAATCTTCAACCATATCATAGAAATAATGTACTTCATAAAAAAGGTCTTCTCTTTCAGTAAAGTTTGCAGTAAAGGTCATATCCGTTGTGAAGCCTGCTGCTTTCAATGCATCGTCTGTTGCGTAGTCTGCTGCTCCGTCATTCCATTTGTAGAAGCGGTATCCTTCATCGGCTGTCACTGTGGATGGCTGTGTTGGGTTCTGCGCTACAACTGGTCCTACGTTTGTGATTTCTCCTGTCACAGAATCTCTTGTGATTTCCTGTACCGTTTTGACTTCTGTGGTTGTTCCTTCAACTTTTCCGTTTGTTCCAGCTGCATATGTGAATGTCACCTGATATCTATCCGGAATATCATCGGAACCGCCCTCTGGGCCTTTTTCATCTTTGCTGTAGTATACTTTAACGATGTTTTCATCATTGTTTGTTCCTACAGTTAAATCCTCTGCTCTTACGAATGTATAGCCATTGATATCC
>SAAB01000112.1 GCA_009929615.1 Clostridia bacterium | reverse complement strand
TTTATCCAAACTTTTTAGTTATCCAAAATCATTTATTGCAATCACTTGATAATGCGCAGATAATGGATTTAAAGTTTGGATAATATTTATAACTTATGGGCTAATATTAACCAAAACATATCAGCCTATGGACATATCTTACCTAAAATCCAATTCCCAAAATTTGATTGAGCATCTGGAAAAAAACAACTATCAAAGGGATGCCTTCTGGCTCACAAGGCGATGCATCAATCTAGTTTTAAGTTTAGGGGCAACATCTGAAAGTTATGAGGAAATCTTCTGGAATGAAGTCAAACGAAGAGGTTATAAACCAAACGAATCCCGCTTCAAATCCTTCAGAATTTATCTCGGCAACGTGAAACGCTTCCATATAGAAGGGAAGTTTCCTGATCGTAAAGTTCATGGGTGTCTTTTCCCAAAAAAACCTATTGAAGCCCTACTTACAGAAGAGTACCAGACACTTGTTCGCTTCCATAAAGAAGAACAGTTGAACCATCAGTTCATCAGTGACAAATCAATATACACTAGAACACGTGCTCTTATAGGTTTTCTATCCAATCTCCAAAATTCTGATATTTTCTCTTTAAATGATATTTCTGAGTCAAGTGTGTTGGCGTTCTTCCATGATGGGAAAAAGCAGAAACGCGGAAAAGATTTCTGTTTCCTTTTAAAACAAGCTTTTGAATTTATCAAGACTTATCATCAGGAAGAATATGTCAAGACCAATGTCACGAAAATCATCAATTGGCTTCCGCATATTAAGTCAGGTGAAAAGCCTTATCCTTATCTTGAGAAGGAAGAATTTGAAAAAATCCGATCAGTCCTTCTAGACGAGGGGAATAAACTTACTCATAGGGACAGACTTGTTGGTTGGATTCTTTTCTTCTGGGGACTACGTGGAACTGATATCATATCGCTGACTACAGGAAATGTTGATTGGAGAAATGAGGTAGTAAGCTTGATTCAATCAAAGACCGGGGAACCCTTGTCCCTTCCGATGAATGTCCATATCGGTAATGAACTTTTCGATTACCTGACGATGGAGAGGGGCAATTCCGAAGGACCTATCCTCCGCCAACAGAGATCAACGGACAGATCTCTAGGTACGGTTGCCAGAATTTTATCCAAGATTTTCAAGACAGCAGGTGTCCGACAAAATGCGGTCGGAGGGTTACGGTTAATGAGGCACAACCTTGTAACCACTCTTTTGAATCAAAATACAGCATGCGAGGTAGTGTCTTCAATCGTAGGCCATAGATCTCCGGAATCACTCAAACACTATGCTGACTCCGACATTGATCATCTGAGGGCTTGTGCTTTATCCATTGAGGATTATCCTATGCCTCCAAATTATTTTTCAATCTAATTGTAGCAATGTATGAAAAGACCGTTTAAATCCTTTCTGGCTTTGGATATGGAGAATTTTATCGCTAGGAAGAAAGCTGAGAATAGCTGGAGCAATACATATTATGAGAATCTGCACTACTTCGACAATTATATCCACTCTCATTATCCCGCATCCACAGGACTTACACAAGTGATGATGGATTGGTGTAAGCCACGTTCCACAGAAAAGGGTAACTCCTGTCGATACCGCACTACTCCTGTATGGAATTTTGTATCCTATCTCCGTGATCGTGGTAAAACTGGTGTAACCATCTTACGATGCTACGCAAATGTGCCGGTTGAACTGGTACCACACTTCTTCTCGAAAGAGGAATTATCGCGTTTCTTCAGAGAATGCGATATATTCTGGTATGAATGTTACAAGAGTAAACAGACATTACCCCGACTTATGAATATGCTTGAACTTCCAGTATTCTTTCGTCTTCTTTTCAGCACAGGAATGAGAACTTGCGAGGCTCGCGAACTCAAGAGAACTGACATTGACTTCCAGACCGGAGTGGTAAACATTGAGAAATCCAAAGGGGTAGACAAGCACCGTGTGGTCTTGCACGAAAGCATGTTGAAGTTGCTTCGTCAATATGATCAAGCGATTGGAAAAGTATTCTCTGAGAGAAATTATCTCTTCCCAGCAGCAGGTGACAAACCTCACAGGGCAGCATGGGAAGGCTATCACTTCAGGAATCTGTGGCCGCGTATAAGCCAGGATTCAACACGTCCTTATGATTTTCGTCATCATTATGCCACCACAAATATCTCACAATGGGAAAAACATGGCTTTGAACTCAGCGGAAAGTTACTCTTCCTCTCAAGAAGCATGGGGCACAAGGACATACAGAGCACCTACGGTTATTTTCATTTGACACCTATGCTTACAGACAAACTGAGAAAGAACTGCAGGGATGCCTTCGACGACCTTCTTACCTCCAATCCAGAAAATGAACTTAATCAATTATAAATCATGAAAAAGAAGCAAGAATCTTATGCAGGGATAAGTCTTCAAGCCAGACACCTTGCGGAATATATAAGCGAATGGATAAACATCTATGTTCCAAGAATGCGGGGATGTAGCTCCCATACCGAAAGAGCTTATAGGACATCACTCTCGTTGTATGTATCCTATCTGGAAGAAAAAGGATATACCCCATTTACATTAAGCATAGAATGCTTCACCCCCGAGGTTCTCAACAACTGGTTTCTATGGCTTAGAGATAATAGAAATCTAAAGCCTACAAGCTGCAATGGCAGGATGGGGGCTATAAAATGCATGCTCAAATATATAGGTGGCAGAGATGTGGCCTTTGCCGGATTATATCTTAAAGCAAAAGAGTATGTTAAGAGAATGAGAGAAGGAAAGGTTCATATAATGGGGATGACAAAAAATGCCGTAAGGGCTCTATTTGCAGCTCCCGACACAACAACAAAACTTGGAGTCAGGGATCTCTTCCTTATGCTGATGTGCTATGGAGTTGCTGGGAGAATCGATGAAATCCTCTCTTTGAAAGTAAAGGATCTTCGGACTGAGGTCAAAGATCCATACGCTATCCTTCATGGCAAAGGGAGTAAAATACGTTCCGTATATCTTCAATTAGGCATCATAAAATGGTACGAACGCTACATAAAACTCTTCCATGAAGAAGCCCCCAATCAAGAGGATTATCTCTTTTACTCAACTGTCCATGGACAGCGGTGTAAGCTGACCCAGCCTGCGGTAAGCAAAAGAATGAAACTTCATGCTGACAAGGCAAGACTCACTTGCAATGAAGTGCCCAATCCTATGCATGCGCATCTTTGGCGCCATACAGCCGCATGTCATTGGCGTGAAAATGGAATAAACATCGTGGAAATCAAGGAGCTGATGGGACATGCCAGTTTGACATCAACAATGGTGTATCAAGATGTTACCGATGATCAGAAGAAGGAAGCTATAAAATCCCTTGAAAACAATGTAACGCAGACAATGAAGAAGAAATGGACTATGCCGGAGAATCGTTCACTGACTACCATGTTTGGTATTAATGTGGACTGAATTCTCCATCGGTTATCCAAACTCTTGAAATGTCAAAGCCTGATTTAAGCGCAGATAGCTGAGGGAGTTTGGATAACTAAAAAGTTTGGATAAATGCCATTATCAAAACCTTTGGATAATGGCATTGAAAATGCGGCAAGACCTGTTGCCGTGGGGCGGAAAAATTACTTGTTCTGTCAAAACGATGATACAGCAGAAAGTACTGCCATCATCTATAGTCTT
>SAAB01000055.1 GCA_009929615.1 Clostridia bacterium | reverse complement strand
GAAGATTAGTTTGGTGAGTGGATTTGCTAACGTAAAAATGTAGATGGCTTTGTCTTTAAATCAGCCCTTCGGTTCTTATGCCTTTACAAAAACGGTTGGTTTACCATTCTTCCCACCCTACCTTATATGTACTATTTCTCATCACTTTCACTAATACCAGCACCGAAAGATTGGGTTTGGTAAGTAATTTTAAGTGAGGGGTAAAAGAAAGTTGAAGGTACACTGGGTGAATGGGGTAGAAAAACCACATAAAAAACACTCAACCATAACACCAAACACCACCGAGCACTCAACCAAACCACCCATCAAAACCAATCAACCACTCCTCTAACAAACCACATCTAAAAAATGTGGGAGTAAGGAGAGGGAGCAGAGGGTGGAGAAGAAGATAAATGTTTGGGTAGGAAGTTTAAAAGAGGGGTAAAAGATAAGGGTATAGGACACTGGGTGAATGGGGTAGAAAGGGTAGAGGACACTGGGTGAATGGGGTAGGAGAAGCTCCATAATTTCGGATAGACCTGTCCTTCAAGCGATAAACACATCTCAAAGGTTAAATCGTCCGATGATAAACACATAGAGGATTACATAGGAGTTCATGATATGCCTACCTGCGAAGCAACAACGAGCAAGCCTGTGCGCATCGACAAACCGATGCTTATCGATAAAAAAGAAAATCTGCGAAGCCACCGGCTGTATTGGGTGGGGAGAAGAACACAGGACATTATTCTTTCTGCACTTGCCTTGGTTGTTCTATCTCCGATCATGCTTCTCATTGCTGTGGCCATCATGATAGATGACCATTCAGCAGGGCCGATATTCTATCAGGATAGAGTTGGCAGAAATGGGAAACTATTCAGGTTTTACAAGTTCCGTTCCATGTGCGCTGATGCAGAAGCAAAGCTCGATAAACTCCTCGACCAGAACGAGATGGATGGTCCTGTATTTAAAATCAAGGACGATCCACGAATCACACGGGTCGGCAAATTCATTAGAAAAACCAGTCTGGATGAGCTGCCTCAGCTCTGGAACATCTTGAAGGGTGACATGAGTATTGTTGGTCCAAGACCGGCACTGCCGCGAGAGGTGGAGCAGTACGGTGAGTATGAAATGCAGCGGCTATATGTGACGTCCGGCTTGAGCTGCTATTGGCAGATAGCTCCGCACCGAAACGAGCTCTCCTTTGAAGAGTGGATGGACTTGGATGTGAAGTACATACAGGAGCGCAGCTTCTTGGTGGACTGGAAGATCATTTTCAAGACATTTGGAGTTTGCCTGTTCGGGCAGGGAGAGTAAGTGCCTTGATGATGTGAAAGAAAAGGTTTACACAAGGGACCTGTTCGGTAGAGATTAACACAATAATATTTGGAGGAATAAAAATATGAAAGCAGTTATTTTAGCAGGTGGATTTGGTACACGTATTTCCGAAGAATCCCATCTGAAACCAAAGCCGATGATTGAAATCGGAGAAATGCCTATCCTTTGGCATATTATGAAAGAATATTCTTTCTATGGAGTAAATGAATTTGTTATATGCGCTGGATATAAACAGCACGTTATTAAAGAGTGGTTTGCTGATTATTTCCTTCATACTTCTGACATTACATTTGATTTTACTAATGGCAATGAAGTTATCGTTCATAAACAGCATGCTGAACCGTGGAAAGTCACTGTTGTTGATACAGGATTAAATACCATGACCGGTGGGCGTGTAAAACGTATCGAAAAATACATCGGAGATGAGCCATTCTTCCTGACATATGGCGATGCTGTGTCGGATGTGAACATTTCCAATTTGCTTAAGTTTCATAAAGAGCATGGAAAGATATGTACTCTAACATCTGTTAGTATTGCACAGCAAAAAGGAGTACTTGATATTGATGCAAATAACAATATCACCGCATTCAGAGAAAAAGAAGACACTGATGGTGCGGTTATCAATGGCGGATATATGGTATGCAATCCACAGATATTTGACTATTTGGTAGATGATAAAACTGTTTTCGAACAGGAACCGATGAAGAAACTTGCAGCAGATGGTGAACTTAAAGGCTTCTATCATGATGGATTCTGGCAGTGCATGGATACAAAACGTGAGAAAGATATGTTAGAGGGTCTGTGGGAATCCGGTAAGGCTCCATGGAAAGTGTGGGAGGAATAAGATGTTAGATTTTTATAAGGGAAAGAAAGTATTTGTAACAGGTCACACTGGATTTAAGGGATCATGGCTTTGCAAGATTCTGGTTAATGCAGGAGCAGAAGTTACCGGATATTCTCTTAATCCACCAACTAATCCATCTCTTTTTGAGATTGCCGGTATTGAGAATGATATGCATTCCATTATCGGGGATATTAGAGATTTGGATGCACTTAAAAAAGCATTTGATGAAGCTCAGCCAGAAATTGTACTCCATTTAGCTGCTCAGCCTATCGTAAGGGACAGCTACAAGGATCCAGTTTATACATACGAAACAAATGTAATGGGAACTGTAAATATCTGTGAATGTGTTAGACAGTCTAAAACAGTCAAGTCGTTCCTCAATGTCACCACAGATAAAGTTTATCTGAATAAGGAATGGGCATGGGGCTATAGAGAAAATGAAGAATTGGATGGATATGATCCATATTCTAATTCCAAGTCCTGCTCAGAACTGGTTACTCATTCCTATATCAACTCATTCTTCAATGATATGGGTATTGCTGTATCTACCGCACGTGCAGGTAATGTTATTGGTGGTGGAGATTTTGCCAACGACAGAATTATTCCTGATTGCATAAGAGCAGCCACTAAACACGAGGATATTGTTGTCCGAAATCCTTACTCAACTCGTCCATATCAGCATGTACTTGAGCCTCTATACGCTTATCTGATGATAGCTGCAAAGCAGTATGAAGATAAGAAATATGCAGGTTACTACAATGTAGGCCCTGATGACCAGGATTGTTTCCAGACTGGAGCCTTAGTGGATTTGTTTGTTAAGCATTGGGGAGAAGGCATGAAATGGGTCAATCAGTATGATGGTGGCCCACATGAAGCAAACTTCCTGAAACTTGATTGTTCTAAGCTGAAGACTACTTTTGGATGGAAACCACATTGGAATCTTGATAAGGCAATTGAAAAAGTAGTCGAATGGAGCAAATGCTGGGTCGAAGGTGGAGATGTTCGAGCTTGCATGGATAAAGAGATTGAAGAATTTTTAAAGGTGGGTGAGTAAATTGCGTAGTGAAGAATTAGCTTATGAAATAAGGAAAAATGCTATCAAAATGGTTAACCATGCGCACGCTTCCCATCTTGGAGGAATTTTATCTTGTGCCGATTTGGTTGCAGTTATATATAGCGACATTGCAAATGTAAATCCAAAAAATCCAAAGGATCCAAAAAGAGATAGAATTGTTCTTTCTAAAGGGCATAACGGTGCTGCTATTTATGTGGCATTAGCAAAACTTGGTTTTTTTGATGAAGAATTGTTAAAAACCTATGGTGATAATGGTGGTATGTTTTCCTGCCATATTTCTCATAAGGAAGTTCCAGGAGTAGAGTTTTCCACCGGTTCATTAGGGCAAGGTGTCTGTGTGGCGTGTGGAATGGCAGTTGCTGCAAAGAGAAAACACGAAACACATAAGGTTTATGCCATTGTCGGTGATGGCGAATGCAATGAAGGTTCTGTTTGGGAGATGGCATTACTGGCATCTCAACAAAAACTAGATAATTTCACTGTAATAGTTGATAGGAATTATCAGCAGGCAATGGGCAGAATAGAAGAAGTAATCAATACTGAACCATTTGCTGAAAAATGGACGGCATTTGGTTGGCATGTAGTTGACGTGAAAGATGGCAACAACCACGACCAACTTAGAGCTGCTTTTGCAGAGGACAGTAAGGGCAAGCCAAAAGTGATTATTGCAAGAACGGTGAAAGGCAAAGGTGTGTCTTTCATGGAAGATAAACTTTTGTGGCACTATAGAGACCCACAAGGAGCAGACTTTGAAAATGCACTGAAGGAGGTAGAAGAAAACTATGCGAAATCATGTAATAGATGAACTAATGAACTTCGCCTCTAAAGACGATAGAGCATTTTTTGTTACAGCAGACCTTGGATTTAATGTGGTTGAAAAATTTAGAGATGCATATCCAGACAGATATTTGAACGTGGGCATATCAGAGCAGAATATGTGCTCAGTTGCGGCTGGATTAGCGCTCGAAGGTTATATGGCATTTACTTATTCTATTGGTAGTTTCCCTACATTAAGAGGGATTGAACAGATTCGAAACAATATTTGTTATCACAATGCCAATGTAAAGATAATGTCTGTTGGTGGTGGCTTTGCATATGGAGATCTTGGCATGACACACCACGCAACGGAAGACATTGCTATGATGAGGGCATTACCTAATATGAGAGTATATGTACCTTCTGATGAAGTAGATGCAGTTGCCTGCTTTAAAGAAGCGGTAAGTTTTGACGGCCCTGCATTTATTAGAATGGCCCGAGGAAAAGAAGCTGTCTTTCACGAAAAGGATGAAATAATTGACCCTTCAAAATTACAAAGATATACAGAAGTTGGTTCTGATATAAACATCATCACATGTGGAACTCTTCTTGGAGAAGGAAGAAAGCTTCAAAAAAAGTTTGAAGATTGCGGTATTGATGCAGGTTTATTCTCTATTCTTAGAGTTAAACCTTTATGCAGTGATGAAATAAAAGAATTGGCTAAAAAGTCGAAGTTGCTCATCACCATGGAAGAGCACAACGTTATTGGTGGTGTTGGTGGTGCTGTTGCAGAAGCTTTGTCTGAGATTGAAGAAAAACATGCGGTCTTATATAGAGCTGGCTTGCAGGATACTTATACATCAAAAATTGGTAACCAGGACTATTTAAGAGATTACTACGGAATGAATGCTGATAAAGTATTTTCTCATGTTATGGAGACGTATAAATTATGAAAATTTGCATAACCGCTGCTAACTGTTTTATCGGATTGCCTCTTGTTAAAAAGGCTTCAAGTCTTGGATGGGAAGTTATCGCGGTAGTCAGAGTTGGAAATAAACAAAAAGATTATATTTCCTCAATTCCAAATGTGAAGGTTATTGAATTAAATCTTGAGGATTATGGGGAACTTGGAAGTTTAGTAGGGCCTGTAGATTGTTCAGTTCTTTTAACATGGAACGGTACAAGAGGGCAGACAAGGCTCGATGAGGAACTTCAGGAATCAAATTATGAGCATAATATAAAGGCAGTTAAAAGTCTGGTAGAACGTGGATGCAAGAGAATAATAACCGCTGGAAGTCAAGCAGAGTATGGAATCTACAACGATGTCATCACTGAAGAAACAGAATGTAAACCTAACACTGCTTATGGCAAGTATAAGGTCAAACTGTTTGAGGATGCATCAAAGTATTGCTACGAACATGGAGTTTCATTTAAGGAACCGAGATTTTTTAGTCTATATGGACCGGGGGATTACGAGAACACTCTGATTATGAGCAATATAAACAGAATGCTGGCTAACGAGGAGTGTAATATGACCCCATGTACTCAGATGTGGGATTACTTATACATAGACGATGCCATAGAAGGCATTATTAGACTGTGCAGTAAAGAGTGTCCTGACGGTGCTTATAACTTCGGAAGCGGTGACTGCAGACCACTTAAAGAATTTGTGGATGAAATGAAACGAATTCTACAAAGTAAAAGTGAATTAAAGTTTGGGGCTGTTCCTTATACTCCCGCAGGAGTTGTAAGTATTCAGCCCAATATTGGCAGATTAAAAAATACTGGCTGGGAGCCGAAAGTATCCTTTAGCCAGGGAATTCAGAATATAGTAAAGGCGTTGGGAAAATAGTATGAATATCGTTTATCATGCCAGTGATTCATTTGCAAAAGTTACAGGTACATCTATTGTATCTATCTTTGAAAACAACAAAGATGCTGATGAAATCACTATTTACATAATTGAAAAGAAATTTACAGATGTCAATAAGAAAAAAATGAAAGAACTGGCTGATAAATATGCTCGAAAAATTGAGTTTATCCCTATGCCAGACATAAATGAGATAGAAGATTTAAGATTAAAGAAGATTAAAGAAAAATGGATTTTTGATTCTTATTGCAGACTGTTTTTAGATAAGCTGTTACCAGAATCAGTTGATAAAGTCCTTTATTTGGATGGAGACGTACTTAACACAAGCTCTTTAAAAGAGTTATGGGAAATGGACTTAGAAGGATCATGTGCAGCAGCCGTAATAGATTGTCTTGGAGAAAAGTACTATCAGTTATTAGGGTTGAGCAAAGAAGCTAAATATTGTAATAGCGGTGTAATCCTATTTGATCTTGCTCAATGGCGTAAGCAAGAAATGGATGAGAAAGTTAAAAAGTATGTTCATGATAATCATGGCTATGTTTTTTTTATGGAGCAGACCGTATTCAATGCCGTGATGCAGGGAAAGATAAAGATTCTCCATCCAAAATATAACACTTATTCAATGATGCAGATTTTGTCGTATGAAGACTTAATGCGACTTCGTAAAGTGGAACGCTATTACAGCGAGAAGGATATTGAAGAAGCAATTGAAAAACCTGTGTTAGTGCATATGACTAGTTCCTTTTTGGTTGTAAATAGGCCATGGTGTGAGGTGACAAATCATCCGATGCAGAACGAATATAAAAAGTATGCTGATTTAACTCCATGGGATAATCCACTTTCAGAGGATTGTAGAGATGGAAAGAAGAGGTTTACAGATACTGTTGTTCAGTGTGCACCAAAATCTTTAGTAATTTCTTTTGCAAGTTTTTTGCATAACACGATACGAGTGAAGCAAATAGGAGCAGAGATAAAGAGATATAGAGAAGGATTATAAAATGCAAAGTACACTAATGAGAACTATCAATCGTTTTCGTATTTGTTTATCTGCTATGGCAAAGAACAAAAGTACTCCTTGTACTACAAATAAAAATATTATTATTGTATTTCAGCAGATTTTTGGCGATTCTGTAGTTATTCAAGATTCATTATTTGGATACACGAGAATATTTCCAGCATCAAAAGGATATCATGTTAGATTTCTCGCAAGACCTTCAGTTTTAAACTTTATGAAAGATAACTTGGTATTGCCAGAAGAAATAGAATATGAAGATGTTGATTTTAAACGATTTTTGGAAGATTATCATTACTTTAAAATTATAGTTAATAAATATATGAACACTGCATCTACACTTATTGTTCCAGGTACTAGTTTGTCGGCTGAAGTATTTTCTGCGGCAAATAATGCAGCAAGAAAAATCGGATTAGTGAGATTCACTGATGTAACGCACCCATTTATTTTTAAGCTTTTCTATAATCTTGCTTATACAGAAAAAGTCCGTCCTGAAAAAGACGAAATGATGTTACAGCGTCATAGAAGGCTTTTGAACTATTTGGGCGATAAAGAGTTTCAAGCAAAATTACCAACAGCAATCAATCAGGAAAGAATAATAAAAGAACAAAGATATTTTGTAATGTGCCCCGGCTCTTCAAAAATGGAGAAATGTTGGCCTATAGATAGATTTGCTGAGGTTGCGGATTATCTTATTGATACGTATGGGGTAAATGTCCACTTATGTGGAGGGGCAGATGAGAAGCATTTTGAAGAAGAACTAATGGTTTTGGTAAAGCATAAAACAAAGGTTGTTTCTCATATCGGATCAACAACTTTTGCTGAGTGGTCATCGATAGTTCAGTATGCAGATTTGGTTATAGGAAATGACAGTGCAACAATGCATTTAGCGGCTGCACATCGCAGAAAATCAATCTGTATTGCAGGTGTATACGACAAATATCAATTCTTTCCATATAAAGTTGATATTTTGGACGAAGGTGATAGATTGCCGGTTACAGTTTTGAAAGATATGCCATGTGAGTACTGCCGAACCATAGGCTATGATGCGGGATATAAAAATCCAGAATGTACGAAGAAAATAAAAAATAATCAATGTGCCTTGTGCATTGACGCAATAACAGTGGATGAGGTTATAGAGAACATAGATAAACTAATGAGGGAATAATGTTATGAAATCATTAAATGATATTGAAAGAAAAAATATATTAGTTGTTGGAGATGTGATGCTGGATACCTACTTTACTGGAGATGTAAAGAGAATATCACCCGAAGCACCTGTACCTGTGTTCAGAAAAAAGAAAGAGCGTAGTGTACTTGGTGGTGCAGCTAATGTTGCAGCCAATCTTGTTGCCGCAGGCCAAAATGTTTCAATGATGGCTATGGTTGGCAATGATGAAACTGGGGAACGCTTAAAAGCTGTTTTCAATGAGCAGGGAGTTGACACATCGCTCATTATTTCTTTGAATCGTAGCACAACAGAAAAAACAAGATTTCTTGCTTCCAACAATCAGCAAGTGTTGCGTTTAGATGTTGAGGATACTTTTCCATTGGGGATTGAAGATTGTGAGAAGTTGTTGAACGCTCTTGACGAGCAGATTGACAACTTTGATTTGATTCTTCTTTCCGATTATTTAAAAGGGTTGCTGACATTTGAGTTCACACAGGGGGTGTTGCAACGAGCAAAGGCAAAAGGTATTCCTGCGATAATTGATGTAAAGGATCCTAAGATCGATAAGTATAAGGATGCATACCTGATTAAACCAAATTTGAAAGAGTTGCAAGATTTAACTGGTATTACTGTTGAAACTGATGATGAAATAATTGAAGCATCTCGCAAATTGAGAGCTGTTTGCAACACAAAGTATATACTTACCACATGTGGTGCAAGAGGAATGGTACTTGTTGGAGATGATGGACCATATTTTATTGAGTCAGTTGGAAAAGAAGTTTTTGATGTCACAGGTGCCGGTGATACAACGATTGCATATTTAGCAGCATGTATGGTAAATGGTTTTGAAATGAAAGATGCAGTAGATATTGCAAACTACGCTGCTGGAATTCAAGTATCTAAAGTAGGTACGTCTGCGGTGTATTGGAAGGAAATTAGAGAGCATCTTGCAAGTGAAGAAGATGTTACAAGCCATAAAATATTAACCGGAAAAGCCGTAGATACATTTAGGGCAGATAATATTGACAAAAAGATTGTGTTCACGAATGGATGTTTCGATATTCTCCATGTCGGACATATTCGATATATGCAGGAGGCAGCAAAGTTAGGGGATATCTTAATTGTAGGACTGAATAGTGATGCTTCCGTAAAAAGGTTAAAAGGACCAGAAAGGCCCGTTAATAATCAGGACGACAGAGCAGAAATGCTTAGCTCACTGGAGTTTGTAGATTATGTGGTTATTTTTGATGAAGATACTCCATATGAGCTAATTAAGAAGATTCAACCAGATGTATTAGTAAAAGGTGGAGATTATAATCCCGATAATGTAGTTGGCAAAGATATTGTAGAAGCTCGAGGCGGCGAACTGAAACTTTTACATTTT
The DNA here is from genome assembly GCA_009929615.1 of Clostridia bacterium. Classification (GTDB taxonomy): domain Bacteria; phylum Bacillota; class Clostridia; order Lachnospirales; family Lachnospiraceae; genus Frisingicoccus. The sequence goes on along the minus strand of SAAB01000055.1, from coordinate 9,537 downwards.
GTAGAAGGAAAGTCCACAACAAATATTATTAATAAGATTAAGAAATAAGGGGAAAAGAATATGAAGGAGTTAATGAAGCAAAGAATCAGTGAGTCCATTGAAGTAAAAAAAAGATTGCTAGAAAATGAGAATCTTTTAAATACACTGGAAGGATTAACAGATGAAATTGTCAAAGCTATAAAAGGCGGTCACAAACTAGTACTCTGTGGTAATGGAGGTTCTGCATCTGATGCGCTCCATTTTGCTGGAGAAATTGTAGGCAGATTTGTGAGAGAAAGATCTGCATGGCCAGCCGTTGTATTAAATGCTGATGTTGCTACTATGACAGCAATTGGTAATGATTATGGCTATGATGATGTGTTTGCCAGACAGGCACAGGGGCATTGTCAAGAAGGAGATGTATTCATTGGCATATCCACAAGTGGCAATTCTGAGAATGTATTAAGAGCTGTTAATATGGCAAAGAGTAAGGGCTGTAAGACTGCTGCACTTTTAGGAAAAGATGGAGGAAAAATCGGCAAGGTGGTTGACTATCCTTTAATTGTTCCATGCAATACAACAGCAAGAGTGCAGGAGTCACATATTCTGTTAATTCATATCATGTGTGAACTTTCGGAAAAGGAATTATGCAATGAATAAAGCAGTCTTTTTAGACAGAGACGGAACAATAAATATAGATAAGGCATACTTAAGTAAGGTTGAAGATTTTAAACATATCCCCGGAGCTATTGAAGGGCTAAAGATGCTTCAAGACGCTGGGTATCTTTTGATTGTAATAACAAATCAGTCTGGAATCGCTAGAGGATACTATTCTGAAGAGGATTTTCTCAAGTTGAATAATTGGATGCTTAGCGACTTGAAGAAAAAAGGGATAAAAATAGCTAAAGTATATTATTGCCCACACCATCCAAACGGAAAGATTGAAAAGTATAAAATGGATTGTAACTGCCGAAAACCAAAACTTGGCATGTATGAAGAAGCGATAGAAGATTTTGATATAGATCTTTCGCAGTCTTTTGCAATCGGAGATAAGATTAGAGACGTAGCAATCTGTGAGAAAACATCTTGTAGAGGATATTTGATTTCTAATTTAGAGAAGTCAGAAGTTATCGAGGATGTAAAAAAAAGTTTGTATCATAATGTAAGGTATTCGGCGGATTTAAATGAAGCTGCAAAAGAAATAGTGTATTTTATTGGAGGAAAATAAGATGATTATTGTTACAGGTGGTGCTGGATTTATTGGTTCTTGCATGGTGAGAACCTTAAATGATCACGGAATAGAGGATATTGTAATTGTTGATAATATAGCATCTACAGATAAGTGGATGAATATGAGGAATAAGAAGTACATTAAGTATGTCCATAAGAGTGAATTTTTAACCGAACTTCCTTTATATGAAAATGTTGAAGCAATTATCCATATGGGTGCTCAGTCTGCCACAACTGAGAAGGACTTTGACTATCTTTGGAATAATAATTTTGAATTCACAAAGGCACTTTGGAACTATTGTGCTGAAAAGCATATTAGCTTTTTATACGCATCTAGTGCTGCTACCTATGGAGATGGTGAGCAAGGTTTTGATGACAAAATGGACATTGATAAGCTATTACCATTAAATGGCTATGGATATTCCAAACAGCTTTTTGATCAATGGGTTAAGCATCAGGCAACAGCATTTCCTAAACAGCATGTTGGATTCAAGTTCTTTAATGTTTATGGTCCGAATGAATATTTTAAGGGTTCTATGGCTTCTATGATCTTCCATGGTTATAAGCAGATTATGGAAGCTGGAAAGGTAAAACTATTTAAATCTTGTAATCCTAATTATGAAGATGGCGGACAGCTTAGAGACTTTGTGTACGTTAAAGATATCTGCGATGTTATGTACTGGATGTTACAGCATCCTGAGGTAAATGGATTGTTTAACTTGGGAACCGGTAGAGCACAGAGCTTTAGAGAACTTGCGGAAGCAACGTTCCATGCTCTTGGATTAGATCCAAATATTGAATATATTGATATGCCAGAACACCTTAAGAAGAAATATCAGTACTATACAAAGGCTGAGATGGGGAAATTAAGAGAAGTTGGGTATGATAAAGAGTTTAAGAATCTTGAAGATGGTGCTAAGGATTATGTGTTAAGTCATTTAAATAAGGATTTCGAAGTATTTTAATGAATTGTAATAAATGAAATTAGAGTGAGTTACATTATCTATATAAGTAATGATTTTTGATATGTAATTCAGAATGTTAAATATCAACTATCTTTTTTGCCATATGTAATATGCACACACCATATTTACTTTATTTAAATTGGAAGAAAAGAAAGTTGTAGAAAATGGAGAGAGAACTATGACACCATTGTGGTTAATGCTAATATTTGAAATATTACTAATCGTGGTAATATTTTACTTTACGAATGGAGATTATATTTCACCGTCATTTATTACAATTGTGCCGTTTGCCATCGCGACTGCAGCAATCATTATCAATGAAGATTATTGGAGTGTATCTTACTCATTCAGTAGTGCGATAGTGATTTTAACTGGATTAGCTTTGATTGTATTAGAAGAAATATTAGTAAAGTCTCTGATGGCCAAAAAAGCTTATATAGCAAGAGATAATGTAAAACTACATAGATTTGATATAGAAAAGATTAGTTTACACTACCTCGAGATATTTGCATTATTTTCTGTAGGTATGATGCTCTATTATGTTTTTGATATAGTAAGGACAGGAGGAGCAACTACAAATATTCTATCCAATATTGGAATTGTTCATACTGATGCTGACTTAAAAATTAGTCTTTTAGGAAGATTATTTTTTCGAATAGGGAAGAATTTAGCTTACCCATCTTTGTTTATAATTATATACAATATTGTTGCGAAGAATAGATTTGTTAAGTACAAGTTGATTTGTTTAATCATTCCAATCATATCTAGTATAGTGATGCTTTTCTTTTGCGGCGGACGTTCAGGGTATTTATCTATAATTGTTGCGGCACTGGTTTTTTATATAATGCTAAAACGAACATTATGTGTTAGAAGAGAAATAAGATTAAAGAAGATAATTAAACCTTTAATTTTAGTTATGGTAGTTTTTTTACTTGTTTTTTTTGGGTCGAAAACTGTCATAAAGAACAAAGAAAACACATCAACTCCAATTCAATATATTACATATTATGTAGGAAGTCCATTGTATTTGTTTGATAAAGTAAAAGACGATGTGGACATATATTTCCCTTATAGTGGAGATTTACCTGGTGCTTATAGTTTTATAGGTATTTATCAAGACGTGCTTGGGAAAAATATAATACCCAGTAATAGATTTTGTTATATTGGCGGTAAGGCAATAGGTGGAGGAAATGTCTATACAATTTTCGCTATACCGTATAGGGACTTTGGCGTGGTTGGAATGTATGCATTCATATTAATTTATTATTCAATCTTTATTTTTCTTTATTATAAAATTTTTTACTATCCTAGGAGTATAAAGTATACAAAAAGATTGTTTATACTGGGAATACTTTACAATATGATTTTTATGTCTTTCTATGTGTCAATGTCAAGTAACTTTAAACTGTCGACGATTGTGGAGTTAATTGTGGCTTATTTGATGTTGTGTAGTTTTTATAAGATAAAGATTAAGAGGTAAACGCAATGAAAGAAAAGTTGATTAGCGTAATAATACCCACATACAGAGACTTTTCAAATATTGAGTTGAATCTAAAATCAATATTTGAACAAGACTATGGGAAATTAGAAATAATTATATCGGATGATGGATCGCCTAATTTTTCTGATATGTTTTATGATGCGTATAAAAATAGACCAGATAATATCAGTAGGTTTGTTGTGCTCAAAAGAGAAATGAATGTAGGTACAGTTCAAAATTTGACAGAGGCTTTCGAGAATGCAAATGGAGAGTACATAATAGTATTATCACAGGATGACCGATTTCAGAATCCTCACGCAATTTCTCTTATAGCGGAAAAGTTTGAAAAAGAAGGAGCAGATTTTGTTACTTATAAAAGAATAGGCAGAATTTCTAATACTATTTATCCTAGTAGCAATGAACTGAAAATTTTTGAAGCAAATAGGAAGACTATAATAAAGAGAACACTCTTGTCAAATTTTATTAGTGGATCTTCGATTTCGTATAGAAAAACATCGTGGGAATCAATAGGTAAGTTCGATGCTGATTTTAGGCTTGTAGAAGATTATCCATTTGTAATAAAAGCGTTTGAAAATAAGTATAGCTTTCTTATGATTGATGAAGTACTTATAAATTATGGGGAACATGGTGTATCAAGTAGAAAAAAGAAACAAAGCAACGTACTGTTAAAGGACTATTCGCTAGTAATTAAAAAATATGTTTTACCAAATTTAAATATTTATAGACATCACATATCTAAACGATATATAAGGAGAAAATACGAAATGTTGGTGAAGAACAATGGTATATCACATATTATTATAAATATTAAATATATTGATATTCTGATTTTTAAAATTTATTCAAATATGGTATCAAAGAATATACTTGATATTTTTATGGATATGGAAAGAGAGAAAATTTGAAAATGAAAATACCATTTGTAACATTTAAGCCCTTAGAGGCTGAATTAGATAAAGACATTCGTGTTGCTTTTGATCGAGTTTATACGCGTTCTTGGTATATCGAAGGTGTAGAGGATGAGGCTTTTGAGAAAGCTTTTGCAGAGTTCTGTGACTCCACCTACTGTGTAGGTGTCGGTAATGGTTTAGATGCTCTTTTCCTTGCACTTAAAGCACTTGGAGTAGGTGCTGGAGATGAAGTGATCGTTCCATCTAACACATATATTGCTACAGCTTTAGCAGTAACCTATGTAGGTGCAACTCCGGTGTTTGTAGAGCCAGACATCCGTACCTTTAACATTGACCCTTCAAGAATTGAAGAAGCTATTACAGATAAGACTAAGGCAATTATGCCAGTCCACCTTTATGGCCAACCTTGTGATATGGATCCAATCATGGAGATTGCGAAAAAATATGGATTATTTGTAGTGGAGGACTGTGCCCAGGCGCATGGAGCTACATATAAGGGAAAGGTAATTGGTTCTTTTGGTGATGCAGCAGGATTCTCTTTCTATCCAGGAAAGAACCTTGGAGCACTTGGAGATGCTGGAGCAACAGTAACTAATGATGAGGAATTAGCTAAAAAGGTTAGAGCATTAGGTAACTATGGTTCCGACTACAAATACCATCACATCTACAAGGGAAACAACTCTCGTCTTGATGAACTTCAGGCTGCTTTCCTTACTGCAAAACTTCCTCATTTGAATAAGATGAACGAAGAGAGAAGAAGAATTGCACAGAAGTACATTGATGGTATCAAGAACGAAGAAGTTATTCTTCCTTATATTCCAGAATACGCTAATCCTGTATGGCATATCTTTGGCATCAGGTGTAAGAGAAGAGATGAACTTGAAAAGTTCTTAAATGATGCTGGCATTGGAACAAACAAGCACTATCCAATCCCGATGCATCTTCAGGAATGCTATAAGGATCTTGGTTTCAAGGAAGGTGACTTCCCAATTGCGGAGGAAATCAGTGCTACTGAGCTAAGCATCCCAATGTATTACGGAATGACAGATGAAGAAGTACAGTATGTGATTGATAAGGTGAATGAGTTTAAATGAGACTAAGAAATCTTGAATTAAAAGATGCACCTCTAATGCTCGAATGGATGCATGATGAGAGTGTTGTTGGCAAATTAAAAGGAAATTTCATAGAGAAGACTTTAGCAGATGCAGAGTCTTTTATTTTGGCTTCAGCTAATAAAGGAGAGAATATTCATCTTGCCGTCGTTTCTGATGAAGATGAATACATGGGTACTGTATCCCTGAAAAATGTGGAAAATGGAAGTGCAGAATTTGCTATTACAGTAAGAAAGACAGCCATGGGTAGAGGTTATTCCTGGTATGGAATGGAAGAGATCATTAGGCTAGCATTTGAGGAATTTGGACTGGAAAGTGTTTACTGGTGTGTATCAAGAGAAAATGAAAGAGCACTTAGATTTTGTGATAAACATGTTTTTCATGAAAACGTTGATATTCCGGAGAAGGTATTAGCTCGATATAAAGATATAGATAACCTTAAATGGTATTCTGTTTTGAAAGGAGATATTCTTGATGAACGAGATGAGGTTGTTGGTTGTAAAGTAATTAGAATTAAAACAATACCAACAATTAACGCGGGTGAGTTATCTTTTTTCGAAGGTACTCATGATGTGGATTTTGATATAAAAAGAATCTATTATATTTCTAAAGTACCCGAAGGAACAAGACGTGGATTTCATGCCCATAAAGAATTAAAACAATTGCTATTTTGCCCTTACGGAAGAATCCAACTTATCCTCGAGAACGAAAAAGGAAGAGAAGAGATAGAGCTTTCTGATCCGTCAATAGGAGTTGTAATAGATAAACCAACATGGCGAGAAATGCTTTGGCTTCAGAAAGATTCAGTTCTTTGCGTGGCTGCTTCTGATTATTACAAAGTTGAAGACTATATTAGGGATTATGAAGAGTTCAGAGGGCTGATTAATGGATAAGAGAAGAGACAGAGAATCAAATATTGAGCTGCTGCGTATTTTAGCAATGCTTGGTGTAATAATTCTTCACTATAATAATCCTTCCATCGGGGGGGGGGGGTATCGTTTGTTAAGTATGGAAGCCTGAATTATTGGTTTCTTAATATTGTTGAATCAATTTTTGTATGTGCTGTTAATCTATTTATGATTATATCCGCATATTTTATGGCATCATCTAATAAAAGAGACCTTTGGAAACCAATACAGTTACTTGCTCAAGTGATAATATTCTCTGTTTCAAAATATACATTAATAAGTATAATAAAATCTAATTTTAGTATACGTGGACTTATTGGGGCACTAATACCTGCTAACTACTTTGTTATTCTTTACATTGTAGTATTTATAATTTCACCATACATCAACCTTATTTTTGAACATTTGGATTCAAGGAAAAGGAAGTTGTTTATTTGTACTTTGATACTGTTGTTCTCAGTTTATCCTACTATAGTAGATGTACTTGTCGAGGTGACTAAACACAGTTTTAATGGCTTAAGTAGTATTGGAATGTATGGAAGTCAATACGGGTACTCAATAGTTAACTTTGCTTTATGCTATTGTGTAGGAGCGTACATTCGTTTTGAGTCAGAGCATATATTTAAAGCTAACACAAGTAAACTAGTTGTAGGGCTATTGGCGTGTGTAACTGCAATGACCATATGGTCTGTAATAGACGATAGCATTGGTTACTTTAAAGAAAAAACAGCATGGGAGTATTGCAACCCGTTAGTTATTATGTCGGCAGTTTGCACCTTTCTATTATTCAAAAGAATCAAGGTTAAGAATAGCAAATTCATTAATTCATTGGCAAAGGGAAGCTTTACGGTATATTTGATACATGGTATTTTTATCACACGTATTGGCATTGAAAGCTTCGTAAATAAAAACCTATTCATTTTACTTTTTCATATGGTGTTATCTTCTGCATTAATCTATTTTGTTTGTTGGATTATATATCTTGTATATTCTAAATTTGAGAAAGTATTTTTTGGTTTTCTTAAGAAAAAATATAAATTGCCATTGATAGAGATTTAAGTGAAAGGACAGTAATGAACAAACTTAAATTATTTATAGAAAACTTTTTAGTATATGGATTAGGTGGAGTAATCAGTAAGATTGTACCGCTGATTATGGTGCCAATCGTAACCAGATTGATGCCATCATCGGACTACTATGGATTATCTGATCTTTCAAACACTGTAGTTCAGTTTGCTAGTGCACTAGCAATAATGGGAATGTATGATGCAATGTATCGTATGTTCTTTGAAAAAGATGATGAAGAGTATAAGAAGAGCGTATGTTCTACGGCATTGGTTTTTACCTTATTCACATCTGTATCCGTATTTGTAGTTTTAGTTGTGCTTAAAGAACAGATAGCACAATGGTTTTTTAGTGACAGAAAGTATGCATACATAGTATACCTTTCCGCAATGGCTACTCTTGTTGGTGCAACGAACAGTATTATTTCTGCTCCAACCAGAATGCAAAATAAGAGAAAAATATTTCTGATCACAAATACGATTTCACCACTTATTTCGTACGGCATATCCATACCAATGCTATTGGCAGGATATTATACTATTGCTCTTCCTTTGGCAGCAGTTATTTCTGGTGTTACGATGGAATTAACATTTGCGGTTTTGAATCATTCGTGGTTTGATCCTACAAAGTTTGACTTTTCTTTACTAAAACAACTGCTTGTCATTGCTATTCCTTTATTTCCAAATTTTCTTATTTATTGGATTTTCAATTCTTGTGATAAGGTAATGATTACAAACATGATTGGGATTGGAGCAGCAGGAATTTATTCGGTTGGATCTAAACTTGGACACGCAAGCCAATTGATTTACACAGCATTTGCAGGAGGGTGGCAGTATTTTGCATTTTCCACTATGAAAGAGGATAATCAAGTAAAGAGCAATTCAATGATTTTCGAATATCTAGGAATTATTTCTTTTGTCGTGACTGCCTTTGTGTGCGCTTTGGCGTATACATTATTTGAGGTGCTATTTACAGAACAATACTTATCTGGATACATAGTTGCGCCATATTTGTTTTTAGCGCCATTACTTCAGATGCTGTTTCAGGTCGCTTGTAATCAGTTTATAGTTGTTAAGAAAACCTGGCCGAACATGTTTATTTTATCGATGGGAGCTGTGGCAAATATTGCGATCAATTATTTCTTAATTCCTGTCTTAGGAATTGAAGGTGCTTCATTGGCTACATTAATGGGATATGCAATCTCAGATGTGATTTGCGTGATTGTGCTTTGCAAGATGAAGCTGATGGTTGTTGAAAAGAAGTTTATTGCAGCAACAATAGGAATGATATTATTTTTTGTTATTTGGAGATTGTTCATTCCAAGTAATGTGGTTTTGGGACTAGGATTAGCGTTACTTTTCTGTTTATATTGTATCTTGTTGTATAAAAACGATGTTAAGAAGTTAATGAAGATGGTAAGAAAATGAGATTAAGAAAACTAGAATTAAAAGATGCTCCGCTAATGCTTGAATGGATGCACGATGAAACTGTTGTAAAAGACATGCAAGCTGATTTTTCATCAAAAACGCTTGAAGATTGCAATCATTTTATTCTTTCTTCCAAAGATACACGCAAAAACCTTCATTTAGCTGTAGTTGATGATAATGATGAATACATGGGTACCGTGTCATTAAAGAATATAGAAGAAGACAAAGCGGAGTTTGCAATAACAGTAAGGAAATATGCCGTGGGGAAAGGTTATTCCCGTTTTGGCATGAGAGAAATTATAAGAATAGGATTAGAAGATATGAATCTGAGTAGAATATATTGGTATGTTGACAAAAACAATCAAAGAGCTATCAAGTTCTATGATAAAAATGGATATCAAAGGATATCTTCTGAAATAATCGGGGGGGGGGGGGGGGG
>SAAB01000111.1 GCA_009929615.1 Clostridia bacterium | reverse complement strand
GATAAACGAACAGCATTGCTTTTCCATCCGGTCAAGGGTGGCGTAACAAATCAATACATTACGTGGTGGCAATCCCACGAAAAAAATGATTGACCCACTATTTGCTCCAAGTACCGTCCAAAAAATGAAGCCTGCTGCAACTAACAGCCCAATAGTAACAATAATTATAGCAATCCATGGATTTCCCTGCTTTTTTCGACTCATATTCTTTCTCCTCTACGGTGTATTCGGTTTAACCGAAACCATTTCCTTCATTTCCCGCATATTATATTTGGCCCTGTCGCCAACGTCATTCATGCGATAAATGGCAAACTCTTTTTTGCCCATATCAATGCCGTTCAATAATTCAGGAACTTCATCCGGAACATATTTATTATATCTCTCCAATAAGTCCTCATAGGAATAATCCGTGCTATCCGCCACGGCTTTGAAAAATTCGTCCTGAATAGGAATATAGACATTCATAAATTCAATATTCTCTTCTGCCTTTTCAATATTGGCACAATCCAGATGACTATTAACATCCCCCTCGAAAACTCTGATTAAATAATTCATATCGTCAATGGTAATAGAACCGGAGCTCATATAGCTGCCCAGATTTTCATAAAATTCCTTCGTTAATGTTTCGCAAATCGGAACTTTCAACTCTCTCTGCAGGGGAACGAGCTGCTCTTCGTTATCAACAGCACCATAAACGGGCTCATATTTTTCATAGAAGTCTTCTCTTTCAGACTGTAAGATGTCTGTCGTGTACATCATCTTAATTAACTCACATTTTTCATCATCATTTTCACAGCCGAATTGCTGATATAGTATCTCCGGGTCATTTTGAAAACATATCTTTTCTGTCTGATCTGCACTCACCCCATCTCTTAACATGGTTGCCATCGTAAGACTGTCTAAATAAGATATCTTGTATTTGTATGTAATTGCTTCATCACCTGTAATATTGCACATTTCCTTCTCTGCAGAACCTTCTAAGAACCACAGCCACTTCAATGGATTGACATCCAAATCCTCATAGGAATGAGAAATACCAATGACCTCAACATCTTTTTGGTTATCCGCACAGGTTTTCTGAATCAGATGCATGGACTCATGCACAATAATATCTCTTTCGACATTTTCATTATCACTATTAATAATCGAAGCAATGTCAATCATATTCGGTGAAATAGCCAAGCAATCATCCATATTAACGTAGGCATTGCTCGTGGAGATTGAAGAAAACATCTTTAAATTCCCTACGACACATTTAAGTTCCTCAATATCAATCGAAGGGTTTCTTTCTATCTCCGCATTTAATGTATCGGCAATCACCGAAGACAAATTTGCTATCTCACTTCTGGTTAATTCGCTGTAGGTAGATTTTTTAAAGTCAGAAACTTCATCTGATTCTAAATATGCCTGATTATTGTTCAGAACAACATCAACCATCGCCTCTGCATCAAATTTGCCGTCTTTCAACTCAATGGAATGTGAATGGGTCTCGCTCTTAACAAAAGGCGTGCTGCTCTGCTTATTCAACGCCTCATCAATACCATAGAACTCTTCATATTCATAATTTACATTGACTGTATTTAAATAATCATTAAATGCCATGAAAGCATCTAAACCCATGCTTACCGGTGTTCCATCATAAGGTAAAATCTCTTTATTATCATAAATAGACGTATCTACTGTCTGCATAACTGTCTCAGAAGTTGTCTCCTCAACCGCCATCGTCGTTGACGCACTTGCCGCCGCTACTTTTGCCGGTCCACACCCCACACAAAGTGCGGAAGTTAATAATATACTTGTGCCCACTATCGAAGTAATCATCTGTTTTTTTCGTTTCATAACCTAATCCTCTCCTCTTGCAGAACCTCGGAAACCAAATTCCCCGGTCACGTTGCCTATATTATATCATACTTCCAACTTTCCTTACATAAAGAAATGCCAGGACCTAAATCCTGACATTTCAAAAATTGATATTAAAATTTTTACTATTTTTTCTTAAAAACAATCGTTGACTCGCTGTCTTCCATAATCAGTTTATTTCCCTTCAGTTCCAATGAACCGATTCCGCCGATTGTAACTGTTTTTCCATCCTGAGTCCAGGTTCCTTCATCTGTCATTCCATCAACAGAAACGGTCACAACATTATCTGAACGGAACATGTAAAGAATTTCTCCATAAGTATCTTCCATCTCTTCACGGCTTATTTCATGCCCCTGATATTCACCACCGTCAAGAGCCCAGGTTGTTCCTGCAACGCTCTTTGTTCCACAGCCGCCTAATATAGATGTCAGTATAAATCCTAATACAACAAACAATGCTAATTTTTTCATATTTTTTACCTCTTTCCTTTCGTTAATCACTGTTTTCTTTTGATGTATTTATCATACCACTCACCTATATTAAATTTGTTTTCAGGATTTCTCTGCCGTCTTCTGCTTCAAATCTTTCATCATTTTTAGTAAGGCCGCATATATTTTCTATCAGTTCCTGGCCTGTAAGCATGGATACCCCTATGTTTTTCAATTCATCAACACCTCTGTCATACAAACGGGACATGGCATCTGTCACAAGACCCAGCCGAAAATCACGCTCACTGGCTTCATAAATGGTTGTTCGTGGACAGTTTGGAAAATTGATACCCATAAAAATCAATGAATCTATGCCCTTTTCCTTTAAAAAATCCTCCAACTTCGTCTGATAAAAAGCTCCCCATCTCGGTTTATACATAGCCCATTCCCACTCCCCAATAAGCTGGGGAACCCCGGACATAAGCATATGTGCGTCCATCATTTCCCCTACAAAACTTCCGGGCTTTAAAGCATCAAATACCTCTGCCCCTTTCGTTCCCGGTGCCACAATCTCTACTCCGGAGGCTATAAGTTCACGACGGCAAAGGTCTGCATTTGTTCCATCCGGCAGATAATACCTGACAATATGTATAATCGGCATTCCTGCCTGCCTTGCCGCCTTCAGCACCCCTGTCATTACGGGAATGATTTCCATAGCGCCTTCAACCGGCATCGTCCCTTTGGGGTCCACAAAATCATTCTGCATATCAATGGTAATAATGGCCGTTTTAAGTAAATTTTTTATTTCTATCATCAATTTTCGCTCCCAGACTTTTCAACCTATTTAGTGATTTTCTCTCTTTTGATTGTAGCACAGGTTTTGGGGTTAATCTACTGCAATACGGCATAATATCCTACTCAAATGACGATGGACTGTCATATTTATGCGGGCTGATACTGTAGCCATTTTGATATTTAATCGTTATATATAAGGTCCCGTCATCCCCCGAAAGTTTTGCATAGCAAATGCCATCTTCAAATTTATCCGTTATATCAATTTTTTGGTCCCGATAGTAAATCCATACCGAACCATCTTCTTCATATTCCACCTTCGGAGAATCAAGATAATCCATCAGTTCTTCCATCAATTCTTCATCGGTTAATGGCCGTTCACTTCCATCATTCTCTATTGCTATGCCGCCACCACCGGCTTGTATCTCATTTCCATCCCGGTCCTTGTAGTTATAGTTATAGGAACCCTCTCCTGTGAAATCCACATTTACATCCGTCTGTTCACCATGAATCCACACTTGAAGCTTATGCTGGATACCCCCTACATCTGTTGCATATGCTGTTCCGCCTCCGGCTATAATTAATAAACAAATGATCATTGACGCAACGAGTGTTCTTATTTTTCGTTTTCTTTTTATAATCGTCATTTTTTCCACCCCCAAAGAAAAGTTTTCGGAGGTGTGTAATACAGAAAATGCCTGTTTATATTTCTCTTTATTTGTCATCTTCCCACTTGTATGATGTTTTCAGAAGCAAAACACCATAACTTCCTTTCTTTTTAATATCGTGGTTATAATACTTTCAGATACTGTGGACTTTTGATTTTTCC
>SAAB01000110.1 GCA_009929615.1 Clostridia bacterium | reverse complement strand
ATGGTGCATATCCCCATATCTGTCGAACATCACAGATGATCTTCTTGAGATCCTTTCCGTTGCGTCGTAATCTCTTGCTCTGAAAACGAAAAAACCACCTGGGGAGGTGGTTTTTCGAAGGTTCAGCAAGTTGGGGAACTTCTGAACCGTGGTAACAGGGTGTACAAGACCGCTGCCACCAAATACGTCCTTTCAGTTTAGCCGTAGTTAGGCTTCAACTTCAAGAACTCTGCACCAGTAATCTCTTGTACACCCCTTTACCAGTGGCTACCGCCAATGGCGATTTGACGTGTCTGTAAGGGTTGGACTCAAGACGATAGTTACCTTACATGGCGCGGTAGTCGGACTGAACGGGGGGGTCGTGCATACAGTCCAGCTTGGAGCGAACTGCCTACCCGGAACTGAGTGTCAGGCGTGGAATGAGAAAACGCGGCCATAACAGCGGAATGACACCGGTAAACCGAAAGGCAGGAACAGGAGAGCGCGCGAGGGAGCCACTAGGGGGAAACGCCTAGTATCTTTATAGTCCTGTCGGGTTTCGCCACCACTGATTTGAGCGTCATATTCTGTGATGCTTGTCAGGGGGGCGGAGCCTATGGAAAAACGCCCACTGGCGTTGCTTCTGCTTTCCCTCCCTACTCTTCTTGTTATGCTTTCCATCGATTTTATTGTGTTTTAGAAAGTTCCGTCTGCTCGCCGCAGACCCGTGACCGAGCATTGCGAGCGAACGGGCGAGGAAGCAGAATGGAGTCGGTTGTTACATTACGCACGCACGCACAGGGGCTTATTCATGACGAAACAAGTGAGAACTGCGCTGAATATGGCGAAATTCATCCAAGGGCAGTCTCTTTTGTTGTTGGAGAAGCTCAATGAGCTCAATCTCGATATGGAAGCTGATATGTGTGAAAAACTTCATGAGGATGCTGAACGGCTCTGTAACTCTATCTCTACTCGGTTAACTGTTGTGCTGGATGAAAATTAATGGCGAAGATATCGATTAGTGAGGCAGCTAGGCTGACCGGGAAGAGCAGGACAACTCTGCACAGGTTAATTAAAACAGGTGAACTGTCCACCTGTCACGGTGCGCGAAACGCTAGGATGGTAGATGTTTCGGAGCTTATCCGTGTTTTTGGACCGCTTGAACCTGTTTCTAGTGAACAGGTTGCTGCACAGGTAGATGAACAGTCTGTTACAGGTCATTCTAGTCAAAGTGAACAGGTCATAGCACAGCTACGGCAGGAAGTTGAACATCTGAAAACGTTAGTGTCTGCAAAGGATTCACACATTGATAGCCTCAAACAGGCGATGCTTCTGATTGAACATACGCATACAGGGGGATCACCTTGGTGGATGTTCTGGAAACGCTGAGAACGCCTCAGTCGCCAGCTAGGCTTGCCTAATTTTCTGAATGACTTAACTTAAATTCATTCTCCAGTATGTGCTACATACCCTTTACCTCTTTGTTCTTTCAAGGTCAAAATCACCCACACCCTACGCAAGATTACATCTTGCAGTTTTATCCTTATATATCAATAGTATAATCAATATTAAAACGCGGGAAGTTTCAGTGTCACCTCAAAAGGTGTGTTGATCCACACACATTGCAGTGCCTAATCAACACACCTTGTAGTGCCTAATTAGGCACTGTAGTGTGTGCTGATCCGGCACTGTATGGTGTGTATCTAATAAATAGAATAACTTATGTTATAGCAGTGCCTAATCAACACACTTCGCAGTGCCTGATCAACACACCTCGTAGTGCCTGATCAACACACCTCGCAGTGCCTGATCAACACACCTCGCAGTGCCTAATCAACACACATTACAGTGCCTGATCAACACACACTGATTCTGATTTCATTTCTGCGTTCTAGAAACATCATTATTTCTGAATGAGTTTCTGCTCTTTTCTGCTGCTGTGAGCTTCGTGCCTGAGGGGCTGGATATGTTTTTTGGGCTACTGTCTGTCGTCGTTCGTGAAAACAGTACCTAGTCAGGGCTGCGCCCCGACACCCCACCAACGCCTCACAACAACGGATTAAAAATCCGTTCCTGTTCACCGTTTCAGCCTAGAAGGAGTGACCGCCGCAGGCGTGCAGCTCCTTCATGCAAAAAACCTTTTTTTTGTGGTTAGGTTAGCTTTTGCGTCTCAAATCGATAATTAGTTCTCTTGGTGCATAACAATTCATACCCATAAGACTGGCCAATGCGATTTTGAGCGATTTTTAGTGGGTTAGACGTGTTCTTTTGTGGGTTAGGACGTAGAAATGCGCTTAGCGCGTCTGAGTCGGTGCAGACAACAGATGTTATGGTAAATATGGAGTTGTCAGTAATGTTGTACTGATTTAATTGCTGCTGTGCCTGCTGAAAAGATAGGTATCTGGTGATGTGGTCTTCAGTCGATTGATGTCTTGACAATCAATTTAGTTTTACACATTATCTTAAAAAGTGGAAAACTAATGAGGTGTGATATGACTAATGAATCTAACGTAAGCGCTCTTTTTGAGCGTCAATTTGAAGTGGCTGATGGGAATATTAGTGGGTTAGGCTTACCAAAGTTTAATCGATATACAATTTGTAATCTTCGCGGAGGGATAGGTAAAACGTCATTGACATTTAATCTCTCTTATCTTGCTGATGATGCATTAATTATTGATACATGCCCTCAAGGGAACCTTTCTTATTTCTTTGATAATAATTATGTATCATCAACAAGTGTTACTGTTAACGATTTGCTTATGCCGTATTTTGTTCCTGGACTCGGTTTTGCAACGCGAGCGGCAAAAAAAATATCTTCAACAAATGCCTGTTTTTCTGGGAAGAATAATTATTTTATCCAGTCTGATAATCAACTTTATGTTTTACCTACGCAGATGGCAAATGCTTTATCTCAAGCAAGAACAATAACTGGTTCAACGCAGCAAACGGTGATTGATAATATACTTTATTCATTAAAAACAGAAATTGATAGGGAGATGTCAGAAACAAAAGCAACAAAGGCTCTTATAGATACATCTCCATTCTTCTCTGGTGCTACGCATCTAGCATGGCATGCTAGTGATGCTTTGATTGTACCTGTTCGCACTGACCAACAGTCAATTAATTCTCTACGGTTGCTGATTGATACTTTAACCAAGCCTAGTTCTGAATTTAGAAAAATAATGCCATCAAATGGCCATACCCCAAAAATACAGATGGTGGTTATCACCCATTGTGGTTGGTCAACTGTCGCTGGCGCTAGAAATAAACCTAACCAACAAACTAAAATGTATATTGAGGCCGTGAGAGAGGTTATTAGACAGAATATAAGCAACTTTACGACTGATGATCCTAATAATCACATTGTCATTCTTGACGACTTTTTGGGGAGCGGAAGGATGTCTAGCGCAAAATCTAAACCACTAGAATTGTTAAATCCAGGTGATGCGATGACAGTTAATAGAGTAAGGACTTCGGTCAACTTGTCTGTTAATAAAATAAAAAATGAATTGAAATTTATCCATAACTCAATATGGTAAGTTGAGCATTTTTTTTAACGAGTTATCTCTTGAGATCTACTTCATGCCGTCGTAATCTCTTGCTCTGTAAACGAAAAAACCGCCTTGCAGGGCGGTTTTTCGAAGGTTCTCAGAGCTACCAACTCTTTGAACCGAGGTAACTGGCTTGGAGGAGCTCGGTCACCAAATCTGTCCTTTCAGTTTAGCCTTAAAAGGCGCATAACTTCAAGACTAACTCCTCTAAATCAGTTACCAGTGGCTGCTGCCAATGGCGCTTTTGCATGTCTTTCCGGGTTGGACTCAAGACGATAGTTACCGGAAAAGGCGCAGCAGTCGGACTGAACGGGGGGTTCGTGCATACAGTCCAGCTTGGAGCGAACTGCCTACCCGGAACTGAGTGTCAGGCGTGGAATGAGACAA
>SAAB01000014.1 GCA_009929615.1 Clostridia bacterium | reverse complement strand
AGTGTTCCACTATCCTCCCCATGCTCCTTGTCACTTATTCACCATATCAGTTCATTATAAAAATCTTAGATTTTTGTCTTGACAACTGAGCCACTATATCTGGCCCCTGCCAGCACAAAAGCATCTGCAGTGGATACAAAGGTATAGGATGGCATAATAACCTCATCCCCCGGCTGAATGTCTGTTAAAAAGGCACTCATCTCCAGGGCATGGGTGCAGGAGGTCGTCAGATAGGCACATCTGACACCTGTATCCTGCTTTAACCACTCATGGCATTTCTTTGTAAACACTCCATCCCCGCTGATATGGCGGGCTTGAACGGCTTCTTTAATGTACTTTATTCCGTTTTCTGAGTATATTGGTATGTTAAAACTAATCATCTTACTGCCCTCGTTTTTGTTTAGGCCCATGCATTTATTTGTATAAAAGGCACTTCATGTCAATGGAACGCCTAAATATTATTTAGATTCTTCTTCCAGTTTTTTTACAATCTGTAAAATATCCCGTTTTCTGTCTTTGAGTTTTTTAGCTGGTACACCCCCATTAACAGACCACTCTTCCGTGTCTCTATTAATTAAAGAACACGCTCCAAACGAACAGCCTTCCGCAATTGTAACTCCAGGCAAAATTGTACTTCCAGTACCTATGATAGAATGATCTCGAATCTCCACATCCGCTTGATACACTTTCTTATATTCCGATGGAACTGTAGGATTGGTCATACCTGCACCTGAATAATCATCCGATGCCGCATATATAGAACACTTTGAAGATAATGACGTATAATTCCCCATTCGAACATGTGCATCCCCTGAAAAAATTCCACTATAGGCTCCAATATGAACATAATTGCCCAACGTAATATTTCCACTTAATATGCAGAAATCATCTATTCTAATATTTGATCCCAGCTTGATTTTTTCAGGCGAGTAAAACGATGACTTTCTACTTACAAGCACATTAGAACCTATCTCGCCAAATCCTATTTTCTTTAATTCCTCACTTGAATAATAACTAGTTTCCTGCATTCTTTCACTCATCTTAATTCCTCCTTATCACTACTTGATATCTAAAATAATATCACAAATTCTATGTACATCTTCTATTTCTAAATCTGCATACATCGGCAATGCAAGAATTCGGTCTGCAACATATTCTGCATTTTTTAATTCTGTATTTTCTGCATATTCTTTATAGCATGACACTTTATTTGTCAAAGGATAAAAATACTTCCTTGCATAAATTTCCCTTGATTTTAATTTTTCATAGATATCATTTCTATTGTGCGGAAATTCTTTTTCATTGAATACAACTGGTAAATATGCATAGTTATATTCAAGGTTCTCTTTTAATTTCCACAATTGAATTCCTTTGACTCCGTCTAGCCGCTCCATATAGGTATCAAACACTTTTTTTCTCTTTGCTATCTCCCCATCTAAATGTTCCAGATTACACAGGCCCATTGCTGCTTGAAATTCATTCATCTTAGCATTTGGTGCAACAACCTCTACCTCCTCTTCTGAACAAATTCCAAAATTCTTTAAATTCTCCAGTTTTGTCTTATAATCGTGATTGTTATAAGCCACTGCCCCGCCTTCGATACTATTAAAGACTTTTGTTGCATGAAAACTAAACATGGACATATCGCCATAATTGGCAATACTTTTTCCATTGTATGTCTCTCCAAAAGCATGAGCCGCATCATAAATAACCTTTAATCCATATTTGTCTGCTATTTCTTGAATTGCGTCAACATCACATACATGACCATAGACATGTACCGGAATAATTGCTGAAGTCCTTTCTGTAATCAACCCTTCGATTTTAGTTACATCTATTGTATAATCCTCCAAAGATATGTCACAAAAAACCGGTTTTAAACCATTCCTGACAATTGCATGGGTCGTTGAAACAAAGGTAAAGGGAGTTGTAATAACTTCTCCGGTTAATCCTAACGCCTTTATAGCTAATTCCAAAGCCATATGCCCGTTGGTAAAAAGTGAAATATTCTTAGTACTCATTTTTTTCATCAGTTTGCTCTCAAACTCATTATGGTATACGCCCATATTCGTAAGCCAGTGTGAATCCCATAATGGCTTTATTTTTTCAATATATTCCTCATAACTTGGCATACTAGAACGAGTTACTAATATCTTTTGCATCGTTATATCCTCCTGTTTTCCTCTTCAGCCTTGCAATAATCAAACAATTTTTTCCATCTAAGTTTGGTTTCTTTTAAATCCACCATCTCACGAACCCATTTTTGTCCACTTCCCTTTTCGTAGGTCATATCAGCAAACTCTGAAAAATTGATTTCACCAATTTTTCTCGAATCGAAAATTTCTATTTCCGCTTCTTTTAAGCCTTTATAGATTATTCCCTCACCATTTGCATATACTTTTTTATTAAGTAGTATCAGCAAATATACATTTCCTACTGCTGCCTGATGTTTAAAATCCATAATAGCTACATCTATATTTGAAAGATATGACACATACGCCTCTTTGCTGAGTTTCTCCTCGAGAATATGAACTTCTATTGGATACGTCTCACAATATTTTTTTACTTTATCCTTATATACCATATCCCCGTAGTTTAGCGGTAAATATATTTCAAGTGCTTCCCCCTCATACTTTTTTAATTTTTCCAAAATATGAATATGATTTAAAAACGGATAAGAAGAATGCCCAACCATAACCTTTAAATTATTACTCTGCCTTTTCCCCTTTGCCTCAGAAATTAAAGTATCTGCATCATGTCCAAAATCATAGCTGACATGAAATGCTCGCATACGGCTTCCATATACTTTAAATATCTCCTTTCTATCATATGGGAAACTATAGCAGATAGCAAAAATATTTTTTATAAGAGGAATTTGTATTGTTTTAATCAAGAATTTTATTATTCTGTTTTTTATTCCTCCATTTATTTCTGCATTATATAACTTATATAAATCATGTCCCCAAACGCACCATATCATTTTTTTTGCAACTTTTTTGGGAATAAAAGGCTGTTGAGTATATGGTATGCTCCAAGCATGTAAAATAATATAATCATAGTCTTTTTCAAATTGAATAAAATCTGCTATAGATATGCTCGGTTTCAAATGCACATTATTATAATTATCAATGTCTTCTATGCCGACAGGATATTTTACAAAGAATGCATGCTCATTACTGTTGAAATCTGAACTCTCATTTATCATCCTTATTGTTCCGCCATTATATAAATCAGATTTAATCGGCATGTAATGTAAAAATTTCATATGCTATAGCCCTTTCCCTACAAATCTTTTTGCTGTTATAATTAGATAGTCAAGTTCATCCAGCCGACCAACTATTGAACTTAGAATATATATAACTCCACCTGTAATAAACTGAATTACTAATTCTGGCAATATTCCAATTTTTAAAAAACGGCCTTCAAAATATACAATAACTGCCATGACGATTGAAATCGCAAGTGATGGAAATATATCTCTAAATTGCTCAAGTATCGAATATTTTAATAATTTTTTATTTGGGGCAGCATTAATTAATATGCTCAGCCAAGAACATAAAACACTGCCAACTACTACCGCATCTATACCCATAGGTAAAGTTATAATCAACGTTATAACAAGCATGGTTTTCTTAATAAGTTCTAGTTTCAAATAAATATCGCTTCGTCCGATTGCACTAATTGCCTGAAGATTCGCAGTATGTATTGGATAAACAGCCATTGTCAAACAGCTCATCTGCAAAAAAGGAACTGCTGGCAGCCACTTGTCTGTCAATAAAATCTCTATAATGCCATTGGCAGCGGCTATAATAAATAACATAATTGGAAAAATAATATAACTGCTTATTTTAACAGCTCTACGCATCATTATCTTAACCTGACGCTTATTATCCTGACTATTCGCCAAAGCAGGGAATAAAACGCCCTGTATAGATCCATTCACCGTATTCATTAACATACTTGGGATACTCTGCCCTCTATTATAATACCCTAAAACCTCTTTCGAAAATGCTTTTCCGATTGCTAATGAATATATATTATTGAATATCGTTTCCAAAAGTGATGCACACAGAATATTTTTCCCAAACGAAAACATAGAACGTGTTCTTTTTAGAGAAAATTCTCTTTTTGGATACCACTTTATAAAAATGAATCCCAGACACATCATTGAAATTGCATTTACAATCTGTGAAATGACCAAACTCCAAATGCCGTAGCCTTGCACAGCCATTACTATGCCTGTAATTCCTTGCAAAACAATCGCGCCCACATTAATCATAAAGCTTTTTTTAAAGTCCATCTTTTTGGATAAAATAGCATTTTGAACACCCGTTACTGCACCTGGGAACAAAATTAATGCCTGTGCTCTAAATAATGCCACTAACCCTGCATCATGATAAAATTCGGCCACGTAGGGAGAGCCAAAATAAATCACACCATACATTAAACTTGATATGACTATGTTTATATAGCACACTGAGGAATAGTCCAGACTATCCGGCCTGATTTTTTGTATAAGTGCCGTAGAAAAACCATACTGCACTAATACATTAGCCACCAGAATAAACACATTAATAATAGCAACACTTCCAAATATTTCTGGTGCCAAAAGACGTGCAAGCACTACCTGAATAACAAATTGTACCCCTTGAACACCTAAGCGTTCAGATAATTTCCACGCTAATCCTTTTATTACCAGTTGCTTAACATTCTCATTTTTAGAACTATCCATTTAATTTGTATTCCCCATTCTTTGCATCTCGTAAAAATAAATATATGCAACATAAAAATAACAATATTCGTCCTTCATCATACATACTCCATGTCTGTTGCTTAATTACTTTATCCCTATACTCCTTTGTAAGACTATATCTCTTTGCAGCCGAATACACACAATAACTTTTATTGCAAAAAGCACTTATGTGAGTTTTCCACTTTTGTTTAGCATAGTTTGTAAGATTTATATAATATTTGAGCTCATCATAATATGGATTGAGCTCCCAACTTTTTTTACCAAGTTTACTTGACCACGCTTCTTTTGATGAAAAAACCCGGTACACACTCATGACTTCTTTCAACGAATATATTTTTCCATGTAATAATAATAATACAATTATCGTTCTATCACCAATGGACGCACTGGCCTCTTTTATGATGTTATAATCATCTTTACCATCTTTAAAAAAATTTCTAAATAACAACGTTGCTGTATGTCCCGGTAATTTTCCCAGCATAAAATGTTTTTTTGTATATTCGCCAGCCACTGTTCTGTGGGAATACAACTGCCCATCTGCATCTATCATCTTATAATCATGTGCGACACATACATAGTCTACATTTTTATCCAGAAAACGCCTTTGCTTTTCCAGTTTATATTTATCTGTCCAATAATCATCGCCTTCTAATTGTGCAATATACTCACCTGTACAGTGCTTTAATACATCGCAGAAATTGTTTGTCACTCCTACATTTTTATCACGCAAAATAGGTTTAATAATATTTGGATATTGTTGTTGATACTTTCTTATAATATCTGGGGTAGTATCTGTCGATGCATCATCCCCGACAATTATTTCTAAATCGAATTTTCCTCTTTGCATCAGTATACTATTTAAAGCCTGCCCCACATACTCTTCTTGATTATAAGTAATCATGGCCACGCTTATTAATTTTTTATATTTCATTCACTTTCCCCTTTATATATTTAGTATACATACCTAAATCCCAGTCCCTGTTTTTCAAATAACAAAAGCACATCCTGACTTACATACAAATACATTCCTCCAGAAAGCTTGGTGAAGTAAATCTTTCTTCCAATCAAATCTTCCTTATCCAACTCGCTAAATACCAACATAACTATATTGCTATCGCCCGAAGGGATTTCTTTTACAATTTTTTTATCTGGTAAATAATACTGTAAAACATAAGGTGTTTCCCATCTCCCGGATATTAGTGGCAAATACAAGGTTGATATCTCAGTTCTAACTTCTTCATTGCTAAATAATTCCACTACCGGCCATGTTTTATCATGCAAATCCCTGGAAGTGACGGCATCAAATCGTAATGCAATATATGCATATTGATACACTACAATCCCGCAAACCATAGCTGCAATTAATAACTTTTTTTTATATTTTAACATTATAATTAATACTATATATAAAAATGTTATTGCACAAAAAAACACGAAAAAATCTTTGGGCTGGAAAAAGTCACCATATTTCATACCATTAAATGGTGCAAAAAAATGAAAGAAATCCATTTGCTGATCATTTCTGTTCTGAAGCCTTGGAAGAATGCTCCATGTAATATAAACTGCACCAAGCAGAAATGCTGCATAGCTGGTTGCTAACACCCTTTTACTAATTACATATTCCCATAGCACAACAGCGAACAGAATCATAACCGGACCTATAAAAGCACCTGCATACCTTAAATAAAAATGTGCCCTCGTACACATATTCATATCCAGCGCCTCTACCGTATTAGCAAGTCCGTGTATGGAGTACAAAAAAAGCATTCCCCAAGTTGGAATCAATGACAAAAATCCCACATAAAAAAATGTAGACATTTTTTCTTTCTGCATACATACCCGTATTGTTTTACTCAGCCAAATAATCGTGACGATACCAAAAATAAGTATAGATACGGACAAAAATCCGAAGATATTTGTCAGCAATATATCCCCCAAGGCCTGCCAATGATTTGTTTTAAAAATTTCTACAAACTGTGATAATACTGAATTTGCTGCACCATTTGCTGTATTATATATTGTTTCTGAACTATTCTGCAAAAACACTTTAGCAATTATAAAATCGTTAAATTTACTTGCCATAAACAACAAAAATGATGTGCTTACTAAAAAGACGCCTAATTCTTTATATCTTTTTTGGACAAGGCACACGATTATCATCAAAAAAACGACTGTTGCTATAAAAATCAAGCTTCTAGTATGTACGGTATAAAGATACGCAGAAACGGCACCTATTAAAAGAGCATATCCCCCTGATTTAAAAGTATTACCCAATTCTCTTATCATCGCCAAAAACAGATACAATGCAATCCACACACCCAATACAAGCATGTTCTCATTCATCGCATTTGTCGCTCTTGACATGACGAAAAAACTAGATGCTACCGCAAATACAACACAATATGCGTTTTTTTCTATTTTAAAATTATATCTTAATATACGATAACTGATAACCGCAATGATAGCCTTGAACAGTGCACACACCATAAGTATACACTGATATATTAAGTACGGTCTATTTTTTATCATAACAAATAATGGTGTTAATAAAATTCCAAAACCGCCCCCATAAAAGTTCACACCACTTCCATACGTACTCGGTGACTGCAATGCACTTCTCCAGTCATACCCGGCGAAATAGGCACCAGATGCAAGAGATCCCATCTCATCTCCCATGGCCCACGGTGTCAAAATTCTAGAATTTATACCTTGCTGGATTAAAAACACAACTAGAAAGAGCAGTAGTTGGACTATCCATTTTTTTTCCCCTATTTTTTTTATCATCCGAACGCTCTCCATTTTACAATTTATAATATAGTGTTGCAAAGCTCTTTAACAAATTCAATCTACACAATATCACAAAAACTTTAGTGCCAACCCGTTGCGTAAGTTGAAGTTCCGGATTTTTTGTAATCCCAAGATGTTCATTTTTCCAGTACTTTGGAAAGTATTTCTTTAATATTCTCATTACATACTCACATAGATTTTGAATGACCTTCGTATCGCTTTTTCTGTCTTCTAGAGAAAGATACATGTGTTTTTTATTAGCCTGGAAAATAAAATAAGTAAAGAAACTCAAAATAGTGAATTCAAATATTGAATAATCATTAATTTCATCTTTATGCTTCAAAACGTAGTCAATTGCCTTAGCTATTTCTTTATATGGCAGTCTTTCTTCCACAATTTTTTTTGTCGTTGTACTTCCTGGATGTCCCACTTGATAATATCCTGAGTATGGTAAAATAACTAAGTTTTTAGCCAAAAAAATCATTACAAAATTAAATGGATTATCTTCATAGGTCTTACCAACCGCAAACTTCATTTTATGTTTCCGCATATACTCAGTTTTGTATAGCTTTCCAGAAAAATTGAGTCTTCGCAATATGCAGTTTGGATACTTCTTTATATCATAGTCTATAGATAAATACACTTTTCCATTTTCATCAACTTTTTTCTGCCCGCTAATAACCATATCACTATCATTTTTTTTAGCTGCAACATACAAGTATTCTAAATAATGCTTTTCATAGTAATCATCGCTATCCAGAAAAGTAATATATTCCCCGGATACATGTGGTAATGCTAAATTTCTTGCACTTGACTGACCACCATTTTCTTTATGGAAAAGTTTGAATTTGTCCTTATAGTTATCTGCATACTCTTCAAGAATTTCTGCACTCCTATCTGTGCTTCCATCATTAACCATCAACACTTCATAATTTTGATATGTCTGATTCAATAAACTGTCCAAACACTTTCGTAAATACTTTTGTGCATTGTAAACAGGAATAATTATTGTAACACCTATTTTATGTTTATTTAATTCACTCACAACGATTCTCCTATTATTGATCTTCCTCTTTGTTAGTCTTTATCTCTTCATGGCCAGGACCATAATCCATCTTACGGAGTTCAAATTGGATATCCTCCAGTAATTTACGATTTGCTGATATAACGTCCGCCAAAAGTCCAATCACTCCACAAAGAACAGCTATAATAATAAGCATAGATGCAAGTATCAAGGACTGAACGTGTCCATCTCCATTTCCCATCATCCACAGAATCACAAAGCGGATTCCTATGATTAAGCCGCATGCTCCAAAAAATGATGCAATCCACGTAAATACGCATAAAGGTTTATACATCATCAATGCACGCCCTATAGTCAGCATAGATTTTTTAACATAGCCAAACATACTACTGAATAACCTTGAAGGTCTTAATTCAGCGTTTGTCCGTATCGGAACAGAAGTAATCGCCATCTTCTGCCTTCCGGCCTGTACAATTGTCTCCAGTGTATATGTATATTCATTAATAACATTCAATCTCATAGCCGTATGTCTGCTATACGCACGAAAACCGCTTGGTGCATCTGGTACATCTGTTTTTGAAGCCTTACGTACGACCCAGCTTCCAAGATGCTGTAGCTTCTTCTTTAATGGGGAGAAATGTGCTGTCTCGTCAATAGGTCTTTCTCCAACCACCATCCCGGCCTCTCCTCGAAGAATCGGTTGCACCAGTTTCTCTATATCGGCTCCACAATATTGGTTGTCCGCATCTGTATTAACAATGATATCTGCCCCATTCTTAAGACATGCATCAAGTCCTGCCATAAAGCCTCTGGCTAAACCTTTATTATTCCTAAAATTAACAACATAATTGACGCCCCAGTTTTTAGCAACTTCAACCGTATTATCCTTGCTTCCATCATTAATAATTAAGTATTCAATGACATCTATTCCATCAATATGCTTCGGCAAATCATTCAATGCCACTTCTAAGGTTTCTGCCTCATTGTAACAAGGTATCTGTATAATCAGTTTCATAACATATCTTCCTCTTCATTTTACATAATTGTTATTGGACAGTTTCCCTTCCTATAGAATCATAAATAATTCCGGTGCCTTCAAATGTATCCAATGGATAGCAATTTCGGCCATCTAAAATAATCGGGTGCCGCATTAGTGCCTTATACTGCATAATATTCAACTTTTTGACAGCTTCCCATTCTGTAAATATAAAACAAACATCTGCGTCTGTCAATGTTTCCTCTATAGTCCCACAATACTCAATTTCATCGGGAAAATGCTTCTTGTAATTGTTCACTCCTACCGGGTCCCAGGCTTTTACTTTTGCCCCATCTTCCAACATAATCGGAATATTTACAAGCGATGGTGCTTCACGCAAATCATCTGTTCCCGGTTTAAAGGTCAATCCCAAAACAGCAACTGTGAGATTTGAGAAATCCTCATAATATTTTCTTGCTTTCTTAATCAGCTTGAACTTCTGGCTTTCATTGACCTCTATGGCTGCTTTGATTGTTTTAATTTCATTATCGTTAAAGCTTGCAAGCCAGCTAAGTGCTTTTGTGTCCTTCGGAAAACAGGAGCCACCATAGCCAATACCGGAGCTTAAGAATTTATCTCCGATTCTGCCATCCAGTCCCATACCACGGGTTACGTCTTCAATATCCGCACCCACAATCTCACATAAATTGGCAATTTCATTAACATAAGAAATTTTAAGAGCCAGAAAATCATTGGAAGCATATTTAATCATTTCTGCACTTCTGCGGTTTGTAATAACCTTAGGTGCATCAAAATTTTCATAAACCTTCTCCAGCACTTTTTTAGCATATTCACTTTCCGCACCAATAACAATTCTTGAAGCGTGCAGGGTATCTCGGACAGCTGTCCCCTGTGCCAAAAATTCAGGATTTGATGCAATATGTACAGATATATTCTTCTCTAAATGCTCAAACATAAAGGTTTCTATCTTGTCATTTGTGCCTATTGGAACCGTCGATTTTACAACAACAACGCATTCCCGCTCTACGGAATCGGCAATCTGTTCAACAACCTTATATACATAAGATAAGTTGGCTGAACCATCCTTTTTCTCAGGTGTTCCAACACCTATAAAGATAACCTCCGCATCCTTATAAGCCATTGCATAATCCGTTGTAAAAGTTAACCTGTCCATGTTTTCCTTCATCAGTTCACTCAGGCCCGGCTCGTATATTGGTGATATGCCCTGTCGCATAATCTCTACTTTTTTCTCATCCACATCAACACAAGTCACCTGATGGCCTTTGCTGGCTAAACATACACCTGTTACCAGACCAACATACCCCGTTCCTGCTACAGCTATTTTCATATCCCATTCCTCCCGAGTTTTACCCTAGATTTTATCTATCAAAATATTGCACTACTACACTTTTATTCTCTTTAGTTACGTCTAATGGAAACGGTATCCGTTTCCCATCATAGAGATTATTATCTTCACTCAACTGAAAAGTCGTTTCACAAATTCCCTTCCCGCCCTCTAATGGCAGGGTACTTCCCGAAACTATGTAAAATCCCCTATTTTCGCTATTTATTTCTTCAAGGACAGCCTCCGTATACGGAAAAACTTCCGCTCCCTTCATCGCCCTAAGAGCTAGAAAGTAGAATTTCATATCTTCTTTTGGTATAACGACACAGCTATTTGCTTCCACATGCTCTGCCACCTTCTCCAGGGCTTCCCATGTAACCCTTGTATCATCCTTATTCACCAGAAGCATTTTCTCATAAGGTGCTAAAATCACCAGACTTATCAGACCCATTGCATATACTGCCCATCTGGACACCACATCGAGTGCCACTGCAGAAAATAGAATCACCACAGAAATATAAGGTGCCAGATATCTGCCATAATAATAATAATAGGCAATATCTTTCCGCATCACACAGCTATATATAATAATGCAGTATATAAATAAAACTGCAATCATTGACTTCTTTGTACCCACAAAAATCTTTTTTGTAAATAAAACAGCCAGAATCCCCCCTACAGCCGGGAGTAAAATTCCAACAACCAGGCCATAGCCTGTCAAACTCAAATGCTTAAAGGTATTTATTCCACCTTGATAAGCCTCGCGTCGCGTCATAATAATATATCCCTGAAAAAGGATGCCACCAACCAGACACACTCGGATGGCTGCATTTTTAAATCGATTGCATAAGTCTATAATCTTATCAAAATATTTTTTGATAAGATATAGAATAATACAGAAAATATAGACCAAGCCTCCGGCTATCCACAAGGTCAATGCGATATTCTCCTGTCCAACACCTGGCAATCCATATAATGGCCAAAAATTATTAACAAAGGAGTAGGTTCCGGCAATCATCATTGTCATTGTAATCCCTGCTATAAATGCTGTATTGGCAAGCAACGCCACTATCAAATAACGTATATCTTTCTGATAGATATACAGCCCCATGTACAACAGCAATATCACAGGAATCATTGTATAAATTGTTATATGGAAAAAGCAAAATGCTGTCACCGGTATCAGCGACAAATAAATATGCTCTTTTTTCATAGTCATTATAAAATATATAAACCCTAAAATCAGACAAACCAATTCAATCTCTGTAAGTGCCGATTTAGATACCCACAAAATCAATGGAGAAACCGCAAACAAAAGCGTCCCTACAATCTTAAGAGCTTTTTTCACTTTCAAATCATCCAATATAAAGAATATAAGGAACACGGAACAAATGTAAAATAGTGTCTGAATACCAGACATATGGCTTATCCCAAAAAGTTTTCCTGATAACGCCAGCAAGGCTGGAAATGTTGGAATTCCATGAAAAACAGCGGATACATCACTAACCTCTTTTTCTTCTGAGGCAAAAGGCAATGACGTATCATAATTATATAATCCAATCAGGTCATCTTTCATAGCTGTAGCATAATCTGCTTTTGCTAGTTCACTATCCAATAATGTATACTCTTTAAAATCCTGTTGGATATCTGTATATCCATAAATAAGGGATATTGCCTGCGTTTGATATACGCCCTCATCCTGGCCCATGCCAAAATACTCGTATTTTGTTAGCACAAATGGCAACGCACATACAATAATCAATATCGGTATCAAACATTGTTTTATATTCCATATCATTTCAAATCCTGTATGCTTGAAAAGTACAAAAAAAACATTTATTGCACTAGTTACCACCAGTACACCTGCCAACGCCCTGTTAATAGAGAAAACATCTCCCCAGAAACATAGCCCACTGATAATAATGTATAAGGAAAAATAAATGAGGACTGTCAACACACACAGTTTAACAATATTCTCTTTTTTTAAGCTGAAAGCACACAGTATTCCCGCTGAAAGAATTCCTGCCGCTAACAACAGTACACTGATTTGCATATCTTAACCTCATTCTTTTAACTGTTGATTTCTCTACAATTCCTCAAAAAACTCTCTATACTTCCGTGTTACAATATCCCAGTCGAAATTCTCGAGTACAAACTTTCGTCCATTCTCGCCCATGGCATCTGCTGTTTCCAGATGCTCCAGATAGTAATTCACCTGGCCTTCAAATTCAAAATAATTATTGAAGTAAAAGCCCCCCTGGGATGCTACTGCAAAGTGTTTGGTTACATCACAGCCCTCATGGACCATGACCGGTCTTTTACAGAGCCAACTCTCCATAATAACAAATGAAAAGCTTTCGTGCTTTGATGGCTGACACAATGTCAGTGCAGCACCATAAGCATCATATTTATCCTGGATAGATACAAAACCCAGGTCATAAACCTCGCCCTGAAGAGACTGGGGAATATTTACTTCTCCACCACCAATCAGAACAAGTTTTAAATCGCCTTTATTTCTTTTCTTATACTCCTGAAAATACCGAATCAATGTGTAAATATTCTTACCCACGTCTTTTCGTCCGGCATAGAGTATAAAGGGTTCCTGAATATCAAATTTGGCACGGAATCTTTCGCCATCACAGGTCAGAGACGTATCCAGTCCCAGCCCCGGTGTAATCAGCTTCTGATTTGTTGTATCATAGACCCGCTCTGTCAGAATCCGCTCCGGTTCCGCATTAAAAATCATTCCTCGGATATTTGAAAAAGCTTCTTTAAAGATATTCATATAAATATAGGCTTCTTCATGGAAACAGGGAATCATAACCGCCTTTTCCGGGAAAAGCTTACACATATAATAAACAGGTCCAAACATATAAGGAATGCCCACAAAGCAGTGATACTCATCTTTATGTTTCTCCATATATTTATACATATCCGGACTGTTAATCATCTCTCTGGCAAAGGTTTCTTCCTCCTCGGGAGTCAGCCTTTCATTATCCATCAGCTTGATATTTACCCGATTAAAAGCCTCCACATCCCTTTTACGCACTTTAAACCGACGCACAGGGATTCCCTGCTCTACCGTCAGTCCTGCTTTATGATAATTTTCATTCCAATCACTCATAAACTCTTTAACACAGGTTGAGAGTATCTCAACCTCAACACCTGCCTGCTGCAGATGCTGGGTAACACCGCGAAGAGCCATTTCCGCACCGCCGGGAATCTTCTCGCCATGCCACGGCACTACAAATCCTATTTTTTTCATTTCATATCACCCTCTGTAAAAGCCTGAATTGCTTTTAAAAACTGTGCTTTAATCACATCATGCCGAAAAGCTTTCAATCGTTCCCGCTGTCCAGCAATCAGCTGTTTCTGAAATTCTTTATTCTCAACAACCAGGTTAATGGCTTCGCCGACAACCTGGGACTCTTTCGTCGGAAGCAATAAACCCGCTCCGCCTAAGGTTTCTCCAACGGCACAGCTGTCATAGGCAATCACCGGCACATCGAAAAACATGGCTTCCACCAGCGGTACACAAAAACCTTCGTGTTCACTCAGACATAAAAAGACATCTGCAATTTTATAGTAAGCCAATATCTCATCAAATCGGATATGACCCGTAAATACCACATCCTCCACACCAAGCCGTTCAATATATCTGCTTAATTTCGGATAATAGCCCGGTGTCATTAAATGATTGCCGACTAAAATCAGTCGGGATTTTGGATTAATATTTTTCTTATAATAAGCAAAGGCCGCTATCAGGTCCTCCTGCTTTTTATTTGGTGCCACCCGGCCTGTGAATACAATATTCACATAGTCGTCATCCTCAAATTCCTTTAACACCTTGGCACTTGGTGCCTTCTTATAATCATCAAAGGCAATCAATATCGGAAGAACCTCTATATCGCAGGTGTAACCCATCTCGATAAGCTCCTGTTTATTAAATTCAGAATCTGCAAAACAGAAATCCGCCTTTGTCCTCAAATACTTTGTTGCACGTAAGCCACTGGCACAGATGTCTGCCATATTTTTATCGTAAAATTCAAAAAATTCCGGTGGTGTTACATTGTGGTACATAATTATTTTTTTGCAGTTGTACTCTGATAATTCATAATTCATATCACTTCCGGTGGAAAGATGATAAATAATCACATCATCCTCACGGCACTCATATTCCTCCGCAGGCACAACTAAAGGATTATGTATACGTTCATCAATAAAGCCCGCATATATTTTTGTATCATAGCCATTTGCCTCTAAAGTATCCCCCAGGGTCAATGTATCATTCCCTATGGCATCGCCATATGCCAGCGTTGGCAGCATCTGAATAACTCTCATGTTAATCCACTCCATTTTCGGTTACATACTCGATTAAATATCTTAATTTATCTACAATAACCTTCCATTGATAATTCTGCTCCACATATACAGCACCATTTTCACCCATTTTCCGGGATATGTCCGGATGCTCAAGCATATATTGCAGATATTCTATAAACTCCTGCTGGTTGTTATAATAGAAGCCGCCGTCACTTTTCATGCAATGGGCTTTTAAAACCTCGCAGAAGCCATTGACAAGTACGGGAACTTTCTGGGTAAATGCTTCCAGTACGACCATGGAAAGACTTTCGTACTTAGATGGCAGAACCAGTGCTTTCGCTCCTGAAATACCGTCAAACTTATCTTCATCATTGACAAATCCAAGGGATACGATATCTTCCCGTTCCGGAACCGGAATTTCTTCCTTACCCATGAGAACAAGCTTTAAATCCGATGGATATTTATTTTTAAATGCCACAAAATCGTTAAACAGCTCGTGGCAGTTTTTTCCTATATCAATTCTTCCAACATAAACAACATATTGGTCGAGACCATATTTTTCTTTAAATCTTTCAGCATTGACATCGGTTGGCACATCAACGCCCACCCCGCCAATCTCACTTTTTGCCACATGATTATAAAACTTTTTATGAATCATCCGGCGTTCTTCTTCTGTATTATATAAAAAGGCCTTTGCCTTTCGAAAAACATTTTCAAAAATCCTCAGACGCAGATAAGGTTCATCATGGGCTGTCGGTATAACAATGGCCTTTTCTGCCACTTCCCGAACCCCCATAACCGTTGGATAATAAAGGTAAGTAAAAAAGATAAAGGCATCATAGTCGTCCTTATGTTCTTTTAAATAGGCTGTCAGTTCAGGTACCATAGGTCCCTGTTCATCTACCCAGTTCTGTTCTTCCGCATTTGTAAGAACCACCCCTGTATCTAGATTCTCGGCCATCTTGTTGAATTTTTCGACATCACGTTCCTGGCTCACACCAAAGCGGTGTACCCGGATGCCATGGATATCTTCCTCATCGGATTCATAGACATCTGCCCAGGTGGTATAATCTACAGCCTTCGAAGTCAGCACATGCACCTCGGCGAATGGGCTTAAATGTTCCGCCAGCTGACGGCAATGCAATTCTGCTCCGCCGTTTACTTCCAGTCCGTATCTCTGCACAATAAAACAAACTTTACGTTCCATAGCCCCTCCTTCTGATTATCTGCTTTCCAATGTTTCGATTCTTTTTTCCAGTTTATCAATCTTCGCTGCCATCTGTTCAATTAATTCTTCCTGTTTTTCCAAAAGGTCGTTTTTCTCCAGCGTGTAGGATTCCAGCTGAATTAATGCCTGAACAACATTGGCATTATACACATTCTGTGCATCTCTTAAAGGCAGAACCGTTGGGGCAATTAACTTTCTAATGCTCCGTTTAATAAAGGATTTTACACCACCCTTTGGAATCATCTGATAAAAGGGAATATTATGTCCCTGATTGGATGAAAAAACGTAATGATGCAGTGTTGAATCTACATACTGGGTTTCCGCAACAAATCCGGCCTCGCATACTTTATCTGCCATCGCCTCATCAAAGCTCAGAGGTTTTTCATCAACGCCGCGGTTTGCAATCCTTTCGCGGATTTCTTTCATAATCTCTTCAACATCAACAGGTGTTATCTGATTTTCCATGATTATTCCTCCATCTATTTTCTTCCGATAATTGCATAGTCCTGACTTCCAAAGAGGGTCTGGCTCACTTCCTGCATGGTTTTA
Source organism: Clostridia bacterium (assembly GCA_009929615.1). Classification (GTDB taxonomy): domain Bacteria; phylum Bacillota; class Clostridia; order Lachnospirales; family Lachnospiraceae; genus Frisingicoccus. The sequence goes on along the minus strand of SAAB01000014.1, from coordinate 54,084 downwards.
TTGAATCTTTCCAGATTTTCAATACCCTCGCCCTTCAGCTCAGGTATCTGTGCCGGATATTTACTGGATTCTGTAAATAGAATTTCCACATGTTCAAAGCCCACTTTATGCATAAAGTATTCCATCGTCAATGGATGGATTGGTTTATTGTGGGATGGGTCCATATAAAAAGCATGGGTGTAAATTGCTAATGACATCGGATTTGGTGTCTCTAAAATGATATATCCACCATCTTCCAGCTTTTCATAGGCAAGTTCACACAGCTTGACAATCTGATTGAATTTCAGATGTTCAATGAGCTGTCCCGCAAATATGCCACCCACTTTCTCCTGTCCCTCTAAATAGGCCAGTGCATCCGCCTCTTCCACCTTCAAGTCTTTCATTCTGCAATATTCGGCAAATTCGGTATAGAATTCAACACCTATGGCTTCGATATCATTTTCCTTTAAAAGTTCAAGAAATTCTCCCCGTCCGCAGCCAAGGTCTAAAACATTCTTCCTGCCTTCAAAATATTTAATATACTGACGCTGAACTTCTTTGATTGTCTCTCTGGGACCACGAAAATGATTTTCGAAATCAAAGTAATCCACGCAGTCATACTCATTCTCGCCCTGTGACACTTCACCGGAAACCGGTGCATTTCCACTGCCTGCGGTGATGCGGTCAAATTTCAGAGACAAACTTCTGTTTTTGACTTCCTGCATATCACTTCGTTTATCCAGGTCATCCAGGCGACGGTTATTATTTCGGATATTCTCTTCAATCTCCGGATTAATCTCCTGGCGCTGCTGCATATATTTATAAACTTCCCCAAGAGCTGTCTGTGCTCCCTTCAGGGCTTCGCTTTCAATCTCCAGCTTCTTCTGAAGTTCTGCACAGTTCTGCTCAAGTGCATTGATTTTCTCAGCCTGCTCCTGAGCCAATTGTATCTGTTCGTTCTCTCTCAACTGACGTTCTACAATATAGGTTCGTCCAAGCCGGTCAAAAATTCTTCTTGATAATCCAGCCATTCTTATACCTCCCACACATGCTCTATACGGCTTACACCCGCATCCCCCAATGAAGAATAGACCTCAAATGTATAGGCATCTTTATAATAATCTACCGGTGTTGCCATATCCGATTCAATGGCAACATCCAGGGTGTATTTGCCCGGCAGCAATAACAGTTTCTGCATCTTAATCTTGATGCTTCCATCCTTTTCCAAATCAAACTGCTCAAACTGTTCAATCTTCGTATTCGTACCATAACACTGAATACCATCACTTCTGAAAATTCCGATGCCAAAAACAGCATCCACAACCTTCTCTTTAACCGCATACTTGATACATATATCGGCTCCGTCTTCCGAAGCAAATACGGTTTTCTTTTTTCCGCTTCCGTCTTCCATGTGAATGTCCGTAAATCGGGCTTTGCCATTCCCCCAGCGGTTGTCACTGTCGAAAACATTGTTCTCGTCCCGCTCTTTACGGTCTGCTTTTTCCGCATCTGTTTCACGTTTTTCACCCATGAAATTCAGATAATCACGGTCAATATCTCTTGGGCTTCCTTCGCCTTTGATGTGGCCTTCATGAATCCAGATGCTTCGGTCACAAATCTGTTCAATCTGTCCCATGGAATGGGAAACGATAACAATGGTTGTTCCCTGGGCTTTAATCTCCCGAAGCTTATTAAAACATTTTGCCTGGAAGTTGACATCGCCAACGGCCAGAATCTCATCAATCAGTAAAATATCTGCATTTACATTAATGGCAACAGAAAATGCCAGACGCATATACATACCTGAAGAATAAGTCCTTACCGGGTTATCCAGGAAAGGTTCCATCTCTGAAAATTCAATGATATCGTCCAAACGTTCATCAATCTCTTTCTTGGTCAAACCAAAAATCGAGGCATTTGTGTAGATATTTTCACGTCCGCTCATGTCGGGATGAAAACCTGCACCTAATTCAATTAAACTGGATACACGTCCCTTTAATTCAATGGTTCCTGAATCCGGATACATAATTCGTGTGAGCAGTTTTAAAGTTGTACTCTTTCCACAGCCATTATGTCCGATAAGACCAACAGCCTCACCTTCTTTAACATCAAAACTGACATCATCCAGAACCCACCGTTCCTCGTAGCGATTTCTATTACGGAAAAGAATTCTTTCCTTGAGCTGGCTGCCCTTATCCATATATACTTTAAATTTCTTCTTTACATCTCTAACTTCTATTGCGTTCCCTTGTTTCATCTACAGTTCCTCCGCAAAACCTTTTTGTAATTTCTGGAATACAGCATAGCCCACTAAGAGTAAAACAACCCCCATGACTACACCGCTGAATAATGTCCGTATATGAGGCACCTGACCACCATAAAGCACATCCCGATATCCTGTAATTACTGGTGTCATCGGATTTAAATTCATAATCGGACGCAGCTTTTCAGGTACCATTTCAAGAGAATAAACAACAGGTGTAAAATACATCCATGCCATAGTTACAATACCAAGAATATACTCTAAATCTCTAAAGTATACCGTCAATGCTGACGTCAGCAGTGCACCGCCAAGACACATAAGATATTCAACCGCCATAATAATCGGCAGGTAGCAAATCGCTCTCAGATTAATGCCTACACCGGAGACAAGGACCACCGCAAAGATAACCAGAAAGCATAGCAGCATGTTGACAAAATTACTGGTTACATAAGCAATTGGCATAACCTCTCGCGGAAAATAAATCTTTTTGACCATATCCTTCTGGTTAAGAATACTCGCTGCACCCCCGGTCAGTGAACCACTGAAAAACAGCCACGGAATCAGACCAACAAACAAATACAAATAAAACTTTTCAATATTATTCGGCATAACTACCGAGAAAACAAAAGTGTATACACACAGCTGTAACAGAGGATTGATAAATGTCCAAAGGAATCCCAGTGCTGACCCCTTGTATCTTCCCCTTAATTCTTTTCGAACCAGACTATAAATCATCTGTCTGTAATCATAAATCTCTTTCAAGTGTCTCATAAATTTCTCCTATCCGCGTCTTTATCCTGCTCACAGCATTCTCCATGCTTAACTTTTCTGCAATATATTCCTGTGCCTTCCGCCGTATCTGCTCATAATAAACTTTGTCCTTATAAAGCTTGCGCATATATACCGCCGCCATATGAATGTCCGGCTCCGCCCATCGTGCGCCTTTCTTATAAGGCGGACTGTCCTTCTCCAAAGTTGCAAAGGAGCAGTCAACCATACAGGCCACCTCGGAATTCATAAATTCTGTGTTTGATGACCAGTTTGTAGCAATCACCGGCGTTCCCACAATCATGGCCTCCGCCATAACCAGTCCGAAGCCTTCGGCCCGATGCAGGGATACAAACACATCCGCCTGTTTAATCAACGAATTCACTTCCACCTTACTGAGGGTTTCCGTGATAAAATAGACATTTGGGCATTCTTCCAACCACCGGTTTAGATGCTCCATATCTCTCGGTTTTGCATTATTAATTTTCACAATAATGCCCACATCCGGGTTGTTTTTAAAAGCCTTTCTAAACGCACGAATGGCTCCTGTAGGATTCTTCCGCTCTATGGTGCTGTTTGAGTCATACATCACCAAAAACAAAAACTTATCCTCCGGGAGTCCAAAATATTCTCTATCTAAGTCCTCATCTACCGGAGCTTCAACACAGTAAGGCATCGTATGCACCGGAAGGCTGGTTACTTTTCTTAAATTATTGCTGATGAATTCGGATGGTGTCCAGATTTCATCCAGCATAGGGAAGAATTTCTTCCAATGTTCAGGAATCTCTTCCAATTCCCACAGCCAGAAAGCGATATTATACCGGCCGCTCCACTTCTCCGCCCCCAGGCGTGTGTACATGAGCATCATCTCATCGGGATTGATATGAATCAAATTCAGATTATAAGGAAATGCTTCTGAAATCCTGTCATCCCAGGAGTGCTCCTCCGCTTTAAGAAGGGTACTGCCCAACTGAAAATCATAGAGTGAGCAGGGAATATCCCCCTTCTCCAAAACATTCGCCAAAAGACGGCAGCTCTGTCCTAGACCCATCTCAGCCCGCACTAATCCTATAAGATTCACGCCGTCCGGATGACTCTCCCTTTCAAAAGGTACTCTGGCGGTTTCCACCATCTTTTTATAGTTCTTCTCTACAAATATCCGCTTTATTCGCTGTAATAATTTTTGAGGAAACACTTTCTTTAAAGCCGGTTTCAGCATTTCCGATATTTTCAATATTCGTTGATTTATATTCATTAATATCCGTTCCATTACCCCCAGATAATCTGCATGATTTTGCGAACTGTCCCCCGCTTCCAAAAGCCGTCGCAAAAAAAGTAGAATATACGGGTTATTTTATTTTTTTTGTATAAAAAGGCATATTCATTCAATACTTTTAACATTTTCTTATCATTAATACAAGTAGCATATAGTCTGGTAAAATATAGCACTTGCTCCGTTGATTCCCCCATATCCTGGCGGAACTTTTTCCGGCCCCTGCGAAACCGCATCCATCGGTATTCAAAGCTTTTTGCATTCTGGGCCCCTACCGAATTATCACCATGCTGTCGATAATCGATTGTCGCTTCCTTCAGATAACTCATCTTTCCAAAAACAAGGGCTGTCAAAGCAAGCCAGTGGTCATGCATCAGAATTTTATCAGGACAACTAACCTGGTTCACATAGGTTTTCAGTTTCTGATTTATCATTACCGTACAGCCTGTAACCTGATTCTGAATCAGTTCATGACGAAGATATCCCCGAGTTTCAAGATTCATATATTCATGAAAACCGGGATGAATACAATTTAAGTTTTCATCCACTACTCTCAAATCCGTGTGGACCAGCAGAGGTATGTCTTTCCCATACTTTCTTTCCATCTGTTTCATCCGATGGAAGGTTTTCTCTACTTTATCTGAATGCCATACATCATCCTGGTCACAGCACATCATATAAGGGCTGTCGCAATTCTGAAGGAGACCTATGAAATTCTTCTTCGCACTGCCTGTTGGCGGCACGTTCTTTTGAAGAAAGACTTTCTTTTCGCCCATCCGCTTTTGAAAGTCCTCTAAAATCTGCCAGGTTCTGTCTGTTGAACCATCATCATGAACGGTCAGATGCCACTCTCTATGGGTCTGCTTTTCAATGGATTCCAGCTGTTCCTGAAGGTAGCCTTCGCCATTATAGGTTGCCATTAGTATTTCAATCATCGCACATCCCTTTTCCATTTCCAAAAATATTTCATCATCGATGTCAAAAAGATTCGAATGCCTCTCAGACTCCGGGTATTATCCCTCTTCCAGGCATGATACACATAAGCCTTTGGATAGAAAACAACAGCGCCTCTTTTTCGGATACTTCGTGAAAGGTCGGCATCTTCAAAATACATAAAATACCGTTCATCAAATCCGTTATTTTCTCGAAACAATTCGGTTCGTATTATAAAAAAACAGCCTGTACTGGATAAAATCCGGGTTGGTTTTGTAAATTTTTCTCCGGACCGGGTGTACTCATCCCTGTAAAACCTGAAAGGATTCAGCTTACTTAAAATAACATAGGAAAATTTCGGGTCCCGTTTTGGCAGAAACTGCTCACTTCCGTCCAGATTTCGTATCTGAGGTGTGACCATTCCCACCTTCGGATTGTGTTCTAAAAATCTTACCAGCCTTTCAACCGTATGTTCTACAAACTGAATATCCGGATTAACAACCATATGATATCTGGATGCGACTCGTTTTAATATTTGATTATGTCCATAACCAAATCCATAATTCTCACTGCTTTCAATGATGTGGACCTGTGGAAATCCTGCCCGCACCAATGAAACTGTCTCATCCTGCGAATGATTGTCAAAGATATAAATCTTTAGATTCATCCCCTGTGTATACTCAACAAGGGTATTCAGACAAGGAATGATTTCTTTTGCGTTATTATAGGTTACGATTCCTGCACTTATCTCAACTTGGTTCATCCGTTTCTTCCTCACTTTGCTTCCAGCTTTCATCCAATAATTCAGCAAACTTTTCCAGATGCTCATAACGGCTTTCATCAAAAGCCTCTGTGCTGTCCGGCTTAAAGAACACAATCAACGTCTGCAGAACCAGTTTAACATCTTTTAAAAGGCTGTAATCTTCAATATACATTAAATCCAAAATCAGCTTATACTTTGGTGTTGTATTGTATTTACCCGCAATCTGAGCGTAGCCGGTAAGACCCGCTTTTACACGAAGCCGGTAGGCAAATTCCGGATACTCCTTCGTATACAAATAGACATTCTCTAACATCTCCGGTCTCGGACCCACAAGGCTCATGTCTCCCATAAAAATATTCAGAAACTGGGGGAATTCATCCAGCCGGTACTTTCTCAGGAAATGTCCCACCTTTGTAATTCGGTCATCCTCCTCAACCGCTGAATAATTTGTCACATTCTCCTTCATCGTACGGAACTTATAAACTTCAAAAACTTTTCCGTCCTTTGTCGCTCTCTTTTGTTTAAAGAATACCTTGCCTCCATCATTCATCTTGATGGCAATGGCACATATAAGCCATATTGGCGAGGTAATAATCATGGCCGCCAAAGACGAAAGGATATCCATACACCGTTTCACAAAACGCTGCTCTAAGGACAACTCCTTCACCGGAAGATTGATTAGAGAAATATCATCCAGAATAACGTACTTTGAATTAATCTCGACAATATCCGATATTTCAGGACCGAAATAAATACTGCGCATATTTCGATAGCAGTACTCAATTAATTCTGTCCGTTCTTTAACCGGAACATCATATAAGAACACAGTTTCACACCGCAGTATAGCATCCGTCAAGTCATCTGACCGGTAATCTTTCACTTCACAAATCCGGTATTGCTTACGGAAGACATCCACCGCATGACTAATCTGTAGAAATGCCTCCTTTGAGGAAGTTATCACGCAACACCGCTCCGGCTCATATAATTTAAAATACATCCAGTTGCCGCCATAGGTAAATATAATGACAGCTATCATCTGAATAATAATAACAACAATAAAAAGGCCAATACTTTCAAACTGAAAACGGGTATTATTCGTCGGATTCGTATTCATGATCGACAACTCCACATAGGTTACAATATCCGTAATCAGCGTAGCCAGCCCTATGGATGAAATAATCGGTTTACTCTTTCGCTTTCCAATATCATACCGGCCATAGGCTGCTGTCATCCCAAGCCCCACAACTGCAAAGGTCAGCATCGTGACACCGGAAGTTCGTGAAAAACGAAGCAGCTGAGGATTCTCAATGCCCATAATACCGAAAAAGCCCACAAAAAGCATGGTATACAAACATGTCTTTAACAAAAATACAATTGTTCTCTCCAACTTCGCCGCAAGCTGCTTCATCCTTTTATCCCCCGTTACTTTATTACTTTATAATCCAAAGCTCTGTACCAATCGAAGAAATTCAGCCGAATTGGCAAATCCGTCAAATATTTCTTCTCTGGACTGTCCCTGACTCAGGCGGTTAGTCCAGTCTGCCAGCCCATCCGGGTCAGCTTCTCTATCAAAAATTCCTCGATACAATACTTTGACATACTCTTCATCTGAAAGATTTTTGCTCATTACTTCCTCAGAAAAAACAAATCCATGAGCTACTTCTCTCGGTGAACTCTGTCCCTCTGCAAGCTGTCTTACCCAGTAAGGCAGACCTTCCGCGTCCGGTTCTCTCCCCAAAAACTGATTGTAATTCCGATAAACAAACAATGTCATATCCGGATTTAAATCCAAAACGTCGGACAATTCTGTGTTTCCTCTGATAATATCATAAGACGCACATATATCTGTAAATTCCTGAGATTCTATAAATCCATGCAAAACATACTCCCGACTCAGCCTGCTGCCCAATCGTTTCATCCAATAGGCCTTACCATCACTATCCGCAGAACGGTTAAAACAGGTCTGATACAGCACCTCAACATATTCTTCATCGGTTAACCCCCGGTCCATGAACTCCTGACTCATGATAAAACCACGGGCAACCTCTGCTCCTGTTTCCTCCTGATTCAACAGACGCCATTTCCAGTCCCTAAGTCCTGGTCTGTCCGCTTCACGTCCCAATATTAAGTTATAGAGCCGTTCTACAAATCTCTGAACATTTTTTGCCCGGGCCGGAACTTCCATAAATGCAAAGTTCAAATCCACCGCATTGTCAATTCCATCAACCACACCGGAAGCCGTACACTGCGACATGGCATAACTTCCCGGATAACTGCATCGATAATTATACTGGGCAATCCATTTCTGCCACTGGTCAAATCTGGAATCTGTCAGTTTATTTTCAAACCAGTCTAAATTGGCATAAATGCCAACTTCATAACCCGCACCTTCAATCGTATTACAGAATACCTCTGCAATATCTGCAATCTCTGTATTTGACAGTGTTCCCGTAAATCGTGAATCCTCTAAATCATAATAAATCGGCAGTGTTAAATCATAGCCTTCTACCAGTCGGAGAACATGCTCTGCTTCACTTCTTGCCTCTTCTACATCCATAGCATAGGAATAGATATATACACCAAAAGGAATATCCAGCCGTGTACATTCATCTGCGTTCCGTTTCCAATAGCTGTCATCCTGGCTGGCGAAATTATTACCATACCCACATCTTATAATGGCATAATCCACATCGGAAAGCAGTACGGCTTCCCAGTCAATGTTTTTCTGAATATAAGAAACATCTATCCCTTTCGCCAATGCTCCCGGAATGGCATCCCCAAAGGAATTAATCCAGTTTCCATTCACAAAACTCCATGGTTCAAAGCCGTTGGCATAATAAGCCCGTTCTTCCGGAACCCATTCACCATCCTGATACCGGAAACTGTTTTCTCTAAGCACACCTTCTTCTGCCTCAGTTTCTATAGCAGCTGCCGGTTCCACAGTTTCACTTTCGGTCTCCTCTGACAGGGTCTCGATACTCTCTACAGTCTCTCCGTTCTCTTCCGTTTCCAGTGCATATGCATTTACTGTACCGGTCCACAACATGACCATCATCAGCATTCCCGCTGTCATTCTCTTTATAAGTATTTTTTTCATGCCATACCTCTGTTTCTTATTATACAACATCTGTTAACTGCCTGTCTATTCCACTTCGTTCAGCCATACATGCAGCGAACTGTACCGCTTCTGTTCCCTCTGATTATGAATCATCTGGGTCACTGCCTGACCGCTTCCTACGATAGCCACACATTTTTTAGCACGGGTGACTGCTGTATATAAAATGTTTCTGTTAAACAGCATCCTCGGTCCTGAAAGCAATGGCATTACAACTGCCGGATATTCACTTCCCTGGGATTTATGTACGGTAATCGCATAGGATAATTCCAGCTCGTCCAGTTGGGCAAAAGGATAAATAATCTTGCGGCCTTCATCAAATTCTACAGTCATCTGCTCTGCAAAATAATTGATTTCACGCACAATTCCCATATCTCCGTTAAAAACACCTACACCCTTTTCAACAGGAATTCCGTAGCGGTCTGTAATCTCCCACTCCAGCTGATAGTTATTTTTAATCTGCATGACCTTATCCCCTTCTCTAAAGAGACGGTCACCAAATTCTTTTTCTCGCTTAGTTTCATCCTTTGGATTCAGATATTCCTGCAAGAGTTTATTTAATCGTTCAACCCCCAGTTCACCTTTTCGCATCGGTGTCAATACCTGGATATCATAAGGTGTTGCTCCGACATTTTTCGGAAGCTTATCCCGAATCAGCGCAATAAGAACGCCCTGAACATCCATCACCTGCTGTCTCTGCAGGAAAAAGAAATCCGTCGTCTTCACATTCAGGTCAATATCTTCGCCATCATTAATCTTATGGGCATTTTTTATAATGGCACTCTCCATAGCCTGACGGAAAATCTTTGTCAGCATAACCACATTAAAACAGTGGGACTGAATAATGTCCTTTAATACATTTCCCGGTCCTACCGATGGCAGCTGATTCACATCCCCCACCATAATCAAACGGGTTCCCGGCATAATCGCTTTAAGAAGCGCATTCATAAGGTGAATATCCACCATGGACATCTCATCAATGATAATAACATCCGTTTCCAGCGGATTCTGCTCATTCCGCTCGAATCGTCCGCCCTCTTTGTCCTCCGGTCCACCGGTCAATTCTAACATTCGGTGGATGGTCTGAGCTTCATACCCGGTTGCCTCGGTCATTCGTTTTGCTGCACGCCCTGTCGGTGCTGCCAGGCGGAGTTCAAGGCCTTCGTTTTCAAAAAATCGAATAATGGCATTGATAGTCGTTGTCTTTCCCGTACCAGGACCACCTGTAATAACAAGAAGGCCATTTCTGGCGCCTTCAATAACCGCCGTCTTCTGCATCTCATCCAGCTCAATCTTTTCATTCTTTTCAATCCTCTGAATCTGATGCTCCGCCTCCCTGAAGCTCACATCATACTTAATATTCAGATTCTTCAACATTCGTGCCGTACTCAGCTCCAGATAATAGTAGGCAGATGCATAAACTACCGGTTCGTCTTCAATATTTTTGATAATAATTTTCTTATCAATAGACAATTCCATCAGCTGATGCTCTACCGCATCCTCCGATACCTCCAAAATATCTGCCGCCTGTTGTTTCAAAAGTTCAACCGGCAGATAAACATGGCCATTCATAGTCGCCTGAAGCAGGACATAGACAACGCCGCTTCGAATTCGATAGGCTGAATCCATTCCGATTCCCGCCCGCTGAGCAATATCATCTGCCAGCCGGAATCCAATACCCGTTACATCTTCTGCCAGCTGGTAGGGATTTTCCTTAATAATATCATACAGTCTACTGCCATATTCATTATAAATCTTCACAGCATAAGCTGTGCTGATACCATATTTCGATAAGAACATCATGGCCTGACGCATATCCTGTTTATCGTGGAACTGCTGATAAATCTCCTGAGCTTTCCGTTCGCTGATGCCTTTGATTTCTGCAAGTCTCTCCGGCTCATTCTCTATAATTCGAAAACTGTCCTCTTTAAATTTCTTGACAATACGGCTTGCCAGCGAAGGCCCAATGCCCTTAATCGCCCCGGAAGCCAGATATCGTTCAATTGAAAAGATATCTTCCGGTGCTTCGATTGAGAAAAAAGCTATCCGGAACTGCCTGCCATAGGTAGCATGTTCTACATAATCGCCTTCGGCTTTGATATACTCGCCTTCATTCACCATCGCCATCATGCCTGTACACATGACTTCATCGCCCTGACACATAAGAGCCATGACCGTATATCCGTTATTTTCATTATGGTAAACAATATGTTCTACCAGGCCGTGAAGTGTTTCCATTTCTTTCCTCCAAAAAAGAGCTGAAAATCCGCAGAATTCTCAGCCCCCTGTTATCTTTATTTGTTGTCGCCCTTTTTAGCATCCATAAATTCAATGTATCTGCCGGTGCCAATAGCCACCACAGAAATCGGATCGTCAGCCAGCGTGGTACGAATCCCTGTAATCTGCTCAATCAAACGGTCCATACCATACAAAAGACTTCCGCCGCCTGTCAACAGAATACCCCGGGTTGCAATATCCGCAGATAACTCAGGTGGTGTCTCCTCTAAAACTTTATGAAGTCCTGTAACAATCTGAGTCAGGCTGCTTTCTAGGGCTTCCTGGGTTTCCAAAGAACTCATCATCACAGTTTTTGGAAGGCCTGTCAGAACATTCCGTCCACAGACTTCCATCCGTTCTTCCTCTTCCCTCGGATATGCCGAACCAATCTGCTTCTTAATCTCTTCTGCAGTCCGCTCACCAACTAAAATCTCATGCTTCTTACGCAGATAGCGGATAATCGCTTCATCAAAGTCATTTCCCGCCACTTTTAAAGACTGGCTGACAACAGTATCTCCATAGGAGATAACAGCAATGTCCGTCGTTCCTCCGCCAATATCCACAATAATGTTTCCAAAAGGCTTTGATATATCAATACCAGCTCCCAGTGCTGCAGCGATAGGCTCTTCGACAATAACTACATCTCTGGCCCCGGCTTCCATGGTCGCATCAATAACCGCACGTTTCTCAACCTCTGTGACACCGCTCGGCACACATACAGTGATTCTCGGACGCCAGAAAGTCTTTCGTCCAACGGCTTTATGGATAAAATATTTCAACATCTTCTCTGTAATCGTATAATCCGAAATAACGCCCTGACGCAGCGGACGAACGGCTGTAATATTCCCAGGTGTCCTGCCAATCATCTCTCTGGCCTCTTCACCAATACTCTTAATCTCATTCGTATCCTTATCATAAGCCACCACTGACGGCTCCTTTAATACGATACCTGTACCCTTTATATATACAAGAACACTATCTGTTCCCAAATCAATCCCAATATCTGATGCTAACATATGTGTCCCCTTTCTGTTCTACATTTATTCTACTATTATAACTGATTTTGCAAAAATTACCACTCTATTTTTCTTATTCCTTGCGTTATTACACAGAAACCGATATAATAATAAAGCTAAATAAATTATTCAGGAGTTAATAATGAAAGCACAAAATCATATTTTTCATAAGGTTACAATTATTTTCTGGACATTATTGACAACCTTATCCTTTTTTTCAAACCGTATTTACTGTGACTATGATGCTATTTTCGCAGACACACACGGTTCTGGTTCTTTTATCCCTCTGTCTATGGCCCAATTACAGCGGGTATTAAACGGTAACAGTATCCAGGCATGCATTATCTGTATTGCACTGGCTTTCTTTTATAAATATTTTCATGAACATTATTTAGAAAAAGACCGTCGTATTCGAAACGGCTCTCTTTTTCTGGGAATCACCCTCGGAATCTGTATGATTCTTGGCACAAGCATTGAGGCCATGGGGAATTTTGATTTCATTATTTATAATGCCTTTACCATTATTCTGGCATTTATATTATTTCTGGGATATGCCTATCTATTCTATGCGGCTGTTTATATGCTGTTTGACTGGATTCTTTTAAAACAAAAAGATACCACAGAATTAAGCCCATCTCCCCGTCAGGAACTGATTTTTGAAAAACATCCTATGATATCTACTGCCATTATTGTAGGCATCTGCTGGATTCCTTATATTATTGCTTTTTTCCCCGGCTCGGTGGCATGGGATGGCCTCCGCCAATTAGATTTCTATATTGGAAGCCTGGAATGGACCGAGTTTCACCCAGTAGCCTCAACCTGGCTTATGGGTTCGATTGTGACTCTGGGACGTACAATTTTCGGCTCGGATAATATGGGTATTTTTCTCTATACCGGTACACAGGTGATTTGCTTTATTCTTTGTATTGGTTATGGCATGTGCCTTCTTAAACGCTGGAAAGCACCTTACTGGCTGCGTACAGGCATTTTAGCGTTCTTTGCCATTATTCCTATGTGGCCAAGTTATGCCTTTACATTTATTAAAGATACCTCTTTCATTCTTGTCATGTTCCTATACATGATGCTCTTTTTAGAGTATGCCTATGAAAGAGCGGCTTTTCGCTGGTATAAATGGCTGCTGTTCGCCCTATCAGCTCTGGGTGTCTGCCTGCTGAGAAATAACGGCATTCATGTCGTTTTACTCTCTTTGCCATTTATGCTTATCTTCGCAAAAGGTCAGCGGCTGAAGATAAGTATTTCTCTCGGTAGCGTTGTTTTGATTTTCTTCGCTTTTACGAAGATTCTTGTGCCATCCTTGGGCATTCCCGGTGGTGATACAGCCGAGATGCTGTCCATACCTTTTCAGCAGACAGCACGCTATGTATCTTATTATGAAGATGAGATTCCCGAAGATGAAAAAGCCGCCATCGCTGCTGTTTTAAACTATGATACGCTTGCCACGGACTATGACCCGGAAGTATCCGATCCGGTCAAAGTATGGTATTCCCGATTGAATGTGGATAATTCGAATCTGCCAGCCTACCTTAAGGTATGGTTTAAACAGCTTTTAAAACATCCATGGGCTTATATTGAAGCCACGGCAAATAATATTTATGGTTATTTTTATCCTCAGCTTCGCTTGAGGGAAAGCGGATATTTCGAACATGCGACAGCCCCTTATGTGGACCGGGGAGATTTTGATTTCACTATGTCTGATTCCACCCTATGGCTTCGCAGCACACTGGAAAACTTCCTGTATGCTCTTGCCAAACTTCCATTTATCGGTCTGCTTTTCACAACAGGCTTTTGGGATTGGGTGCTGCTTATCTGCAGTGTATTTTTAATTGTCATCAAAAAATGGAAACTTCTGGCTGCCACCGTTCCACTCTGGCTGACCTTTGCTGTATGCCTTGCCAGCCCGGTAAACGCATATATTCGATATTTAATTCCAAATATGATGATTCTTCCATTCTTTATTGGATGGATATGGTTTATGATGAATAAGAAGGAGGTTTAAAAACCTATGGATAAAATTGCAGTATTAATTCCCTGCTATAACGAAAGTAAAACTGTAAAGAAAGTAATCAACGACTACCAGGCCGTACTTCCGGAAGCAACAATTTATGTTTACGATAACAACTCTACTGATGATACCGTTGCTATTGCTGAAGCTGAAGGTGCTGTTGTACGCCATGAATACCACCAGGGCAAAGGAAATGTTATCCGCCGTATGTTTCGTGAAATCGACGCTGAAGCTTATATTATGGTTGATGGTGATGATACCTATCCTGCAGAATTTGCACGAGAGATGGTCGATAAAGTTTTAGAACGTCATGTGGATATGGTCGTCGGCGACCGCCTTTCATCCACATATTTTACGGAGAACAAGAGACCTTTCCACAATTTTGGAAATTCTTTGGTGCGTCAGAGTATCAATACGCTCTTTAAAAGTAACATTAAAGATATTATGACCGGCTACCGTGCTTTTTCTTTCCAGTTTGTTAAATCTTTCCCTGTCCTTTCTAAGGGCTTCGAAATTGAAACTGAAATGAGTATTCATGCCGTTCAAAAAAACCTTCTGGTAGAAAATGTTATTATTACTTACCGGGACCGCCCTGAAGGCAGTGAGTCTAAATTAAATACCTACAGTGATGGCTTTAAAGTTATTAAAACCATCGTCAAATTATATAAGAATTATAAACCTTTTGGTTTCTTCAGCCTGCTGGCTGCTGTACTTCTGCTTTTAAGCATTGGTTTCTTTATTCCTGTTGTTATGGAATATATCGCAACCGGACTGGTATTGAAATTCCCGACTTTAATTGTCTGTGGTTTTGTTGCTCTGGGAGCATTAATTTCTTTCTTCTCCGGAGTTATTCTTTCAACAATTAATCAGAAGAACCGGCAGGATTTTGAGATGGAACTTCATGCTATTCAGCGTGAGTATAATCAGATTCATGAATAATCTAAAACTGGATTAATTTAAAAGGCATAGCCGCTATTCACGGTTATGCCTTTTTTCAATAAATCCTATGACTCTACAGATGTTACTTTATAATCCTGGTCTTCCACAGTTTTCTTGAGCACCTCATTGGAAACCTCACTGCTCATTGTCACAACAGCTGTTCCCTTTTCATGACTTACTACTGCAGATTCAACCTCCGGAAGGTTCTCTAAACACTTTTTAACTCTCGCCTCACAGTGTTCACACATCATTCCTTCAATATTCATTGTCTTTTCCATATTCTTTTCCTCCTTTTTCTTTTTCGATTTAAGTTTTCTATCTTTTCCTGCATCTCTCATATTAAAGAAATTCAGTCGAAGCGCATTGGTTACAACGCAGAAACTGGATAAACTCATGGCCGCTGCACCGAACATCGGATTCAATTTCCATCCAAATATAGGATACCACAGCCCTGCTGCCAGCGGAATACCTATCACATTATAAAAGAATGCCCAGAAGAGATTTTCATGGATATTCTTAAGGGTTTTACGGCTTAAACGAATAGCTGCAGGTACGTCGCTCAAGCGGCTCTTCATAAGTACGATGTCCGCAGCGTCAATGGCTATATCCGTACCGGCGCCAATAGCAATACCTATATCTGCTCTGGTCAGTGCCGGAGCATCATTAATACCATCTCCAACCATCAGGACCTTGCCCTTTTTCTTCAAATTCCGAATAACACTTTCTTTACCATCCGGCAATACACCGGCAATAACTTCATCCACACCTGCTTCTTTACCTATGGCCTGAGCCGTCCGCTCATTGTCCCCAGTCAGCATAACGACACGGATACCCATATTCTGAAGCTCTTTGACAGCTCTTGGGCTGTCCTCTTTAATGACATCAGCCACGGCAATAATCCCGGCGAGCTGTCCGTTTCTGCTGAAAAACAATGGGGTCTTCCCCTGTTCTGCCAGCTGTTCTGACTGAAGCTTTATTCCTTCCGGAACTTCTGTCTGAGTGCTGATGAATTTCAAATTACCACCACTCAAAGTACTTCCACTTAAATTCGCAGATAATCCATTACCCGGAAGCGCCTGGAAATCCGAAACTTCCTCAGCCTGAAATCCACTTTCAGCACCTTTTTCAAGGATTGCTTTTGCCAGAGGATGTTCGCTTTTCTGTTCCAGATTATAGGCCATTTGAAGCAGTTCTTCCGAAGTAATACCCTCTGCCGGTATAATATCGGTTACCTTTGGTTCACCACTGGTAATCGTTCCGGTCTTATCCAGTGCAGCAATTTCCATCTTACCTGCTTCTTCCAGAGAAACAGCTGTTTTGAACATAATGCCATGTTTTGCCCCCATACCATTACCAACCATAATGGCGACTGGTGTTGCCAGTCCTAAGGCACATGGGCAGCTGATAACTAAAACAGAAACGCCTCTTGCCAGAGCAAATCCAACACTCTCTCCGGCAATCAGCCAGATGCCTATCGTTGCCAGTGCAATAATGATAACTGCCGGTACAAAAACACCCGAAACTTTGTCCGCTACTTTTGCAATCGGCGCCTTGGTCGCCGCCGCATCACTAACCATCTTTATAATCTGTGATAAGGTCGTATCTTCACCAACTCTGGAAGCTTCACAACGGATAAATCCCGACTGATTCAGCGTAGCTGCCGAGACCTTATCACCCACTGCCTTATCCACCGGAATACTTTCACCCGTCAATGCGGATTCATTCACAGCACTGCTTCCATCTAGCACGATACCGTCTACAGGTATATTCTCTCCCGGGCGAACAACGAAGATATCCCCTTTCATCACCTGGTCAATGGAAACCTCTGTTTCTATACCATCCTTGACAATAGTTGCTGTCTTTGGAGCCAGTTTCATCAATCCTTTTAAAGCATCTGTCGTTTTACCTTTGGAACGTGCCTCAAGCATCTTACCTACGGTAATCAGCGTCAGAATCATAGCTGCTGATTCAAAATAAAACTCATGCATATAGGTCATAACTGCTTCCATGTCACCATTTACCTGAGCACCTGTCATGGCAAATAATGCATAAGTGCTGTACACAAAAGATGCCCCCGACCCCAGAGCAACCAGTGTATCCATATTCGGTGCCCTGTGCCATAAGCTTCTAAATCCGCTGATAAAAAACTTCTGATTAATAACCATAACAATCACTGTCAGTATCAGCTGAAGCAGTCCCATCGCCACATGGTTATCTACAAAAAATGCCGGAATCGGCCAGTTCCACATCATATGTCCCATGGAAAAATACATGAGGACAATCAAAAATCCCAGGGAGGTCCATAATCGCCGCTTTAAAACAGGGGTTTCTCTGTCTTTCAGCATATCTTCATCGCCTGCTGCCGCTGCCGTTTTCCCCGCTTCGCCCTTAACTGCGGCTCCATATCCAGCCTCTTCAACAGCTGCAATAATGTCCTGGGGCGATGCTGTACCTTCAACACCCATAGAGTTGGTCAAAAGACTGACGGAACAGGAATCTACACCCTGCACACCGGCTACTGCCTTTTCAACCCGGGCACTGCAGGCCGCACAGCTCATACCTGTTACTGTATATTGTTTCATATCGGCCTCCTATCTCATTAATTTCTGAATCGTTACAACAAGTTCATCAATCGTTTCATCCTTGCCCTGACGAATATCCTCGGCCACACAGCTTCGTATATGATTCGCCAACAGAACTTTATTAAAACTGTTCAAAGCCGCATTGGCTGCTGCTACCTGGACCAGTACATCCGGACAGTAAGCATCTTTCTCCAGCATCCCTTTGATTCCTCGAATCTGACCTTCAATGCGGCTCAGCCGGTTAATTAAATCTTTATATTCTTTCTCAGAACGCTCTTTCGTCCTATGACAACATTCATTACATTCTACCATTTCTTTCACTCCTTTTGTATGTTTTATACCCCTCAGGGGTATGATGTGATTTCATTATATACCCCCAAAGGGTATATTGCAAGTGCTAATTTATAAAAAAGGCTATATAGCGAATTTCATCACTATATAGCCAAAATACTCCCATATCTAGTTATACTAATTAAACTTATAGACTTTCTGTGCAAGATGATATGCCTTACGCATAAGGCTGCTGGAAATAATTCCAGGTGGGTTGCTGACACAGCCTCTAAGCCCTCTTCGAAGACGTGCATACATGCCATAATCACTATCCTTAAAATACTTCCAAAGCTCTTTCCGTTTCTGTTTATTCTCTTCTGTTCCGGAAATTGTCAGCATAATCGAAGTTACAAGACAGATCATAGCCAGATAACTCATCATATACTGGGCAAGCCGTCGGTTAAACACGTCATCCGGCAGACTATATGCATCAAACATCAGCTTGTTCACAAGAATCTGCTGGTCAATCCGGCCTATCATAACCTGTTCATTTACCGACTGGTCGCTTCGGCCTATATAATATCGATATAAATCTACATTCATATAATACAAACTGCGCACATAAGGCAATGGAATATAGGCAAATAGATTATCTACATAAAACGTGTGCTTTGGCAGCTCCAAACCGGCTTCTTTTAAAATACGGGTCCGGTAAATCATGGTATGCATCAGAAGATTCTGGTCTACCCTGAATCGTCCCACCTGATTCCATCCAAAAATCTTATCCTGAGGCATAACATTGGTATACCGTATAACTTTGGATGTCTGGTCCTCCACATGTTCGTAAACATAATTACAAATCATTAAATCTACACGTTTCTTGTCTTCAACAAAACTTTTCAGCACTTCAATAACTTTATGCAGACCGTCTTCGTCCAGCCAGTCATCGGAATCCACGACCTTATAATAAATACCTGTTGCATTTCTAAGGCCTGCATTTACCGCTTCTCCATGGCCTCCATTTTCCTGATGTACGACCTTAATAATATCCGGATAAGCTGCTGCATATTCGTCTGCAATAGCCGCTGTATTATCCTTAGAACCATCATCTACAATGATTATTTCCACATCTTCTCCCCCAACAAGTAGAGAATCAATACATTTTTTCATATATTCCTCGGAATTATAGCAAGGTACGCCAAATGAAAGTATCTTCAATGTACTCTTTACCTTCCTTTCTTAATTCTATTATCCCCTCGCAAATAAAACTGCTTTCAATGGATATTAGTATAACATATTCCGCCCGTTTTTAACAAGTCATTGGTTGATTCTGCTTCTTACAATTCTATGACAATTCTCTGTCATCCGGTACAAAATGAAAAACAATGCTGGCCAGAATAAATAAAATAATGATACTTGCAACTCCATAATTGGCCTTTCCTGTTGCCAGCGAAATCCAGCCAAAAAGAATAGGGCCGAGAATTGCAGCAAATTTTCCGAAGATATTATAGAATCCAAAAAACTCGTTGGCTTGATTTTTCGGAACAATTTTCCCAAAATAGGAACGGCTCAATGCCTGTATGCCACCCTGAGCGGTTCCAACTAACATGGCAAGAATCCAGAACATAATTGTCAATGTTTTTTCATCCTTATCCGGACTCATAAAGAAAGCCACAATACAAATCACACAATAGGTTAGAATTCCAAGGTTCAGCGTTCGTTTTGTGCCGAATTTAGCAGCCAGTTTTCCATAAATAATGGCAAAAGGGAACGCGACAAACTGCGTCACCAGCAAAATCACCAGCAGCATAATACTGCCAATCCCAATGGTACTTCCATAGGCAGTTGCCATTTTAATAATCGTATCTACGCCATCAATATAGAAAAAGTACGCTAACAGAAAAACAAAGATATGACGATGCTGGCGAATATCCTTCAAAGTTTTTCCAAGCCGTTTGAAACTTTTCTGTACATAATGTGCTTCCGGCTCAATTCCGTAAACCTGATGAACATCTTTGACAATCGGAATACTAAATACAATCCACCACAGTGTTGTAATGATAAATGAAATCTTATAAGACATTTCCAAACTTATCGGTATCTTTCCCAAGGTCGCCAGTACAACTAAAACCATACAAATAATAAATGGAATGGTACTTCCGATATATCCCATGGCAAAGCCCAGACTGGATACCCGGTCCATATTCTTATCTTCAGATACATCCACCAAAAAGGCATCGTAAAATATATTGGCCCCCGCAAAACCAATGGCTGTAATGACATAAACGATGAGCAGCAGCAACCATTGTGTTGATGGTACAAATGCCAATAGGGCTGTAAATGCTATGCCGGTAAACAAAAAGAACTGAAACATCTTCTTTTTCCTGCCCTTATAATCAGCCATGGTTCTAAGGATTGGCGATAATAAGACAAGCACAATGGTCGCCGCCGAATTGGCAAATCCCCAATAGGCATTGGCTGTTACCGCCGGGTCCGCAACTGTGCCTTCCAGTGCTGCTCCTGCAGAACTCAAGAAATAAAGACTCATAATTGTCGAGGTGACTACCATCGTATAGGCCGAATTTGCCCAGTCATAAAATATCCAGCTGATTTCTTTTTTCGTCAAGTTTTTTAACATAGCTGCTCCTTTTCCAGAATGCTTTCAAGCACCCGGCCATCTGTCTGTCCCAAATCAAGCCCAAGTAATGCTGCAAAAGTTGGTCCCTCATCTACCAAACTCATTTTTTCTATCTGCTGTCCCTTTAAAACGCCAGGACCTTTAATTCCGAAAAAAGTCTGATACCCAGGCTTCTCCGGACGATATCCATGACAGCCTTTATGCTCGCCCTTTACCGTGGCACGCATATAGGTTTCTGCCTTGTCGCTAAAGAAATACCCGTCTTTTGCTTCTACCATAAAGGCACATCTGCCATCAGCTCCCATTTTTGCTGCACTTGCACCTGTATATATGGCCTCAATTCCACTATTCTCTGCGAATTTCAACTGACAAAGCACTTCATAAACTTCTTTATACAGAGCTTTATCCTTAATGTAAATATAGGCACTTCCATCACAGGATTTCGAATAGACCTGAAAGCTTTGGATTCTATCACCTTTTTTGCGGAGCCATCCGCGTTTCCAGAATTCATAATTTAAACAGATAAACTTTTCCACATCTTTCTGGCTGTGGTCACCAAGCAGAGCAAATACGGTATCTTCTGCCATTCCCAGTGCTTCCAGCAAGTCCTGGATTTCCATAAGGCGTTCACTGTGCCGCTCCATAGCCGCCCAGGTTTCTGCGGCTTCAGTACCATAATCATGCTTCTGGCTGTCCACATCTGTAAAATGGACCAGCGTCAAATCCGGTCTGTATTTCTCCAATGTATATTTCAAAGAAGCGTGGGTGAAATTATCCAGTTCCGGTTCACTTTTTCCATTTCTTAAATGCCCAAATTTCTGATTCAAAAGGAACTGATAGAATGGTGTCCCATTTCTAAGCGATGTCAGAATCTGATTCGTCCATGGACGATTGGCAAATATCTCCGGTACATTATAGGTTATTTTAGATCGTGCCGTTACCGGCCAGAGCAATGCTGCTACTTTCATTCCCTGAGCCAGTGCTTCATCATACAAAGTTGTTCCCTGAATATATCTTCGCTGCCAATACCAGTCCGGAGACTTACGTCCCGGTTGCAATCTTGTATTATCAATCACTCCGTGATTCTTTGGATAACGGCCTGTAATAATGGATGTATGTGCCGGATACGTAATACTTGGATAGATAGAATCCACATTCATACAGCTGCTGGCATCCGCAAAAAAACGCTTAAATCCCGGAAGTTCCTTAGCTTTTTCTATATCACGGCTGCCAACAGCATCCAGCGATATAATTATCATTTTAGGCCTTTTTCCACTCATAAAACACCTTATTCTCCTCAATAATGTTAAATCCATCATTGGAATAATCTACAATGGTTACCCCGCAGTTTCTCTGAAGCGAACCTTTCCAATATTCCTCTATCTTTGACTGACGAATATGCCGCATCATAGCCTTGTTCACTGCACCATGAGCCACAATCATAACTCTCTCGTCATTCTTATGTTTTTCAACGATATCCTTTAAAAAATCTGCCGCACGTTCACATACTGTATCAATAGATTCGCCGCCTTCCGGTGCTTCATAAACTTCCGGTTTATCAAAAAAAGCCGCAAATTTACTTGTCTTATCCCCTTTGATTTTCGTAAAGTCTGCTCCTTCGAGAACTCCGAAACCGATTTCCTTGATACGCTCATCAACAACAACCGGCAAGTCTCTGTCCCCTTTTAAAATGCATGCTGTTTCATAGGCACGTTTCAGCGGACTTGCATAAATAGCATCAAAACCCATATCTTTTAACGCATCCGCTGTTTCATAGGCCACACTGCGTCCCTCTTCCGTTAATTCAATATCTGACCAACCCTGTATACGCTGTGCTTCATTCCAGTATGTTTTTCCATGTCTTATAATATAAAGTTCCATTTTGTCTTATCCTTCCTGTTTTAATTCTTCAAGCCATTCTTTCATCCTAGCTTCATATCCCAAATCGCCGCTCCGGTAGAATTTATGACCTTCCACTTCATCCGGCAGATATTGTTGTTTAACATAATGATTTTCGAAATCGTGAGCATACTTATAATCCAGCCCATGTCCCAAATTCTTTGCTCCAGAATAATGTGCGTCCTGCAAATATGGTGGTATATGTTCTGTTTTATGCTTAGCCACCCAGTCCATGGCCTCGTTAATTGCCATATAGGCCGCATTGCTTTTCGGAGCACAGGCCACATAAATAGCCGCCTGAGCCAGCGGAATCCGTGCTTCCGGCATACCGAGCCGCTCTACCGCCTGAGCTGCACTTACAGCAACTGTCAATGCCTGTGGGTCTGCATTTCCCACATCCTCCGCCGCACATATCATAATTCTCCGAGCTACAAAGGCAACTTCTTCGCCTCCATACAGCATCCGGGCCAGATAATATACCGCTGCATCCGGGTCTGAACCCCGCATACTTTTAATAAATGCAGAAATCGTATCATAATGGTTATCTCCATCTTTATCATAGAGCGTCACCCGCTTTTGAATACACTCAGCAGCCACATCCAGCGTGATATGAATCTTTCCGTCCGCTGAAGGTTCTGTTGTCAAAATACCAAGTTCTACAGCATTCAGTGCATTTCTTGCATCTCCATTACTCATATCTGCTAAAAATTCAACAGCCTCATCACTGATTTCACCGTGATAGGCCCCCATTCCCTTTTCCACATCATAGACAGCCCGCTTCAAAAGAATCGCAATATCCTCTTTATTCAGAGGTTCCAGCTGGAAAACGATAGAACGGGATATAAGTGCACTATTGACCTCAAAATACGGATTCTCTGTCGTTGCACCAATTAATACAACAGTTCCGTCTTCTACAAAAGGAAGCAGATAATCCTGCTGACTCTTATTAAAACGATGTATTTCATCTACAAATAAAATGGTCTTCTGACCATACATGCCCATTCTTTCTTTTGCTGCCGCAGTCACCTGCTCCATGTCTTTTTTTCCGGCAACAGTCGCATTCAACTGGGTAAATTCCGCCTTTGTCGTATTCGCAATAACCCGGGCAATGGTTGTTTTTCCTGTTCCCGGAGGGCCATAAAGAATAATGGAACTTACTTTATCCGCTTTAATCGCACGATAGAGCAATTTACCTTCTCCCAGAATATGCTGCTGGCCGACAATATCCTCCAAGGTTTCCGGACGGAGCCGGGATGCCAGTGGCGATTCTTTTTCCATAGTATTGCTACGCATATAATCAAATAAATCCATTATATTTCACCCACTTTCATTTCTATCCACTGAAACCATTCTAACATTGCCTGTTCTGAACCGCAACGAAAAAAAGTTAATAATAGTTTTATAATTGTTTCATGGGATTTTCATTGCTAATCCGTCATAATTTGATAAAATATAATATGAACCTATCGTAGCAAAGGAGATATCCATATGCCCGGACTAATTACAAATTACTTATTCGGAGAACGTGCCTACCAGTCCCTCTCTCCGAATTACCTGAAAGAAGTCATCCGAAAAAATACCAACGCTTATCGGATGGGCTTGCAGGGACCAGATATTTTCTATTATTATCTGAATTCCTATGCTAAAAAGAAAAAAAATAATATTTGCAATATTCTCCACGAGAAGAATACCGGTGCTTTCATTGACAGTATGCTGGAATATGCCTCTGTCCTGGATACCGAAGATAAGGAGATATGTCTGGCCTATATTGCCGGCTTCCTGTGCCACTATGCACTGGATACCCATACCCATCCCTATCTTCATTCCCGTATGATGTCTGATTTTGAAGAGAATCCCAAACTATGCCGGGACCCTTTTTATTATCGACGTCTCGAAACCATGATGGATACTCTTTTATTAAAACGCCTGAATCACATGGAACCTTCCCAGTTGAACCTGGAAGCCCTTGTTTCTGTCAGTAAGCGAGAGCGGCATCAGATATCGGATTGTCTCTTATATGCACTCCGGTCAACCTACCATTACCGTCTTTCCCGAAAAACTGTCGTTAAGGTTCTGGCCTCTGTGCGTAATACATGTATTTTCCTTCAGACGAATCCCCGGATGCGCCAGCGTCTGCTCTGTTTCTTTGAAAACTGTCTGAAGGTTACACCATCCAAAACGTGTTTTATTTATCCGGAATATCACGGAGACCCTCACGACTATCTGAATGAGAGTAAACGCACCTGGTTTTCGGAAAGTAACGATACACCTCATACGGAATCGGTTTTTGAACTGCTGAATACCGCGAATATTTTTAGCAACCAGATTCTTGAAGCCTTTGATGACTATCTGGCATGGCACGGAAGTCTTGACCATCTGGATCAGGTGATTGGCTCCCGTTCTTATTACACCGGAGAAATCTGTTAGTTATTATACATGTCTAATGTAAGAAAGAAGTTACGTCTATGTAATTTCTTTCTTTTTTATTCTATAAAAAAGCCCTGAAAATCCTCATCTGAGAATCTTCAAGGCATTCATTTTAATATACAGACATCAGGCGGCTAATCAAAAACTGATATTCATCAATTCCCTTTTCCATAGCCAAAGCCTCATCTATATTATAATCTACATATTTTCCATCCTTATAACAGATGACCCGGTTCGTTTCACCCCTAAGAAGCAGGTCCACACTATAAGCTCCCATCGTTGCTGCAACAACTCTATCCCGGGCAGTCGGAGAGCCACCCCTCTGAATATGTCCCAGAACCGTTGCACGGGTTTCAATACCTGTCGCTGCTTCAATCCGGCGTGCCAGACGGTTGGTATGCCCAACACCTTCTGCATTAATAATCACATGATGCGTCTTTCCCCTGGCCCGGTTGTGCATAATCGCATCAATTAAATCCTGCTCTTTAAAAGCTTCCCGTTCCGGTATAAGAATCCCATCTGCACCATTCGCCAACTGGCACCACAGAGCAATGTATCCCGCATTTCTTCCCATAACTTCAATGATACTGCACCGTTCATGGGATGTAGAGGTATCTTTAATCTTGTCAATGGCACTCATCGCGGTATTCACCGCGGTATCAAAGCCAATGGTATAATCTGTACAGTCAATATCCAAATCAATCGTTCCCGGTATGCCAATGGTGTTTATCCCCATTTCAGATAATTTCTGAGCACCTCTAAAGGAACCATCGCCTCCAATAACAATCAGACCGTCAATGCCATTATCCCGTAAAATCTGAGCACCTTTTTCCTGGCCTTCTCTCGTCGTAAATTCCTCACATCTGGCTGTAAAAAGAATCGTTCCACCCAAACGTGCAATCTCCGATACCATCCGGGAATTCATATCAATAATCTCATTATTCAGCAATCCGGCATAGCCCCGCTTAATTCCCTTGACCTTCATTCCACCGGCCAGTGCTGTACGTACAGCCGCACGAATCGCTGCATTCATTCCAGGGGCATCGCCGCCACTGGTAAGAATTCCTACCGTTTTTACTTCTGCCATAGATGTTCCTCCTTACTTTACTTAAGAATCATTTTACCACCCCTGTCCAGCACGGACAAGGGTCTTCCTATGATATTCATTCCCTTTAATACTGCAAATCCATCACGGATTTCAAATTTTGTATAAGCTCCCTGTTCTATTTCCAAATGCCAGATATTTGTAGCATCCATACCTAACAAATGGCACATAATACACTGAATCGTTCCGCCATGCCCTACAAATAATATATTTTCTTCTTCAGATATATCTAAATGTTTCCAGCCTTCAAGCACTCTATGGTTAAAATCAAGAAATACTTCGCCCTCTGTCGGCGGACAGTGCACCCAATCATCCATCATATCACGATAATCTTTCGGATAATGTTCTCTGACCTCCGTATAATGGAGCCCTTCCCATGCGCCAAAATGCATCTCATTCAAAGCCGCTTCTGCCTGCCACTCTGACGGCTCCGGATTCTCTGGATTTTGTCTGGAAAGCACCCCTTCTGCCGTCTGCATTGTCCTTTTAAGGGCCGATGTAATTACCCGGTCAAATACCACCTCGCTAAGCATGTCTCCAACTGCCTCTGCCTGTTTTCTGCCATTATCTGTAATATCTGCATCCAGGCTTCCATAATAAACCTGTTTTACATTGCAATCTGTTTCACCATGGCGTACAAAATAAATAGCCATTTTATCAAGCTCCTTAGTATAAAAACTGGCTGTCTTTGAACACTGTGTATTCACGGACAACCAGTTGATTTTTTATTTATTTTTCTGCAAAACGTTTGGACTGCTCCTCAATCAGCTGAGCATCTTCAAAATAGTTAATCTTCATAGCCCGTTTAACATCTGCAAGGGTCTCAGCCGCTACTCTCTCAGCCTCAATGCTTCCCTTATAGAGGATTTCATAAATCTCCGGAATCTTCTTTTCCAATTCCTTACGCCGGTTTCGGATAGGCTCTAACTCTTCCTGCATAATATTATTCAGGAAGCGTTTTACTTTAACATCTCCAAGACCGCCCCTGCGGTAATGGTCCTTTAATTCATCCAGATTCTTATACTCCGGCCAGAATTTTTCAAAATGTTCTTCCTGACAAAATGCATCCAGATAAGTAAATACAGCATTCCCCTCAACCTTGCCCGGGTCCGAAACTTTCAGATGGTCTGGGTCTGTAAACATTCCCATAATCTTCTTCTGAACCTCTTCCGGTGTATCAGCCAGATAAATACAGTTATTTAAAGATTTACTCATCTTTGCTTTTCCATCCGTTCCGGGTAAGCGGCAGCATACCTCGCTCTCAGGAATAAGTGCTTCCGGCTCTACCAGAACTTCTCCGTAAACCGAATTAAACTTACGAACTATCTCACGACACTGCTCAATCATCGGAAGCTGGTCATCCCCAACCGGAACCGTCGTCGCTTTAAATGCTGTAATATCTGCAGCCTGGCTGATTGGGTAAGTAAAGAAACCAACCGGAATGCTGGCTTCAAAATTACGCATCTGAATCTCAGCCTTTACTGTCGGATTCCGCTGAAGACGGGATACAGTAACAAGATTCATATAATAAAAACTTAATTCTGTCAGTTCCGGTACCTGTGACTGAATAAACAGTACAGACTTTTCCGGGTCCAGTCCACATGATAAATAATCCAATGCAACTTCAATAATATTCTGACGCACCTTTTCCGGATTATCTGCATTATCTGTCAATGCCTGTGCATCTGCTATCATAATAAAAATTTTATCGTATTCTCCTGAATTCTGAAGTTCTACCCGTCGTTTCAGAGAGCCTACATAATGGCCCACGTGAAGTCTGCCTGTCGGACGGTCCCCAGTTAAAATAATCTTTTCCATCGTGAATTACTCCTCCATAACGTGCTCAAAGGCTACTTTAAACATTTCCTGAATATGCTCATCGGCAAGGGAATAATATCTGACTTTACCATCCCGCCGAGTCTTTACAAGTCTGGCCTGTTTCAAAAGTCGAAGCTGATGAGATACGGCTGACTGGTTCATCTCCAGCAGCAATGCTATATCACCTACGCATAATTCCGACTGACTGAGTGCACATATAATCTTCGCCCTTGTCAAATCTCCAAATGCTTTAAATAATTCGGCCACTTCTATCAAGTCCTCTTCCTGAGGCATGGCACCTTTAACTTTATCTACCAGATTGTCACTCATATATTTATTTCCCTTCAATCGAATGGCCATTGGCCTTTAAAACATCAACGACCTGATATACATATTTACTGCAAAGCTCATCTGTTTCTGCTTCTACCATAACTCGAAGCAACGGCTCTGTACCGCTCTCCCGAACAAGGATTCTCCCTGTATTCCCCAGTGCATCTTCAACAGCCTTAACTGCTGCCTGAACATCTGTGTCCTGCTCTGCCGCCGTTTTATCATGAACTCTTACATTCACTAAAAGCTGTGGATATATCTTAACCGGTTTGATAAGCTCTGAAAGTTTCTTCTTCTTCTCCAGCATAACTTCCATAATCTTCAGTGAGGTAAGAATACCATCCCCTGTTGTTGCAAGCTTACTGAAAATAATATGACCAGACTGTTCACCACCAATGGAATGTCCATTCTGAACCATATTTTCATAAACATATTTATCACCAACCGCTGTCTTCTCATAGCGGATTCCTGCCTTATCCAAGGCAAGATACAACCCAAAGTTTGACATAACTGTCGTTACAATGGTGTCATTATTTAATTTGCCCTGCTCATGCATATAAGTTCCACAGACATACATGATTAAATCCCCATCCATGATGTGACCTGCATCATCCACTGCAATACAGCGGTCCGCATCACCATCATAGGCAAAACCTGCATCCAGGCCTTTTTCAATAACATACTGCTGCAATACTTCGATATGCGTAGAACCACAGTTCATATTAATATTGGTACCATCCGGCTCCGCATTGATAACATAGGTTTTTGCTCCCAAAGCATCAAATACGCTCTTAGCAATAGCTGAAGCCGAACCGTTTGAACAGTCCAGGCCAATACGTTTATCTTTAAAGGAACGTGTTGCCGTGGAAATCAAATGACCGATATAACGGTTACGTCCCATAGCATAATCCACAGTTCGACCAATATCCTCACGGACAGCTAATGGAATCTCACCATAAGTGCCGTCAATATAATCTTCGATAAGTTTCTCAACTTCAGCATTCATCTTATGCCCTTTGGCATCAATCACCTTAATGCCATTATCATAGAAAGGATTATGGCTGGCTGAAATCATAATCCCGCAGTCAAATTCCTCAGTTCTTACAACATAAGAAACACTTGGTGTTGTCGTTACATGCAGCAGATAAGCATCTGCTCCACTGGCTGTCAACCCTGCCGCCAATGCATATTCAAACATGTAGCTTGAACGTCTTGTGTCTTTTCCGATAACAATCTGTGCTTTATGGTCTCTTCCAAAATAATAACCTAAAAATCTTCCAACTTTAAATGCATGTTCTACGGTCAGTTTTACATTCGCTTCTCCCCGAAAACCGTCAGTTCCAAAATATTTTCCCATACTATATTTTTCACTCCTACGAAAATTTCTACCTATTACTATATCATAGTTTCCTGCTTTTTTCACTGTTTTTATTTTTTTGCTCTTGACATGAATTTTATTTGTGATAGTATCATATTATAGTTAACGTAGTTTTGATTACTATGTATTGTGTTTAGACAGGAAGGTGTTTTTTATGAAATTTAAACCAAAGGATCCAGGAAGTGCAATTACTCATTTTATTGGCTGGCTTATGGCACTGCTTGCAGCTGTTCCGCTCATTCTCAGAGCGTGTATCGCTCCGGACCCAGTCCATATTATTTCGCTTACCATTTTTATTATAAGCATGCTTTTACTTTATAGTGCCAGCACCTTATACCATTCACTTGATATTAACGAAAAGGTAAATAAACGCCTGAAGAAATTCGACCATATGATGATTTCTGTTCTTATCGCCGGAACCTACACGCCTGTATGTCTGATTGCCATACGAGGAACCCTTGGATATACGCTTTTAGCTATCGTCTGGGGAATCGCTATTTTCGGAATCCTTTTAAAAGCATTTTGGATTAACTGTCCGAAATGGGTATCCTCCGTTCTCTATATCGGAATGGGATGGACCTGTGTTCTGGCATTTACCCAGATTTTAAACAGCCTTTCCCGCGAAGCTTTCATGTGGCTTTTAACCGGCGGTATTATCTATACCATTGGCGGTGTCATTTATGCTTTGAAACTTCCAATCTTTAATAACCGTCATAAAAACTTTGGTTCCCACGAAATATTCCATTTGTTTGTTATGGCCGGAAGCTTCTGCCACTTCATGCTGATGTATAAATTTCTTGCAGTAATGCCGATTTATTAAAATAAAAACGAACCCCTTGGTCCATATCAATGTCCCAAGGGGTTTTCTATGTATATTCTGTCGAAACCTTATTATTGTTCCATCATCATAGCCCATGTTATTCTATTTACGGAACAGCCGTGTTACGGGGTGGTTGGCCTCTATCTTATTACATAGGATGGAGGTGATGCCGATGGACGATAAGAATCCTTTTGATTTCAAAGACCTTATGGCCTTTGGAATGTTCATCATAGCATTACTGACATTTATTTACTTGATTTGTCATTAATGTTTAACGCATAAAAAATCGCCCTTATACTTTGACGAGTAGGCGATTTTTTATTACACTATGAGGTCAACCCCTTGTGGGCGGTTGTTCCTTTTATGTCTTAAATATAGCATATCAATTCTTGATTTTCAACTCAAATCTTTCGACACGAGCGGTCTAACCTATACGATAACCATGATTAAGCGGTCCACTGCCTTTTCCAAGATTCAGACCATCTTTAAGGGCTCCTGTGATATAGTCCTTGGCATTTTTTACGCTTGTTTCCATATCATACCCCAAAGCCAGATTACTGGCAATTGCCGAAGAAAGCGTACAGCCTGTACCGTGCGTATTCGGATTATCCACACGTTCTTCTGCATACCAGATACATTTTCCTTTTGAATAAAGCAGGTCATCTGCCGTATCTTCCAAATGGCCACCCTTAATAAGGATATCCCCTTTCAGGTTTTTAGCAATCACTTCCGCTGCTTTAACCATATCTTCCTTGCTTTCAATGGCAAAACCCGCCAGACATTCTGCTTCCGGAATATTGGGTGTAATAATATCCGCCAAAGGAAGCAGCTTTGTTACAAGCGTTTCCTGAGCATCCGGACTCATCAACGCACATCCGCTGGTCGAAACCATCACGGGGTCTACCACAATATTCTCCGCCTTATATTTCTGAAGTTCTTCCGCAATCTTTTCGATAATTCCTATATTCGACACCATTCCAATCTTTACAGCATCCGGTCGAATATCGTCAAAGATACATTCTATCTGTTTACCTACAAATTCCGGTGACGCATCCATCACATCATAAACTCCGGTTGTATTTTGTGCTGTCAGCGCTGTGACTGCACTCATACCATATACCCCATGGGCTATCATTGTTTTTAAGTCAGCCTGTATTCCTGCTCCACCACTGGAATCTGAGCCTGCAATTGTCACTACTTTTCTCATGCCTGTTCCCCTTTTGTTTATAATAATGGCGAGAATATTCTCAATACCCATTGTACACACTTCTGCCATATCGGACGATTCCGCCATTCATCCAGACTAACTCGCTGGCTGACACGCATCGTATTTAAAAAATCTTCTTTAATGTCCATAACCGCCGGAACTTCTGTCATAAGAACACCACACTCATAATGCAGATAGAAACTCCTGTAATCCATATTAATCGTTCCGCATACGCCACATTCATCATCAGAAACAATATTCTTGGCATGTATAAAGCCCGGAACGTATTCATAAATCTTAATACCGTTTTCCATAAGATGACCATAGTTTGAGATATTCACCATATAGACGTACCATTTATCATAAATACGTGGCGTAATAATTCGAACATCCACGCCACTTCTGGCTGCCCGGCAAAGATCATCAGACATGCGGTTATCCAGTACCAGATAAGGCGTTGTAAAGTAAATATAGTCCCTTGCCTTTGTAATCAGGTGGGTGTACATCTCTTCAATCGGATTATCCGGGTTATTGGCCGGACCATCAGCTACCGGCTGTACATATCCCGGTGCATCTACCGATATTGTTGGACGGTATTTATCGTAATTCAGCTTTTCTGTCCCTTTTGACAATTCCCACATTTCAAGGAATATCTCGGTAAGCCCCCATACACCATCACCTTCCATACGGATAGCGGTGTCTTTCCAATGTCCAAAACGCTCAATAATATTTGCATACTCATCAGCAAGATTCGTGCCACCTGTGTAGCCGATATTTCCATCAATAATTGCAATCTTCTGATGATTCCTGTAATTAAAAGTAAACCGTGAAACATCCTTTGTTAAAGGGGAGAAAATGCAGACACGCACACCCAGTTTTGATAATTCATGACGAATCTTTTCTGCATCAATAACAAGACATCCAAAATCGTCAATCAACAGCCGGACTTCAACCTTCTCTGCCGCCTTTCTTGCAAGAATCTCTTTTAATTTCTGCCAGATTTCCCCATCCGACACAATAAAGTATTCCATGAGAATGAATTTCTCAGCCTTCTCTAAATCTTCAAATAAAGCATCAAATTTCTTCTCACCCACATCAAAGTATTTCACAGATGTATTTTTATATAACGGAAAGCCTTCATGAATCAGGTATCTGCTTACCTGGGCCTTATTCGGGTGCATCTCTGTCAGTTCGGACAGCACTGCCGGGTCTTGAACCTTATACTCTCTTCCCTTTTCAGAAATCCGTTTATAATTCTTATAAAACTTACTGTTTTTATGTTTGCGCCCCCACATAAAGTAAAGGCAATATCCAAATACCGGCAATACCAGAATAATAACAATCCAAAAGGAATTAAAGGATGAAGAATCATTAACCAGGAGAAATACTACGGCAATACTTACAACCTCTATAACCAGATAAAACCATGTCGCATATTCATGCAGCAGCGTCACTATCAAAAACATAGCCGTCAGCTGAATAATAACCGCTATCAAAACAATAAGTGCCCGGACAAGCACCGAGGCTCTTTTCCTAATTATATTCATGTATTCTCACTCCCCTGCCCTTCAATCAACCGGACTTTCTCCACCCGTTTCATATGCTTAATAGCATACTCCCGGCGTAAAGCTTCTTCTTTTGTCTGCAGTTCTTCGAAATAAACCAATTCTACGGGTCTGCGTCCCCTTGTGTATTTTGCTCCACGGCCTTCATTATGTACTTTGACTCTGGCCTCCAGATTCGTTGTCCAGCCTGTATATAAGGTCCCGTCACAACATTTTAAAATATATGTATAATTCATAAAACTTCCTGTTCTGTCTCAATTCTGACACATGATTCTATTATTATATCCAATTGAACTGGTAATTTCAACCTTTTAAAAAAAGAGGCATTGCCTTAACAGCAATGCCCCTGCTATATAAAGCAGCCGATGAGATAAGGGTGTTTTCACAAAGCTTTCCGGCCCGGACCGGCAATACACTATTTGTTAAACTGAAACCGGCTGCATATTTTACAATATGTACCGCCGATTTATCATCGTCTGCTCTATATCTTATGTGAGATTTCATATTTTGTTACTCTTTACAGTCAGGATAGATAGTCCTGCGGATTTACCGGCCCACCATCTTTTGTCAGTGCAAAATACAAATGACTGCCCTCTTCTGTATAGTATTTTGTCGGCTGTGCCACATTCCCAAGGGCCTGCCCCTTAACAACGGCATCCCCGGCTTTGACCTTAACATCCTTCATCTGTCCATATACAGCCTGGTATCCATTGCCCATGTCCACAAAAACTGTCATGCCATTGACACTGTCTTCTTCCACAGTTTCCACTGTACCTCCAAAGGCCGCAACCACTTCCTGATTAACATCTGCCTGAATGAGCAGGCCCGGATTACA
The DNA here is from genome assembly GCA_009929615.1 of Clostridia bacterium. Lineage (GTDB taxonomy): Bacteria > Bacillota > Clostridia > Lachnospirales > Lachnospiraceae > Frisingicoccus. Next base: position 19,861 of record SAAB01000014.1, on the reverse strand, counting down.
TTTATACTGATCCAGTGTTTCAAAATAGATAGTAGTATCCATGGAGAATTCTTTAAGGATTTCCCCCTGCACCGGCCATACCATTTCGGCCTCATCACCAAAGGTTTCTGCCACTGCCGCATTTGCTGCCTGGGCCTCTGAGATAGATTCTGCTACCGCATTTTCAATATCTGCACTTCCCTCCAAAGCGGCCGGTGTGTTTTGTGCTTCACTAAACTCTGCTGCATTTTCGGCAGCTTTCTTATCTTTCATTCCTGAGCGGTATCCTGCAACACCTGAGATACTCAGCACGATAACCAATGCTGCTGTAAGAACTAAGTAAAAACCATTCTTTGTCCAATAACTTTTCATTTTTTCTTTCACCTGTTATCACCTCGTAGCTATAGTTTGACCAAAATGCCCGGCTTTATACACTTGTTCCCGGAAAATACCATGAAATAATTTCTTTCCAGTTTTTCCCCTCTTCTGCCATTGCATTTGCCCCATAAAGGCTTAGTCCTACACCATGACCACGACCATAACAGGTGAACTCTATGCCATCTTTCCTGATTAAATAATCAAAGCAGGCTGACGGCAGCCCTAAGCGGCACCTGAAGTCCTCTCCCTCATAAGTCTCTCCACCAACCTGAATCTGTTTTACATACCCTGCCTCATCCTTTTCCACAATCTGAACCATTCCCTCGCTCAGCTGTTTCCACTGCAGCGGCTCTGCCTTTGCCTCTTCCAAACCGGCAATAATCCGATCCCATTTTAATACCCTTTGTTCCATGTAATTGATAGAACTTTTATCCCAAGGGCTGTCCACACTGGTTAAATAAGGAATATCCCATCCCCATATATCCACAAATTTTCGCGAACTTCCATTACTTAAGGCAAAATATAAAGGCAGTATCGGTTTACCATCGTAAAGTATCCTATACTCTCCGGTTTCCTCCACTGCCTTTCTCAACGTTGCTTCATCCATACCTTTGGCCTGCCGTTCCCCTGCCGAAAGCCACATTTGTCCCAGCCACCGGCTTTCCAGACTTTTCCCGTTGGCTGCCATATAGTCTATGTAGGTTTTCAGAATGACAGCCATCGTTTTCATGGTCTCTTCGTGGGTATCCGGTTTCAACACGGATGCCATGACTCCAACCACATATTCATCTGAATCAATCACCCAGTCTACCCCTAATTCCTCCATATGAACAGTTAAGCCTCCGGTAGACTGTTTCCAATCTTCCGAAGGCTTATATTTTTGATAGAACTGTGTTCCTGTAACAGGAATCGCCAATAGACATCCTATAAAAATCCATCCTAACCGAATCTTCATCTCTAAGGTCCCGGCCTTTCTATGGCTTCTTTATATTCTATGCATATCGACACAAACTGTTCATGAAATTATTTTGCCAGAGTTACTGTATCTCTTGCAATCATCAATTCTTCATTTGTAGGAATTACAAATACTTTAACCTTTGAATCCGGTGTAGAAATCTGGATTTCTTCACCACGTTGTCCATTAGCTGCATCATCAATAGTAATTCCAAGGTATCCAAGATAGTCACAGATTCCTTTACGTGTAGAACCACTGTTTTCACCAACACCTGCTGTAAATACGATAGTATCTACGCCGTTCATGGATGCTGCATAACTTCCTACGAATTTAGCAACCTGATACATGAAAGTATCAAGAGCTTTTGTACAACGGTCATTTCCAGCTGCAGAACCTTCTTCAAGGTCACGGAAATCGCTGCTTACGCCACTGATTCCAAGAACACCGGATTTCTTATTTAATACATCCGTTACCTGATGAATATCCATGTTGTTCTTTCCTGCATAGTACTCAAGAATAGCTGGGTCAATATCACCACAACGGGTTCCCATTAAAAGACCTGCTAATGGTGTGAAGCCCATGCTTGTATCTACGGATTTACCCTGGTCTACAGCACAAATACTGGAGCCGTTACCTAAATGGCAAACGATTGTCTTCAAATCTTCTGGTTTCTTTCCAAGAATCTCAGCAACACGTTTAGAAACATAGCTGTGGGATGTTCCGTGGAAACCATAACGACGAATCTGATTTTCTGTGTATGCTTCATATGGCAGACCATATAAGTAAGCTTTTGGTGGCATTGTCTGATGGAATGCTGTATCAAATACTGCAACCATAGGTACGCCTGGCATCAACTCTTTACATACACGGATACCAATTAAGTTTGCTGGGTTGTGTAATGGTGCAAGATCATTACATTCTTCAATAGCTTTGATAACTTCGTCATCAACAAGTACGGAAGAAGCGAATTTCTCTCCGCCGTGAACCACACGATGGCCTACTGCATGAATCTCCTGAAGAGATTTGATAACGCCATTGGTTCCATCTGTCAGACAGTCTAATACTAATTTAATAGCATTGGTATGATCTGGCATTGGGGATTCGATAGTGATTTTTTCTTTTCCGGCAGGAGTGTATACGATTCTGCTGCCGTCAAGTCCAATACGTTCGCACAGACCCTTTGCAAGTACATCCTCTGTGTCGGACTGGATTAACTGAAACTTTAATGATGAACTACCACAATTAATTACTAAAACATTCATTATTCTTTTGCCTCCCATAAAATTATATCCTTATTCTACCATATTTTTTTAAACTGAACAGACTATTTATGGTATAATTTTAAAAAAAGGAGGTTGTGTCTTGAAAAAAGTGCAAATTATCATCTTTATTTTGGCCTTGATTTGTTTTCTGGGCAGTGCCGGATACCTCGGCAAGTATTTCTGGGAACGTCATGTCGCGGCACAGAATATGGAAGATGTTAAATCTTTACTTATAGAGGAAACCGGAGATTCGGAAGAAAGCGATGATGTTTTACTCCGATACAGTCAGCTTCACAATGAGAATCCAGACTTTGCCGGATGGATTCAGATTCCGGATACCACCATCGATTATCCGGTGATGTATGTCAAAGAAGATAACGATACCTATCTTCATTCAAATTTCAAAAAAGAATATGATGCCGGTGGTGTTCCTTTTATCGATGGTTACTGTTCTCTTGACCCGGTCAGTGACAATCTGATTATTTATGGACATCATATGAATGACAACAGTATGTTCCAGCCTTTAATGAATTATAAAGAAAAGGACTTCTTTGAATCTCATAAGACAATTAACTTCGATACATTAACCGAAAAAGGCACCTATGTCATTGTTGCCATTGTTGTGGCCCGGGCTTTGGCAGATGATGAAGAAGGCTTCCGCTACTATGGTCATCTATCCTTTGCGGATGAAGCAGATTTTAATGATTATATGGGTAATATTCAGCAGCTTCAACTCTATGACACGGGCGAAACCGCCGTTTACGGAGATAAACTGATTACTTTGTCCACCTGTGAATATAGCCAGGAGGACGGGCGTCTGGCTGTCATTGCAAAAAAAGTTGTAAAACCTTGACTTTTGCAGATATATTCCTTTATAATGAATCTATTCGTGAGGGAGTAGTTGGCATAGAATTATGCGATAAGTCAACATACTGGCATCCGCCTGGCTTATCTTAATTAACAAGACTCATGTATGGCTTAGTCATACATGGGTCTTCTTTTATGCCCCTTACAATACATATTAATAGATAGGGAGAAAATAAAATGGGACTTATAGAACTCTTTTTAATTGCCGTTGGACTTTCAATGGACGCCTTTGCCGTATCCATATGCAAAGGTCTGAACATGCGTCGGATGAACTATCGTCATGCCGGAATCATTGCTCTGTTTTTCGGAGGCTTTCAGGCACTTATGCCGGTTCTTGGATGGTTTCTTGGCAAGCAATTTGAAGCTTACATAGTGAGCATTGACCACTGGATTGCTTTTGCCCTTTTAGCTATTATCGGTGCCAACATGATTCACGAAGCTCTCACTGAGGATGATGAATCCGAGGATATAGCAGATGAACACCTTGATATAAAGGAGCTTTTCCTCCTTGCCATTGCTACAAGTATTGATGCTCTGGCTGTCGGCATTACTTTTGCCTTCCTTCAGGTTCAGATTATCCCTGCTGTCTGTCTGATTGGCATTACAACATTTATTCTATCCTTTTTGGGAGTCAATATCGGCCACCGTTTTGGAAACCGTTATGAAAAGAAAGCTGAAATCGCCGGGGGTATTATCCTGATTCTTATTGGACTCAAAATACTGTTGGAGCATTTGGGGATTTTTTAAAATATAGATTTTACATTCTTTTAACTTTATCTTCACATAAATCATAGACTTCTTATGAAAAAATTAATCGATTCTTTTAAACTCTTCGGGTATCATACCCCGTTTTTTTTAAATTGGATACGTATACTATACATGAGGAGATTCTATGACAAACGAACATGAGATTATACAGCTGATTCTATCCGCACAAAAAGATAGTTCTGCTGCCGATTATTTAATAAATCAATACATGCCATTTATCAGATCTGAAACATCCAAATTTCTGAAACATCCCATCATAGATGGGCAGGATGATGACGAGCTCAGTATCTCTATGTTTGCATTTTACGAAGCCATTATGGCTTACAAAAAACATAAAGGTTCTTTTTTAAATCTTGCATCTCTCGGCATCCGAAACCGGTTGATTGATTTTTATCGAAAAGAAAAACGGCACACCGGAAATCTTTCTTTGGACCAGCCTGCTGATTCTTCGAATGAAGCTGATACAATTGCTGATTCTATAGCAAGTCCTAAGAGTGATGTTGATGACATGGTAAATATCTCCGCTGCAAATCAGGAACTGACAAAATATGCAGCAGAGCTTAAGGAATTTGGACTCAATCTGAGCGATATTGCAGACAATTGCCCGAGCCAGGAACGAACCTATCAGGCATGTATGCAAGTCTTGCAGTATGCAAAATCCCATCCGGATATATTTGACAGCCTGCTGCAAAGCAAAAAACTTCCAATCAGTCAATTAACCCTCGGGTCCAGTATTAAAAAAAAGACCTTGGAACGGCATCGCAAATATATTGTTGCAATCTTACTCGCCTATACAAATGGCTTTGAAATCATTCGCAGCCACTTACATCAAATTCAACGGGAAGGGGGTAAATAAAAATGGACTATTTAGTTATGGAATGTCATCGCGGTTATGCTGTCGTTTTAGATAACGCCGGTCATTTCATCAAAGTTGCCAATCTATCCTACACCGTTGGGCAGACCGTTCATTCTGTTATTGAAATGGAAAGACCCGAATCAGTTATTGATTTTTCAACTTATAAAAAGCAGTTCATTTCCATTGCCTCGGCGGCCGCATGCCTGTGTCTTCTTATCCTCAGTGCATGGCAGTTCCTGTTTATATCCTACGGAACTGTGCGAATGCAAATAAATCCAGATGTGGAAATCAGCGTCAACCGCCTTGATTATGTTATTGCAATTGAAGGCAGGAATGAAGACGGCAAGGCATTAATCGAAGGCTATAAATATTCCTTCAAAAAACTAACTACTGTTTCCAATGAATTGACCGACCTGGCTGTGGCCGGAGGCTACTTATCTGACGGCGGTAAAGTTCGGGTGACTGTAAGCTCTTCTCATGAAAAATGGCAAACAAAAACAGAATCCACTCTGATAACCGAATTAAAACTTCATTTAGGTGACAGCATTATAGTCACTACTGAAGAAGACGATTCCTCTCCGGAAGAAACCGCTCCGGCTGCGGTGGCTCCAATCGCCCCTGCTGTAACAGAGCCCGTTGTCACTGAAACCCAGCCTGTTCAGAGCGAAGCTCCTATTCATAGCAGCAGTGTTCCTGTCAATGATGATAATGATGATTTGGACGATGGACCTGATGACGATGTCAACGACTTCGATGATGGGGCCGACAGCTTCGATGACGGGGCCGGCGACTTCGATGATGGTGTCGATGACCTCGATGATGCCGGGGCTGGCAGCTTCGATGACAACGGGGCTGGCAACTTCGATGATGGGGCCGGCGACTTCGACGATGGTGTCGATGACCTCGATGACGGCGAAGCCGGCAATCCAGATGAGGGTGCTGATGACCTCGATGACGATGACCAAATTGATGATTAATTTAGAATTCCTCTACTTCATTTTGAATTAGAGGAATTTTTTTATTGCGACCCCCTTTTTTTTCATATTGCTCCGTATTCTATTATTGTAATCATAAAAAATAATTTTTAAAAAGGAGAAATCAATATGAAAAATATGAAATCAAAAACAATGTTAATCACAGCAGCTACTTTATTAACCCTCTCAGCAATAACCGGGTGTGGTGCCACAACTTCCGCTTCCAGAAATGTTACTCAGACAACGGATACTGCTTCCACTGCAGCTGTTGGAACGGTCTTATTAAGTGTAAATCCTGAAATTGAAGTAGAATACGATAAAGCAGGAAAAGTTGTTCGCCTTGAAGGTATCAACGATGATGGTCAGGGCATCGTTTCCCAATATGCGGACTATACCGGAAAGGATTGTTCTGCTGTTGTAGATGATTTAGTCGATGATATTTATGAAAATGGCTACCTTGAAAACCAATTAGATGGAAAAGAAAAAAACATCATTGTAAAATTGGAAAAAGGTTCTGAACTACCAGATGATACCTTCCTTGATGATATTAGTAACAGTGTCCAGCAGGCTGTCGCTTCAAACCAGGGGACTTCCGCAGTCGTACCAGTAAAGACAGATGATTTAGATGATAGCGGTCTTATCAGCTTAGAAGCTGCCAAGAAAATTGTATTAGCTCAGGTTGGTTTAGACGAAGCCACCTTTACAAATCGTGAATATAAACTAGATGACCACATCTATGAATTTGAATTTACCGCAAATGGTATCGAATATGAATATGAAGTCAATGCATATAACGGAAAAGTCCTTGAAGCCGATTATGAATCCAATGATGATTGGAAGGATATGGATGATGCTAACGATGACCAGGACGACAGTTTTGATGACGATACTAATGATGACCAGAACGACAGTTTTGATGACGACGGTTTTGATGATGATACAAACGATGACTGGGATGATGACTATGACGATGCAGCCGATGACAACTGGGATGACGGATATGACGATGCAGCCGATGACAGCCGGGATGACGGATATGACGATGCAGCTGATGACAGCTGGGATGACGGATATGACGATGCAGCTGATGACAGCTGGGATGACGGATATGACGATGCAGCCGATGACAGCTGGGACGACGGATATGATGACGATAGCTATGACGATGCAGCCGATGATGATTATGATGAGGTTTCAGATGATGATGGTGATGATGATTAATTTTCCACCTGTTTCAACAGAGAAAGCCGGATACTTTTTAAGTACCCGGCTCTTCTCTTATTATCTTATTCTGCCAGTTCTTCCTGTACAGGCGTATCCTCGTCGCCTTCCCGGTGGAATGGTGTAAACAGAAACTTTCGAATTGTAAAGAGCACTGCTATACACAGTACACCCACAAGCCACTCCCACATTTCCAGATGATAGACAATCACATGTCTGGAAAGGGCAAATATCAACACTTCAATAACATTATCCGGTGTATGGCGCACAAGCATTTTGACGAATTCGACACCAACAACCAAATTCAGGGCATTCTGTAAAAATGTTGTCAATGCCTCCGCCTGGTTAAAATATCCCGGCTGTGCTACTTCAACAACAAGCTTTACAGCCAAAATCAGTATGACAATATCTATGGATATCGCAAAAAATATTTCAATATATGTAGCCAGTTTGTATATTCTATTCTGTATTTTTTCTTTCATTCGGTCGCTCCTTATAGTCTTAATTCGGTCTGAATCCGCCATCTTTCAAGAGTTCCTGTTCTTCAAACAGGGCATCAACAATAGTGTCATAATCTTTCAGCCGCTGTGCCTTTCGTATCTTCTTTCCATACTTTTTGGAATCTGTAAAAAGACAAATCATATAGTTCCATAGTTCTTTCATTTTATAGAGCAGATTGATATCCCCATAAAGCATTTCCTTATAATCCGCATAGACTCTGTCGTGAAACTTTCGTATCAGCGCTTTGTCCACTTCCGTTTCACCACCCCGAAGAATATTCAGCAATGCCGGATTAGCCACAAGTCCACGGCCTATCATCACACAATCTAACTCCGGAAATGTGCTGCAGACTTTTTCATAGTCTTCTTTCACAAAAATATTCCCATTATAACAGACAGGACACCGGCTTTTTTCCATTCCCAGCCGAAACATCTCATAATCCGGCATTCCCTTATAATAATCCTCTCTGGTCCTTGGATGAATAATCAGCTCTTCCAGGGGATACTGGTTATAAATATCCAGGAGAGCATCAAATTCCTCACTGCTGTCCTTGCCCAGACGGGTCTTGATGGAAATCTTCATCTCCGCCTTACTGTAAATCTCATCTAAGAAGGCATTGAGCTTGTCCTGAAATGCAAGAAATCCTGCACCCCGTCCCTTTGCTACAACCGTACCCGAGGGACAGCCAAGGTTTAGATTAATCTCTGTGTAGCCCATTTCTCCAAGCTGTTTTTCTGTATAGATAAATTCCTCTGCCCGGTTTGTTAAAATCTGAGGCACAATGACCGGGCCATGATTATTCTCTGGCAGAACATCTTTCAATGCCTTTGATTTTAACGAACTGTTCAGTCCCGGTGTGATAAATGGTGTAAAATATTTATCCGCCGGACGAAAGTAATCATACTGGGCATTTCGAAAGACATAACCCGTAATTCCCTCAAGGGGGGCCAAATAAAACTTCATCTATTTCTGTTCTCTCTTTCTATATCAGTTTTTTCTTCATCCATTTTCCCTGGCGATAACGCAGATAGTTTACTGCATATCCTGCAAACCATCCGACGGGTATAGAGTACCACACAGCTGCCGGACCAAGCAAGTCATTTAAGCCGTAGGCACATACAACCCTGGCAATCAAATTAATGACGCTCGCGACGAGAAACCATACAATGTCCCCGGAACCTCGAAGAACAGAGCCCGTAACCATAAGCAATCCCAAAAGAAAATAGGTCAGACTGACAACTGTCAGATATTCCAGACCTGTTTCCATCGCTTTCCCGGCACCACTCTCCAGGAAAAAGCCCAGAAACATGGAGCCAAACAGACGAATAATAACAAATACTATCAGATTAATCGCAAAGATCATCGGATAGCTTGCCCGATAACCTTCCCGAACCCTTTCCTGTTTCATCGCACCTATATTCTGTGCTGTAAAAGTGGACATGGCATTCCCCACCGCCTGCATCGGCATAATAGCTACCGAATCAATCTTTTGAGCCGCCGCATATCCGGCGACCACTGAAGAACCATAGGGATTGATAACTGCCTGTACCAGCAGCATACTCACAGATACAATGGATTGTTGAATAATAGAAGGTACAGCCACCCTGGTCATCAATACAAGCAATTCAATACTGTACCATCGATTTCCCACAGCCGTTTCCTCATCTTCATTGACTTCCATTTTTAAAAGACGATACATCAGAACCGCCAGCGAAAGCAAGGCTGCAATGCCCTGAGCAATCAGAGTCGCCAGTGCCACACCTGCAACACCCATGTGAAACTGAAGTACCAGCCACAAATCCAGGCCAATATTTGTCAATGAGGAAAAAATCAAAAATCTCAGAGGTGTTCTGGAATCTCCCAGGGCGTTAAAAATTGACGATAACGCATTATACATAAATAAAAAAGGAATGCTCAAAAAATAGATTCCAAGATATGTACTTGCATCCGAAAAAATATTTTCCGGTGTCCTTAATAATTGAAGCAGACCATTCTTAACAATGAGGCCTAAGCCGCCCCATAAAAAACTCAATACCAAAAATGTAATCAAGGCCGTTGAAACAGCCCTTTTCATCTCCCTGATTCTTTTGGCTCCAAATAGCTGGGATATGATAACCGATGCCCCCATTGAAGCACCAATGGCAACAGCAATAAAAAGCATTGTCACCGCAAATGTGGAACCTACAGCTGCCAAAGCATCTTCTCCGACAAAATGGCCCACGATAACGGAATCTACCAGACTATATAATTGTTGAAATAAATTTCCTAAAATCATAGGAACCGCAAAGACAAGTAAAGTCTTTGCGGGTTTCCCACGAGTCATATCCTGTTCCATACTAAAAATCGAAATTGTCCGGGTCAGGTCCAAATCGCTGGTCTCTGTTCAGACCATCCATCTTTTCCATATCCTCTAACGACAATTTAAAATCAAAAATACGGCTGTTTTCTATAATTCGTTCCCGATGTACAGATTTAGGGATAACAATAACCTGATTCTGTATCTGCCATCTTAAAATAATCTGAGATGGTGTTCGTTTATATTTCTCTGCCAACTCTAAAATGACAGGTTCTTTAAAAATTCTTGCCCGTCCCAGCGGCGCCCAGGCTGTCACCTGAATGCCCACTCTCTGACAAAAGCTTCGGAGAATCTGCTGGCTCAGATATGGATGACATTCAATCTGATTCACCACGGGAACCGTCTTGGAATTTGCCATCAGTTCCATCAAATGATTAATCTGAAAATTACTGACTCCAATGGACTTTGCTTTTCCCTCCCGGCAGGCCTCTTCTAAAATCTTCCAGGATGCTACATAGTATGGTTCAACGGGCCAATGCAGTAAATATAAATCCACATAATCCATCTGAAGCTTTTCAAGACTTCGTTCCAATGCTTCCCGCTGAGTTCCTGCCCGCATATCATCATTCCATAACTTTGTTGTAATAAAAATATCTTTTCTTGGAATACCGCTCTCTCTGATAGCCTCTCCAACTTCCTTTTCATTACCATAAACAGAAGCCACGTCAATATGACGATATCCAGCCCCAAGGGCTGCCAGCACAGATTCTTTTGTATGCTCTGCGCTTTTATACACGCCCAGTCCCAGCATCGGCATCTTTATTCCATTGTTTAATTCAAGACTCTGATTCAGAACCATACCAATCCCTCCATTACTCCTCGATTTTAATCTGGCAGGATTTCATAGCTTCCAAAGCACATTTATGGGCTTGTGGTGTGGAGCCTGCACAGCAGGAAGCATCCACAGTTACCGGTGTATTCGGCATCGCTGTCCGTATAAGAATCGCATTTGCCATCACACATATATCTGTACACAGACCAACCACAATAACCTCGTCAATCGAAGCCATGCGGTCAATCCCCTGAAGACAGCCGGCCATCTGAATCGAGCCAAACGTATCTTTATCAAAGACAAGACTTCTGTTCGCCGTCATCAGTTCCTGAATATCGCTCTGTAGCTGCCATCCCTCTGTATCACGGACACAATGGACAACCGGAAGATTTTTTCCTTCTAAGGTTTCCAGGTAATCTTCTTCATGGGTATCCCGCGTATAGACAACGGTTCCAGGGAAATTTTTAATCTTCTCAATAACCTTTGGCAATACCGCCTGTGCCTCTGCACTTCCAAGACTTCCATCTATAAAATCCTTCTGCATATCAACAACAACTAAATACTTGCTCATTTTGTTTCCTCCGTCATATCTATATTGTAAAATTTATTCGACACTCTTCAGTGATTCAACCATGTCTATCTTCCGTAACTTGAAGTACATAACCCCATTCACAATTAATGAGAACAGAATTGTAAATACCACTGAATAAATAAAGCTTGGCAGTTCAATGTTGCGGCCGAACATGCACATCTCTACCTCAACTGTCTGAATAACAAACAAATGAAGCACTTTTCCAAGAACAACACCCACCGCAGCACCAATAAGTGTCAGCAGAATGTTTTCACGGAATACATATGCGGCAACTTCGCCATCATAGAAGCCGAGAACTTTCAATGTCGCCAGCTCTCTCTTCCGCTCATTGATATTAATATTATTCAGGTTATAGAGAACGACAAATGCCAGCATTCCGGCTGAAATAATCAGCACAGGAATAACACCGTCCAAAGCTGAAAGCATATCCTCCAGCTGCCCTTCCATATTATTGGTATAGGTCACTGTCAGTATACCGTCATTTTTCAAAAGACTTTCGCCCACCTTTGTCAGCTGGTCTATTTTACCCTCTGCCATATCTACGAAAATGCTGTTATAAGCCGGCACCTCCCCGGTCAGAGACTCATAGAGCTGCGGTGACAGATAGATGTAGTGATACAGATAATTCTCACAAATATCCGTAATTGTCACTTCAACCGTCCGGTCATCATCCAGTGCAAGTTCAACTGTATCCCCTACAGATACTCCCAGTGTTTTTGCTGCTTTTTCCGTAAGCACTGCGCTATCTTCTTCCAGATGGTACTGATCCCCGGTAGTTCGATGATTAAACATAACAAAACTATCCACATTCTCCAGCGTCGATGGAATATAAAGATATAAATCCATAGTTTCCTCGCCCTTGCTGATGTCCGCTGTCTTCACATAACCATCCATAAAAGCACTTATGTTATTATCCCCTTCCAGCGTTTTATCTATCTGGGCTTTATCGGCTTCTGCCATATCTTCATCCAAAACCGCCATCAGGTCATAAACCTGAATCCGGTCATACTGATATACCGCAATATTTAAAATGGAATCTCTCAGTCCATAACCAACCAGCATCAGTGCCATACATCCGCCAATACCAAAGACGGTCATAAAGAAACGTTTTTTATAACGCATCAGATTACGCACGGTTGACTTCCACGTAAAACTGAGGCGAATCCATATGGCCGGAATCCGTTCCAATAATACTCTCTTGCCTGCCTTTGGTGCCTCCGGACGCATCAGTTCAGCCGGCTGGGCTCCCAGTTCATGGTAACATGCAAAAACAGTTGCTGCCATCGTACATGCCACAGCCACAGCCGCTGCTGCCAATGAATATCCGATATTATATGGAATAACAATATCCGGTATATGAAGATACATAATCTTATAGGCCTCAATGATAACATACGGGAATATCTTCTGACCAACCAAAATACCCAGCAAGGAACCTCCAAGGGTTGCTGCCAAGGCATATCCCAAATATTTTGCCGCAATAGAAAACCGGCCATAGCCCAAAGCTTTCAGCGTTCCAATCTGTGTTCTCTGCTCCTCTACCATACGGGTCATAGTCGTCAGACTGACCAGTGCTGCAACAAGGAAAAAGAGAATCGGGAATACTTCACCGATGGCCCGCATTCTGTCTGCATTATCCGAATAGCCACTATAGTCGGAATAGCTGTCTCTGTCGTTGACATACCAGCTTGGTTTCTCTATGCCTTCGATTTCATTTCTCGCATCCAGTATCTTAATCTCCGCATCGGATATCTTATCCTCAGCTTCTTTTTTACCTTTTTCATATTCTTCCCAGCCATCTGCCAGTGTCTGCTCGTTCTCAGCTATCGTTGCATAGGCATCCGAAATCTGAGCTTCTCCACTCTGAACCTGACCCCATCCACTGCTGTAAGCATTTTCGCCACTGACCAGCTGGTTATAGGATTCATTGAGTGTTGTCTCAGCGGCCGCCAGTTCCTGATGACGTTTTGCCAGTTCTTCCTTACCGGCCTCCAGAGCTGCCCTGCCTTCAATAATCTTGCTCTCATTGGCAATCGCTTCCTCTGCCTGAGGGCGCATGGCCTCCATACCATCAAGCTCTGCCTTTGACGCTGCTAACTGTGCCGAAACTTCAGGAATTTGGGCACGTAATGCTTCGGCCTGTGCCGTCTGCTCCGGTGTTGCAGCACCTGCGCCAATCAAGGCATCCAGACCTGCCAGACTATTCTCCATCGTCTCTAAGCCGGACATCCCCGCCTGATACTGCTGCCATCCGGCATCCAGTCCTGCAATTAATGCCTTTGAATCTGCAAGGCCCTGTTCTGCTGCCGATATTTCGGACTCCGATGCCGCTATCTCTGCATCTGCTGACTCCAAAGCTGCTTTGCCCGCCTGAAATTCTGCCAGACCGCTGTTGTACTGACTCCAGCCACTATCCAGTTCACCCCGGCTGGAATAGAGCTGGCTTTTCGCACTTGCCAGTTCCTGCTCCGATGCTGCCAGTTCCGACTTACCTTCGGCTAAAGCCGCTTCACCGTCTGTCAGTTCCTGTTCAGCCTCTTCCAGCTCTGATTCCGCTTCCGTCTTTGCCGATTCAAGCTCTGACTCTGCTTCTGAAATCTCTTCATCTGCCTCGTCCTTAATCTCTGCATAGCGTACCTCACATCGTGCATCCGCAATGCCTTCAATCTTCTCCTGAACCTCATCAACCCGCTGGGTATAATCCTCCGTAAAGGCCGTCTCATCCTTAGCACCTGCAACATTCACCCATGCCTGGGAATAGACTTCCTGACTGAAACTTGCATCGCTCACATAAGCGAACATGCTAATCTCGCCACTGCCAATATTCGTTGCGCCACGGTCAAAGGATATGTACATAGGACTGGTACAGGTTCCAACAACAGTAAATGTATCCGTTGTCAGTGTATCCAGTAGATCCTTGTCATTCCCTGATGTCAGTTGAATCCTGTCACCGACTTTAATACCCAGACTCTCAGCCCGGTCCAGATCCAGAATACACTCTCCTGATTTCTCCGGGAGCCGTCCCTCAACCAAATCTACCTGATTCATCGTCTCCGGGAGGGATTCAATATGTATAACCTGTTCGTTCTCAGCTAAAACTGACAACGCATCAATCATATACCCCGGTTCGACCTTCCCGACGCCTTCAATATCCTGAATAGCCTCAATATCCCCCTCTGTTAAACCCAGGGTACTGAGAACTTTCAAATCCATCAGTTCATGTCTGTCAAAATAAACATCTCCTGAATATCTCATATCCGGCTCTGCAGCCCGAATGCCTGAAAAAAAGGCAACTCCAAGAGCTACAATAAAGAATATGGATAAAAACCGGTTCAGACTGGTCTTGATTTCCATACGGAAATCCTTAGCCAATGCCTTCTTTCTCATATGCTCTCCTCATCACCATTCTATAGTTTCTACAGATACCGGATGTTCATTCAGTACCATCGAAGAAACCTTGCCATTTTTTATTTTTATTACACGATCTGCCATCGGTGCGATTGCCTGATTATGGGTAATAACGATAACCGTCATCCCATGTTCCCGGCACGTATCCTGAAGTAATTTTAAAATGTATTTTCCTGTATTATAATCCAGTGCTCCTGTAGGTTCATCACAGAGCAGTAATTTAGGATTCTTTGCCAATGCTCTTGCAATAGACACTCTCTGCTGTTCGCCGCCGGACAACTGAGCCGGGAAGTTTTTCATACGGTCTTCAAGTCCCACATCGATTAAAACCCGCTTGGCACTTAAAGGGTCCCTGCAAATCTGCAGAGCCAGTTCAACGTTCTCCAAAGCTGTCAGATTCGATACCAGGTTATAAAACTGGAATACAAAGCCTATATCATCTCTTCTATAAGATGTCAATTCACGGGCATTATAAGATGAAATATCCTTTCCATCCACAATAATAGAACCTCCGCTGGCTGTATCCATACCGCCGAGAACATTCAGCACTGTGGTTTTTCCCGCACCACTCGGTCCAACGATAACAACAAATTCACCCTTCATAATCTCAAAATCAATGCCGTCTGCTGCACGGATTTCAATCTCACCCATCTGGTAAATCTTTGTCACGTTCTCCAGCTTTACATAAGCATCCATGGCTGTTCCTCCTAATACCTCATTAATATACTAATTATACGGTGTTTAATTGATTATTTCAACAAGTGCCCAAAATTTCACAAAAACTTTAGAATTGAAAATGGTTATTTCAGTTTCCCAAAATAACCATTTTAATCGTTTATTTAATTTCTAATCCACGAACCTGCATATAAGCTTTAATCGCTTCGACGCAGCCATCAAATCCAAGCTTGCTGCTGTCCAGACACAAGTCATAATTTCTGGCATCATACCATTCCTGGCCGGTATAATATTTATAATAATCCCCACGATGCTTGTCCGTTTTCTGGATATATTTCCGCATCTCATCCTCTGTTTTGCTGAACTTTTTCATAGCCTGTTCTAAACAAAAATCAAAAGGTGCATGAATGAAAACACTGACAACATCATCATACTCTTTAAGCACATAATCTGCACAGCGTCCGATGGCCACATAGGACTCCTCTTCCGCCAGCTGTTTTAAAATTTTTGCCTGATAATTAAACAAATTATCGTTTGAAACAAAATCGTCACTGTCCGGTGATAAAACCTCACCTGTGTAAACCCGTTTTGCAATCCGGTAAAGAGGGCTTGATTTCAGCCGTTCATCAGCCTTGCCAAACAGCTCCTCGCTGATACCACTCTCATCGGAAGCCATTCGAAGAATCTCCCTGTTATAACAATGAATTCCCAAATCTTCTGCCAGCATCTTTCCAACGGTTTTACCGCCGCTGCCATACTGACGGGCAATCGTAATAACTGTATGACTCATATGAATTCCCCCTATTCTCCCAGATATGCTTTTTTCACTGATTCATCATTCATCAGTTCATCCGCATTTCCTTCCAATACAATCTTTCCTGTTTCCAACACGTATGCTCTGTCCGCAATGCTCAGTGCCTTTTTCGCATTCTGTTCAACCAGAAGAACGGTCGTTCCGCCGGCACTGACCTCTTTGATAATATCAAAAATCTCATTAACAAAGATTGGTGAAAGTCCCATGGACGGTTCATCCATAAGAATAATCTTAGGATGGGACATCAATGCCCTTCCCATAGCAAGCATCTGCTGTTCACCACCACTTAAGGTTCCTGCCAGCTGATTCTTTCTCTCTTCCAGACGAGGAAAACGTTTATAAACCATCTCCAGAGATTTAGCAATCTCATCTTTATCTTTTCGGGTATAGGCTCCCAGTCTTAAGTTCTCAAGAACAGAAAGATCTGCAAATACGCGCCGGCCTTCCGGTACATGGGCCATTCCCAGGGTTACTATCTTATGTCCCGGCATCTTGGTAATATTCTTACCTTCAAATTCCACTGTGCCGTTTTTTGCTTCTACAAGTCCTGTAATTGTATGAAGAATGGTTGTCTTTCCGGCACCATTGGCACCGATGAGGGCAATAACTTCGCCTTCATTAACCTCAAAGGAAAGACCTTTGATTGCCTGAATCACACCATAATATACCTGTAAATCTGTAACTTTTAACATTGCCATGATACTACCTCCTACTCGCCCAGATAGGCTGTGATTACCTTCGGGTCATTCAAAACTTCTGTCGGCTCGCCATGAGCAAGTTCCATACCAAAGTTTAATACATAAAGATACTCACAAATACCTGATACCAGTTTCATATCATGTTCAATCAGTAGAATCGTAATCTTAAATTTATCACGAATCAGCTGGATTGTATCCATCAATTCCTTCGTCTCATTAGGATTCATACCGGCAGCCGGCTCATCCAGCAGAAGGAGTTTTGGTTCTGTAGCCAATGCACGGGCAATCTCCAGCTTACGCTGTTTACCGTAAGGCAGGTTGGAAGCCAATGTATCTGCCTGGCCATCCAAATCAAATACCTTTAATATCTCAAGGGCACGTTCATCCATCTCTTTTTCTTTTTTAGCATAGGCACCAATATGGAAAAAGCTTGTAACCAATCCATAGGACACATGATTATGCAGTGCAACTTTAACATTGTCCAAAACCGTCATCTTGGAAAACAGACGAATATTCTGAAAGGTTCTGGCAATACCTGCCTGACAGATATCTGTAGGTCCTTTGCCGACAAGATTCTCGCCGTCCAATGTAATCGTTCCTTCACTTGGAGCATAGACACCGGTCAACAGATTGAAAGCGGTTGTCTTTCCGGCACCGTTTGGTCCAATAAGACCAACCAGGCTTCCCTGCTCAATACTCATATTCAAATCATCCACGGCCCGAAGACCACCGAAGGAGATACCAAGGTTCTTAACTTCTAATAAAGCCATCCTTATTCGCCCTCCTTCTGAATGTTCATTGCCTTTTTCATATTCCGTTTCTCAAGAAGTGAGGTACGGAGCTTCGAGTTATTAAATAACATCATTGCAATTAATACAATCGCATATAACAGCATACGATATTCGGATGCTCCACGAAGAACCTCCGGAAGGGCTGTTAAAATAACGGCTGCTACAATGGCACCTTTAATATTACCCATACCACCGAGCACAACCATAACAAGAATCTCAATGGATTTATTATAATCAAAGTTTACCGGTTTAAGAATACCTACGTTATGGGCATAGAATACGCCTGCAACGCCTGCAAAAAATCCGGAAATAACAAAAGCCATTGTTTTGAACTTGCTGACTTTAATACCAACTGCCTCTGCAGCAATATAATTATCACGTACTGCACAAATAGCGCGTCCGTGACGAGAGTATACTAAGTTTGCAATAACAACAATCGTCAATAATACAATAATATATACAAACGTAAAATTCTTATAATTACTGTAGGCACTAATACCGGTAAGACCTTTAGCGCCACCGGTAAATCCCAGAGAGTTAATAACGGATTTAATAATCTCACCAAATCCCAATGTTACAATCGCCAGGTAATCACCTTTCAGACGAAGAACCGGAAGACCGATAATCAAACTGAACAGTGCAGCAATCACACCACCTACAACTAATGCAATAATAAGTTCCAGTATCGGTGGAAGTTCTAATGCATTGGTCGTCAGAGCGCCGGCATAAGCGCCGATAGACATAAATCCGGCATGCCCCAATGTCAGCTCACCAAGGAAGCCAACCAGCAGACACAAAGATACTGCCAAAATAACGTTGACACAACATGGAATAATAATAGACATCGCCTGACGTCCGAGAATTCCACCCTGGGTCAGAATCATAACAACGGCATAGACAACAATTGCTGCGACAATATTAATAATAATTGTTTTATTTATCTTTTTATTCACAGCCGCCACCTACACTTTCTCTGCTTTCATCTTACCGAGCAAACCGGATGGCTTAACCAGTAAAACGATAACAAGTACACTGAATACAATGGCATCTGCAAGCTGGGTAGAAATGTAAGCTTTTGATATACTTTCAATAATTCCCAGAACCAAACCGCCCAGCATGGCGCCCGGTATACTTCCAATACCACCCAGAACTGCTGCAACAAAGGCTTTAATTCCCGGCAGTGCTCCTAAAGTCGGAGACAGAGATTCGTACTGGCAGATAAACAGAATTCCTGCAACTGCCGCCAGTGCTGAACCAATGGCAAATGTCATAGAAATCGTTTTATTTACATTGATTCCCATTAACGCAGCTGCTCCCTTATCCTCGGATACAGCTCTCATCGCACTTCCTGCCCGGGTTTTATTAATAAACCAGGTCAGAACTGCCATTGCTACAAACGTTACAATAAAGGTAACAATCGTAATTCCGGAAATATGAATACCTCCGATTTTGAAAGACGATACTTTAATGACCGAACCAAAAGGAATCGGTGTTGCTTTAAATATAAGCAATGCAATATTTTGCAAAAAGTAACTCACACCAATTGCAGTAATCAGTACCGCCAGTGACGGTGCACTACGCAGCGGTTTGTAAGCAATCCTCTCTACTGTAATTCCAAGGACTGCACACACAACGATGGTCAGTATAATGGATACAGGTACCGGAAGTCCCAGAAGTGCAGCAAATACATAAAGTGCATAAGCCCCTACCATGATAATATCACCATGAGCAAAATTGATCATCTTTGCAATACCATAAACCATGGTATATCCCAGGGCAATCAGGGCGTAGATACTTCCTGTTCTCAGTCCGTTGATTAACTGTTCCACAATATTACTAATCAGACTCATCACCCTCCACCTTTCTATTTCGTATTTTTAATTATTTTAAAACTTAACCTGAATTATTCATCTTGACAGAAAATAGATAGTTGCTCAAAATTTTCTGTTCAAGATTGGCTAACGAATCAATCTGACTGCCACCTTTCCTAAAAA
>SAAB01000054.1 GCA_009929615.1 Clostridia bacterium | reverse complement strand
CAAAACAGGTGTTACTGCCGTATTGATAGTTATTATCTGACCCTTCAGATTTACAGGACTGTCTGCATCATCTAAAAGACCATTAATGAGACTTCCGTCCGTGATTGTAATTGTGATATTTTTTGCTTCATCATCTGTTCCGGCAACAAGATTTCCAATTTCAAAATCACCTGTTACATTTCCAGAAATACTGCCTGTTGCAAAAATGTTTACAACCTTACCTGCCTGTAACTCACCCATTGTGAAGTCGCCGTCAATGCGAAGTGTAATACTTCCTTTTTCAGCCTTCAAAATGTTAATATCTGTCGCACGTTCTGCCTTGAAATCAACATTGCCGTCTTCACTGCTCATTTCTGTAATTGGAAGAATTCCTTCTGTTCCAATATCATGAACCGTCAAATCCTTCTTTGTACGAATAATCAATGCGTTCTTATCGGCTTCTAATGTGGCATCTACAATCAGATTTGTTGTGAACGGTTTCTCAAAGGTTCCTGCACTTTCTGCTTCGAGAAGAATATTCTTACCTGTAACATTGGCTTCCTCAGCATCTTCTAAAAGACCATTGAGCAGTTTGCCTTCTGTCTTCAGATAAACATTTCCTTCTTCACTCTTCACAGTGAGTACATTAAGTTCTGTGCTAATATCCTGAACATGAATTCCTGCACCAGCGGAAGCTGTTAACGTCAGCCTTCCTGCATCGCCATCGGCTTTAACAATCACAAACTTATCTGTCTGACCAATAGCACCGGATGCTTCCATTTCAAGAATATCTGTCACGATATTAGACTCTGCATCACCTTTGGCATATACATTGCCATCCTCAGCGGCAACAACTACTTTATTCTTTGCAGCAATCTTCTGAATAATTAAATCGCCGGTTTGAACTGTAATTTCTGCCGTCGTATCTGCCTGTGCATTAACAATCTCAGTAGCTCCAGCCGCCGTTAAAATAATACCTCCGGTATTACTCTTTAAACCATGAACTGTGAGCTTTCCGTTCATTGCAATTGTGCCAAGTTCAATATTCCCTTCTGCCACGACATCCAGACCTGCTGTTTCAACATGGCCGGAAACCGTCTGTGCAGTCAGATAAACATATAAAGCTTTAAGCATTACTGCAATTTCATTTTCACCTGCATCAAGATAGATATTATTTTCAGCCTCTGCTCGAATTTTTTCTGTATCAATGGTTAATGGTTTGCTTTCCGTACCAATGCTTCCGCCAGCATCCAGAACAACTTCTGCTCCGGTAATTGCTGCCTTTCCGCTTTCGGCACCATTAAGAATGCTTCCATCTGTTACCACCGATATATTACCGTCCGTGCTGAGGATTTCGATAATATTCAAGTCATTGCCTGTGTGATTCAGCCAGATATCACCAATCGCCTTAGCCTTAAGGCTTCCGCCTGTAAGCTGTGCAATATTCAAGGCCATAGTCTGTGAACCAATTGCATTACCTGATTCAAGAACGATATCCTTTGCTGTAATCAACGATGTTGCTCCTGTATTAGCGATCGTTCCGGTTGCTGTAAATACCAGCATACCACCTGCACTAATTTTTTGAACAGCTGCACTGCCCGTCTGATTCAGATAAATATTTCCAACAGCTGTTAAATCAAAGCCACCGTTTCCAACAGTTGTCTGAAGTTTTTCTCCAGAAGTTCCAATATTATTACTATCCTTAACAACCAGGGTTCCTGCCGTCAGTCGATGTTCTGCATTCAGACCATACAGATTCTTTCCATGAAGGTTCAGTGAAATCACATCATCTGCCGGAACGATTACATTTGCCACATAGAAATCCGAATAACTTTCTGCATATACAGAACCACTATTTGTATTTCCTGTGTTAAATCCACCACCAAGATTGCCAACTGTAACAGCAATTGGATGTGCGTCTGCACCAAAACCATTGACTGTAGATACGGTTACGGTCTTTCCGATAATATCAGAGCGTTTGCCGGAAGCTGTTGTTGTAACAGATTCTGTCTGAATGGTTACGTCGGCATTTTCGCCGCCAAATTTTCCACCACTTACAAACTGAAGTTCCGTATGCCCTGTGCCATTAAAGCTTACAGTCTCTTCTCCGGAAGATAATACGCTTCCTTCAATAATAACAACTGTCTTGTTATCGCCGGATGCGGATGCATTCAACTGAATATCTCCGACCGTCGTAACATCTTTAATATTATACTGTCCATCTTTACTGTGCTCCGTCTGAATCGTATTCTGAGTCAATACGTTCTCGGTTTCTTTTTTGATAACCTCTACCATCTTGTAACCATACCAATCGCCATGTTCATCCTGTATAAAATATTCATAACCGGTCAGAGGATTACCGTTTACCTGATAGGTATAGGTTTTGTTTAAACCTACAAGACGATATCCAATAATAGGTATATCGGATGTGTAATCATCGTCACCTCGTTTAAGCAAATACCAGACTGCTTCATTTTCATTTGCCAGTCTGAATTCTCCGCCAACACGAATTTCGAGATTACCATCATCGTCCCATCGATAATCATCTTCAGCAATTGGTGTATAGGTTTGGCTGTCATCTGTTGTTACCACCAGATAATCCATGAATCCTGTATTATCAAAAAGAACATCCAAATCCATTTCTGTAATTTCATCAATGCATTCTTTCTCAAGATAATAATGTGGTATATCAATACCCAGGCCTGCGTCAGCAATCAGTTTAATATAAAGTACTTTGCCGGTGTAGGAGTCATCATAGACTTCTGTACCTTCCACATCTTTGTAGTAAACCAGAGTGCCTTCAACTTCTCTGACATAGACAAGGTGTTCAATGCCAGGAATAATATCCTGATTAACAACGATTTCTACATCGCCATTGATCTTTTCAGCCTGAAGTTCATTGACTGTATATTCATGTTCAGAAGGTGTATTTTCAGATGTAAGCATACCTATCACAAGGATGGCTTGATTCATTGTAACATATGCATTTCCACCAGCAGAAACTCTGTTAATTAACAGGTTCTTAATAGCTTCATTTGCATTAAGAAGTGCTTGTTTAGCTGCTTCATCTGCAACTTCCACATATTTCTTAACTGTGAATGCTGCGTATACATTACCATTTGCCTGAATATCAACAATTGGATTTACCCATTGGTCCGTTCCTTTATTAACAATATACATATCTGCACGCATTGGAGAAACAATAC
Source organism: Clostridia bacterium (assembly GCA_009929615.1). Classification (GTDB taxonomy): domain Bacteria; phylum Bacillota; class Clostridia; order Lachnospirales; family Lachnospiraceae; genus Frisingicoccus. The sequence goes on along the minus strand of SAAB01000054.1, from coordinate 17,372 downwards.
TTCCTACATTCAGTGCATTAATAATTGTTAATTTATTGATGCCTAAGTGTCCATTCGAGCCAAAGAATACATTTCCTGCAACTCCGTTGAACTGGAACAGCATTTCTGCTGTGTAATAGGTAAAGGAACCATCATAGGTCACATTCTTTCCGCTATTTGTATAAATACGGAAAATTGGTGCGGAGGATGCTACAACATCCATAACATCTTCCATCGTGAAGCTTGAATTATCCTGACAATAAATATTGTAGTTACAGGAATCCGAGTCTTCATTTGCCTGAAGATTTAATTCCTTGATAATCAAATCGTAGTTGGAATTATTTGTGATTGTCATATCTGTAATCATACTGAGGGTATGCACTCTGACAGCACCACTAATTGTTCCACGATAAGAATTCAGGGTCAGACTTCCCATAGCCTTGGAATTGTAGGATTCAATAATCAGATTATTTCCCTCAATCCTATATTTGACATTGCTGTCATTGATGCGGCCATCTGTACCAACCACAATACTTACCGGAGCATTAGAACCGTAGTAAATATCTCCATGAAGTTCTACTGAATTTCCTGAGATATAACTTCCTTCATTCCGTGCATCCGTTTCACTCTGTAAAACTTTTACCACAATAATATCTTCAACCCAGCTAATTACCTTAACGATGGTTTTAGAAATCCATTTAATAATCTTATTAAACGGCCATGGAAGCCACTTACAGATTTTTTCAGTTACTGTTTCGATAACTGATTTTGTTTTTTCTATAGTTTGTTTAATAAATTCTGTTACAGTATATGCCTTATATACTGCCTGTTTTGAATATTCAACACTACTTTCAGTCGGCACAGAAGCTTCGATAACGATGTCTCTTGCTCTAAATACGGAGGCATCTCCTGTCAAAGTAATTGTACCGTAAAGTCGTGTGTTGTTACGGGCTATAGAAATAACAGAGCCTGTTCCTCCGGCAGTTTCGCCATATGCATAAGCACGAATGTGAAGCTTGGTACCTTCGGATGCATCTGCAAGAATCTGCAATGTTCTCGCTGCTGTCAGATTCGCATTATTTCCTGTAATTCTGGCATTTCCGGTAACATTAACTTCTGCTAATGGTCTGGACTGAGTATTAACAACAGCCGTCGTCTTAGAATATGTCCATGCATTGGCATAAATCTCTCTGATTAAAGCATTGATATAAATATTCGCTGCTGAATTCATATGGGTTGCATTGCCAAGAAGAACTTCTGAAACGATGTTCATTGTATTATAAGATTCTGTAGTCAAAGTATTTAAACCGCTGACTGAAAACTGAATCTGTGCCTGAACATCTGCAATCGCCGTCGTCGTTGTCTGTACCGTAATATCTCCGCCCTGAGTTCTCAAGTCCACATAATCACTATACTTTGCCATGTCATAGAAATTCACTCGTGCTGTCTGTGTCAGAGTTGCCTGTGCCTTGACACTATTTCCGTTGTACAGACCTCCTGCACCACCCATGGCTTTTAAGAATCTGGTATTTACATTGGCATCTGCATGAATGGACAGATTTCCCTTTAAGCTTGTAAGAACCGGCTCAAAAAGATATATGACAACATTGTCTGTCACGTTCTGTGTAACTTTTGCAACGCCTATTGCAATAACTGCTCCGGCAACATTGGTGGCATATCCGTAATTTTTATGTGCACTCTGTGCCCGAATATCCATATCATAACCAGAAATCAGTGTTGCTCTTACATTGCCATTTGCTCCAATATCAACGAGTGTATCATATACTTCTGTGGTCTGTTCTTCCGCATCACTACCTGCACCACCAAATGCCGCTGCTGAAGACTGGGATGTTCCTGTCTTATCTACCGCACTTGTTGCATTTACCGTGATGTTTCTGCCTGCATTAACAATAGAACCTGCACCAATACGTCCATATACACGGCTCCTGAGATTGAAGAACAGTCTTGAAATACCACCAGATACAAAACCTGCTACTGACCAGCCTGTTACCTTGGCATTTATAGTTTCCGCTGTTGATGCCAATACGCCAAAGTCGTAACCGGCTCTAATAATTCCGCCAGCATTTGCTTCGGTTGTCGTCTCAGTATTTACTGTCAGTTCCTGTGCAACTCCTGCAGCAAGTAAGCCACCGGATGCACCTTTAATATCTGCATTAATGTTTGAAGAATGAATAGCCTGAATCAGAATATCTTCTTCTGCTGACAGGGTTCCTCTTACAAGTGCCTGTGTCTGCATCGCATCTTTAATTGTTCCAACGACTGCACCAATAGCTGCTCCGCCTGCGAAGGTATTACCTCCTGCTGTCACTTTGATATTTGTGTGACTTGCTGCAATGTAAGTGATATTGTGTGTCGTTGTCTTATCTGCATTAGATACAAGGGCTGAACCTGTGTTTTCTGTAATAGTGCCTGCACTGACGCTTGTATTTCCTTCGCCATTGACTTTGACACTGCCACTATGGGTAACAGATACCACCACACCAGTACCTGCTGCCAAGAGCGATCCTGCGCCGCCTGTCGCAGATACAATAATCTGATGTCCTGTACTGGTAAGGTTCTCGTTCTTGTTATAAAGTGCAAGAACTTTCACTGCACCACCGGCACTTATAGTACCTGCTGTCTGAGCAAGAACTGCCGGATTAATTACCAATGTTACTTTAACAACACCAACTCCGATACCGCCGCCATAAGCTGCGCTTCGCCCCGTCGCATTGACTGAAAGAAGCTTTTGTGCTGTCACGTTGATATTTCCAGTTGCTGTAATAGTACCTTTCAGATAAGCGTTTACTTTAGAAGTAATATCTGCTTTTGCATCTGCTCCGGTACCAGCCAACAGAATTCCACCACCTGTAGCCTGGGCTGTCAATGTTGTTTCTGTTATAGAATCTGCCCGTACTGTAATATTTCTACCACTTACTGTACCTGCTGTGATGCCCGCTTCCGTTGTAAAGTTTTCTGTCAGGTAAACAATGACTGCACCAATAGATGCTCCACCTGCTATAGCTGTACCACTGCCTTCACCACTGGTTTTAAGGAAACTCTTTGCCATGACACTAATGTCACCGCCTTTGGTTGTCAAACTTCCACCGGTTATAAGGGCCTTATTCTCACCTGTCATATTCAGATAAGCATAATTGACAGCATTTGCTGTTAAGCCGGCTGCTGAACCAGCTTTTACTGTTACGGATATATTATTATCCCTCATATGTGCTTCATTGCCATTAACATTGTAATAAGCCCGAAGTAAAAGAGAACCAACGGAACTTGTTCCTCCGGTGATATAAGCATATATCTTTGGAGATACAGTCAATGTTGCTACCGGAAGCCCCAAGGAACCACCAATGGCTATGGATAAGCCATGAGCTGCTACATTTGCTTTAAGGTAAGTGAATGCTCCAATATCTGCCCGACCTGTCAGGGTAAGATTTGCATCACTTGTCACCTGATTTGTGCCTTTGATTTCTGCGAGAGCAATTGCTGCTGCACCTGCTGCAAAATAGCCGCCTGCTGCTGCAATTGTTTTAACATCCGTGTTAATGGTCTGTTCTGCCCATGCATTTATCGCTGCACCATTTAAAGTACCCTGTAAACGAATTTCATTTTTCCCGGAAACAATCAGCTTCGCTGTGGCAACGCCGACACCCACAGCACCTGCAGATGCGCCTATGGCCTGTGGACTTACATTGATATTCTGAGTTGCCTGAATTGTCAATGTACCAAATCCGCTTAAAGAACTTCCATTCATTGTGTAAGCTGAGTTTGTTCCTGTGACATCCAGCCATGTTACAGCTGCACCAAGACCGCCAATAAAACCGGCTGTTCCTGTAAGTGCTTTATAATTTGTTGCTGTTATCTCCTGGACTGCACTTATATTGACAGGAGCTGCATTACTAAGAATAACCGTTCCGCCAACATAACTTTCTGTTGTTCCCTGCATATGGGTAATCAATACGGCTCCACCTGCTGCCAGTCCGCCTGCTGCTACAGAACCGGAAAGAGCATCTAATGTGGTTGTATCAACGGCTCTCACTGTTAATGCACCTTTGACGCGAACTGTTCCACCTGCTGCAATCGCTGCTGTAACTTTGTTCAGCAAAGCGGCTGCATCGAAGTATCCGGCAACATTGACAGGAATACCATTGATCAAATCGTTGGCATCATCACGTACACTATTTCCATTTCGTTTATCACCTGTTTCCAGATTAGCTTCTGAAATAGACATTGATGCATTTTGATTTGCTGTTGTTCCCATAGTTCCAAGGGCTGCTTTTGAATCATTGTCTGTCACTGTACCTCCGATAGAGATAACAATAACATTACCACTGATGGCACCGCCGCCTGTACTTCCACCGGCTGAGTACACATTCAATTTACGGTTTGTTTCAGCAAGAATATTCAATGTTCCTGCACTCACCTGATTATTTGTACCAATCATGGCCGTTACAGTGTTCTTAAAGATAAGAACAATTGCTGCGCCAGCGGCACCATATCCACCGGAACCTGCTATAGAACCGGCTGTCAACGTATAATTCGGTGTATCCTGTGCATGAATATTCACTGCACCTGTAATATTTAATGTAACATTATTTTCCGTATATGCCTGAGTCGTCATTTCGGCGATAACAACAAGACCCGAGATAGCGCCTGCACCGAAACCACCTGCAACTGCTGCAGCTACGGATATAAGTTTTTCGTTAGATACTGCTTCGATAGTAAGACTTCCTGCTGTAATGTTGCTATTTTCTGCTGCATAGGCTTTAACAGTTCCATTGAAAAGGAATACAAGAACTGCTGCACCTGCACCAACTGCTCCACCACTGGCTGAACCTGCCATCAAATTAATATCTGTGGTCAGTTTTGCTAAAATGTTTACTGCACCATTTGTTCTTAAAGTACCATCTGCTTTAGCCGTAACTGTACTCTGATATTTCAATGTAGAAGCTGTACCTGTGACGCCAACAAAACCACCGCCCATACCAGCTGCTACCATTAATACAGTATCATAGGAATCTGCTATAATGCTTATTCCGGCAGGGGCATATATAGAGCCGCCGCCAATTGCAGATACATCTTTGTTCATCAAAGTAACTACGACGACTGCAGAAACACCTGCTATGCCGCCTATGGCTGCACCGCCACCGGCTACATTTTCATCAGAGCTGTCAAGAGCCATAATCTTCACTACGGAAGCACTGCTTCGGTTCTCTCTGTTTCTCTGATTGATTTTAGAATCTGTACTTGTCTGGGCAATCACATGGGTCTTCGAAACAACCGTCGTTGATGCTGCTACTGTGCTGACAGCACCTGAACCGCTGGCTGCAAATGCAACTGCAACGAGATTCGTCTGGTTATAAGCCCCAATAAGGACACCATATTGAATACTCTTATTTCGTTTACGGTCTCTGCCGCTTCCGGTAAATGTACCATCATAAGTAGATACGCCGTAAAGTCCCAGAGCATCCATATCTGTTGTACCTGTTGCTTCGGCTCTTGTTGTATTTTCTGATGTCAGAACAACAACACCTGCGCCAAAAGCTGCTGCACCAGCTCCGTTTACAGAACCGGCTGTAATCACATAGTTTTGTTCATCTTCAGCGGTCAGAAGAATACTTCCGTCTGCTGTTAATGTACTGTTATTCACAAGGGCTTCAACGGTATTTTTCATGACAATAACTGCATCTGAATTGTTTACTGCCGATACACCGGCTCCGCCGCCTCCAGCAACAACACTGAGGAAATCTTCTTTGCCGGCTGCCTGAATAATAATATGTCTGGCCGCTGTCAATGTTGTATTCTCAGCCTTTGCTGAAACTTTCTTTGTAAATTTAATCGTATCATTTCCGAGTCCAACAGCTGCCGTACCGGCTCCGGTGATATTGCCAACAACATTTTGGATGGCCGTATTATCTACAGCAAGGATGACGATATCTCCATTCGTTCCGTTGACAGTCACATTGGTTCCGTTAATGTAAGCTGCGGTTTCTTCATTGAAAATAACAACGTTTATGGAGCCCATAACAGCTGCTACACCTGCACCACCTGCAGATACAACCCAGTTTCTGATATTCTGAGAAGAATGTGCTCCAACTAATACACCTTTTTGAATGGATGTATTCACTTCGGAGGAAACTGCTTTCGTATCCGTTGAATTATTGTTTACTGTGGCATCCTTATCAATAGATGATGTACTACCATTTTCAATAAAGTCTACTCCATCACCATTGGTATTGGCTGTTACTTTTGCTGCTTCAATTGCTGCTACAGTCTTGCCATTAAAGATAACAACATTAACTGCTGCTCCGATTGCTGCAGCACCGGCTCCGCCAATATTACCATTGACAACAAGAATATCAATATCTGAATCTGCAAAAACAACGACATTATTACCAGCAGTTACTTCAGCCAGCTGATTGATTTTAGCTGTTGCTTTATTATCTGCTTTTAATACAGTTACTGTGCCGTTAACAGCTGCGACACCACCGCCACCGCCGCCAATAGCTGCAAATTCTGCGATATTAAGTTTTGAAAGAGCCTGAACTATAACGTTTCCGGTACTTTGAACAACACCGCCCAAAGTAGCTTCTACAGCACCGGCAATAAGTCCGATATTTGCAGAAACACCTACAGAGGCTGTTCCACCGGCACTTGCACTTCCGGCTGTTGCATAAAGTGTTGTTTTTTCTTCTGCAAGAACTTTCACATCACCTGCTGTTGCCGTTGTCGTGCCACCATTGCCAATCATAGCTATGGTCTTATCATCTACGGATGCTGCTTTAAAGAAACCGGAAACCAGAGTGCCCTCAGAACCATTGAGGTTTGTTGACATCTGTGTCAGTTTTGTGTTCACACCATTAATATAACTATTGTTGTTTCCTGTATCTACTCTCTGTCCAAAAGCATTGTTTACTGCTGTCTGACCACGGCTTGAAGCTTCTGTAGATGTATTTGTTGAAAGACCTGACTGTCCATCAATCGTATCTGCATCGCTGTCCGTTGTCTTGGTTCCAATAGATAATACAAGAATACTTCCTGTTACACCGGCCGTTCCGCCTGCTGCTGCCATAACCGCATGGGTATTGATTGTACGGTCTGCATTTGCTGTAACAGTTATTGTCTTTCCACTTAATTGATTATAGTTACCAACTTTACCTGTTACTGTATTTCTGTAAATGGCAACTTCAACAGCAATACCTACGCCTGCTGTTCCACCGCCTGCTGCTCCGCCTGCTGCAACAAGAAGGTCAGTAGTATCACTTGCAGTAACAAAAATATTTCCACCAGCTGTTGCTGTTCCCTTTGATTCATTGGTACTGTCATCGATAATTGCCTGTGTTACCACATTCATTATCAGGACTGCAACGGAACCACTGACTGCTGTTCCACCACCGGCTACGCCGATAACTGTCATAATGATATTTTCTTTGGATTTTGCTGATACAGTAATATCCTTACCTGCAGTTAATACTGCGCTTGGAAGAACTTTTGCTGTTGTCTCGCCCTGGAATACAAGGACTCCAATAGCTGCTCCAACGCCGGCCGTTCCACCACCTGTTACGGATGTTGCAGAGAGCTGAAGAAGTTCGTCTGCATCTGCCATAACCTGGATATTGCCTGTAATAGCTTTAATTGTGCCGCCTGCGAATGCTCTGGTAAAATCTTTCATAACCAAAACAGAAGAGGTTGCTCCAACACCGGCTGTTCCGCCAACTGCAAAACCAATACCATTAATATAGATTTTTGTATCGGATAAAGCGGATACTTTCACATCTACATCTGCAAAGGTCTGACCGCCGGAAGCGATTTCTGCCAATGTTAATTTGTTTCCTACAAAAGTAACAACTGTTCCGCTGATACCGCCGCTGCCACCAATGGCTGCACCGCCACCCGCGACACTTTCAGACGTATCTGAAATAGATACCACATGAACGCTGGCTTTCGCACCGGATTCGCGAGCACGGGTATTAACCTTTGCTGCTGTTCCGATTCTTGCCATCGTCTGCTGTGACTCCACTAAGGTTGCTGTTGCAACACTGACGCCGACCTGACTGCTGCCTGCTGCACTGATTGCTATGAGGTTTAACGTAGAATTTGTATACGCACCAACGACAACGCCATAGAGTGTCTGAGGACCACGTTGTTTCTTCTTATAAGATAATGCTTCATTACCATCTGGGTTAATTGTCGTTACGATAACATCGCCAAAGTTTCCTGTGACTCCGGTCTTGCCCATAGCGTCCACGATGGCTTTGTTTCCGATTTCTGCACGAGTTATATGCTCATCTGTTACAACAATCACGCCGGCACCTACACCTGCCTGACCGCTGGAACCTGCTATGCTTCCTGCAACAACAAGTAAATCGGAGTTTTCTTCTGCCGTAACCTGTACGCTGCCCTGTGCAATAACATCAATGCCTTCACCATCAGCTACTGCAGTGCTGCCGTCCATGTGACCAAGAACAGCTGCGACGAGCTGATTTTTCACAATGACTGCAACGGAACCACTGACTGCTGCACTTCCACCGGATGCACTAAGACCGATAACAACATTTGTTAAATCTTCTGTTGCATCTGCCGTTACAAGAAGGTTTCCGCCTGCTCTGATAACAACGCCTTTTTCTACGATAGCTAATGTCTTTCCGCCAAATACAACGGTATCTACCGCTCCACCAACAGCCGGACCACTTGTGCTGACACCCAGATTACCGACTGCGTCGATAAGTTTTGTATCTGAATGTGCATTGACTTTAAGATTTCCTGCTGTCTGGATATTTGCGCCTGCATCAATCAAAGCTTTTGTGTTCTGGTCTAAAACAACAACAACAACAACGGAACCTGTCACTGTAGGCCCACCAGTGGATACGCCACCGCTGATTGCTACAGAAACCAAATCATTCGTGCTGCTTGCCTGAACAAGAACATCATTTGCATGGAGTATTGCATTCTTACCAATATAAGCATTGACATCACCATCTAAGATGACATCTACATTGGAAAGGCCAATAGCTGCGCCGCCTGTAGATATAACAACTGCGCCGGCTGCTGCAACCTGGTTCAATGTATCTGTTGCTTTTACTGTAATATTTCCTCTGTTTGTATTGGTTTCTACACGAACATAATCGCCAAGGCCTGCTGTTACCTGATTGCTGAGAACAAGAACGTCCACAGAACCGGATACAGAAGCTTTCGTTCCGCCGCCAAGACCAACTACAAAAGAATAAATCTTTTCTGTTGCGTTTGCTTCTACGGTCAATCCGTCGGGTGCACTAATTGTGACAAAAACATTTTTACTGCCTGTGCCAACCTTTGCATTAACTTCTTTCAGGAATACATTTACCTGAATAGAACCACCAACACCGCTGTTCTGAGTGCTGACTGCTGCTCCACCGGAAAGAACGAGAATATAGGTATTATCTGTTGCTTTAACTTCAACTTTTCCTGTTGTACCAATTGTTGAAGCTTTTGTTACCACGGATTCACCATTTGCCTTAGGTGCTCCAAGGTAAGCACTTGTATTGTTTTTAATCACGTGCACTGCCGGGCTGACAGCAATCGCTGCTTTTGCCTGTTCGCCGGCTGCGACTGCACCGTTAACGATAATTTCTACCAAACGGCTGTCCTGATTTGCCAGCACATAAACATTAGCTGCTGTAATATCTGCACCCTGTGCAAGATAAGCAAGAACGTCCTGATTAATAACAATAACTCCAGAGGATGCTCCGGCACCAAGGCCACTGCTCAAAGATGCTCCACCTACAATGCCTGTATGCTCTAAGGTATGAGTCGCTTTAACAGTTACATCACCTGTCGCATTAATCGTTGATGATTCGCCAATGCCTGCTGTAATATCCATATCGGATACATAAACATTGACAACACCGTTTAAGGCTGTCTGACTTCCACCGGATGTATCTGATGGGTCCTTTGCTGCTGCAGAAGCTGCTACGAGCAATGTGAAAACATCCATTTTAGCATCCGCCGTCACTGTCAGATTTCGGCCTGTATAGTTTAACCTGTCACCAATAATGGCACTTGCGATACCATTATTTATAATAACTGTACTGCTGATACCTGCACCTGTCTGATTGCCATATGCCAATGCACCACCGATAGTAATCATATTAATATCGGAGATTGCTTTAACAACAGCGTCATTCGACAGAAGAAGGGTTACATTGTCTCCAATGAGTGCTTTAACACTATCATTCATAATAATTACTGCGAATGAACCTGCCCCGGAGAATTTCGAATTAGATGCTACCGAACCGCCTGCTGCTTCTACATAATAGTTATGGGAAGCAAGGTAATTCAACAGATTTAATCCTTCCTGGAAAACATCATTGAAATTTAATGGTTTTGTATTATCGGCTGCACTTGTTGTATTAATCTGAATTACGGTCTGAGGTTTTGTTCCAATAGTAAGCTGTCCATTCAACTGAACACCATCAAAACGGTAATCCCCTGAGCTAACACGTAATTTCTGTGCAATAACATCCAGAGAGTTTGCTGCAATAGAAGTGCCATTGCCTATAGATGCTTCTGTCTGGCTGTTGGAATAAATGATTGCAAATGCTGCACCAATACCGCTGCCCTTTTCACCAGGTGTTTTTGCTGGTGTTGCAGAACCGCCTGCAGTCTGTCCACCCTGGGTCTGTTCATCAAAAAGACTATTACTGATGGATGCGCCCCATGCGCGGATTGCAATCTTGCTCTTTTCATTTGCAAGAACTTTGACACTGCCATTGGAATAAACTATGGAGTTATTTCCGATGGATGCCTTGGTTATTGCATTGTTTACAAATACTGCAACGGCTCCGGCAACTGCTGCACCGCCGCTCTCAGAACCTTTACCTGCTCCGGCAATGGCCTGTGCTGCAATATCGTCTTCAAATCCATTGGTTGTATTAATATTGGTGTCTGCCTGAACAAGTACGTTACCTGCTTTAACGGTCAAAGAACCGATAGTTCCGACAATCTCAGCAAGCGTTTTACTTGAATTCACTGCAACTGCCACACCAAGAGCAATCGCTGTACCACTGGATACGGCTGCTCCTGTTCCCAATGCTTTGAAATTATTATTATTTGTTGCTTTTACTGTAACAATACTTTCGGCTGCTTTTGGAGTAATTGTTCCATTAACCTTTGCTTCGGTTGTATGGTCGCTCACATTAACGCCTACAGCTGCTGCTACACTGACTTTTGTTTCTTTTGTTGTAGTAGAACCTGTTTCTCCTGTAGAAGCTGTTGCTTCATTTTTAGCTGTTCCTGCAGATATAGCACCTGCATCACCAGTTGTACCTGTGCTTCCTGTTGAAGCCTGGGTCTCATTTGTTTTTACACCGAGAGCTTCCAAAACCTTCATCATAAGACTGCCATTGGTACCGGAAAGTGCTTTGCTCTGCCCAGCGTCTTTTCCATAAAGAAGACCATCTATCGTTGCCGCAATGTTCGTTGGCTTCGAAGGTGTGCCCGCTCCTGTTGTCTGATTTGGTTTCAATCCTGCAATCAGGTCATCAATGCTTACATTGAATTTACTCTTCAGTCTGTCTAACTGGAGTCCTGAAGCTGTGGCATAAGCCGAAGCTACGTCTGCACTGTTGCTGAGTGCTGTAATTTCTGCATTGCCCCCGATTGCTGCCATACCATCAAAAAGTGCAGAAACTTTTTCGTTTACAATATTTACTGCAACCGAACCGCCTACTGCTACATTTGACGCTTTAGCTGAACCTTTGCTCACTGCTGTTGATGTGGTTGTTCCTTCTGCATGAATGGTAAGATTTCTATCGGCGTCAATTACTGAACCGCTCTGGACCTCTGCTTTTGCTTCAGAAGAAATGATATTCAGAGCAACTGCTGCATCTACAGATGCATACTGCTCTTTGGATTCCTGGCCAATCTTGTATATAACGATTGTACGTTTAAAACCGTTTTCGCCAAGAACAAATTTATAAGTTGTCCGGGATGGCATCTTGTAGCCTGTTGGTACTCCTGCAATTGTTACGGTGTATTCTTTGCCAAGTTCTGCTTCTAAGAAGAAGGTTCCTGAAGAATCCACGTTCAATAACGAGCTGCCCACTTTAACCACAAGACCTGAATCTTTCATCTTGTTTCCGTCGCCATCTAAGAAGATAAACTGAATCTTTCCAGCCTGGCCTTTTTCGCCATAACCATCTTCCCCGGCAACCGCTTCAGTCTGAACGTCATTAATGGCTTCTGCCAAAATTTTCAGACTACCTTTTGTTGTGATTCTTGAATTTTTTGCAACATAGGCATTGGATTTAATCGTTGCAAGTGCCATGGCAAAGGATGCACCAACACCAGTTTTCTTTGTTGTATCACTTGTACTGGAAGCTGCTGGTAAATCTTCAGATGCTCCGGCTTTCGTCACGATGTTGTGACGAATTCTTGACTGGATTAAACTTTCCCCAGTTCCATTTAATGTTGCATTCTGTACATAAGCTGTGTAATTCCCATTATAAATGTTAATTGCTACGGCACCTGCGACACCTACATTAGAGGCTCCGGCACCGGACTGGGATGTTACAGTTACTGTGTTTATGCCTTCGGTCTGACCTGTCACTAAACCTGTACTGTCAAGTGTGTCTACCTGTGGCATAATTGCCTGTACTTTTAATGTTCCGGCAGTATGTGTTCCTTCAACAATTGCCTGGTTAAGCACATTGGCTACCAGAATGGCTACGGTTACACCGACGCCTGTTGAACTGATTGTTGCGGATGCATCTGCGGATATACTTAAGGTTTCACACATCTCTGCGAGCACATGTAAAACACCTGAACAATTTGTGGTTCCTTTCAAAATGGCTTTCGTTGCATCATTCCAAATCGATACTGCAATCGCACCTGCGATGCTTACTGCACCTTCACTCGTCTCAGCTTTCTGAGGTGTCTGTGATGGAATCTTGGAACTATCAACGGAATCCCCGGCTACTTCTTTGCCGGACTGTAATGCCTTGTTCGCTAAATCGTCCGCCGATGGCGAGGCCGCTTTCTCAGTGGTTTCACTACCGGATGTTGTATCTGTTTTTTTCTTGTCTGTTTTTTCTGCTGCACCATTGGCTCCAGCCATTGTTGTTGTTTCGGAGGTATTCATGCCGAGTGCATGAACTGTAATATCCTTTGCTCCGTTAATATTTCTTTCAACGATTGCATTCTGATTCAGAGATGCTACGTCAACAACAATTGCGCCACCAGCTGCTACCTGAGCACCAGCTGCAGATGCACTGCCGGAAGAAACTTTTCTTCTTTTAGATATTGCACTAACTGTTACGGTACCAACCGCATTTAAAAGGGTAGTGCTTCCTGTTGCCGGCATTTTAGCTTCCGTATCTGCACTGACAATATTTACTACAACGACTGGAGCAACGGATTTTCCGCCCTTTGTTCCTGCTGTTGCTGTTACTGTTGTCAATCCCTGGGAATCTGCTATAACTTCAACATTGCCGACACTGTTTCCTGTTCCTTCTATATTAATAGAAGAATTTGCTGATATTTCTGATGTGACTGTTTCACTTAATACGCCTACTGCAATACCTGTACCTACGCCGATGGTGGCTGTTGCTCCCTTGCCACTTGTACCGGTAGCGACGGTCGTTGTATTACTTAAGGATGTGGACCCTACATGAATATTTCCTTTAGGTGTCCGGATAAATAATTTTACGTTATCGATTAATGCTGTCGTATCATTATCGGCAACATTTACAGCGACTGCTCCGGCCATACCGAAATTACCGCTGCTGTATCCAGCAAGAGCTGTAACAGATGAAAGGCTGGCTGCTATAACTTCTGGAGTTTTTGCATCAACGCCCTTATAGGTTCCGTTAGCTGCTTTTACTGTTAAGTTATCCGCTTTGACAGTTGCATTACGGATATACGCCTGGTTACTGTTGTTTACAACATTGACGCCAATACCCACACCTGCTGATACTTTGGTAGGTTCCGGAGTTGTTGTTGATGTGTCTTTTGCAACGAGGGTTACTGTTTCTAAAACGCCTTTGACATATTCAGTAACAATTGGTTTACCAAATGGGTCATAAATGATTTTCCCTGCGTTGTCCTTTAACATACGAGTTGCTGTTTTTAATTTAATATCATAGTAATAATAAGCTTTGGTTCCCTTATTGTTCCATTGTTCCTGGGTAAGGAAATCCGGTTTTTCTGTGTAAACAGTATAAGCTGTAATATCTGATAATTTGTATAAGCTGCTATCAATGCTAAATGCGATACGGTAGGTTCCTTCTTTAAGTCCAAGAAGGGCTTCAGAACCGATATTGTTAGGGAACATCGCAAGTTTCTGACTTGAGCTTACTGTTGCTGATGACCATTTGGTGCCATTCTGCATATAGATTTCACTCGGAATGACTTCTGCCTGGTTTGGTGTGGTTATGGAAATATAAATTGAACCGTCTGCGGGTACTGTCTGGAAAACACTGTCGATAAAAGAAGCGTCTGCCCGACCTGTTGTCTGGGAAATGCCATTGGCTTCTACAGTAACACTGCCGCCTGCATCCATGGTTCCTGCGGAATCAATGTATGCTTTGTTATCCATATCTACAACAGTTACTGCTGCTGATCCCACCAGCTGATTCTTATCGTAATCTTTTTTCTTGAAAACGATTTCTTTTGTATAACATTGAGCTGCCTTAACAACAATGGTCATCTCACCAATAGCTTCATAATCCGCTGGAAGGTTGCTGAATGTTATGATATAAGTTCCCGGTTTAAAATTTGTTTGTTTTGTACTTACTTTACCTTCTGAAACTACCCATGAACGAATTGTTTCACCTTCAATATTATGAGGTGTGATCGTAATCTTGACATCCACAGGTATCGTTGTCGTTGCATCAGCGGCCTTATATTTAAGTTCAATACCGCCTGTTGTTAATCCTGCCAGTTCTTCTTCCGTTGCTTCCGGTGCAAGACTTTCCTGACTAAATGCAGATGAAAGAGCACCTTTTAATTTTGTAAGGACTTCATTATCTTTAAATTTATTAGCGATGTTTTCTTTAACACCATCTGCTTTTTCAATGACGACTGTCGTTAATGCCTGTTTTACCATAGTAGTAATTCGGGTGACAGATGCGTCCATATCATTATTAACAGGATCGACATTTTTTTCCAGCTGCGAAACAGCTGTTGTAGTTGTCGTTCCATACTGATTAGATGTTATGCGGATATCATTCCCTGCTGTCAGACCAGAGGTCTTTGTCGCCGTGTCCGTTACCGCTGCATAGGTTGTTCCATTGACTACGGATACACCTACATAAATTCCACTCTGTTTCTCATTGTTCTTCTTACCTGTTGCTGCTGCTGTTGACACCAGGTGATTGTCTGCTGCGATTTCAATATCGCCCTTTGCATTCACGGTTGTGCCATCAACCTTTACATGTGTATCTCCAAGTACAACGGCTACTGCAATACCAAAACTTCCGACACCTGCTGTTGCATTGGCTGCTGCATTCACATCTGTCTGTGCTAAAAGGGAAACTGTGCCGTCTGGAAGTGTATCCAGAGTATTGGCTGCTCCACCGATTGCCTTTAAGGCAGAATTCTGAATGTCAATCTGAGAGTCTGCTAAAATAACATTGACTGCGAGGCCAACACCAAGACTCTTTGTAGTTACATTAACATTTGTTTTTGCTGCAATACGAATATCATCTGCAGTGATTGAGCTGTTTATTATCTGTACAATCGCTGTTTCCGGTTTTACAGTAACAAACATGCTGGTTGATTTTGTTCCTTCATTCAGGGCATCTTTTAAGTCCTGCGTTGCTTTCGTAAGGGATGCTTCTGCTTCTGCTTTCAGCTCTTGCCAAGCTGAACTGGAAGTGTCTACTTCTACTGTTTCTGCATCATCATCTGAATTGTCAGATTTGTTTGTAGCTTGAATATGAATATCTTCCGATGCATTAACTGAGGTGTTCTTAATCTGTACTTCATAGGTATGTGCCTTATAGGTATTCTCTACATAACTTGCAACCGGATTCAATGTCGATGGTGCTGCCGGTGCTGCTTGAATATCCATGCTCTTCACATTCCATGAGAATTCACTGTCTGTTGCCAGGAATATCTTCTCCGCCCGCAAAAGTACTGCCGCTAAATTCATTGCCAGTTCATTTTTCGTACCCGACGTGGCATATGCTCCACTGCTCACATTCGTACCAAGCTTAATCATATTGCTGGCTTTAATACTTAACGACTGAATTGTTGCTGTGTTCGTATAGACTGATGAAACGCTTTCAGAACCGTCGGTTTTCTGGGTTGTAATTAACAACCTGAAGTTACTATCTACATCAATAATAACCTGTTCCACATTCGCAATCGAAATTGTCGTTTCTGCCGATTCCATTGGTGCTGCCGCTTCTCTCGTCGTCGGTGCTGCATTTTGCACAGCATAAACTGTTGCCACCATCGGCTCAAGCTTTTCTTTCTCGCTTTCGCTGACTGGTTTGCTTTCAGTCACTGGTTCACTTTCAATGACCGGCTTGCTTTCATCCACTGGCTTACTTTCGTTTACCGGTTTACTTTCGTTCACTGGCTCACTTTCGTTTACCGGTTTACTTTCGTCCACTGGCTTACTTTCATCCACTGGCTTACTTTCATCCACTGGCTTACTTTCATCCACTGGCTTACTTTCGTTCACTGGCTCACTTTCGTTTACCGGTTTACTTTCATCCACTGGTTCACTTTCGTTTACCGGTTTACTTTCGTCCACTGGTCCACTTTCAATGACCGGCTTACTTTCATTCACTGGCTCACTCTCAATGACTGCTTTGCTTTCGACAACGTTTTCCGTCGGACTCTCAGGCTGTGGTACTTCTTCAGCAAATGCCACTACAGACATCTGTAAAATAAAAATACATATAAAGGCCATCAAATATTTAAAAAATCGTTTTGACACGCTCTGCATAGACTCTCCCTCCTTTCCTCTAATTACATGATTGTTCGACAAGTTACATGCATTTTCTTTTCCGAATTCCTCCTCCGTTTTCAAAAAATTGATTGATTGTTTTTCACTCCGTAATCTTCAGAAATTACTAAAATCGCATAGTAATCCTACTTTAAAATATACTATATTTTTAGGCATTTGTGTGACTAATTTTCTGAAATAATTGGACAATTTCTTTATTTTGTCGATTTTATCTTTTTTTAGTCATTTCTTTTGTGCATATTTTATGTTTGACTGAAAATTAACAAAAAAATCATGCTTTCCTTTTTTTACGGAACATATTATACTGTTAATAAGAATTTGATTTTTTAGGTAGTGTCAAATGATTTATGAGAAAACCGAGTCAAAAAAGAGGCTCAAACGAGCCTTGAAAACTGTAGATATTGATAGCGAATAGCTCTCCGAGGGC
>SAAB01000109.1 GCA_009929615.1 Clostridia bacterium | reverse complement strand
GATTATAGCAATAATACTTCTACTAGTTCTGTGACAGAATCACATGGAGTCTGAATTTATATTAGAGTTGTCAGCAGTAATTGGTACACTGTAAATGGAGATAAAATATTTCTAGTAAATCAATAGACTTCAATGGAAAACTATATCGCTGTAAACGCTATTATAATAGTTAACCACTTTTAACCGATTCGCTAGCGAATTAGTTTACCACCTTGAAATAAAAATCTTGTAAGATTTAAGAGTAGTAAATATTCTTACAAGGAGATGAAAGGTGTGATTGTTGAAGTGGATTTATATTATCAAATCCGTACCCTCTACAATGAGGGCGAGTCAATTCGGTCTATAGCCCGAAGGCTAAACATTTCAAGACCGACGGTAAAAAAGTACTGTGAAGGCAATACGCATCCCGATGTTCGTAAACCATACATGCGGGATTCTGAAGTCATCACGGATGAAATCAGAGAATTCATCAAGACTTGTCTTGATGAGGACAGGCAAATGCAGTTGCCAAAACAGAGACATACTGCAAAACGTATTTATGATCGCCTTGTTACTGAAAAAGGGTTTAAAGGCGGTGAATCAACGATTCGTAATGAGGTCAAAGCTTTACGAATTGAAGTTGCTGTTCCACCGCAGGCGGATATTCCATTGGAATACGAGCCAGGTGATGCGATCCAAATTGACTGGGGTGAGTCTACTGTTTACATTGATAACCAGAAAAGAAAAGTATATTTCTTCTGTGGACGTCTCTGTTACAGCTGCGATATCTTCGTACAGGCATTCTATTCTCAGAACATTGAGTCCTTTTTAGAAGCACAGCAGCTGATGTTTGATCACTTTAAAGGTGTTCCAAGGCGACTCATTTTTGATAATGCCAAGGTTGCTGTAAAAGAAGGTTTTGGTCTTCATGCAAAAGCAACCGATGGATATAAATCCTTTGCTGCCCATTACGCATTTAAGACCGACTTTTGTAACATTGCCAGTGGTAACGAAAAAGGGCTTGTAGAAAATCTGGTTGGTTATTCCCGAAGAAACTTCATGGTTCCCGTTCCGAGAGTAGCCAGTCTCGAGGAGCTAAATACTAAGCTTCTTAAGGATTGTCTCGGCTACCGCAACACGCATAAAGTCCAGTCACATACCTCATGTATCAGAGAGGCATATGATGAAGAGTGGTATTCATTAAAGCAGGTACCAGCCTACCGCTTTGATACAAGCCGTACGGCAACTCCTATTGTCGGCGATTATTCAACTGTACGCTTTGACAAGAACAATTATTCCGTTCCTGTCAGATGCTTACGTAAAACCATTGTGGCCAAGGGATATGCAAATAAAGTCTGCTTCTTTTACGACAATGAGATCATTGCCACCTACGACCGCATTTACGGCACAGGCAAGACAGAATACCGACTTGAACATTACCTTGATCTTTTAGAACGTAAGCCCCGAAGTGTATTTCAAGCTAAGCCGGTAAAAACAAATGTTACCAAAGAACTTCTTGACTGGGGACGCTTGCTCCCTGGTGGTAATGCTGAAATGGTCAAACTGTTACGCTTATGCGTGGATTATGGAGAAGAAAGGATTCTCTCCATAAAGGAACTGCTTCCACAGAACCTTATACCAACTGTAGATATGATCCGATCTCAGCTTCATGAAACTCCAGAGTCAAATGTGTTGTATTTCAAATATGAAATACCGGTTACAGCTACTGATTTATCAAAGTACGACGAGAAATGCGGGGTGGCTACGCAATGAAAAGCTTACAGTCACAGACCATCGAATTATATTCCAAACAGTTGCGTACACCCATGTTTAACCAGTATACGGATGTTGTAAGGCAACTGGATCAGAACCAGAGTTATGAAGATTTCCTGATTGCACTCATGAAACTGGAGCTGGACTCCAGACAGGAAAGCACGCGCAGAAGAAAAATAAAGTACGCCGGATTTCCCTATATCAAAACCATGGATGAACTTGACTATAATCGTTTTGAACATATGAATGCGGCATTCATAAACGAACTTGCTTCTTGCGGCTTTGTCAGTAAAAGGCAGAACATTGTGATGATTGGAAACCCTGGAACCGGGAAAACGCACCTTTCCATAGCCCTTGGCGTGAAAGCCTGTATGCAGGGCATGAATGTAAAGTTCTACACTGCAGCAAATCTATCGAATGAGCTGATCGAAGCACAGGACAATCACAAACTGGTTCGTCTGGAAAAGCAAATAGCAAAAGCAGACCTACTTATCATTGATGAATTGAGCTATCTTACTTTTAACCGTCACCAGTCAGAATTATTATTTAAGGTGGTAGCTGACAGAGCAGAACGCCGAAGCGTTATTGTATCAACTAACTTAAGGTTTTCAGAATGGACTTCCATGTTTGAAAACCAGACTATGGTAACGGCCTTGATTGACAGACTCACCTTTCGGTCACATGTATTAAATATGAATTCAGATAATCCTTACCGGGCAGAACATGCCGCCGTTGTATCTGATGACGGAAAGGAGGCTGTTTCATAATGACTGATCTTGAACTCGATTATATGATTGCTGAAGAAGCACTTCAGGAAGCCGAAGAAAGCTTTACCAAGCTTCGTGAAGATTATCAATCTTTGAGAAAACATACTGACCAGCTTGAAACTATTTTACGCAACCACGGAATAAACTTTCCTAATTTTTGCGGCTGGTAAATCAAATAAGGGGAAGTGCCTTGGTACTTCCCTATTAAAAACATCAAAGTGGTAAACAAATTTAATATCAAGTGGTAAACTTTTTCACTAGCACTGATGGTAAACAAATTCATCAGCAAAATCATGGTAACTGGCAAACTATTTGGCTAGCGGTGTGGCAAACAAATTCGTCAGCGAGTGGTAAAGAAATTCGTTGACATTCACAGACAGATGAAGAACTTTATAAAAAATACAAACTTAGTAATGATGAAATAGCGTATATTGAATCTCTAATTAGATCATTAGATTAAAAACATGAAAATTTAAAACTGTAAGGAGGCAGAAACATGGAAGGATTGAATATTTATTTTTCAGATTTCTTTTGTATAGATGAAGATTTAATTGAATCATATGGAGCTGTTAACATATCACTTATAAACGATATGCCACTTTTTGTTGATCCATTTTTACTATTCAATAGTGAAAAAGATGAATACCAAAACATACACAAAGAAATTATTCGATATCTGCTTTTCTTACAAGAGCAAGCAGAAAAATATAAAGAATTGCCTGTAGGTATGATGACAAGTTGGTATTTGTTTTCAGAGGTAAAGCAAACATGGCTTGGCTTTAGTCTGGACGGTAATGGTGGACGAGGATTGGGGCAGGAATTTGCTAAGAATTTGCATAATGGACTTCAAACTATTTTTGCTGATTTTGGGAAAGAAACTGTTACCAAAAGTCCACATTTGGAAAAATTATGTCTTATCAGCCCGTTAGTCGGTAGAGATAAAATCAGTGACTTTACAACCAATTTCACAAAAAAATATATATTAGAATACAATCAGCAATTCGCAATAGAAAATTTAGATAATTGCCAATGCAAAAAATTTAATGTTCCAAAAGTAGAATTCAATTATGAAACGAACACATGGATGGCTCATGAATACCTGCTTCCATGCTTTAGTGGTGATTATGTACTTTTAACCCCACGTGATATGTTGACGAGAGATGAAACTTTTATCAACCGAAATGATATGATTGGAAATTTGAAAAATATAGCCCCATCTATTGAAGATGCTGGCTTAAGATTTCTATTAAACCAGTATCTCTATGAAGTCCTACCAAAAAAGAAAAAAGAAATGTCAAAAACGGATAAAGAAAAAGCTGCGACCTCTTTAATTCAAAGTAATCCGGAAATAATTGATTATTACATAAAATACAAAGAAGAAAATGAGGAACAGGCATCATCTATTAGCAAACAAGTTGTGCAAGAAGTAAAAATGTTATTCAATACACAAGTACAAGAACTTACACAAATGTTATATCAAAAAACGAATTTTTATAAGGAACAATCATCATCATATGATGAAGCTTATAAAAGAGTTCAGTACCTGAAAAAAGTAATTGAAGATATGGATGGCTATCGCATATTCTATTTAAATGGTAAACCAATAAAACCCTGTGTGGTAGGATTGTTGTCACAGTAACCTAAATAATATATGATAGGTTTAACTATCATCGGAAAGGTGGATTACTATGGCAAGTTATAGTCAAG
>SAAB01000108.1 GCA_009929615.1 Clostridia bacterium | reverse complement strand
TGTCCTCCTTTCCGATTAAACAAACATCTTTTCAAGCATTGATTTTTTGATATTTTTCAGCTTTTCTAACTCACGCTGATGAAGGGTGATAAGGTTGTCCAATGTCAAAAAATACACACCAATTTTAGCTTGCTCATCAAATGATGGATAGTAAGTTTCAAATTCCATTACATCATTGACTGATAAGTTTGTTTGCTTTGCTCCGTCATCAAATCTAAGAAAATAAGGATGCCTATTCATCAAAATATGCAAGAAATATGAATCTGTTTTATCCAATGGAGTTATACCCGCAATGCGCTGATTTAGCGAATATTTATCATCCTTATCAACTAAAAATGTTCTAGCAATCGCCCTACCATTTGGAACATCACTTAATACAAATGCAAGTTCCCCTTTGTATAATGGTTCTATTTGTTGGTTAGAGAATTTTTTTACTTTTCCATCAGTGGATACAAACTTTGAATTTACAACAAAATATTTTCCATCTTCTGAAATATCATTTTCATGAGCCTTTCCGTTACGATATTTTGCTACCTCTCCCAACTTACGCTGTTCCCAAGCTTCAGTAAATCCAGCAAAACGAATTTCTGGAACACTGCAACCATTTTTCGGAAACATTTTTTCAAGCATCGACTTTTTGACATTCTGCAACCTATCACACTTACGCTGATGAAGGGTGATAAGGTTGTCGATGTTGCGGAAGTAATCAGCAATCCTGCTCTGTTCTGCTTCGTTTGGTATGCTTAAAACAAGATTGCCAAGCATCTTCCCGGAGATTTCAAGGAAGGTGGAGCCAGAGGCAACGCTCTCTGCTTTTTCCTTGATTTGGCTACCCATTGAATAAATGAAATATGGGTTGTATCCGTCTTTCAAAACAATGGACTGAAATCCTTGATTGGTTGCGGCAGAACGCTGCAAAATAGCCATTTTCCCAATTCCAGCACGACTTGTAAAAAGAACTGTTTTGCCTGCTGGAAGCATCGTCGCAGAACTCTTTTGAAGTCCCAGTTCAGTTATCTTTCTTACGCTTCCAGTAGCATATCTTTGCCCCTCCATTTCAGCCGGAGCATACCAATCTATCTCTCCGTCCCAATACTCTGGGTTGCTTGTACTCGGTGTTCCGCCGCCGACAATATCAGCCATTTCTGATAGCTTACGCTGTTCCCAAGCTTCAGCGAATCCGGCAAATCTAATGGCGGGTTTTTTGCTGTTTTCCATATTACTTACCCGTCAACAGCGATTTGAACTCGCTGAGTCCTTTCATATCAAATTCGCTGCCACACAAACTGTCAATCATTGATGCCAACTGTGCTTCTGTTTCTTTAATCTGAGTTTCAACCTCAAAATATGTAGTTGCATATTTAGCACTGAGTGCCTGCAACTTTCCAACAAGAGCATCAACAATAGACTCCGGAAGACCTTGCAGTGTGGTTACTATCGGTGAAATCCATTTCTCACTCAGCAAATTACGAGCTTGCTCATCAGTTAAGGCTTCTATGGTTTCTTTTGTTTTTGCTTGAAGTGCCGCATCGTCCTTTTTGATCTGAGCTTTTAAGTCTTTTTCGTCCTTGATAAGTGCTTCGACTTGTTCAAGCTTAGCAATAAAAGAGAGATTATCTTCTGTCTTTTCGTCCTGACGCAACTCTTTGAGTTTTTTGGTTACTTCCTTTGGTACAAAGGCATCATTTGCATCATTCAGCACCTCTGTGCCTTTTTCATCTTCTGTCATCGAGTCGATTATTTCTTCATATCCGGCAGGGATTTCAGCCAAACGGCTCTGCTTTGCTTTTAGTGCTTCAAAGTCCCCGGATAAAAGCGTTGATTGAACAAGTTCAAAAGGAACGATATGTCCAACCCAACCTTCTTGGACTTCTTGGTCTTTTCCATCTTTCTTCTTGATTACGAGGTTCGGGTCAACCTTTTTTGTTGCATCAAAGCCTTCTGTTTGAATAACCTCAAGGTCTATTGCAATTTTCGCCCATCCATCATCGAGTATCTGATATGCTTCGTAGCGGTCAATCAGCGGAATAGAACGCATACGGGCAAATATGTTTTCGCTTACAACTGCTTCCTCTTTGTTTATCTCAACAGTAGTTACTTCATCAATCAAGGAATGATAAAGGTATTCTGAAAAATCAGCAAAGGCATTGTTATAAGCACTCTCAAATGCGATTACATCAGAGCTTTCCTGTATTGCTTTCTTAACATCCGCTACTGATATTTGTACATAAGGAGAGCCATCATCGGTAAACAGTTTTTCTTTCAATCCCGGAAACGCTTCCCAAATCGCACTGAGTTCATCTATTTCAGATTTTGGAATGCCACCAAACATAGACGCATATATATCCCAACTCTCTGCACTTTCAGATGAGTCAACATAGCGAGGGATATTCAGATTATATTCGTTATTTCGGATTTCTTCACGGGATACAACCTTAGAGAATTTAGGAAGGCTGACACGCTGCGTTACAGTGTCTGCAATTCTCTTTATGTCAGACGCTCGCAGCTTGTTGTTCTTTCCTTCTTTGATAAATCCTTTGGAGGCATCAACAATCAAAACATCGGTATTCTCTCGTTTTTGCTTTAACACCATAATAATTGTCGGAATGCCCGTACCAAAAAAGATATTTGCTGGCAAACCAATAATTGTGTCAATATGGTTGTTCTCAATCAAGTTTTTACGAATAGTGCCTTCTTCACCTCCACGGAACAAAACGCCGTGAGGAAGGACAATCGTCATAATACCGTCCGGTCTTATATGAAATAAATCGTGAAGCAGGAAAGCGTAGTCGGCTTTACCTTTTGGAGCAAGCCCAAAACGGGCATAACGAGGGTCTGCTTCTTTATTTGTTGGGTCCCAAGCCTGAGAGTAAGGCGGGTTTGAAACAACAGCGTCAACATACAACGGCTCGTAAGTATTTGTCGGGTCGTTTTCATCGAAAAACGGCCAGTCATCTTCAAGAGTATCACCGTTTCTTGTAACGATATTATCAGGCTTAATTCCACGCATAACCAAGTTCATACGAGTAAGGTTGTAGGTATTCTCTTTAAGCTCCTGAGCATAGTATTTTATGTTATCGGAGTCACTGATGAATTTTGAAACGCTTCGACCAATGTTAATTAACAGAGAACCCGAACCACTTGTAGGGTCGTAAATCTTGATTTCGGATTTGCCTTTCAGGTGATGAGCAACAATCTCAGACATCAGCAAAGAAACCTCGTGCGGAGTATAGAACTCACCGGCTTTCTTTCCGGCATTCGCTGCGAAGTTGCTGATTAAGTATTCATAGATAAAACCAAGAACATCGTAGTCCTGCTTGCCGTCCATCGGAATATCTTTAATCAACTGTAAAAGACCACTGATTGCTTTTGTCTGTGAGCCGGAGCTATCACCCAACTTACTCAAGCCTGTTTGGAGCGTATCAAATACTCCGCTGAACACTTTTTTATGCGATTGACTGATTAAGCGGTTGAACGCAGACAAAGCATCTCTGACATTAGACACATCGAAATCTTTTCCTATTTTAATCCAAGTAGAAAAAAGGTCATTGTAAGAAATGAAATATCCGATATTCTTCTGAACCCATTTAACCGTTTCACTGTCTTCTTCAGTTACCGTGGGTAGAAGTTCATCTGTGTAATCGTTCTCTTTCAGAAACTTCACCTCAGTATCCGAAAGATATTTGTAGAAAATAAAGCCAAGAATATAGTCTTTGTATTCGTTAGCTTCGATTTTGGAACGCATTTTGTTTGCAGATTCCCAAATCTTGTTTGCTAATTGTTGTTTGTTCATATTGTTTGGTATCCTTCCTCATAGCATTTTGCAGCCGTCAAATTATAACTGCCCACTGTTATTGTATCAGTATGTGTGTACCATAAAACGGACTCAATCCTGCTCATCAGGTAAAAACTCAATAATATCATCCGTGGTACAGTCAAGAGCCTTACAGATTTTCCCTAAAATCTCGGTAGTAACATTTTCATCTCTACTAAGTTTACTCATAGCGTAAGTTGTAAGTTCTGCTGCTTCTTGCAAATCTTTTTTCTTCATATCCCTGTCGAGAAGAATATGCCATAGTTTTTTGTAACTAACAGCCATTTTTGACCTCCCTTTCGCTGAATGTGTGCGTAAGTCATTCTTACTATCCATAATAGCACTTTTATGTCGGAAAAACAATATAAACTCTGAAAATTCAAAGATTGTTTTGATATTTCATAGTGGCAGTTCAATCTTGTTGCCGACGAAAAATTAGGCTTACTTGGGAACAGCGTAAG
>SAAB01000053.1 GCA_009929615.1 Clostridia bacterium | reverse complement strand
GAGTCTGGATTCCTTATATTTTGGGCATTTTTTGAAAGTTGTTTATTGTAAAGCTGATAAAATTCGCAGTTGTGGATAAAACTGCGGAAACTCAAGCAATGAAGGTATTGCAGTTTTTCGAGATTTCTATTATGATTATGTGTAAGAATGCTTATTTGGCGAAACCGGGAAATCCGGAAGAAATATATAGAGTGCTGGTGAAACGATAACAGAATTTATTTAAGGAGTGGTTTTATGAAAGAGAATTTGGTAAAGTTACAGAATTGGGGCTGCGACGTAGAGGGAGCTTTACCCCGACTGATAAACGATGAAGATTTTTTGCTTGAATGTATCGAACAGGTTTCAGGAGACCCTGCTTTTGAAGCTCTTGGAGAGTGCCTTGAAAAGAAAGATACAGAAGGAGCCTTTGAAGCTGCTCACAGCCTGAAAGGAATTATTGCAAATACAGGGATTACACCTTTATTTGATATTATCGTAAAGATTGTAGAGCCTTTACGACTGGGAGAAGCAGATGGACTTGAGGCTTATTATAAAGAACTTCTTGAAAAAAGAAGTGAACTGCAGAAGGTTTTGGGAGAATAAAAAAAATCAGTGTCGGGCATAGGTCTGATACTGATTTTTTTATTGACTTAAAGTCAACTTTAAGTGCTATGATTCCTTTATAAACAAATTTACAATGGAGGAATTATATCATGGAAAAAGCAAAAGTGTATTTTACAAAAACAATAACCCCTGAGAGTTTAATAAAGATTTATGATGCTTTAGGAACCCAGCTGAAAGGAAAGACAGCCATAAAGATTTCCACAGGAGAGCCTGGAGGACATCATTTTTTACAGCCGGCATTGATTGCTGACCTGGTGCATAAATTAGATGGAACAATCGTGGAATGCTGTACGGCTTATCCGGGAAAACGGATGAATGTTAAAGACCATTGGAAGACTATCGAGGACCATGGGTTTAAGGCTATTGCACCTTGTGATATTATGGATGAATCCGGAGAAATGGAACTTCCGGTTGAAAATGGTTTCCAGCTGAAAAAGAACATTGTAGGTGAGCATTTGGCTGATTATGACTCAGTGCTTATCTTATCCCACTTTAAAGGTCATGCTATGGGCGGTTTCGGTGGAGCATTAAAGAATATCAGTATTGGTATTGCGTCTACTCATGGTAAGACCAATATTCATACCGCCGGAGTAACAACGGAAGCTTCACAGCTCTTTAACAACCTTCCGGAGCAGGACCATTTTCTGGAGTCTATGGCAGATGCCTGCAAGGCTGTTATTGATTATAAAGGTAAAGATAATATGCTTTATGTCAGCGTGGCAAATAATCTTTCTATCGACTGCGATTGTGATTCAAATCCACATGCTCCGGAGATGGAAGATATCGGCATCTTTGCTTCAACGGACCCTGTTGCTCTTGACCAGGCCTGCTATGATGCTGTCATTAACTCACCGGATGCAGGAAAGGCGGCTTTAATTGAACGAATGAATTCTCTGCACGGTATTCATATTGTAGAAGCTGCCAGCGAATTAGGTCTTGGTTCCAGAGAATATGAAATCGTTTCCATGGACTGATTATTTTGTTGGATTAATACAAAAAGAGTGCTATAATGATTAAGGATATATAGTGCTGGATTTGTAAAGGGGGCGGTGTCGTGTATCAGGTAACTGTACAGACATTCAACAGAATGGGGAAAGAGATGGTAGACCACATCAAGATTATTCTGGGAGATATGGATGAACCGGGATATAATGATGCTATCCATCAGCTGTCAGATTTGCTTTTTGGACTGGATGTGGATTATGATGATATTGAAGGCGACGGCGACATTGTCGTGGACGATATGTTGATTTCTGCTTCAGAGAATGAACCTTTTGAGATGACTCTGGAAGGGAAGAAGCATATCTATAAAATATGTGGACAAGATGATTAGTTATTCGTGAACCTCTGATTTTGATAAATCAGAGGTTCTTTTTTCTCATGAAAAAAAGAACATATATAATTTTCAAAAAGATGTAAAATTTTTCAAAAAAATCTCTTGATTTTTTTTCAACCATATGATATTATCAATACTGTTGTGTGAGCAACATGTACGCAGTTGTGGCGGAATTGGCATACGCGCTAGACTAAGGATCTAGTCCGGGTAAACTGGGTACGGGTTCAAGTCCCGTCAACTGCATATTTTAAGAAAGCAATCAAGACATTATGTTTTGGTTGCTTTTTCTTTTTCCCTCAAAAGATGCTGTTGAATGAATCTGTTCAGAAGGATGGCGGCTGCACATAGAGGTAGAAAAAGCAAGGCAAAGGGCAGACATATCTGGCCAAGAAGATTAAAGGGCAGTTTGGAATAATCCCAGACCTGCCAGCCCAGACAGAGATTGATAATGGTACCGGAAATAAACTCTGTGATAATAGCAAAGATCCAGACCCGGAGAATCTGTCCTTTTAAGGAAGTATAGGGGCGGCCTGAAAATAGGAAAATAACACCGCCTATGATAAACATCGTCCAGTGGGAATAACCACGAAAAAGAATTTCTATAAGATAGTAAAGTCCGCCGCCAATAATAAAAAGCAGCAGTTGTTTATAAAAAAACCGAAATTTAGAAATCATGAATACACCCCTTATTTAGCGTGGATGATTTTAGGAAAATTATAATAGGGACATGTTTCCAAAGCGTACTTTTAATATATAAAGAAATAGTGTATAATATAATGACTAACATGGAGATGGGAGGTAAACAAACCATGAAAAAATTTATGAAAATGATATGTATGGCCAGCTTTTTCTGCCTGATGATGGCGGCTTTAGCGGCTTGTGGAAAGAAAGATACAGTGGATGAAACTAAAGGAAATGTTGTTATTGATGAGAATAAAACAACGACTGCAACGAAAGAATCTGCTACAGAGACAGAGTCGGAGGAACCGACAACGAAACCACCTTTTGAAGAAACAAAGGCAGATGTAAGTGTTTCTGTTCCTGCAGAACTTGACTCTATGCGTCCGATTTTAATGGGAATCTGTAAGACGATGGCCGGAGGGAATACCTACGACAGCTCGAACAGTGAATTTTTCTGGAACAGTATTTATTCGGCTATTAATGGCAGCAGTTGGATACATCCGGATATTAGTTTATCTGATGATGGAAGTGGTTATCAGGTGCCTCGAGAAGTTATGTCTGAATATGCAGAAGCTATGTTCGCAGGAAACAGTATGCTGCCAGATGTTCCTTCATCTGTAGGCGGTATTGAATTTGTTGTGGATACGGACTGTTATAATATCTACAGTTCTGAAGGTTATACCGGAAGTATGGATTTTACGGAGATTGAAGAAACTGACAACGGTTATGAGGTTCAGGTCGCTTTTACAACACGAAGCGGAAGTGTTGAAACCCATACGTTTATTTTGACCAGCGGCGGCTATGGTGCTTTTCCATGTGCAGTTAATAGTGTTGAATAATTATCCTAATGGAGGCATCTTATGAAAAAAGTTTTGCGTACGGCCGTGATTACCATCCTATTTGCGTTGGTATCCTTTTACTTTACACTTCCGGCCCTGAATCTTCGCTCGCCATCGTTCTATAGCTGGCTTTTGGAGATTGCGGTTGTCTATGTTGTTGCATCTTTGATAGGAACACTTTCTATCTCGGATTTAAAAAACAGGACAGTGGATTTTAAGTTTATAAAGACAAATGGAAAGATAGGAATTATAATTGCTGTTCTTACCCTGGTTATTCTGGGTGTTGGACAGGTTATCTCCCATCAGTTTTTTAATGCATCTGCCTATCAGAAGCTGATGACTGTTGAAAACCGGGAATTTTCTGAAGATATCAGCCAGATATCCATGAACGATGTACCGATTGTTGACAGAGATTCTGCGTTACAGCTGGGGAATCGTAAGATGGGTGAACTGGTTAATCTTATTTCCCAGTTTGAGGTGGATGAAAGCAGTTATTCTTATACGCAGATTAATTACAAAGGAGTCCCAACCCGGGTAGCCCCTTTGCGTTATGGGAATATTATTAAATGGTTCAATAATCAGTCCAGTGGTATTCCGGGATATATTTCCGTAGATATGACGAATCAGGATGTAACCCTTGTTCAGAGAGAACAGGGCATTAAATATTCTCCCGGAGAGTATTTCTTCAGAGATTTGGACAGATATCTGCGATTTAAATATCCAACAAAGATTTTTGAAGATTATTCATTTGAAGTAGATGATGAGGGGACACCGTATTGGATTTGCCCTGTCATAAAATATACGATAGGTCTCTTCGGTGGCCGGGATGTTGCCGGGGTTGTCATGCTGAATGCCAGCACGGGCGAATCGGAATACTATGATATTGCAGAAGTTCCGGGATGGGTTGACAGAGCTTATTCTGCAGACATTATCGTGGAACAGATTAATTATTGGGGTAAATATAAAAATGGTTATATCAATACCATATTCGGTCAGAAGGATGTTTGTGTGACTTCCGGCGGTTATAATTATCTGGCGATAGATGATGATGTATGGCTTTATACAGGGTTGACATCTGTTGGCAATGATGCTTCGAATATCGGCCTGGTTCTTGTTAATATGAGAACGAAGGAATCCCATTATTATATTGCATCGGGAGCGACAGAATATTCGGCCATGGCATCTGCAGAAGGACAGGTACAGAATCTGGCTTATACAGCCACATTCCCAGTACTGTTGAATATTGGCGGACAGCCGACATATCTGGTTTCCTTGAAGGATAATGCTGGACTGGTTAAGAAATTCGCCTTTGTTAATGTGGAGAAGTACCAGCAGGTAGCTATTGGAGATACTCTGAATGACGCTTATACAGTTTATACCAAACAGCTGTCAGATGCTCAGATTATTGATGTAGATACGCTGAAAGAGGTCACCGGAAAAGTGACCAGCATAAGTTCCGCGGTAAAAGACGGAAATACCTATTTCTATGTTCAGGTTTCCGGCTCTTCCAAGATATTTATGGCATCAATACAGTTGAGCGACGTTTTGGCAGTGCTTGAACCGGATGACCAGATAACTATTGGTTATGTAGATTCAGAAGACGATTTTATTATTATGAACAGTATTGAGAAGAAGTAGGAGCAGACATGAAAAAAGGAGACATTATACTGATTTGTGTCATTTTGTGCCTGGGTCTTGCCGGATTCTTTCTGGTACGTTCTATGAATCATGAGGATGGCGGGACGCTGACAGTGACAGTGGACGGTCAGGTTTATGAGACCTATGATTTGGATGAAGACCAGGAAGTTTCATTAGATGTGGATGGCTGGCACAATCATTTTCAGATTAAGGATGGGGTTGTGTCTATGACAGAGGCGGACTGCCCAGACCAGTACTGTGTAAAACATTCAGCGATTACCAAGGTGAATGAAACGATTATCTGCCTCCCTCATAAGATGGTTCTTGAAATTACCGGAGGAAGTCAGGAAAGGGACATTGATGGATAGCAGGACATCTGAAGGAAGAAATTATGTCAAAAAAAGTTGCGATGGCCGGGATGTTTACTGCCCTGGCAATGATATTTAGTTATGTAGAAGTATTAATACCGATAAATTTCGGAGTTCCCGGCATGAAGCTTGGCCTTGCCAATCTGGTTGTTGTGGTCGTGCTTTATACCATGGGGGCACCGATGGCCTTGGCCATATCCATGATTCGTATCGTGCTTGTTTCGGCAACCTTTGGGAATCTGGCGGCTATGCTTTACAGTCTGGCCGGCGGCCTTTTGAGTTTTGGCGGTATGGCACTGCTGAAGAAGATACCTAAATTTTCAATTATAGGTGTCAGCGTGTCTGGCGGTATTCTGCATAATGTGGGTCAGATTCTGGTAGCCATGGCAGTTGTGGAAAATATTCATTTATTATCCTATCTGCCGGTTTTGATGATTGGCGGAACAATTACAGGAACGCTGATTGGCATAGTATCGGCACAGATTATTCCAAGAGTTACAGAAGTTATAAGAAAGTCATAAAGCAGATAAATTATCTGCCTGATATATACAATTTAAATATGAGGAGTAGAAGAAAGATGGATAAGAAAGTCAGAACACGTTTTGCACCAAGCCCAACCGGACGGATGCACGTAGGAAATTTAAGAACAGCATTGTATGCCTATCTGATTGCAAAACACGAAGGCGGAGATTTTCTTTTAAGAATTGAAGATACGGATCAGGAACGTTTAGTGGAAGGCGCTGTGGATATTATTTACCGTACCTTGGAAAAAACCGGATTGATTCATGATGAAGGACCGGATAAGGATGGCGGCTGTGGACCTTATGTTCAGAGTGAACGTCAGGCCTCCGGTATTTATATGGAGTATGCAAAGCAGTTGATTGACAGAGGCGAAGCTTATTACTGCTTCTGTGACAAAGAGCGTCTGGACAGCCTGAAACAGGAAGTCGCTGGTAAAGAAATCTCAGTTTATGACAAACATTGTCTCAGCCTTTCAAAAGAAGAAGTTGAAGAGAAACTGGCATCCGGTATTCCATATGTTATCCGACAGAATAATCCGACAGAGGGAACAACAACTTTCTGTGATGAGATTTATGGAGATATTACAGTTGATAATTCAGAACTGGATGATATGATTCTTATTAAATCCGATGGATATCCAACCTATAATTTTGCCAATGTTGTAGACGATCATCTGATGGGGATTACCCATGTTGTTCGTGGTAACGAATACTTATCTTCATCGCCAAAATACAATCGTCTTTATGAAGCTTTCGGATGGGAAGTGCCGGTATATGTGCACTGTCCGCTGATTACCGATGAAGAACATAAAAAATTAAGCAAACGAAGCGGTCATTCTTCTTTTGAAGATTTACTGGACCAGGGATTTTTAACAGAAGCGGTTATCAATTATGTGGCTCTTCTTGGATGGAGTTCCGAGGATAACAGGGAGATTTTCACATTAGAAGAATTGGTTCAGGCTTTTAATTACCGACATATGAGCAAATCCCCTGCGGTTTTCGATATGACAAAACTGAAATGGATGAATGGTGAATACATTAAAGCTATGGATTTTGATGTTTTCTATGAAAAAGCTCTTCCATTTCTTAAAGAGACCATCCATAAAGATATTGATTTCAAAAAAGTAGCAGAGATGGTGAAGACTCGTATCGAGATATTCCCGGAAATCCCGGCACTCATTGATTTCTTTGAAGCTGTACCAGAATATGATGCGGCTATGTATACACATAAGAAGATGAAAACAAATGCAGAAACATCTTTAGCAGTTTTGAAAGAAGTACTTCCTGTTTTGGAAGAACAGACAGATTACAGCAATGATGCTCTCTATGGATGTCTTGTAGAATTCGTTAAGGAAAAAGGCTATAAAAATGGGTATGTGATGTGGCCAATCCGTACCGCAGTTTCCGGCAAACAGATGACACCTGCCGGAGCTACAGAGATTATGGAAGTCATTGGCAAAGAAGAAACTCTGGTTCGAGTTAAGAATGCCATTGACAAACTGGAAGCATGCCAGTAGATTCTGCACAGAAAAAGGCAATTGAACATAATAAGGGACCGATGCTTGTATTAGCCGGTCCCGGGTCAGGAAAAACTCTTGTAATTACCCGGAGAACCCAGTGGCTGATTGAAAAAGCCGGCGTGGCTCCGGGTAATATTCTTGTGGTGACATTTACCCGGGCGGCAGCAGGCGAGATGCGTAATCGCTTCGACCGGTTGATGGATGGCCGTCACCTTCCGGTAAGCTTTGGTACCTTCCATGCCATTTTCTTTACAATTTTAAAACATGCCTATAAATATAAAGTAGAAAATATTTTATCGGAAGACGAGAAGTATGGTGTTTTGAGAGATATTGTTCATCAGATTGATGTGGAGATGGATGATGAGAAAGATTTTCTCATGGATATTGCAGGGGAAATCAGCCGTGTTAAAGGGGATATGCTGTCTTTAGAACATTTCTATCCATCGAACTGCTCAAAAGATGTTTTTGAGGAAATCTATGAAGCCTATTCAGAAAAACTGAAACGCATGCGCCGTCTGGATTATGATGATATGCTGGTACAGACTTGGCAGTTGTTTCGGGATTATCCTCATATTCTTGCAGCCTGGCAGAAAAAATATGCTTATATACTGATTGACGAATTTCAGGATATTAATCGGGTACAATATGAGATAATAAGGCTGCTTGCTAAACCGGAGAATAATCTTTTTGTTGTTGGAGATGATGATCAGTCGATTTACCGGTTCAGAGGAGCCAAACCGGAAATTCTTCTTGGATTTTCAAAGGATTATCCCGATGCCGAAATGGCCGTTTTAAATCGGAATTATCGAAGTACAGGAGCCATTGTAAAGCGGGCTGAGCAGTTGATTAACCACAATGAACACCGGTATGTCAAAAACATGCAGGCGGTCAGGGAAGATGGTGAGGAGATATGGGTCAAGGCCTTTAAGAAACCGGCGGACCAGTATGTTAAAATCATCCGGGAAATTGTAGATGCTCATGAGCAGAAGGAAATACCCTGGGAAGAAATAGCCATTATTTTCAGAACCAATGTTCAGATGAGCGGCCTGGTAGAACAGCTGATGGTTTATAGTGTGCCTTTTGTTATGAAGGACTCAGTTCCGAATATTTATCAGCACTGGATTGCCAAAGATATTTTTTCTTATATGAATATTGCCTTTGGAGGTACCAGCCGGACAGATTATCTTAGAATTATCAACCGGCCAAACCGCTATATTTCCCGTTCCTATTTTGATGAAGATCCGGTGAATCTGTCCAATGTTAAAGATTATCTGGAAAACAGAGAATGGATGGTAGAGCGGGTGGAACAGTTTGAATATGATATTTGTATGCTTTCATCCATGGGACCCTATGCGGCCATTCAGTATATTCGTCATTCCATTGGCTATGATGAGTATTTGAAAGAATATGCTGCCTATCGGGGTATAAAGAGCGATGATTTATTGGAGATTCTGGATGAGCTTATGGATAAGAGCCATGCCTATGAAACCTGGGAGGCCTGGTTTGAAGCTATTGAGAAATATTCAGAGACTTTGAAAATTCGTTCCAGACAGCGGTTTGAAGAAACAGAAGGAATTCGACTTTTGACGATGCATGGAGCAAAGGGATTAGAATATGCCCTGGTATATATTCCCGATGCCAATCAGGATATCAGTCCTCATAAAAAAGCCATGACAGAGTCCGATAAAGAAGAAGAACGGAGAATGTTCTATGTGGCTATGACCAGGGCAAAAAACAGTCTTCGTATTTACTTTACGAGAGAACGTTATGGGAAGCCGGCAGAAATGTCCCCATTTATTGGAGAATTTCTTGCTTTTTAGGTCATTATCTGATAGAGTGGGATTGAACAACAGAAAAGTTCTGAAAGAAAGTTGAGGTAGAAAAGATGGGAACAGTTAATACAGATGAAGATGACATTGTAACCGTATGTTTTGACGACGGAAGTGAGATGGAATGTGCTATATATGCAGTGTTTCCAGCAGGTGAGAGAGACTATGTTGCCTTAGTTCCTTTGGAAGAACAGGATGAAGATAGTGAAGACAGTGAAATTTATCTTTTCCGTTTCAGCGCTAATGAAGAAGACGAAGATGATATTCAGCTGGATAACATCGAAGATGACGAAGAGTACGAACTTGTATCTGCTGCTTTTGATGCATTGTTTGACGAAGAAGAAGAATAAAAATTATGTGCATTGATGCACCTGACAGACCCTGGGGAGGTGCACTTCTCCAGGGTCTGTTTTTATGTGATAGGAAATTTTGCTAAAGGGGGGAGAAATTTGTTATTAA
The DNA here is from genome assembly GCA_009929615.1 of Clostridia bacterium. Classification (GTDB taxonomy): domain Bacteria; phylum Bacillota; class Clostridia; order Lachnospirales; family Lachnospiraceae; genus Frisingicoccus. The sequence continues at coordinate 11,758 of SAAB01000053.1, read as the reverse complement.
GGCAAATGAAATATTTGGTTTCAGTTGTTGACTGCAACAGTTTTACAGAAGCAGCCGAACAGAATTTCATATCCCAGTCCGCAATTTCACAGCAGATACAGGCCTTGGAAAAGGAATTGGATGTAGAACTTATTCATAGAGAGAAGCGTAAATTTTCTCTGACACCTGCAGGAGAATATTTTTATAAACAGAGTAAAAGTATTCTGGAAGAGGTGGAAGAACTGCAAAGAGAAACGATGCGCATCGGGCAGGATGAAGAACTGCAGTTGAGGATAGGATATCTGAACTGCTATAATGGACAGGAACTTCATCAGGCCATTGCCGATTTTTCCCAGCTTTATCCGGATGTAAATATAAGTATCGTCAATGGAACCCATGAGGAACTTTATAATATGATTCGGACAGGAGCGGTGGACCTGGTTCTTAATGACCAGAGAAGAGCTTTTTCTGATGAGTATGAGAATTTCCATCTATCCGAATGTGACTGTTATATTGAAATATCAGGACATAATAAAATCAGCAGCAAAGAATGTGTATCTCTGGAGGATTTGAAGCGAATGTCTTGTATTCTTATAGCACCAAAGGAGCAGGAGAAGAATGAACAGGAATTTTATCAGAATACTCTTGGATTTGGGGGAAAATATCTTTTTGCGGAGAACCTGGAAGCTGCCCGGCTGATGGTTGTGGGAAACAGAGGCTTTATGCCGGTGGAAAAGGTCGGAACATTGCCAGTGCCCCTGCCTATGATTCGGCGACTTGCCCTTTGCCGTGGAGAAAATCATATTAAGCGTACATACTGTGCTTTTTGGAAGAAGGACAAGACCAATTACTATATTGAAGAATTTGCAGCAACATTGAAAAAATTGCTGTAAAATAAAGAATGGACCGCCTGATTTGGCGGTCCATTGTTATGTTCTATATAAGGCTGTCAATGAAATAGCGTGCAGCTTCGGAAAGTGGCACTTTATCATTATAGCCGACAATTAACTGGCGGGTTGGAAGAATCTCCTTGGTGCGGATAACAAACAATTCCGGGTCTTTTTCCGGCAGACAAAAATCGGGGATAAAGGCGATACCAAGACCGATTCGTGCAAGGTCAATAAGAAGGTCATTGCTGCTCAGTTCAATCTCAGGAACTAAATCCAGCTGATGCTGCTGAAACAGGCTGTGAAGAAACTCGCTGGTCATACTGGCCTTATCCAGCATAAGAATCGGATAACCAAGAAGTTCTTCAAGTTCCAGACGTTTTCCCTTTAAATGGCTGAAATTATTATTAGCGATAAAGACATCGTGAAACTCATGGACCTTTTTAATGTGACTGATTGTATTCATCCGGGGATTTGGAAAGTTTGTAACGACCAAATCAACCTGTTCATTCTCTAAAAGGTCTACAGAACGAGCGGAAGTGGCATTCGTTACTTTGATATGCACATTGGGAAAATGTTCATGAAACTTTTTTAAATAAGGCACAAGAAAGTAGCGGCAAATCGTATCACTGGCACCAATGCGCAACTGACCGCCATTAAGTGTATTCGCATCCATAATCTGATTTTCACCGCGAACAATCAGATTAATAGCCGGTTCAATATGTTTAAAAAGAATTTCACCTTCAGGAGTCATCTTTACCCGCTTCGTGTTTCGGATGAAAAGCGGTTGATTCAACTTCTTCTCCAAAGCTTTGATTGACTGGCTGACAGCTGATTGAGAGATAAAGAGTTTTTTCGATGCTTCAGAAAAACTCAGAGTTTTTGCAACATAATAAAAAACTTTATATAATTCATAATTAATATCCATTATTTCCTCCGATTAGTCATTCATATTAAAATAGTAACATAGAAATTTTGAATAGTAAATGTAAATTTATGGGTTTTATCCATTGACAAAGCCTTGGAAATATCGTATTCTTTTAGAAAGCGAAGGCGCTCTTATTTTTAAGAGCGCCTTTTTCTATTGTAAAAATACTTCTTATGTTAAATATATACGAGGGATTAAAACTGGATAGACAGGAGATGGGTAGTATGAGAGAACTACGAGAACACATAGAATGTGTGAATGATTTGCTGGCCAGATACGGCGTAAGGTTTGGACTTTATAAAAATGGAGAATTTAAAGAACAACTATTTCCTTTTGACCCGATTCCGAGGGTTATTGGAAAAGAGGATTTTGACCTTTTAGAAAGAGGCCTGATTCAGCGTGTCAAAGCTTTGAACTGTTTTCTGGAGGATATCTATTCAGAGAAGAAGATTATAGCGGATGGAATTATTCCGGAATCTTTTGTTTTTTCTTCCAGTGGTTTTCTACCGGAATGTGATGGTATTCACCCGGTAAATGGCATTCACTGCCATATTTCAGGTATTGATTTAGTAGAAGGAAAAGATGGCGAATGGTATATTCTCGAGGACAATCTTAGAATTCCTTCAGGAGCCTCTTATCCGCTCATCGCCCGTAATATATGCCGCCGGGTCAGCCCAACGACCTTTTCAAGTAATGCCATAGCGGATAATAGAAACTATGCGGAAATGCTAAAGGAAGTCATGGACAATGTCAATACCGGAGGAATCAATGTCATATTGACACCGGGCCGTTATAATGCTGCCTTTTTTGAACATTCGTATCTTGCAGAAAAGACCTATTCGATTCTGGCTATGCCAAATGACTTGTATGTGGAAAATAATACCCTTTATTATAAGGATTATTCCGAACGGCCTAAGAAGGTAGGTGCTGTATATCATCGAATTTCTGATGAGTACATGGACCCGCTGTCTTTTAATCCGGAGTCTGTCATCGGTGTTCCGGGAATTATGTCCGTTTACAAAGCCGGTAATGTGGCACTGGTCAATGCACCGGGAAATGGTATTGCGGATGATAAGGGCATTTATTACTTTGTACCGAAGATGATAGAGTACTATTTGAAGGAAAAACCGGTACTTAAAAACGCACCGACTTATCTGCCATACTTTGAAGAAGACCGGAAATATGTTCTGGAAAATCTGAGCAAGCTGGTTGTTAAGGATGTTGCTGAGGCAGGCGGTTATGGCGTTATTTTCGGCAAGGATTTGGATGAAAAAGAGCTGGAGGACATGAAACAGCTGATTGAAAGAGAATCCAGACGCTTTATTGCCCAGGAAGTTATTGATTTTAAAGATTTAGCAATTATAGAAGGAAGTACCACCGTAGAGCGTAAAGCGGATTTGAGAGCTTTTGTTCTTTATGGTAAAGAAGTTAAAGTATGGAAAAGCGGTCTTACACGTTTTTCAAGAAACCCGGATTCATTTGTTGTGAATTCATCTCAGGGAGGAGGTTTTAAAGACACATGGGTATTATCTCGGTAGTTAAAGCAAGTAATCTTTTATGGCTGGGCCGTTACAGTGAACGGGTTTACACAACCCTTCAGGTATTCGGCCAGTATTATGATGATATGATTGACCACAATATGGAAGGGTATAAAGCCTATTGTGAACAGCTTTCCATTCCTATGATTTATGAAAGCGTTGATGATTTTTTTGACCGTTATCTCTTTGATGAAAAAGACCCGAACTCTGTTGTTTCAAATTTGACGAGGGCTGTAGATAATGCGATTATGCTCAGAAATGAAATCAGTTCCACAACCCTTTCCTATTTGGAGATGGCATTAAATAAGCTGCAGCGTATCCGCAACAGCAAAACAGCACTCTTTGAAATTCAGAAGGTATCTGATTTTATGCTGGCCTATTGGGGCTGTCTGGATGATTATGTTCTGGATGACGAGTGTCGCAATTTAATTAAAGCAGGAAAATATATTGAGCGGATTGATTTATATCTGCGATTGGATTTTCCTTATGATAGTATTGAACGTGAATTTGATCAGCTCATGGGACGGCTTGGACGGGTGCACATTAGTTATGATTATAAAAGTTCCAGCCGGCTTCATTCCATTATTTTGGCCAGAGACCCGGAACACGGAGGGCGAAAACTGGCGTTGGAGTGTGTCAATAAATTCTTCGAGGCTTATTAATCTGTGAAGAAATTAAAATTTGAATATCGGACAGAAGTGGATTTCAGTGGAAATGTTATTGACCACGGTTTTCTTTTGCGGTGCATCCCGAAGGAAGACGAGCGGCAGCATCTGGAATCCTATTCTCTGGACATCTGGCCGAAGACAGATACTATTATAGACCGGGATTTTTGGGGTAACAGTCGAATTCAGGGAGCAATAGCTGCACCTCATAATGACTTTGGCTTTTGCGTCAAAGGTGAAATAACAGTGGATTTGAGTCGGCCAAGGAAAGGGTGTCACCCTATTTTTCATTATCCAACAGAGTTTACAAAGACAAGTCCGGCTATGGAACAATTCTGTAAAAATGCATTGACCGGTATGGATAATGAAAATGAATTGTCTAAAGCCTTGAAATTAATGAATCTTATTTACGGTACCCTTATATATGCGTCTAATGTGACGAACCCGGAAACAAAAGCAGAAGAAGCCTTTGCTCTGGGAAAGGGCGTTTGTCAGGATTATGCCCATATATTAGAAGCCCTATGTCTGTATGCGCATATCCCTGCACGTTATGTGGCAGGATTTATGCTGGGAGAAGGCTATACGCATGCCTGGACGGAAATATTTTCCGATGGCTGCTGGTATGGATTGGATCCCACAAATAATTTAATGGTTGATGAAACTTATATTAAGCTTGCTCATGGTCGTGATGCGAGAGACTGCAGTGTGCTTCGGGGCGGGTTTAAGGGATGCGTCATGCAAAACCAGAAAATTTATGTTCATGTGGAGGAATCATTATGATAGAAACAGTGGCGGCGTCCGCATTGCCTGTAGATGAAATTATGCGGATTGAAAAGAATCGATTGGAGCCGGACCATCCGGTAGAGAATCCCAAACGAATCGTTATTGTGACAGGAACCCACGGTGATGAGCTGGAGGGGCAGTTTACCTGTTATGAAATCATACGTAGAATTAATGAAAATAAGCAATATCTCAATGGCATTGTGGATGTATTTCCCGCTCTAAATCCTTTGGGAATTGATACCATAACCCGGGGCATTCCTAAATTTGATTTGGATATGAACCGGATTTTTCCGGGAAATTTAGATGGCAGCCTTGCGGAGTATACGGCTTATCAGATAATGGAAGATATTAAAGGTGCGGATTTGTGTGTGGACATTCATTCAAGCAACATTTTTTTGAGGGAAATTCCGCAGATTCGTATTAACGAAGAATCCGCAGAGGTACTGGTGCCTCTGGCAAAACAGATGAATGTGGATTATATATGGATTCATGCAGCAGCAACTGTTTTAGAAGCCACATTAGCCCACAGTCTTAATGCGATAGGCGTTCCGACTTTGGTTGCTGAAATGGGTGTTGGTATGCGAATTACCAAGGATTATGGCTATCAGCTGACGGAGGGGATTTTCAATGTCATGAAAAATATGGGTATCTGGACAGGACCTGTAGAAGAAGTCCGGGAGCCGATTGTTTCTACAGATGGTAAAGTAAGCTTTATTAATGCGGAAGTTTCCGGTGTATTTGTGCCGGTTGTCAATCACTCACGTCATGTGGCAGCAGGACAGCATATCGGTGATATTATATCGCCAATCACAGGCTCCGTTCTGCACAGTGTGGATTCACCTGTAGATGGCCTGGTTTTCACTTTGAGAGAATATCCTATTGTTTACGAAGGCTCTTTACTGGCCAGAATTCTGGGAGGTGAAAACTGATGCAGAAAGAAACATTATTTCAAATAAAATCTCCTTATAGAGACGATTTAAGAGTTCAGGGCTATCGCTTTGGAAAGGGCGAAAAGGCGGCCTGTATCGTAGGTGCCTTACGTGGAAATGAGGTGCAGCAGTTATATGTATGCTCTCAGATTGTAAAGCTTTTATCCGAATTAGAGCGACGGGGCAATATCGTTCATAACAAGGAAATCCTTGTTATTCCTTCCGTCAACAGTGCTTCTCTAAATATTGGAAGCAGATTCTGGGCACCGGATAAAACCGATATTAATCGAATGTTTCCGGGATACAGTCTGGGGGAAACAACACAGCGTATTGCAGCAGGACTTTTTGAAAATATTAAAGGTTACAGTTACGGTATTCAGTTTGCCAGTTTTTATATGCAGGGCGATTTTATTCCCCATGTGCGTATGATGGAAACGGGCTACCAGAATCCGAGTCTGGCCAATCTCTTCGGGCTTCCTTATGTAGTCATCCGTAAGCCAAGACCTTATGATACAACCACATTGAATTATAACTGGCAGATTTGGGAAACCAGTGCCTTTTCCATTTATACCTCAGCAACGGACCGAATAGATGAAGTGTCGGCCAAACAGGCAGTAGCCTCTGTTATGAGGTTTTTAACACGGATGGGCATTATCAAATATAATGGACACAGCGGCTATATTGCCAGCGTTCTTTATGAAAAGGACCTTCTTCCGGTTAAGACTAAGGAAGCCGGTATATTCCGACGGTTAAAGCATGTCAACGATGAAGTTCAGTTTGGCGAAGCAATTGCAGAAATTATAGACCCTTATGAGGGCTATGTGAAAATGCAGATTATGGCACCAACAGATGGCGTTATTTTCTTCGCACACAATGAACCGCTGGTTATGGAAAATACGGTTATATTTAAGATTATAAAGAAGATACATAATTAAAATGGGCACCCCTGTCTCTTACGGAAACTGTGAAATGTTTCCTGCAGAGACAGGGGTTCTGTGCGTTGCAGACGGTGGGATTCGGAAAAAGGAACAGGATACACAATTACTCAGAATGCTGTAAAATTTTAAGTTGAATTTTACAGCATAAATTTGTATAATATAAATATAAAAAGGAGTTGATTAGATGTCTAATATTTTACCAGTGTCAGATTTGAGAAATTATAACGAAGTTTTGAAAAAATGTCAGCAGGGAGAGCCTGTTTTTCTTACAAAGAATGGAAGAGGAAAATTTGTTGTTTTGGATATTGAAGATTATGAAAGAGACCGTGCTGAGAAAAAATTGCTTGCAAAATTGCAAGAAGCAGAAATGGCAGTGGCAGATGGAACTGGCTGGATGAGTTTAGATGAACTGAAAGAAGCTATGGAGGAATAGACTTTGCTGAAGCTAAGAATTAATCCATTAGTTGTTAAAGATTTAAAGTCCATTCATGATTATATATCTGAGGATAATGAGGATATGGCACGAAAGATAATAGCAGAAATTTATGACTGTTTTGAAAAGTTGCAACAATTCCCGGCGATGGGAGCAGAACTATCAAAAAGAGTCAGCTATAAAACAGATTATAAATATCTGGTCCATGATGTGTATATTATTATTTATCGTATTCATTATGATTATATAGAGATTTATCGTGTTATTGACAGGTACCAAGATTTCATAGAAATATTATTTCATTAAGATGGGAACCCCTGTCTCTTACGGAAACTGTAAAATGTTTCCTGCAGAGACAGGGGTTCTGTGCGTTGCAGACGGTGGGGTTCGGAAAAAGCATAGTTGGATTTTGCAGGAGGTGCCTGTATAATATAGACATAAAGAAAGACGTTAATAAGGGGGATAATATGAAAAAGGTAAAGATTACAGTTTTAAAAACAACTTTTGATAAAGGGCTAGCGGAAGAGTATGGAGCAGAGGGCTTAACAGCCTGTCCTATGATGAAGGAAGGACAGGTCTTTTATGCAGATTATGCAAAACCAGAAGGACTTTGTGATGAAGCGTGGAAAGCTATTTACCAGTATGTTTTTGCCTTAGCCCATGGTGCCGGAAATGATGTGTTCTATTATGGAGATTGGATTCGGAAACCGGGTGTAGCAATCTGTAGCTGTAATGATGGTTTAAGGCCGGTTATTTTCAAATTGGAAGCTACAGATGATACAGCCCGGATTGATTATGAACCAGTTCGATAAATTGAAATTGATAGAGGCGGTAAAGAAGTGAACTATACTATTAGAAATTTAAAATCAAATGAATATAAGGTGTTGGAAGATTTTTTGTATGAAGCAATATACATTCCAGAGGGTATAGATTTACCACCGAGAAGTATTATCAATCAGCCCGAATTGCAAATTTATATCAATGAGTTTGGAAAAGAAGATGATAGTGCTTTGGCTGTAGAAATAGATGGAAAGATTATCGGTGCAGTATGGACTCGTATAATGAATGATTATGGGCATATTGATGATGAGACTCCTTCTTTTGCAATATCATTATATAAGGAATATCGAGGTCTTGGAATTGGAACAGAGATGATGAAACAGATGTTAAAGATTTTGAAGGAAAAGGGCTATAAAAAAGCTTCTCTTGCTGTTCAACAAGCAAATTATGCAGTGAAAATGTATCAGCAGATTGGTTTTGAAATTGTAGATAAGAACGAAGAAGAATATATTATGGTTTGTAATTTGAAGTGACCAGCTTCCTATTTGATGTGGCGTTCAAAAGAGTGACAAATCGGGGCATAAAAATTACTTACATATGCCCCGCATAGTAAAGTTTGAATGAATAGACGGAGTAGTTCTCGCTTTTGTTGCTAGTGAATTATGATATAAATCGGAAGCCAATTGAGAACAGCGTATATTGTTAAAATTAAGTTATTGCATTAAATAAATATTTTGATTGCTATTTAGGGAACTTCTACATATAATAGTATAATAAAAGTTCCCTAAGGAGTGTTTGTTATGAATAAATTTGTAAAGATACAAGATTTGCTGAACGAAAAGGCGGACTGTCAGGCACGTATTAATCTCATGCCCTATGATGGCTCTCCGGAAATAAAGGAACAAAGTGGACATAAATATTTATATGTGCGTAAAAGAGTAGCCGGAAGATTAACATCAACTTATGTTGATGTATATTCAGAAGAACTCTATCAGCTTTTACTAAGGAATGCCAGGGATATAAGAGTATTACGGAAAAGAATACGACAAATTGAAAAAGAACTTTCTTCACTTGGCTATGAAGAATCTGAATTATCTGAACGAGTTTTTCAGAATATCGATTTTGCACGTGCTAATATGAAATCAAACATATACGATCAGGCGGTTTTGGAAGGTGTTGGGACATCTTTTCCGCAAACCGAAGGGATTATAGATAACGGCACTGTAAATGGCGTAAAAGCCACAGATGTTCAAAAAATCTTAAATTTAAAACATGCATGGGAATTTATTTTAGATAAAGATGTAATACAAAGCAAATCAGATTTTTACATGGTTAGTCATATAGCAAAACTTGTAAATGAAGGGTTTTACATGGATGGTGGACGTGTACGAGGCATTCCGGTTACAATTGGTGGAAGCACATATGTACCACCAATTCCAAGGGAACTAGCCGTAAAAGAATCAATTGATAATATTCTGAATTTAGACAAAGAGCCGATTGACATTGCAATTGAAATATGCCTGTATTGTATGAAAATGCAAATATTTATTGATGGGAATAAGCGTGCAGCAGTAATATTTGCAAATCAATATCTAATTGCACATGGACAGGGATTTATTGTGATTCCTGAAAGTGAAGTCGATGATTTCAAAAAGTTGCTAGTAAAATATTATGAGGGCGAAGAGTCAGTGATTATTCGAGCATTTTTGAAGGAGAAATGTTGGAAAAATTTTTAGACTAAGAAGATACATGAGCAATACTAAAAAGAGTGATAAATCGGAAGCTGAAGGAGTTTAATTATGGATAAGAAATTAGTTGAAATGCTGCATTTGGATTTAGAACCAGTAGGAATATTTTTCGGAAATACGAATGCAAAGAGTGACCTGGAAGCTTCACCAGAAAAAAGAAATTGTGTAATTCCTTTTGTAATGGCAGCAGCAAAAGGGAAAATCACATCAATGGATGAGGCTGGCTGTACTTGCCCAGGTAGCGGCGTAGGCGCCTGTTTTGGTGATGGTTTTACGAGATTGAATCCCTATATACACATAATGCTTTCACAGGGACTGGGCGATAAAGCCCCTGATGGAGCACCTCCTATGATGAAGGAAGGTGAAAGATTCTTTTGTAGTTCTGAAGTTGCAATGAAATGGCGGAAGAATATGCCTTTCTCTGAAAAAGCATATCCAAGAATCGTATTTGCCCCACTTAGTAGATGGAGAGAAGTAGGAACTCCAGACTTGGTATTTATCTTTGCAAAACCAGATCAGATATCAGCACTTGTTACAATGCAGGGCTTTCATAATGGCAAAGCATTGAATACACTTGCGCCGTTTGGTGCCGCGTGTCATTCAATTGTGTATGCAGCGGATCAGATAGATAAAGAAGAACCTTATGCAATCATAGGACTTTTTGATATTTCTCAGAGAAGTAATGCTCTTAAAGATTACTTGTCAATGACAATACCATATATACTGTGGGAAAGCATGACGAAAGATTTGGATAAAAGTTGCTTGACAACACATAGCTGGAAGAATATAGAAAAACGATTATAAAAGACGACAACTTCCAGTTGATGAATAATGAAAAATTATGGCTGGTTTTTTGAAGGAGATAGCTATTTCAATTGCTTGCTATGGTAATTTGTATCGGTTATAATTAAAATAGAAGTATAAAGTAAATCTCACTTAATAAGGAGGTAAATGGTTATGATGTATCCATACATGATATTAGCGGATGAAACAGAAATTATACATTCGCAATTGATGGAGATAGATGGAAAAGAAACAGTAGAAGTTCATTTTGAAAGACCTACAGAAGATGGGTTTGATAGTGCAAGGTGCAGCTTACCAGATTATAAATGGATAAAAAGAACAGGATACACTGATGCAGAAATCGCTGAATTTGAAGAGTTTCTTCATCACAATGCGCATCTACTATTCAAGTATGCAGCGAATGGGGGAATAAAGATTGCCTAGTATATTTCAGATTGGTGGATATAAAGTGTTTTTCTGGTCGAACGAAAGTGGTGAACCTATACATGTTCATGTTGGAAAAGGAAAACCAACTCCTAATGCAACGAAGATTTGGATAACGAGAGCTGGGGGGTGTATTATGGCTAGCAATGGAAGTCATATTCCGCAAAGTGAGTTGAATGAGCTATTGGAAATTATTTCAGCACAGTATTTTATTATATGCCGTGCGTGGAAAGAACATTTTAACATAGATGAAATTAGCTTTTATTGCTAAAGAATACAAGTGTCTGAAGTGCAACTGTCTTTATATAGATGGTTGCTCTTCAATTATATATTTATTTTGAAGTACAAGTGATTGGGTTTGATAATATTATTGCAACAAATCGGAATTTGAAAAGTAATTAGGGATAAGAGTGTACAGATTTAAAAGGTTTTCCGGATTTCATAGCAGTCAGCTTTGGTTGGCTGTTTTTTCCTTGCCATGGTAAATCTCCAATGGAAAATGTTTTTTTGCTGAAACGGTATCAGACATAGTTGGAGCAAGTGTCACTGTAATCATATTTATGACAATTATAATTCCAAAGTTTCGAAAAAAATGAATTTTATGGGAAATGAAATATAACAGCATTTATATCCCTTAAAGGATGTCATTTTAATAATAATATATAGTTGACAAAATCCACTAATATAAATATAATAGTTGACAAATGAAACTATTATGCCTGGGAGGAATTTGACAAATGAAACAAATTGACATTGTAACAGAAATAAGAGGTTTTAACCGTTTTTATACCAATATTTTAGGAATATTAAATCAACATATTATTGATGTATCTGTCAACCCAAAATTAGGTCAACTGCTCATTGAATTCTAGGTCACTTAAGACCACTTTGTACACCCATGCGCCAGCATGGGTGCATTCTTT
>SAAB01000107.1 GCA_009929615.1 Clostridia bacterium | reverse complement strand
CACGCTTCGATACAAAAGATGCCAATTTCTATCCTAATTCAACTCAGACTGAACAGATACTTCGTAATTCTGAAAATTATGCAGGATGGTCAAGAAGCAGAGTTGCGCAGTTGAACAACTCAAATGACGGGTTTAATTACTATATTGATTACTGGAGAAGTTCCTATATCATCACTACCAATGGCAAACAGAGTAAGAAGGCCTATGCCTATTCAATCACTGTTACCAAAAGTTGGAATCATGTAGAGGAAGCCTATGAAGAGTACTTCGATTCATATTCAATGGACTTGAACACATTCAGAGCTCAAATGAATGTAAAGTTGGCTGAGCTAAATGACAATGAAGAAGGTTACACCTATTACATTGGAACAGATGCTAAGAACTACTACCAAGCCACAGATGCCGCCAAGTTGAAAGGATGTGAGAATGTTATCATTTCTGTAACCTGCACCGATGGCGTATCATTAGGAGAAGGTACGACCCAGTACAAGTGTCGCACTTGTGGGAGTTCATTAAATGCCCACACTAAAGAATGTGTGATGAAAACCACACTTTCCGAAAATGACCAGCTCGATACTTCTGAGTTGGATGAAATGGAAGCGGATGCCAAGAAGCACGCTACTCTACTCCAGTCTCAGATAGATGCTTTGGAGAAAGAGAATGCTTCCATCATAAAGCAGATAGCATCTTCGTCCATAGAACAAGCTGCTACATTGAGACAGAAATATAATGCCAATAAAGCCAAGATTAATGAGCTTCAAACTGAATTAAATACCTGGAACAAAAAACTGGAAGATATCGCACAGGCAAAGGCAGAAGCCAATGAAGATAATGCAGTTCAGACAGATGACTATTACCGAATACCAGCTATCATGCAGCATTGCAAAAATGCCTATAACCTGACTTGGCAAGACGAAGGCTGGTGGGAAGGTTATACCTACTACAGAAAGGCGACTATGCCGAACATCAAAGGTATTGTAACTTTTTCAGCGACAGTTTCAATCGCTCGAAAACCAAAGTATTTCTTAGGCATCAAGATTCACCGAGCAATCATTCAGATTTCGTGGAAACTAACCTCTGAATATACAGATACCGAGGTGGTCGATATCCTTGAATTGAATCCTGATGATGATGAACGAAAGAAAGTACAACTTGTCAACAATCGAGTTTCTGAGATAGCTCGTCAATATCCGAACTGTAAGGTAAGTACGGAATATATCAAATCACAGCCGGCAGAGACCGATGATACAGAAGATACCTATCATCTGTTATGGTCTTCAGACCGTTTGGAAATAGCTCGTGAGATTGACAGTCGTTTGACTCAAATCTATGCTGACTTGGTGAGCCTTGAAAAGATGATGCACTATCGTTTGAATATTACCGATGTTTGGAATCGTATTGGTCCAAGAATCAATAACGAACAAGGCAGACACCAAAACATTTTGAAAGAGAGCCATGAAAGATGGATGAATAATGCCGTGGAAGCTGCAAAATCAGGAAATGACAACCGTTCCAAAAAACAAGAAAGAGAACAGAACAACCGTATGACAGAGCCTGAGCCAACGCCAGGCATAAAATCAGAGGAGGAGCCAGAACATGAATAGACTATTAGGATTTGTATTGACTGTTCTTCTATCCCTACCATCCGTTGTTTGGGCACAAAGTGATCCTGCAGCATTGGAAGCATATATCAATGACCATAAACAGGTACGAAGCCTATTGTTGGCACGTTCAACTTTGGAACTGAGTAACCAGTTATTACACGACTATAGTAAAAAAGCTGCCGTTGAATATAAAGATCTAAATGTTGAACTGGACAAATATACCAGAGCGTTCGATGTAATTGATGTACTCTATCAATCTCTTCGCACCTCGATGAATATGTATGATACCTATAACAATGTCTCTGATAGAATCAGTGACTACAAGAACTTGTTGGAGGATTACAATGAGGAAATCATAAAGAGAGGGAAAATCAGAATGATAGATACGCTGATTATCAGTGTAAATAAGAGAATGTTGGAGCGAGTATATGGTGAGGGTAAACAGCTATATAAATCTGTTTCAGATTTGGTTTTGTATGCAACAGGTGCAGCAGCCTGTTCAACCAATGACCTTATGCTGACAATGGCATCCATCAATATGTCGCTTGACCATATTGAGCTCACATTAAACAGAGCCTACTTTGAGACATGGAAATTTATCCACCTACGCATGGGATACTGGAAAGAAGCAACAAATATAAACAGGTCAAAACTGGAGATTACCAATGACGCATTGGTTCGTTGGAAAAGATCAAGTCATGACGCATTGATAAAGAAAAAATGAAGAAACTATATGGACTTATCGGACTTGGCTGTATTGCTCTGACCTCTCAGGCTCAGAGTGTAAGTTACAGTCATGATGCATCAAAGATGAATCAGGTTACAGTAATGGAGATTGGTTCCGGCACACTGACACCAGACTATTACTATTGGCTACTTCATAATAGTTATAAGAAAACGGCCAATGAAAAGAACAAACTGGGATATAGAACACTCTCTGGTTTGAATGCTTACAACCAAGTAGAGATGGCAGAATCTCTTGACTCAGCTATGGTTAAACGAGCCAAGGTGGAAGCATTGAATATAGCAGACCGTCAAGGAGGTGCGTTAGACATCGCTTGGAAAGTAGAAGGTGAAAAACTCACCAACAAGCTGGAAGACTACAAAAAGAATATTGATCGCATTTTAGGTGCAGGTGGTTCTCCTGATAATCAGGAACGATGGAAAGACTATTATAATATGTATAAGTGCGCCATCAAGGCCACACAGGATGCTTATATGCCCAATGCACAGCGTAAAAAAGAGTACCTGCGTATTTATGCAGATATATGCAGGCAAAATGAAACATTGGTAAAGTACGTCGTCAGACTGTACAATGCCACCCAAACCACCGAACTACTATCGGGTACATATAATAAGCCTAATAGAGTTGGATCCATTGCCGCTTCCGCTTTGAATCGCTGGAGAGAAGCCGGTTGGAATACAAGCGTAAATGGCAACAGAGAATAAAGAAGGGGAAATATTAATCACAAAAAAATTATACAAACATGAAAGAAACAAATCAATTTCAGATTTTCAATCATCCACAGTTCGGTGAAGTGAGAACTGTTATAGGTAACGATGGCGAACCGCGATTTTGCCTAAAAGACGTGTGTAGAGCATTAGATATTAAACAATTTCGTGCTAATGAAAGACTTGGTGAGGATGTGATTTCAAATCATACCCTTTCAACACGTGGTGGAAATCAATAATTTATGTTTATTAATGAAGATGGATTATATGATGTAATCTTAGACAGTCGCAAAATAGAAGCAAAAAGATTTCGTAAGTGGGTAACATCTGAAGTTCTGCCATCAATCCGTAAGAATGGTGCCTACTTAACAGAGAAAACAATCGAGCGTGCATTGAATGAACCAGACTTCTTAATTGAGTTGGCAACCAACCTCAAAAAGGAAAAACAAGCTCGTAAATTTGCAGAGGAACGTAACGAAACACAAAAGAATATCATTGAAGGCCAAGAAAAAGCTATCCATGTGTTAGAAGTTCGTCAATCATTCGTTGATTACATCATGTCCACTCCATCTTGCGTGTGCATCACTCAGATTGCGAAAGAATATGGCTTGTCAGCTGTAAAGCTTAACAAGTTCCTTCATGAGAAAAAAATTCAGTATTGTGTAAATGGTCAGTGGCTACTCTATGCCGATTACCAGGATAAGGGATACATCAAGAGTGTTCATGTAAGATTGGAGAACAACACCTCACGTGAACACTCTCAGTGGACGCAGAAAGGTCGTCTGTTCCTCTATGAATACCTTAAGAAGTACGGCATCATTCCTTTGATGGAACAGAGAAACAGAGTATGTAAGTTTGATTTCGATAACTACTAAAAGTGAAAGTTATGTATGAACAAAAACAAAAAGTAGTAAATCACCCTCTCTTTGGTGAAATTCAAGTTTCCCAAGGAGAGAAAGGAAACACTCTCTACAGGGCTGCAACAGTTGCAGAACGTATTGGCATTTCTGATTATAAATCGTATGTAGGAAAAACCATCAAATCCTATTCCATAAAAATACCGAAGGTAAATGGATTGGGTTATACCACGAAGATGCCTATCAAATTTGTAGATGAAGATGGTATTCGTTCCATGCTTCTGATTGTATGCGAACAGAAGATCCATCGTGCAATGAAGGACTATAAGACACAATTGACTAAACTTTAAAACAAACGTATGGCTGACAATATCCTAAGCGATTTCGGTATCAATATCCTTGAAGAAGAGATAGATGATGTCATTTTTCAAACGAATGAATTCCTCTGCGATGCAACCTTTACAGGTCAACAAGGCCCTTTTTGGTGGATTCTCCAAATGTGTA
>SAAB01000013.1 GCA_009929615.1 Clostridia bacterium | reverse complement strand
TACCATGTAATCAAGTAAAAAAATAGTATTAGGAAAGCATTTACAACTATTATCTTTTAATTGCTAATTGCAATATCAAGGACTTTTTCAGCAGCTTCCCATCAGTTTGAAAAACCAATTTTGGCAAATCAGGCGATAGCATTTAAACTTTCCAATATGGCTATCCGTATTGAAGCTGCAAGACAGCTTGTCGCTAATGCTTGTACGCGTATGGATATGGGGCTGCCTTATGGTAAGGAATCAGCGATGGCCAAATGTGCCGGTTCGGATGCGGCTATGTATGTAACGACTGAAGCGGTTCAGATTTTTGGTGGATATGGCTATAGCCGTGAATATCCAGTGGAAAAACTGATGCGTGATGCAAAAATCTATCAGATTTTTGAAGGGACTAATGAAATTCAGAGAGTGGTAATTGCCAACCATTTGATGAAAGAATACTAAATTAATAAATTGTAACAAAACCTTCCTTAAACAAAAATATAAAAGTAAAGAGAGAGTCTCACTGGTTGCACCACCAGAGGGATTCTCTTTCGTTAAAAGAGGAGAAAATAGATGGATATATTTGAGGCTGTTTATCAGAGAAGAAGTATACGAAATTATAAGGACATGCCAGTCGAAGAGAATATTTTAGAAGAAATTATCGAAGCAGGAACCTGGGCACCATCGGGAGTGAATCTTCAACCTTGGTTTTTTGCTGTGATTCGAAGTAAAGAACAGCTTACAAAGATGAAAGAGATTATGGAATGCGTTTCAAAACGTATAGAACCAGACCTAAAAAAACGGTTTGAAAAGCATCCTTCTGTTGTAGACGATACCACCAGATTTATAAAGAGTATGGGTGGGGCTCCCGTGTGTATTCTTGCATTCCGAATGAAACCGGATTATGCAGACAAAGCGGATATGGTGAATTTGAGTATTGCAGCTGCTATGGAGAATATTTTACTGGCGGCTACGGGAAAAGGATTAGGAACCTGTTGGTTGACAGCACCTGTAGAAGCTGAAGTTGGTCAGGAACTCAAAAATATTTTTGCAACGGGAAAAGGAGAACTGGTGGGTATGATTACCATGGGATATCCTGCAGATTCTGTAAAAACGTTAAAGCCGCCGCTTCGTAAGGAAGGACGGTATGAGTTTTTTTGACGATATTAAAAAGTTGGCATTAAATATGCTATATAATAAGGTGTAAGCTCTCTAATAAATAAATTGAAGGTGTGTTATATAATTGTTAAAAATGTAAACTCCTAAACTTTAACATGCGATAGATTATACTTTGTGAATGATAAAGAAGCCTTCAATTTATAGAAAACGTGATGTTCCGTCATTTTGGACGAGTGACGGAGCATTGTGTTTTGTGAGAACATACTTTTGCTTCCGCAAAAGCGGAAAACCTTCCTTTATATTTATATCAGAAAACCCCTGTGACCGCACCAGTCACAGGGGTTTTTGAGTGGAATGAATAGATACAGTAGTGTAACGAAAAGTTACAAAAAATAGCAGTTAAAGAGGATATAGGAGGAGCAAACTTATAAAAAATCCCTGTATTTTCAACAAAATAAAAAAATATGAAGTTTTTAAAAGTTGGAATGAATCTTGCGTTAATAAAGGGTGCAGGTTATATATTATAGGATTTGAAAGGAGTAAATGAATGAAAGAAGTTGTTATTGTAAGTGCTGCACGTACCCCATTTGGAAAGATGGGAGGAACATTACGTCCATTAAAGGCCGTAGAATTAGGTGGCATGGCCATCAAAGAAGCGCTGAATCGAGCTGGAATAAAAGGGGATCAGGTTGATGAAGTTGTTTATGGAATGGTTGTTCCAGCAGGACAGGGACAGATTCCGGGACGTCAGGCAGCTGTAAAGGGCGGCGTGCCTCACGAAGTGCCGGTAGTCACAATTAATAAAGTATGTGGTTCCGCTTTAAAAGCAGTAACTTAGGTGCACCAATACTTGCAGTTATTAAGGGTTATGCACAGGCATCAAGAGAATCCCGTTACATAGCAACCGTACCTGGATTAGCTATAAAAAAACTGATTGATGATAATCATCTGACAGTGGATGATTTCGATTTAATGGAAATCAATGAAGCTTTTGCGGCAGTTCCACTGGTAAGCTGTCTTGGTATTTTAGGGATGGATATAAAAACAATGGATGCTAAGGTAAATGTAAATGGTGGAGCGGTTGCAGTAGGACATCCTATTGGAGCTACTGGTTCAAGAATATTAATGACATTAATTTATGAATTGAAACGTTCCGGTAAGAAGAGTGGTGTAGCGGCTATTTGTTCCGGTATGGCTCAAGGTGATGCTGTATGGATTGAGGTTGAGTAAGGAGGAGCGTATGAATATAAATAAAGTTATGGTAATAGGTGCTGGTCAGATGGGTGGCGGTATCGCACAGGTTATGGCAGCAGCAGGAAAAGATACATATTTAAATGATGTGGATATTAATATTGTCAATAAACGTATTGAATTTATAGAGAAATTATTGGATAAAGATGTAAGCAAGGGTAAAATCACTACATCGCAGAAGGATGAAACAATGAAGCATCTTATCCCATCAGATAAACTAACGGATGCATCGGATTGTGATATTGTTATTGAAGCGATTGTAGAGAATATGAAAATTAAAGCCAGTGTGTTTGGACAGTTGGACAGCATCTGCAAAGAGTCATGTATTTTGGCTTCAAACACCTCTTCACTTCCTATTACAGAAATTGCAGCTGTAACTAAAAGACCTGAAAAGGTCATCGGTATGCATTTTATGAATCCGGTACCGGTTATGAAGCTGGTTGAGATTATCAGGGGAATTGCAACAGAAGATGCAACCTACCAGATTGTTAAAGACCTTACATTGGAAATTAATAAAACCCCGGTTGAGGTTAGAGATGTTCCGGGATTTGTTTCAAACAGAGTGCTCCAGATGATGATAAATGAAGCTGTTTATTGTTTATACGAAGGCGTTGCCTCCGTTGAGGATATTGATACAGTTATGCAGTTGGGAATGAATCATCCAATGGGACCATTAAAATTAGCTGACTTTATCGGGCTTGATACAGTCCTCGCGATTATGGAAGTTATGTATGAAGGATATGGCGATTGTAAATACAGACCATGCCCACTGCTTAGACAATATGTGAAAGCAGGATGGCTTGGAAAGAAAAGCGGAAGAGGTTTTTATAAATATAATTAATATAGTGAAATCAGGAATAACCCCAGAGTTAGTTTTAGATGCTCTGGGGTTATTGTAATTAGCAGGTTGACATTTCTGAAAGTAAGGACTAAAATAAATTTAGCTAGTAAACACTAGCCAATCTATTTCTGGAGGAAATTTGAAGATGAAAGCATTTAACTTGGAGTCCTATTTGAGCAATGGTGTTGAAGTTATTATAAAAGGTATCCTAAAAGCAGCGGCTAAGAATCCACGAACAGCTCTTTTTATGATGCAGTATGCAAAGACAAGTGGAAGAGCAAGAAAATTAAGAATAGATGCAGAAGGAAAAGGAGAGCATATACCGCCATTTCTTATTGCAAGCATTACAAATCAATGTAATCTGCATTGTAAGGGATGCTATGCCAGGGCCAATCATAGTTGTGTGGATGGTGCGGCACCGGATGGCATGCTGACAGCAGATGAGTGGAAGAAGATTTTTGAACAGGCGGCAGAGCTGGGTTGTGGTTTTATTCTTCTGGCCGGTGGTGAGCCTTTGGTCCGGCAGGATGTTTTGGAGGCAGCAGCAACGCAGAAAGAACTGCTTTTCCCCGTGTTTACGAACGGTACCATGTTGAATGACAAATATCTTAAATTATTTTCAGATAATCCCAATCTGATTCCCATACTGAGTATCGAAGGAAACGAGGCGGTTACAGATGAACGGCGGGGACAAGGAATTTATCATCAACTGCAGCAGGTGATGACAGAACTGAAGAAAAGAGGAATTCTTTTCGGCGCATCGGTTACGGTACATAAAAACAATATGGCGGAGGTTCTCTCTGATGAATTTCGAGGAAATCTTTCTGAACACAGCTGTAAAGCGGTCATATATGTAGAATATGTTCCTATTAGTAAGGAAACAGAAGAACTGGCAATGGATGATGAAGCACGGGATTGGATGGGTGAGGAATTGAATAGATTGCGGATGAAAACAGATGAGATGATCTATATTTCTTTCCCGGGAGATGAAAAGACATCGGGAGGCTGTCTGGCTGCAGGGCGTGGATTTTTTCATATTAATGTTTATGGCGGTGCAGAACCGTGTCCATTTTCACCTTATTCGGACACAAGTCTTAAAGATGTATCTTTGAAAAAGGCATTGAACTCACCTTTGTTTTTAAAACTCCGGACCAGTGGTACCCTGATGCAGGAGCATAAAGGTGGCTGTGTGCTTTTTGAGCAGGAAAAACAGGTTAAAGAAATGGCAGGGGAGGCGTAAAAAATGACAACAAAGGAACGTATTGCTGAAGAGGCTTTGAATTTATTTTCTGTGAAGGGCTTTAGAGGGACCAGTGTCAAAAATATCGCCGATGCCGTGGGTATTAAGGACAGTTCCCTTTATAAACATTATAAAAGCAAAAAAGAAATTTTTGACGGAATTGTTTTGGAAATGCGAAAGCGAATGGAGAACATGTCCCAGTATATAGGGCTTCCCGACGATAGTGACATTCAGGCATCCGCCCGCATGTATGGCGAATTAACCCTTGAAAATCTGTTGGAATTGAGCCGGAAGATTTTTCTGTTCTATCTGACCGATGATTTTATTTCAAAATTCTGGCGGGTGGCAACGATGGAACAGTATCAAAATGAAGAAATATATGATATATTCCGGCATATTTTTATGGAGGAGAGCATTACCTATCAGACCCTGGTCTTTCGGGAGATGATACGGAATGGTATTTTTATAGAGGTTAATCCGGAAGTTATAGCGATAAATTTTTATACGCCGATTTTTTTCCTTTTAAGCAAATATAATGGAAGAGCCGAGGGGAAAGCAGAGGGCTTAGAAATTCTGGAAAATCAGATTAAAGAGTTTTACCGTATATACAGAAAAAAGAATGTATGAAAAATTGTCCGGAAGAGGTATTTTTTGGTATAATAAGAATACAGGAGGATACCGGGATGGAGAAACAGAAGAAGAATGCTCTGTATAAAAGTTTTGGATATGCCTTTGAGGGAATTTTTGCCGGGATAAAGAAAGAGCGGAATATGAAGATACACTGTCTGGCGATGGTACTTGTTCTCATAGCCGGTGCGATCTTTCAGCTGTCACCGATGAAATGGTGTCTGTGTTTTGTGCTTTTTGGCCTTGTAATGGCCTTGGAGCTAGTGAATACATCGATAGAAGCTGTTGTCGATATGGTGACAGAAGAACAGCGGCCTTTGGCAAAACTAGCCAAGGATACGGCGGCTGGAGCTGTTTTAATAGCGGCGATTATGGCAGCTGTAGTGGGGTTTATTATTTTTATTCCGGAGCTTATGGAATTCTTTACACATTAACATTTTTATCAATGAGAAGGAGAGATTTGTATGGATGGTTTAGGAGAAAGCGTAAAAAAACTTTTATTGGCAGGTATTGGTGCCGTAGCTTTGACAACTGAGAAATCCAAAGACCTTTTGGATGAAATGGTTAAAAAAGGTGAATTAACAGTAGAACAGGGAAAAGTTCTTAATGAAGAGCTTAAACATAATATTAAAAAAACGGTTAAGGAAAATGTCAATGTTTCTGTAAAAGCATCTTCACCGGAAGAACTGGATGAACTTTTAGAGAAGATGACACCGGAACAGCTTGCCCAGTTAAAAGAGAGAATACAGGCGGCAGAAGCTAAGACAGAGGAAATACCGGATACGGAAGAAGAAGCACAGGAAGAGTCGAATGCGTAAAGAAGAACCTAAAGAGTATGGAACACGGTTGAAGGAAATCACATCAGTCATTCATAAACATGGCATAACCCGAGGGGTTACACCGGAAAAACTCAGGTTGATTTTAGAAGATTTAGGACCAACCTTTATTAAGATTGGCCAGATTATGTCGATGCACTCGGATATTCTTCCAAAGCGTTATTGTGATGAACTGATGCGGCTGCGTTCGGATGTATCACCCATGCCCTTTGAAGAAGTGACAAGTGTTATTGAAGATTCCTATGGATGTCCATGGAATGAAATATTTGAAACCATTGATACCCGGACCTTGGGTGCAGCATCCATTGCCCAGGTCCATAAAGCCGTTCTGAAAGATGGCACAAAGGTGGTTATTAAAGTTCAGCGAAAGGGCATTTATGAGACAATGGCCAGAGACATAGGACTGCTTCATAAGGCGGTAAAACTATTGCCGCCAGTAAGTCTTAAAGGTGTCGTTGACCTGGATTTGGTTCTGGATGAATTGTGGGATGTTGCCCGGGAAGAGATGAATTTCCTGACGGAAGCGGCAAATATGGAAGAATTCCGACGTAAAAATCAGGATGTGTCTTATGTCGGTATTCCGGTTTTATATCAGGAATATACAACACTCCATGTTTTAGTGATGGAATACATTGATGGTTTTGGCATTGATGAGAAGGAGAAACTTCTGGAAAATGGCTATGATTTGGCAGAAGTTGGTACGAAGCTGGTTGATAACTATATTAAACAGGTTATGGACGATGGATTCTTTCATGCAGATCCCCATCCGGGCAATGTCAAAGTCAGAGATGGAAAAATCATCTGGATGGATATGGGAATGATGGGGCGTCTTACCGAAAAAGACAGGGAACTGGTTGGCCACGCTGTTGAAGGTGTTGCCGCCGGGGATGTGGGCATGATTCAGGAAGCCGTGATGGTGCTTGGAGAATTTACAGATATGCCGGACCAGAGTCAGCTGTATGAGGGAATCAGCGGTTTGCTTTCCAGATATGGAACAGTTGATATGGGAAGTATTGATGTGGCAGAGGTTATGATGAGCCTGATGGAAGTTATGAAGGAAAATCATATTGTTATGCCCCATGGTCTGACAATGCTGGCTAGAGGATTAACCCATATGGAAGGTGTGCTGGCAGATATCTGTCCGGAGATTAATATGGTGGATATTGCTTCAAAGCATATGGCGGGTAATTTTTTCAGAGGCCAGAACTGGAAGAAAGAATTAAAACGCAGTGGTAAAAGTATGTACAGGTCCTTGCGTAAAGCCATGGATATACCTTCTTTAATGGCTGATGCACTCCATGGTTATATGAAGGGGCAGACCCGGGTTAATCTGGATTTGCATGCTTCTACCGAGTTAGAACGACTGCTCAGGCGACTTGTAAGAAATATTGTTATGGGTCTTTGGGTCATGGCCCTTTTAATCAGTTCCAGTATTATCTGTACAACAGATATGAAACCGGAAATCTGGGGAATTCCTGCTTTGGGAGCCATCGGATATCTTTTTGCTTTTGGTATTGTCTTATATGTTTTGTTAAAACATGTTTTTTCAAAGAAATAAATGCAGCAGAGAATATAAATCTGCTGCATTTTTATGTTATCAGAGTGTCCGCATCATCTTGCTGCTTTTTGTGGCAATAAGGAGAGAGACTAAAGCGGCTGCAAGGAAAACTATCCACACAGAGCCGGAAAAATGTTCAAATAAAAAGCCATAGATGACCTGACCGACAGGCTGGGCACAGGTGGCGAAGGCCATGCAGGTGGCAATGATTTTACCAATCAGGTGAGACGGGGTACTTTGCTGTATATAGGACATAGCTACTACGCTGAAGAGGGTAGAGAGAACCATAATCAGAAAACAGCACAGGGCGATGATGATGTAGGATAACATATCAGGAAGCCGGAGAGCAAAAGCCAGAGCAATCGGGAGCAGCAAAAGTGACGCCCCCATAAGCAGCCGATGACATTTGTTTATGGAGAAAAATCGTCCGAGCAAACCGCAGAGTATTCCACCGGCTAAACCGCCAAGAGCCATGACCGCCTGCATGTATCCGGTCAGCTGTTTGGACATGATGTCTGAGAAACTCATAATCTGAGTGACAATAACCGGAAGTCCGATGATGAGCAGAGCACTTAAAACCATATTAAAAAGAGCCAGAAGGATCATAAAACTTCCGATAGCAGGATTATCTTTACGGATAAACAACAGGCTTTCTTTAAAATCTGTCTGAACAGTTTTTAGAATTCCTTCGCCGGAGGGAATTTTAGAAAATGGAATGTGTATAAAGATTTCCATGACAGCAGAAATTAAAAAACAAAGGATGCTGATGGCCAGGACACTGTTTAATCCCCAAAGACTGTAACAGATACCGCCCAGAGCCGGTCCGAGAAGTCCGGATAAGGAGGATACCAGGTTAATCATACTGTTGGCAGGTATTAGATTTTCGGTAGATGCCAGGACCGGGATGCTCGCCTGAACGGCGGGCTGATAGGCCCCGGAAATACCATATAAAAGAATAAGTATCAGTATCATTAAGGGAATTAAAGGCAGTGTTTTATAGGTTATCATATAAAAGGCCATAATTGCAGCCGTAGAAAAATCTAAAGCCACTATGATATTTCGTTTGTTCACCCGGTCTGCGACAATTCCACCAACAGGAGATAGAAGTATCAGCGGAATAAAGGAACAGGCTGAAACAAGACCATAGAGAAAGGCAGAACCGGTTTTGTCCAGTAGGTAGAGGGGAAGAACAAAACGCAGGATACCATTGCCAAAAAGGGAAATGATTTGACCAATGACAACGAGAAAAAAATCTTTTGTCCATAATTTTTGAGTTGATGTGTTCATAAATGAGCCTCCTTTAAATATAATACCGACCGTCGGTATGAATAATGGTTAAAAGAATCTGCCTGTTTATCAGGCAGAAATTATCGTGTTATTTGTTTTTTTTAGTAAATGTGAGGTTATATTGTTCGAGTTGGTCTAAAACTTTATCATCCAGACAATCGGCCCCCATTTTCTTAAACATTTCCTGTACAAAGCGGAAACGGTCTCTGAATTCATCGAATTCACAGGGAAAAACCATAGGATTCAACCAAATATTGCTGAGAAGCAGAAAGGCTTCGGTTAATTGACGTGGCTGGGAGGTAGTGATGGAACCGTCGCGAATACCTTCCTCAACAATAGGCTGGACAAAGGTTTTTGCAGTCACAACTGTCTGCTCCAAAATGAGGGAAAGCATTTGGGGATTTTTAAGTAAATTCGGTGCGACACTGAACATCTCGCTTTGACCCGGGTGGTTAATGGAAGTCTGAAGCATGGCTTTAAGCTTATCCCGTCCATTCAAAGAGCTCTTTGAACGGATAACCTCAAGGTCCGGTTCCTGACCGTCATAAAGTTTTTCGGTTACAGCAAGTAAAATATCTTCTTTGGATTTGAAGTGATGATAAATAGCACCTTTGCTTAGACCATCCAGATGATTCAATATATCCTGAATGGAAGTGCTTTCATAACCCTTTTCCATAAAAAGTTTTAATGAAACGTCGATAATTCGATTCCGGGTTTCTTCCGGGTGTTTATTTCGAGCCACAAGGACACCTGCTTTCCTGAAAATTATGAGTTGATATTAACATACCAACGGTATGTTTGTCAAATCAAAGAATTCAATAGCACATATAGAATATTATAATTGGACAGCATTTCGATTGCGTTGTATACTTATTATGATTACGTACAGACAGAATTCGGCATAGGAGGTAAGAGATGTACCAGTATTTTATGAATTCTCCCATTGGCCAGCTTCGGCTTGTGGAAGACAAAGGATTTATTAAGGAAATTTCTCTTTCAGATGTTCCGGGAGCACGATTGAATCCGGATGGAAAGATTATAAAATCGGTGGAAACTTTTACAGAAGCTGTTACAGAAAAAACCCAGGTTCTTGGGGAAGCGGAACGACAGCTGAAGGAATATTTTGCCGGTGTACGAAAAGATTTTGATTTGCCTTTGAGCCCGGAAGGAACGGCCTTTTTTCAATCTGTCTGGAATGAACTTAAAGAGATTCCCTATGGAGAAACGAGGACTTATGGGGATATTGCAAAAAGCATAGGAAAACCCAATGCGGCCAGGGCTATAGGCATGGCGAATCATCATAATCCGATTATGATTGTTATACCGTGTCACAGAGTTATTGGTGCAAATGGCAAATTAGTCGGCTATGCAGGTGGTTTGGATGTCAAAGAACGTCTTTTAGAGATGGAGGGAAGCCATGCAGATTGAAGCGGTAAGAGAAGAACTGCGTTCTATGGCGGATGAGGGCTATCGGGAATTTCACAGTAAACTCCTGCCGGGAACGGACAATATTCTTGGTGTCCGCGTTCCGGAACTCCGGAAGATGGCACGCAGAATGGCGAAGGAAGACTGGACCGGTTATTTTGATGCTGCTCCGAATATGTATTATGAAGAGGATATGCTTCGTGGGTTAATTCTCGGCTATGCCAGCTTATCTCTGGAAGACAGACTTGAATATCTTCGACGGTTTTTGCCCTCAGTTTCGAATTGGGCAGTCTGTGACTGTGTTTGCTCGGGATTGAAGTTTACTGAGAAACATCGTGAAGAAGTATGGGCGTTTTTACAGGATTATTTCACATCAGAACAGACCTATGATTTGAGGTTTGCCTCTGTAATGGCTTTGGATTATTACACATTGCCAGAATATGCTCCGGCAGTTTTTAAATATTTTGATAAGATGATGAATAAAGATTACTATGTCCAGATGGCAGTTGCCTGGGCAGTTTCTGTATTTTATGTGAAACTCCCGGAATTGACCGGGGCTTATATTGAATCCAATCACTTAGATGATTTCACCCATAATAAAGCAATTCAAAAGATATGTGAGTCCTATAGGGTGACAAAGGAAGAAAAGGTCTTTCTGAGAACATTAAAACGAAAGAAAAAAGCATGAGTATACAGTTAATTAGTGTCAGTCATAAAACAGCTTCCATTGATATTCGAAGCTGCTTTGCCTTGACCGGAGAAGAACAAATTCAATATATGAAGCAGCTGATTGCTACAGATGTTATTTTGGAGGTTGTGGTGTTGTCTACCTGCAATCGTCTGGAGATTTATCTGTATGGTGAAGATGAGGATAAACGGAAGATTTTCTCTGAAGCGGAAACGCTTTT
The DNA here is from genome assembly GCA_009929615.1 of Clostridia bacterium. Taxonomy (GTDB): domain Bacteria; phylum Bacillota; class Clostridia; order Lachnospirales; family Lachnospiraceae; genus Frisingicoccus. The sequence goes on along the minus strand of SAAB01000013.1, from coordinate 66,001 downwards.
ATTTAAGAGTCTTCATTTGCCGAAGAATATCGATGGTGCCGAGTACCTTCGGTTTTACGAGGGGACAAAGGCGGTTCAGCATCTGTTTAACGTGGCCTGCGGATTAGATTCCATGGTTATAGGTGAAGATCAGATTTTAGGCCAGGTAAAGGATGGGGCAGATCAGGCAAAAGCATGTGGTGCGCTGGGGACTTATCTGAATACCTGTTTTCGATATGCGGTGACTGCTGCAAAAAAAGTAAAGACAGAAACAGAGCTATCCCGTATTCCTGTATCGGCAGCAACTATAGCTGTCAAAGCAGCCAAAGAATATCTGGGCAGTTTGAAGGATAAAAATATTTTGATTATTGGTGCTACCGGGAAGATTGGAACCAGTGTTTATAAAAATCTGGTATCTGAAGGGAAAGGTCGAATTTATATGACGGTTCGACAGCATGGACATTTAGAAGCACAGGGGGTTTACTATGAGGTTCCCTATAATGAACGGTATGAGCATATAGAATACATGGATGTGATTATCAGTGCCACATCCAGTCCACACTATACACTGACCCTGGAAAAAGTGAAACAGTCACTGGTCACACCGAAACCCAGAGTATTTATTGATTTAGCGGTACCTCAGGATATTGACCAGAGGGTATCACTTCTGCCGGAAACGGGTTATTATAATATTGATGATTTTGCCCAGGTGGCAGATGAGAATAATCAAAAAAAAGAAAAAGAAGCCATGGCGGCAGTAGATATATTAGAAGAATACAGGATGCAGTTTGAAAAGTGGATGGTTTTTCAAAAGCATTTTCCACAAGTGAAACAGATGATAACTCTTATTGGGCAGCAGGCGGAAAATAAGGGATTAAATAAAGCTATGGAGCAGTTCTTCTTCGCATTAAGAGAAGGAATGGCACCGGAACAACTGGAAATTTTCATGGAAAGTCTTCAAAAAATTGAAGATGTTTATGAAAAGAATTGAGAGAATTTAGGAGGTATGGACGATGGCAGTATTCCCAATGTTTATAGAATTAGGAAATGAAATATGTCTGGTTATCGGAGGCGGAAAAGTAGCACTGCGGAAAGTGGAAACTCTTTTAGCTATGGGTGCAGAAGTTCATGTTATCAGTCAGGAATTTGAACCGGAATTAAAGGCAAAGGAAAAAGAAAATAAACTGGAATGCCACGAGGTAGCTGAGGGCCCTCTGGCAGCAGCTGTCTGGCTGGAAACAAATATGAAAAAAGAAGGCATTGGCAGCGTGGCCATGCTGATTTGTGCAACCAATGATATGGAACTTAATCATCAGCTGTCTTTGTGGGGGAAGAAGCATCGAATCCCGGTAAATTCTGCAACGAGTGCAGAGGACTGTGATTTCTTCTTCCCGTCGGTTGTTCAGCGAGGCAATTTAACGGTAGGCGTGTCCACAGGTGGCAGAACACCGGCAGTGGCCCGGTTAGTATCCCAGCAGATTCAGGAAACCCTGCCGGATTGGTATGATGTGCTGGAAGCTAATGGAGAAAGTGCCAGACAGCAGGTGCATCAGGCTACACAGAATTCTTTAGAGCGTAAGGTTATTTTAAATAAGGTGTTGAATGCGGCATTGGAGGATGAGGGACGGTTGACAGAGGACGATGTTAACCGACTCATTCTGGAGAATAAGGTGGATAAAAAGAAAGAATGAAGATATTAAGAATTGGAACCCGGAAAAGCCTGCTCGCACAGGCACAGACCCGGATTGTGGCAGAAAAGATACGTAAAAAGATGCCTGAACTGGAGATAGAGATTGTGCCGATGGCCACAGAAGGGGATAAGCAGCTGGATAAAAATCTGAGCAGTTTTGGAGGCAAAGGTGTTTTTACAAAAGAATTAGAGATGGCACTGTTGGATGGCCGGATTCATATGGCTGTTCACAGTGCTAAAGATATGCCCGTTGATTTTCCAAAGGGGCTGGTTCTTGGTGCTGTTGTGGAACGGGCTGAATATGAAGATATGGTTGTTACCAGGGATAATATGCCTATAGTCTGTATGAAACCAGGCAGCATTATCGGTACGGGAAGTCTTAGACGTAAACTGCAGCTTCAGATGCTGAATCCACAGATTGAGACAAAAGAAATACGGGGAAATGTGCAGACTCGACTTAAAAAACTTGATGAAGGCCAGTACGATGCCATCGTTTTAGCGAGGGCAGGTCTTGAACGGCTTCGCCGGGATTCTGCGGATGAATATAAAGATTTTTATAATAAATTTTATTATGAAGTTTTGGACAGCGAAGAATATCTTCCGGCAGCAGGTCAGGCAATTCTGGCAGTAGAGGTCGCCGAAGAACTTTTAAAGGTGCCGGAATTCAGAAGCGTCTGCCAGACGATTAATGAGGAAAAGGCGGCATATATGCTGCAGGCGGAACGGAATTTCCTGAAATACATTGGCGGAGGCTGTAATGCTCCGGCGGGGGCGTGTTCATGGATTGATGGCGAAAGGCTGCGGATAAAAGGCGGCTTCGCACAGGACGGAAAGACGATGTTATACACAGAAGTGACCGGTGGGATTTCTGAAGCCGGAGAACTTGGACAAAAATTGGCGGAAAAACTTTTAAATAAGGGATGAAATGGAGAAAAACTGTGGAAAAAGGAAAGGTTTATCTCGTTGGAGCGGGACCGGGAGATCCGGGGCTGTTGACGGTTAAAGGACTGTGGTGTATTCGTCATGCAGATGTCATTATTTATGATTATCTGGCTTCGAATGCACTTTTAAATGAAGCGGATGAAAATGCTGAATTAATATATGCAGGAAAACGGGCCGGTCATCACCACATGCCTCAAAACGAAATTCAGGAGTTATTGCTTGAAAAAGCCTTTGAGGGAAAGTCGGTAGTGCGTTTGAAAGGGGGAGACCCTTTTATTTTTGGCCGTGGCGGAGAAGAAGCTCTGGTATTAAAAATGGCAGAAATTCCTTTTGAGATTGTTCCGGGAGTATCTTCCGCTTACAGCGTGCCTGCCTATGCCGGTATTCCGGTGACCCATCGGGGAATGGCAGCTCAGGTCCATTTTATTACGGGCCACGAACAGCCGGAGGAAAGTACAGTGGACTATGAGGTTCTGGCAAAGTCTGGTGGAACCCTTGTTTTTTTGATGGGAATCCAGAGAATGGCTGAAATTCAGAGTTCGTTGGTGAAGTATGGAAAAGACGAAGCGACTCCGGCAGCGGTCATTACAAATGGGACCACAGGAAACCAGAAAGTAGTTACAGGCACTTTGGGAACGATTGTTAATGATGCAAAGATGGCGGGAATGCATCCACCGGGAATTCTTGTGGTTGGTCAGGTGGCGGAGCTATCCGATATTCTGGACTGGCAGAGAGAGCAGCCTCTTCGAGGAAAACGTATTCTGCTGACGGGTACCCGGGACTTGGTAAGAAAGCAGCATAGCAGTTTTTTGCAGGCTGGGGCAGAACCGATAGATGTAAGTCTTATTTATACAGAACCGGCGAAGGAATCAGCTTTAAAAGAAATTATTGAAGAGATTTCGGATTTTTCCTGGATTGTTTTTACAAGCAGCAGAGGCGTATCCTTATTTTTTGATACATTGAAAAGCTACGACATAGACTACAGACAGACAGATCAGCTTAAATTTGCGGTTGTTGGTTCCGGTACAGCAGAAACGTTAAAAGACTATGGCTTTTTAGCAGATTATATGCCGGAAAGCTATACGTCAGAGGCTTTGGCACAGGGGCTGACAATGAATGTGTCCTCGGATGAGAAAATCATGATTTTTCGAGCAAAGGAAGGTTCACAGGCAATTAACCGGTGCTTTGACGAAAAGGGGCTGACATACACGGATGTTCCGGCTTATGAGACCCGGACTGACTGGCGTAAAAAGGATATTTTAGACCGGGCCCTGAAAGGTGTGGATTATATAACCTTTGCCAGTGGTTCAGCAGTCCGGGCATTTACGGAAATGGCAGGAGAGATAGAAAACTGTCCACCAATCCTTTGTATTGGTCCGGTCACAGCCGGTATGGCAGAGGAAGCCGGGCTGAAGGTTTTTGCAACTGCTGAAGAATATACAATAGATGGACTGACAGACTGTTTATGTCAGTTGAACATTAAGGAGTGATAAAACTGTGGAAATGTTAAGGAGACCAAGGCGGCTGAGGGTTTCGCAGGCCATTCGGGACATGATACATGAATATGATGTGAATATATCGGATTTAATTTATCCGGTTTTTGTTGTCGAAGGTGAAGGGGTACAGGATGAAATTTCATCAATGCCCGGAATTTTTCATTATTCTTTAGATACATTTAAAGTACATTTAAAAGAAGTGTGGGATACTGGTGTAAGAAGTCTTTTATTTTTTGGCGTGCCAAATCATAAGGATGCCTTAGGAAGCCAGGCCTATAATCCGGAGGGCATTGTTCAACGGGCTATTCGGCTGACAAAAGAAATTTATCCGGAGATGATATGTATTGCAGATATCTGTCTTTGCGAATATACAGACCATGGACACTGCGGTCTTATTTATGAGGGAAAGGTTCTCAATGATGAAACCCTTGAATTACTGTCAAGGGCTGCACTTAGCTGCGCTGAAGCCGGCGCGGATATTGTAGCACCTTCGGATATGATGGATGGACGTATCGGACATATGCGTAAAAAACTAGATGATTCCGGATTTGAAGATGTTTTGATTATGGCCTACAGCATAAAATATGCCTCGGCTTATTATGGCCCTTTCCGGGATGCGGCACATTCAGCTCCGTCTTTTGGAGACAGAAAATCCTATCAGATGGATTGGCGTAATAAAAAAGAGGCGCTTATTGAAGCTGAGCTGGATATGGAAGAGGGGGCGGACATCTTAATGGTAAAACCGGGGATGGCCTATCTCGATATTTTGAAAATGATTGCGGATGAATTTCCAATGCCAATCTGTACTTATAGTGTGAGTGGTGAATACTCGATGATGAAAGCCGCCGCCCTGAATGGATGGATTGATGAAAAAAGAGTGGTTATGGAGACAATGACAGCCTTTAAACGGGCCGGTGCAAAAATGATAATTACCTATTATGCACTGGATATTGCCCGTTGGCTGAAAGAGTGAGGTTCGTATTTTATGGATAGAAGTCAGGAGATTTTTGAAAAAGCATGTAAGCTGATGCCGGGAGGCGTGAGCAGTCCGGTACGGGCTTACCGTTCCGTTGGAATGACCCCGAGATTTATCGAGAGGGCAGAAGGCAGTCATATTTACGATATAGATGGTCATGATTATATCGATTTTATCGGTTCCTGGGGACCGATGATTCTGGGGCATGCCAATCCTTCCGTAGTAGATGCCATATGTGATGCCGTTCGCAGGGGAACCAGTTATGGGGCACCGACAGCGGGAGAAGTGACACTCTGTGAAATGATTATTGATGCCGTACCTTCTGTGGAAATGGCTCGGCTGGTTAATTCGGGTACGGAGGCGGTAATGAGTGCGATTCGTGCGGCCAGGGGTTATACAGGAAGGGACTATATCATTAAATTCGAAGGCTGTTATCATGGCCATGCGGATGGACTTTTGGTCAAGGCAGGTTCGGGCCTGATGACCCAGAATGTTCCTGACAGTGCCGGCGTGCCGGAAGCCTATGCCTCTAAGACGTTGACAGCAGTTTATAACAATCTGGACAGTGTGAAGGAATTATTTGAAACCCATGGCAGTGATATTGCTGCACTTATTGTGGAACCGGTGGCGGCCAATATGGGCGTAGTTCTTCCCGAACCCGGGTTTTTAGAAGGACTTCGTGAGATAACGAAAGAATATGGAGCAGTCCTTATTTTTGATGAAGTTATTACAGGATTCCGGTTGGGATATTCAGGAGCACAGGGGTATTATCATGTGATACCGGATATGACGACCATGGGAAAAATTGTTGGAGGCGGTATGCCTTTGGCAGTCTATGGTGGTAAAAAAGAGATTATGGAGATGGTTTCACCTTCAGGGCCTGTTTATCAGGCAGGGACTTTATCAGGAAATCCAATTGCTGTTGCGGCAGGAATTAAGACTTTGGAGATTCTTAAAAACCATCCGGAGATTTATAAGCAGGCGGAAGCACAGGCTGAAAAGCTTGAAAAAGCTTTTTTGAAGAATATTGAAAAATATCATCTGAAAGCCCTATGCAACCGCTGCGGTTCTTTAATGAGTTTGTTTTTCACAGATGTTCCGGTAACAAATTATGAAACGGCAGCATCTTCGGATTTGGAAGCCTTTAAAATGTATTTTAAAGTTATGCTGGATAATGGCATATATATTGCACCATCTCAGTTTGAAGCCCTGTTTGTCAGTGGTATTCATAGTGATGAGGATATTGAAAAAACGGTTGAGGCTATTGAAAAAGCACTGAGCCAGTGGCAGAATTAACGACAAAAAGAATGGACAGGTATTTATATGGCAGAATATTTTGAATTACTTGACGAAGAAGGTAATAAATTAGGTAAAACCAAAGAAAGAGAAGCTGTTCACAGGGATGGGGATATTCACGGCGGTTCCCATGTCTGGGTTATACGTAATATTCAGTCTGATGGGAGTTTTCAGGTACTTCTTCAACGACGCCGCAGAGATAAGGATTCTTTTCCGGGATGTCTGGATGTTTCCTGTGCCGGTCACATGACTGCGGGAGAAACCTTTATATCAACAGCTCTTCGGGAACTGGAAGAAGAACTTGGAATTTCGACGGTGAAGAAACATCTGAAATTTCTGTTTAAACAGATGGTCGGCGGAACTTTTGATTTTTATGGAACACCTTTTAAAAACTATGAAGTGAATTATGTATATCTGCTTGATTTAGAGGTTTCTCTGGACACACTTTATTATCAAAGAGAAGAGATAGAGGAATTAATCTGGATGGACGTGGAGGAAGTCTATAAAGAACTCCTTGAGGATAATCCGGAGTTTTGCATATGGCCTGAGGAGTTCAGAAAGTTTATGGAAAGTACCCGGCGGCTGATATAGCCATTGCATTTCAAAGAAATATGTATTAAAATCTATATCTATAAAATACAGAAAGAAGAATAAGATAATGAGTGATTTTATGGAAGAGATTGAGCATAAAGCGGATATATTAATAGATGCTTTGCCATATATTCGGGATTTTAATCAGAAAGTTGTTGTTATAGAATATGGATGCAGTGAATGGCTGGATGGGATGGAAGAGAAATCCCTGATGCAGGATATTGCACTCCTTAGTTCTGTTGGAATGAAACCGATTGTCGTTCACGATACACGGATGGGCATGGATAAGTTTCGGGAAAACAAACGTATTGCTAAATTGATTGAATTATATGGACCGAAGGCGATCGGGGTCTGTGGCATTGATATACAGACGCTGCATATGACTTTGGATAATGGATACATACCGGTTATTGTGCCGAATGATGTGGATACAGAAACCGTTTATATTGACCCTGAAGAGACAGCTAAGGAAGTTGCTGTATGTATGTCTGCGGATAAACTTATTTATTTGTCCAAAAACACAGGGGAGTCCTATGGTGCATTGACTGTTGAGGATGTCAATAATGGAAGGGCAAAAGACATACTGCCGGAAGAACTTCATAAGCAGATGGAGCTTGGTAAGGATGCCATAGAAGCAGGCGTTAACCGTGTTCATTTACTGGATGGCAGAATTGAACATTCCCTTCTCCTTGAACTTTTCAGTGTTCACGGTGTGGGTGGCATGATTATCCGGGATAAGAATCAGTTATATCCGCATGAAAGATAAGGACTAAGACCGAGGCCGGTAGATACTACTGGTCTCTTTTCTATTATTCATTCGGGAGGAAAAGTTATGGAAGATATATCAAAAAACATTATTGCAGAAAGTCCACAGATGAAGAAGATTCTCCAGACGATAGAATATATTCGAGATGCGGATTCCTCGGTAATGATTACAGGAGAGTCGGGAACGGGTAAAGAAGTTATTTTTAAATATATTTGTCAGACCAGCCACCGCAAGAATCAGCCGATTGTTAAGATTAACTGCGGTGCAATTCCTGAGAATCTCTTTGAGTCTGAACTTTTTGGCTATGAAGACGGAGCCTTTACCGGTGCACGCAAAAAAGGAAAAGCCGGCCTGTTTGAAATGGCCAATCATGGGACGCTATTTTTGGATGAAATCAGTGAGATGAGCCTGGAGATGCAGGTAAAACTTTTACGTGTCATTCAGAAAAAGGAGATATTTCATGTTGGCGGTTCCCAGAACATTCCGGTAGATGTACGTATTATTTCGGCCACGAACCAAAATCTGGAAGAAATGGTTGAGCAGGGAAAATTCCGTCGGGATTTATTTTACCGGCTCAATGTTATTCAGCTGGCAATTCCGCCTTTGAGAGAACGGCAGGAGGATATCATTCCTTTATGTTATCATTTTTTGGATAAGTTTAATAAAAAATATAATAAAAACAAAGGGCTGACCGTGAAGGCGGCCCAGACCCTTGCCCATTTGGACTGGCCGGGAAATATCCGCGAACTGGAAAATCTGGTTGAAAATATTGTTGTTTTAGAACATGACCCGGTGATGCGTGCAAAACATCTTCAGGACCGGTATTGCAAAGGTGTTATGCTGAGCGGTGAGGTAACAGTTAAGGGGATTATTCCATATAAAGAGGCTTTGAGTCAGATGGAGATGCAGTTACTGGAGAATACGAGAAATCAGTTTGGAAGTACACGAAAAATGGCAGAGGCCCTGGGCGTGAATCAGTCTACAATTTCCAGAAAGCTGCATCAGTATCATTTGGATGATGCAAATGAGCATCAGGAAGAAAAGGCTGTAAATATAAGAAAAAACTAGAATTCAACTGGGAAAAGTGATGTGTAGGTGCATCACTTTTCTTTTTTATTGTTATAAATTTGTCGAAAAAAAGGCTTAAAACAAGAACTTTTGGGCAAACGAAAAGTTGGCATGGAAAATGCTCTTATACTAAATGAATACTAAAAAGGATATTTCTACTATAGGAGGTAAGGTTCATGAGCTTTATTTTAAACAAAGAACAGGAAATGATTATCCAGTTGGCAAAAACATTTGCAGAGAAGGAATTGGCACCCGTTGCAGATGAGATGGATAAGAATTCTCATTTTGCACCAGGACTTGTACAGAAGATTGCAGATGTTGGTTTTTTAGGAATGAATGTGCCGGCAGAGTATGGCGGAGCTGGTATTGATGAAGTGACAAAAGCTTTGGTTATTATGGAAATTGCTAAAGTGGATGCCAGTGCAGCTGAGTTAATTGCTGTACATACATTATCAAATGATATTATTTTAAAAAATGGTACAGAAGAACAGAAAAAGAAATATCTGACGATGGCATGTAATGGCGCAGTCGGCGCATTTGCATTGACAGAGCCAAATGCGGGTTCGGATGCAGCAGCAGCCCGTACAAAGGCGGTGGCTGATGGTGATGAATATGTTATTAATGGTTCTAAATGCTTCATTAGTAATATGGGTGAAGATGAAGGTGATTATGTTATTCTGATTGCACTTACGGATCCGGAGAAGAAGACAAAGGGCATGTCTGCAATTATTGTAGACCGTGAAACAAAAGGATTTACGATTGGAAAAGTTGAAGATAAGATGGGACTTCGTGCGGCACCTGTTTCTGAATTGATTTTTGATGACTGCCGTGTTCCTAAAACCCAGCTCCTTGGCAAAGAAGGTAAAGGATTTATGATTGCCATGGCTGGTCTCGATGGCGGTCGTATCGGTATGGCCTCCCAGGGTGTCGGCGTTGCGGAAGGTGCATTGGCAGCAGCTGTAGATTATGCAAAACATCGTGTACAGTTTGGTAAACCAATCAGTGCTAATCAGGGCCTTCAGTGGTATCTGGCTGATATGGCAACTCGTACAGAGGCAGCCAAAATGCTGACTTTAAATGCAGCTGACCTTCGTCAGCACGGAGAAAATATCGGTAAGCTTGCAGCAATGGCTAAATATTATGCTTCCGAAAATGCTGTTTATGTCACACACAAATCTCTGCAGATTCACGGCGGTTATGGTTATATGAAGGATTATGCTATTGAGAGAATGTATCGTGACGCTCGAATTATTCCATTGTATGAAGGAACTTCCGAAGTACAGAAGATGGTTATCTCCAGAGCGGTTATTGATGGTAAATAAAATTCAATCTTGGATAGAAACATGGGACTGGCATTTTGCCGGTCTTATGTTATAATAGGGGACAAATGATGAAAAGATTGTGCGAGGGCGGCAAATATGCAAAAAGATAATATATTGCTCATCGGATTTATGGGCACCGGAAAGTCCACAGTTTCCACTTGTTTAAAATCAAAGCTGGGAATGAAAGAAGTGGATACGGACAAGATGATTGAAGAACAGGAAGGTATGAGCATTTCCGATATTTTTGCCCGGAAGGGGGAAGATGCCTTTAGAAATATGGAAACAGAACTTTTAAGGAATCTTAAATTGGAGCATAATTTGATTGTTTCCTGTGGCGGCGGCATGGCACTGAGAGATACCAATGCGGCTATTATGAAAGAGGCCGGAACAGTGGTGTGGCTTACGGCTGAACCGGAAACCATATTGGAGCGGGTGAAGAATGATGACAGCCGCCCGCTGCTTCGTGGAAATAAGAATACGGGTTTTATCGGAGACTTGTTAGAAAAGAGAAGTCCTAAGTATAAGGCGGCATCGGATTTTTCCGTGGCGACGGATAAGCGTAGGCCGGAGGATATCTGTGATGAGATCGTAAGAAAGATGGAAAAGTAAAAGATAAAAAAGCTGATACGGAAGAGTCACAAAGGGACTCCAAAGTATCAGCTTTTTTCATTTTCTGGAATTATCGGGTGAAGTATTTTTCTTTAATAATATCTACGGGCATCTCTTTGCCCGTCCAAAGGGTAAAAGAGGCAGCACCCTGGTACATGAGCATATAAAGACCGTTGAAAGTCTGGCAGCCATGTTCTTTAGCCAGTCGGAGAAGCTTTGTTTCTTCCGGGTTATAGATAACATCCGAAACAATTAAGTCTGGGCGGAAGACGGACATGTCCTGGATAAGGCATCCATCAACGTTCGGACTCATGCCGACAGAGGTTCCGTTCGTTAAAATATGGCTGGCCTCTATAGATTTCTTTAGAGCAGTTTCATCGGCCAAATCATCCAGAGTGACTTTACAGTCGGTCCGCTCATTAATACGGTCTACGAGGGCCTGAAGTCGTGGAAAGAACTGGTCTTTCATATTAAAAACATGAATTTCTTTTAAGCCATCTAAAGCCGCCTGAACACAGATGGCTGTGGCAGCACCGCCGCCGCCGAGAAGCGTCATTGTTTTTCCGGGAAGGTCAAAACCGGCATCTTTGGCTGCCTGCATGTAGCCGATGCCATCGGTTGTGTGACCGGTAAGAATGCCATTGTCGTTGACAACGGTATTGACAGCACCGATGATTTCGGATGCTGGGGAAAGATGGTCGCAGTATTCGGCCATAAGATTTTTATCCGGCATGGTGATATTGAAACCACGGACACCTAGGGCTTTTAAACCATCAACGGCTGTTTTTAAATTATCAGTTCCGACATTAAAAGCCAGGTAGGCATAGTCTAAGCCAAGCTGGCGGAAAGATTCATTGTGCATCATAGGGGAAATGCTGTGAGCGACAGGGCTTCCTAAAAGTCCGGTAAGGACGGTATGTCCGGTAATTCTTGATTCCATAATTGTTCTCCTTTATCTAAAAGCTTGCCATTGCATTGAATTAATATTAAAATAAAAACAGTTGAATGTCAATTTAAAGGAAAGAGGTCGTTTATGAATAAAATATATATTAGAGATTTAATCATTGGCGAAGGCCGGCCAAAGATATGTGTTCCGATTTGTGGAAAAAACCAAGAAGAGATTTTAGGTGAGGCGGAAAAGATTCATGAACTTCCGGCAGATGTTGTTGAATGGCGGGCAGACTGGTATGATGATATTTTTGATGTGGCCAGCCTGCAAAAGATATTAGAAGCTTTACGAGGTATTTTGGGAGAAAAACCGATTCTGTTTACTTTTCGCTCGATTCAGGAGGGGGGCGAGAAGGCGGTACGTCCGGAACAGTATTTTGCTATGAATTTGGCAGCCTGTGAATCCGGATATGCAGATGCAGTGGATGTGGAACTCTTTATGGATAAGAAGGTTAAAAAAAGTATTATTGATGTGGCTCATAGATACGAAAAAACGGTTATTGCATCGAATCATGATTTTATTAAAACGCCGGATAAGGATGAGATTATACGTCGTTTGATTTTGATGGATGAGATGGATGCAGATATTTTGAAAATTGCAGTGATGCCAAAAAAGAAATCGGATGTTTTGGAACTTCTTGGGGCAACCGAAGAGATGGAAAGACTTTATACGGAAAAGCCACTGGTGACAATGTCCATGGGGCCTTTAGGGTTAATCAGCCGTTTGTCAGGAGAAACCTTTGGTTCGGCTATGACCTTCGGAGCCGGGGAGAAAGTTTCTGCCCCGGGTCAGATGCCTGCAAAACAATTGAAACTGGTATTGGATGCGATTCATGAAAATATGGAGTGAGATATGATAGATTTTTCAGTAAACGTTACACCCTTGGGAATTCCGGAGAATATACAAAAAGCGATGCGGGACAGTCTGGATATGGCAGGATGCTACCCTGACTATAGCAAAGAGCGTCTCAAAAAGGCACTGGCAGGAGAACATCATTTGGATGAATCTCAAATATGTGTGGGAAACGGTGCAACCGATGTTATATTTCGTCTTGTTTTCGCACTTCGCCCACAACATGCACTGGTTCTTGCACCGACCTTTGGGGAATATGAGGCAGCACTAAAGTGTGTTGAGGCGGATATTGATTATTATCGAATCAATCATGATGATTTTCAGGTAAAAGAGAATATTCTGGAGCAGATTCATCCGGATACAGATATGGTTTTTCTATGTAATCCCAATAATCCAACAGGACTTTTGATGTCAAAGGCATTTGTAGAAAAAGTTTTGGAATGCTGTGAGAATATGAATGCCCGTCTTGTAGTAGATGAATGTTTTCTGGAATTTATCAAAGATGGCGATAAATGGTCAGTTACGGATAGACTTAGGAATCATAAAGAACTTGTGATTATTAAATCCTTTACCAAGATGTTTGGTATTGCGGGACTGCGTCTGGGATACCTTATGTGTGGTGAAGAAGGCCTGGCGGACAGAGTAGACCACTTTGGCTGTGACTGGAATGTCAATTGTGTGGCAGAGGCAGCAGGTTTGGAAGCGCTGAAGTCTAAGGATTATGTTGCGAAGGTTGTGGATTATATCTCCGAAGAACGGGAGTGGCTGAACAGGAAATTGACATCTATGGGATTTCGTGTGATTCCCGGGCAGGCTAATTTTCTGCTCTTTCAGAACACCCGTCAGGATAGGGAAGAACTGGGGAACTATTTAGAAAAATCAGGAATTATGATTCGCGGCTGTGGTGATTATGAGAATTTGGATGAGCATTTTTACCGGATTGGAATTAACAGGCATTCAGAGAATGATAAACTGCTCGAGGCGATTAGGGAGTGGATGCGATGAAGGTACTGGTAAGTGCCTGCTTAACAGGGCGCAATTGCAAATATAATGGCGGCAATAATAGAAATGAAAAGGTTCTTGAATTTTTAAAGGGCAAAGATGTTATAGAGATATGTCCGGAAATGTTATCAGGTCTTGGCGCACCCCGGAAAAGTGTTGAGATGGTTAAAGGGGTTATTCGAAGTGAAGATGGCCAGAATTTCGATGCTGATTTCCGATGTGGAGTAGAAAAGGCCATGGAAATTGTGAGAAAAGAATCGGCTGATTTAGCTGTTCTCCAATCACGAAGTCCGTCCTGTGGTGTTAAACAGATTTATGATGGAACCTTTACCAAAACCCTTATACCGGGTATGGGCATATTTGCGAAGGCTTTGGCAGATGCGGGGGTTTCCATGATGGATGCAGAGGATGTTCCTTGCATCGAGGGAAAGAATCATCTATAATGAGAAAAAAGGAGAATTATATGAGACTGATATCTTGGAATGTAAATGGTCTTCGTGCCGTTGTTGGCAAAGGCTTTTTGGATATATTTAAGGAACTGGACAGCGATGTTTTCTGTCTTCAGGAAACAAAATTACAGGCAGGACAGATTGAACTGGACTTGCCGGGGTATGAGCAGTACTGGAATTATGCTGAGAAAAAGGGCTATTCAGGGACGGCTGTATTTACACGGGTAAAGCCGATAAATGTGACTTACGGTCTGGGAATTCCGGAACATGATACAGAAGGCCGGGTTATTACTTTGGAATATGATACCTTTTTCCTCGTGAATGTGTATACACCGAATTCAAAGGATGGTCTGGCACGTCTTCCATATCGAATGGTCTGGGAAGATGCTTTCAGAGCCCATTTGAAAGAACTGGAGAAATCGAAACCTGTAGTGGCATGTGGTGATATGAATGTTGCCCATGAGGAGATTGATTTAAAGAATCCAAAAACGAACCGTAAAAATGCAGGCTTCTCTGATGAAGAGCGAGGAAAAATGACAGAACTTTTGAATGCAGGTTTTATTGATACTTTCCGATATTTTTACCCGGATAAGGTGGGCGAGTATTCCTGGTGGTCTTATCGTTTTAATGCGAGAAAGAATAATGCGGGATGGCGTATTGACTACTTTATCACATCAAAATCCTTGGAAAAACAGTTAAAAAGTGCATCCATTCATCAGGAAGTATTTGGTTCCGACCATTGTCCTGTGGAATTGGAACTGGAAGTTTAGTATAGGAGGAACGTTGGATGTTTGAAAAACTTTATCCGGATGCCTGGGTGGCATCCACCTATAAAATACCTTTTGAAAAGTTATATAAAAAAGGGTATAGAGGGATTATTTTTGATATTGATAACACACTGGTTCCTCATGGTGCACCTGCAGACGAAAGAGCAGAGTCCCTTTTTAAAAGGTTGTCAGAAATAGGTTTTCAATACGCTTTGATTTCCAATAACAAGAGTGAGAGAGTGGAGCTGTTTAATAAAAATATTCATGCTTACACGATCTGCAATGCCCATAAACCAAGCACAGAGAATTATCTTAAGGCGGCGGTTCTTATGGATGTGCCAACGGAAAAGTGTCTTTTTATTGGAGATCAGCTTTTTACAGATATTCTGGGAGCAAGACTTGCTGGAATTTACAGTATTCTTGTTCAGCCAATTCATCCAAAAGAAGAGATTCAGATTGTTCTTAAACGAAAAATAGAGAAAATTGTTTTATATTTTTACAAAAAGAAACGGGCAAAGGAAAAAAACAGTTGAAAAATCGCAGGAATTTATTTATACTAGAATAAGTTATTTATGCAATTTATTTAAGGAGGATTCAAATCATGGTATCAGCAGGTGATTTTAGAAATGGCTTGACCATTGAATATGAAGGAAATGTTTTTCAGGTTATCGAGTTTCAGCATGTAAAACCGGGAAAAGGTGCAGCTTTTGTTCGTACGAAATTAAAAAATATTAAAAATGGCGGTGTTGTTGAAAAGACTTTCCGTCCTACAGAAAAATGCCCACAGGCACATATTGAAAGAAAAGAAATGCAGTATCTTTACAGTGATGGCGATTTATTCCATTTCATGGATACAGAAACCTTTGAGCAGATTGCTTTAGGCGAAGACCAGGTTGGAGATACACTGAAATTTGTTAAAGAAGAAGAGATGGTTAAGATTCTTTCTCATAATAACGAAGTGTTCGCTATTGAACCACCATTATTTGTTGAACTTAAGATTACTGAAACTGAACCAGGATTTAAAGGTGATACATCAACAGGTGCTACAAAGCCAGCAGTGGTAGAAACTGGAGCAACAGTTTATGTACCATTATTTGTTGAGATTGATGATGTTATTAAGATTGATACACGTACAGGTGATTACTTATCTCGTGCATAATAGAGTGAACAGATAACGATATTGAAACCCCGCAATAAATTGCGGGGTTTTCTTTAAAACTTTTAAGAGGTGAGAAGATGTTATATAAGGCAGGATTAGTTCTCGAAGGTGGTTCAACCAGAGGCATATTTACAGCTGGTGTTTTGGATTTTCTTTTGGAAAAAGAAGTGGATTTCTCTTATGTTGTAGGCGTTTCCGCGGGAAGCTGTAATGCAGTGGATTTTGTTTCAAAACAGTTTGACCGGACCCGTCATTGTTTTATGCCTGAAAAGGAAAATGACTATATGACAGTCAATGCTATCTTGAAAAAACATAGTATTTTTGATATGGATATTATTTTTGATAAATACCCGAATGGAGTGTATCCATTTGATTTTGATACGTACTTTGCATCCGGGACTCTTTGTGAAATTGTTGCAACGAATGTAGCGAACGGAAAAGCAGAATATTTTACAGAAACGAGTGACCGGGCACGGTTGATGCAGATGTGTCGTGCCTCATCAAGTATGCCCCTGGTGACACCAAGTGTGGAACTCGATGGGAATTTCTATGTAGATGGCGGTGTGTCTGACTCTATTCCGTTAGAGAGAACATTGGATATGGGCTATGAAAAGGTATTTGTTGTACTGACCCGGAATAAAGGTTATCGAAAAGAGCCTTCACCGAGAATGGACAGGGTATGGCGGAGATATTTTAAAGATTATCCGGAACTGGTTGAGGTGCTTACAATGCGTTATGACCTTTATAACAGGCAGATGGATATGGTAGAGCGATTGGAAGAAGAAGGGAAAATCTTTGTTATCCGACCGGAAATCAAACCAATATCCCGTGCAGAACGTAACAGAGAACGGCTTATGGAATTTTACAGACACGGATACATTCAGATGATGAAACAGAAAAATGCTTTGATTGATTATCTGGAGAAGTAGTCCGATTATTTTCGGGGGTGAAAACATGGAGTTTTATGGAACATTAGGACCATCCTGCTGCCGGTATTCTGTTCTTTCGAAGATGTATGAGACAGGAATGACAGGAGTCCGTCTTAATCTGTCTCATGGTATGCTGGAAGAACATGCGAATTGGATTTATCTTGCAGTATCTGCGGCCGGTGCACTTGGAATAAAAACAAAAATTCTCTTGGATTTACAGGGACCGGAACTGCGTGTCGGGACAATGGCCGGTAACCGTCAGTTGAAATCAGAAAGTGATGTCATTTTCGGTGCCAGGGGCATTCCGGTTCCGCAGATTCTATTGGAACAGGGAAGAAAAGGCATGAAGTTACTGCTGGATGATGGGAAACTGGAAGTAGAGGTTCGGGAATGTAACGGACGGCAGATTATTGGCAGAGTTATCCGAGGGGGTATTCTAAAATCAAGAAAGAGTATTGCTGTTGAAGGTGCAGGTATAGATTCACCAACATTGACACAGCAGGACCGTGATAATCTGAAACTAGCCAGGAAGTATGGAGTTACAGGCGTTATGCTGCCCTTTGTGAGGAACAGACAGGATATTATTTGCCTGAAACAGGTATTGGAAGAAGAACAGTTGAAGGATATTAAAATATTTGCCAAGATAGAAAATACAGCAGGTGTCAATGCCTTATCTGATTTTCTTTCCGAAGTTGATGAAGTTGTTATTGCCAGAGGCGACCTTGGAAACGCAATACCATTGTGGAAACTTCCGGCTGTCCAGAAGATGCTTTCAAAACAGTGTCGGGATGCCAATATCCCATTTATGGTGGTCACTCAGATGCTGGATTCAATGGAACATCATCCGGTGCCGACCAGAGCGGAGGTTTCGGATATATATAACGCCGTTCTGGATGGGGCGTCTTCCCTTATGCTCACCGGAGAAACAGCGGTGGGCGAGTATCCGGAAGAGGCCATGACCTATCTGGTAAAGACAGCCAGAGAGGCTATGTCAGAAATGAGTATTTGATTGGAGGAATAGGGATGAATATAAAGGATGCACTGCGAAGTGTTCAGCTGGGTCAGGAGCATCAGCCGCCAAAACCGCTGATGACACCCTGGGGAGAAACTTTGGATAAGAAACATGTTCATGAAGAATATCCAAGACCCCAGATGGTACGAAATCAGTGGGAATGCCTGAATGGATGGTGGGATTACTGCTTCGTTTCAGCAACAGATATTCATCAGAGTTTTCCGCCAAAATCCTGGGATGGAAAGATTCTTGTGCCCTTTTCGCCGGAAAGTATTTTGTCCGGAGTAGAACGTCAGTTAAAGCCTGGAGAATATTTGTGGTATCACAGGCGTTTAAAGATAGAACATATTGGGAAGAATCAAAGATGCCTTCTTCATTTTGGGGCTGTTGATGAAAGGTGCCATGGCTATGTTAATGGCAAATGCGTCGGCAGTCACAGGGGTGGATATCTGCCTTTTGAATGGGATATCACTGCATATCTCCATGAGGGAATGAATGAACTTTATCTTTTAGTTCGGGATGACAGCGAATATAGCGAGGCCGGCAAGGGTAAACAGAAGTGTCAGCGGGGCGGCATGTTCTATACGGCCCAGAGTGGTATCTGGCAGACGGTATGGATGGAATGGGTTCCGGAAAATTACATACGGGGATTAAAGATTATACCGGACTATGATGGGGACCGGATACAGGTGGAAATTGACTGTCTTCGGGAAGCAGGAAAATACACAGCGGCCGTTTTCGATGGAAATCAGTGTGTGGCTTTAGAAACCGGAGAATCTTCGGTGATTACATTACATATCCCTGAAAAAAAGGTCTGGAGTCCGGAACAGCCTTTTCTGTATGATTTGGAAATTTCGGCAGATGAAGACAGAGTAAAAAGTTATTTTGCCATGCGGATTTTCACTATGGAGAAGGATGAACAGGGAATTTTAAGAACCTGTCTGAATCATAGATTTTATTTTCAAAATGGTGTTTTGGACCAGGGATATTGGCCGGATGGCCTTTATACACCGCCATCGGATGAGGCTTTGATTTTTGATATACAATCCATGAAAAACCTGGGATTTAATATGCTGAGAAAACATGCTAAAATCGAAAGTCTTCGTTGGTATTATCATTGTGACCGTCTTGGAATGCTGGTGTGGCAGGATATGGTTAATGGCGGAGGAACTTATTCGCCGGTTCTGTTATGCTATCTTCCGACAGGCGTAGCCAGATTCCGCAAAATGAAAAAAGACCATCCGTCCATAACCGGACGTCGAGATATAAGGGCACAGAGACGTTGGCTGGAGGACAGCGGTAAAACGGTAGACCTGTTGTTTAATTCGCCCTCTGTAGCCTGCTGGGTACCTTTTAACGAGGGATGGGGACAGTTTGATACAGAGAAGGTGACACAGCGTATAAGAATGCAAGATAAAAGCCGGTGGATAGATTCTGCCAGTGGCTGGTTCGATATGGGATGCGGGGATTTTGTGAGTGAACATAATTATTTTAGAAAATTGACTGTCAGGCATGAATCAGACAGGGCTTTTGTTTTATCCGAATATGGAGGCTATGCCTGCAGAATTCCCGAACACAGCACAGTGGAGAATGTTTATGGCTACCGGACATATGAGGATATGGACAGCTTTAGTGATGCTTTCCGTGAATTGTTGGATAAGGAATTAAAACCGCTTATTGAAGAGGGATTATGTGCGGCTGTTTACACCCAGCTTTCGGATATCGAGGAAGAGGCCAATGGTTTGTGGACCTATGATCGAAAAGTCTGCAAAATTACAGTAAATACTGTTAAAAAAAGGAAAAAATAAATGTATTTTTTGTAGGATATTGACAAAAAACATAGAAATAAAGTAATATAGTAGTAGTGTATGTATACTTATGGGGTGGTATATGTAAAAAGGGGGATTGCTGGGGATGAATATAGGTATTATTTCGCATAATAACAAAAAAGAACTTATTGAAAACTTCTGTATCGCATATAAAAGAGTGTTGGGAAAACATTCCATTTATGCTACAGGAGTTACCGGGCGAAGAATTGAAGAAGTAACGAATTTGAAAGTAAATAAGTTTTTGCCGGGAAGTATAGGCGGCGGACGGCAGTTTATTGAGATGATTGAAGATAATCGCATGGATGTCGTAATCTTCTTCTATAATCCATCCATGGCATCTACGGAAAAACCGGATATTTATGAAATCATGAACCAATGTGACGCTTACTGTATTCCTATGGCAACGAATATTGCTACGGCTGAGGCACTTATTATGGGCCTGGAGCATGGGGATTTAGAATGGCGCAATCATAAATAGACTTTATTCAACTATAAGGAGAGCGGCATAGTTTATGAAACTAAGCCGTTTTTTTACTTAGTACTTAATTTAAGAAAGAGTTCGAGATGGAAGGAGCAGCTATAATGCAGTGTGCACGTAAAATTACAGAGGATGTTTACTGGGTCGGAGTAAATGACAGACGTTTGAATTTATTTGAGAATATTTTTCCTGTTAAACGGGGTGTGTCTTATAATTCCTATATTATTATGGATGAAAAGACGGCCTTAATGGATACAGTAGATGCTGGTGCAGGCCAGCAGTTTATAGAAAATGTTCAGTATATTTTGAATGGCCGCAAATTAGACTATTTAATTATTAATCATATGGAACCCGATCATTGTGCAAATATTGAGAATCTTGTCCACCTGTATCCGGAGGTTATTCTGGTAGGGAATGCAAAGACTTTTCAGATGATAGGTCAGTTTTTTGAGTTTTCACTAGAGGAAAGAAGTCTGTTGGTGAAAGAGAAGGATACCCTCTCAATTGGAAAGCATGAATTGACTTTTGTTATGGCACCGATGGTTCACTGGCCGGAGGTCATGGTGACTTATGATTCTTTTGAAAAGATTCTTTTTTCTGCCGATGCCTTTGGAAGTTTTGGAGCTTTGAATGGCACTGTATTTGCGGATGAAGTGGACTTTGACCGAGATTGGCTGGATGATGCCCGCAGATATTATACGAATATTGTTGGCAAATATGGTGCTCAGGTACAGGCCCTTCTTAAGAAGGCTGCTACTCTCGATATTCAGATGATTTGCCCTCTTCACGGACCGGTATGGCGAGAGAATCTGGATTATTTTATGAATAAGCACGATCTGTGGAGTCGTTATGAACCAGAGGTCAAAGGTGTGGCTATTATGTATGCATCAATGTATGGAAATACGGAGAGTGCGGTCAATGCCCTGGCAGCTATGCTGGCTGAGGATGGGGTGAGCAAACTGGCAGTCTATGATATTTCAGTGACACATATTTCTGAACTTATCAGTGAGGCTTTTAAATACAGCCATATTATTCTGGCATCACCAACTTATAATGGTAATGCTTATCCACTGATGCATAATCTACTTTACGATATGAAAGCGCTGAATCTTTCGAACAGAACTTTTGCACTTATGGAAAATGGGACATGGGCTGCAGCCAGTGGTAAACAGATGCGGACGATGCTCGAGGAATTAAAGAACAGCAAGGTTCTTGAATCTGTATTTACGATGAAGTCAGCAGCGAAGAACAGCCAGATGGATCAGATGATTGCGTTTAAGGATGCAATTAAAGCATCTTTGGAGGAATGATGGAGATTAAGAGGCTCCCCCTTGAGGGACTTAAAAATACAAGAGATTTTGCCGGCTTTCCGACAGAGGATGGCAGGCATATTAAACCGCACCGTCTGATTCGAAGTGGTGAACTCTTTGGTGCAGCCCAGTCAGATTTAACATATCTGATGGAAAATATCCATTTGAAAAAGATACTGGATTTTCGAACAACAAAAGAGCGGGAAGAACATCCGGACCCGGTTCTTTCGGACGTCATTAATCTACATCTTCCGGTATTGGATGAGAAGGCTTTGGGCGTTACCAGGGAAGGCCAGGATGGTGATATGATGGAGCAGCTTGTATCCTATCTGGAATCACCGGATTTTAGTGCAGAAAACTATATGGCAGGGATTTATGAACAGATTATCCTTGGTGAAAAGGCACATAAGTGTTATGGCAGAATGTTTGATGAATTACTTTCTCAGGAGGAAGGGGCTGTATTGTGGCACTGTACGGCGGGAAAAGACCGGGCAGGGATTGCTTCAATCCTGATTCTATCCGCATTGGAAGTTCCAAAAGAGATAATAGAAGCGGATTATTTCCGTGTGAATGCTTTGCTGAAAGAAGATAACGAGAGACTGTGCGATGACATGGAAAAACGTTTGGATATGCAGGGGATTCGACAGGGCCTTATGGCTATGTTCAGTGTACATAAGGAATATCTGGACTGTATTTACAGAGTTATAGAAAATAAATATACGGATATGGATAATTACCTGGATGAGGTTCTTGGACTTAATAAGGACAAACGAAAAATGCTGAAGGATTTATATCTGGAAGCCTAGATAAAAATATAAGGGCAGCCCTGAGTGTATCAGGACTGCCCTTAATTTATGTAGTTTACTTAAATAAGCGGAAAAGCTGTTCCGCGGTTAAACTAAGATTTTTACGTGCGATATCCGGAGCCATAGCTTCCTCCAAAGTGCATACGGAAGAGAGTATTGAAAAATATCCATCCAGACCGGCATCATTACAGGCAGCAGCCCCATCGGTAACCGAGCCGGCTAAAGCTATCGTTTTAGCACCGTATTTTTTACCAAGTCGGGCAACACCCATAGGCCCCTTTCCCATAGCGGTCTGCTGGTCCAATCGGCCCTCACCGGTAATGACATAATCGGCGGAATCCATAGCAGTTTCCAAAGCGACGGCATCCAGAATTAAATCAATTCCGGATTTAAGGGTGGCATTAAGGAAGGTGAGGAAAGCAAATCCAAGACCGCCGGCAGCGCCGGTACCGGCAATGGTCATGGTGGATTTTCCGGTAAAAGCTTCCGCAGCCTTACCGTAGTTTTCCATGCCTTTGTCCAAAATAGGAAGCTGACTTTCTGTCACTCCTTTCTGAGGTCCATAGATATAGGTCGAACCCTTTGGTCCGCAGAGAGGATTTTCCACATCACAGGCAATCTGAAAATGGCATTCGTCGAGGATGGAAAGCCTGTTTTTATCTGAAATGGATACAATCTTCTCCAGACACTGGGCACCCAGTCCAACAGGCTGGCCCTGAGCATCCAGAAACTCATAACCAAGGGCAGTGAGCATACCGGTACCACCGTCGTTTGTAGCACTACCGCCAATACCGATAATGAAATTTCGGATGCCGCGCTGTGCCGCATCTTTAATCATCTCACCGACACCGTAGGTGGTTGCAGCCAGTGGATTCAGGCTGCCTCGTGGAACCAGAGTAATACCGGAAGCCATAGCCATCTCCATAATGGCAGTGTTCGTTTCTTTTAAATAGCCATAGTAGGCCTGGGCAGGTGTTTCTAATGGTCCTTTAACAGTGAGGGAAATCTTTTCGCCGCCAAGACCTTCGATGAGTGCATCGGTAGTTCCCTCACCGCCGTCGGCCAGAGGTTTGACAATAACTTGAGCATCGACAGCCTTTAAAATACCGGCTTTAATAGCGTTCCCGGCATCCATGGAACTCAGGCTGCCTTTAAATGAATCAATGGCAATGACAACTTTCATATTTTATCTCCTCCTGTACATAGCTTAATGATAAAGTCATTGTACCAGTTATGCAAAAAGGGTGCAATTATTAATTTTTTTCTGAGTTACCCATGTAAGATTTTTGTAAGAAAAATAATATTGTTGTGAAATATAATATGTATTGACAAGTAATATTATACGGCATATAATATGGTTATAAAAACAATATTATTAAAAAATAAGTGAGTGCAAAGGAAAGGAGAGGATTAAATGGTTTTTAATACGGGCGCCGCATTATTGGATGCGATTGTTCTTTCGGTTGTATCAAAAGAAAAGGATGGAACCTATGGTTATAAAATTACCCAGGATGTCCGGCAGGTTATTGATATTTCGGAATCGACGTTGTATCCTGTACTCAGGCGATTGCAAAAGGACCAGTGTCTGGAAGTGTATGATGTCCAGTTTGGTGGCCGAAATCGAAGATATTACAGAATTACTCCGGCTGGGCTGGTTCAGCTGAATTTGTACCGGACGGAATGGAAGTCTTATTCATCCAAAATCACGCAACTGTTTGAAAGGGAGGAGATGAGTCAATGACCCGCATGGAATTTTTGAAGCAGCTTGAATATCTGCTTCAGGATGTCGATGAAAAAGACAGGGAGGATGCCCTGACTTATTATTTAGATTATATGGATGCGGCAGGAATTGCAGAATCCGATTCTGTAGATGGACTCCTGGATGCACCTGAAAAGATTGCTATGACAATTAAATCCTCGTTAAACGGTGGTGGCGATGATAAGAGCGAATTCAGCGAGCAGGGATTTACCGATGGCCGAATGGAGCCTGAGTCTCACGTACCTGAGGTATACGGAAGTAAAGACTGGAAAGAAAGCAAGACAAAGGATGAGACATATGAAGAATGGGATTCAGAAACAGCTCATTCGGATAGAGAAGATACTCCGGTGAATAATAATCGTGGAAAGTATATCATGATTGGTATTTTAATTGTATTAGCCTTACCGTTAATTTTTGGTGCCGGTGGTACAGTGTTCGGTGTTATAGCCGCTGTATTTATGTGTATTTTCGGCTTTTTTATTGGTGCAGCCGGATGTGCAATTGGATTTTCAGTCGGTGGAATCGCTCTGTTTGCCGCAAGTATTGCACGAATGGTTGTTTCCGTACCGGAAGGCATTTTGATGATGGGATTATCATTTATTATGGTGGCACTGGGAATTATAAGTGTCATTTTGACAATCCTTATCTGCACAAGACTGCTCCCATGGATTATCCGTGGAATTGTCAGTCTGTTTCGTAGATTATTTCAGAGAGGAGGAACAGCGGCATGAAAAAGGGAACAAAGATATGGTTAATCGTTGCTCTGATTTTCATTCTGGCCGGCGGCGGCTTATGCATTGCGGCCGTATCTATGGGAATTAATTTCGATTCACTCAGGCAGGAAATTGAAGATGGCCACTATTCCTTTTCTTTACAAAACTGGGGTATTCATATAGGTGATGATAACGAAGCCATGGAAAGTGTCATGGATGCCAATGGAAATGAGAAGGTTCAGGCGGAAGAAGAAATGGGTGCTCTCCAGATTAACCTGGATTTTGGAAAGCTGAAAGTTGAACCGACACCGGAAGGCAAAAAGGACATCTATCTGGATGCAGGAAATGATGCCAAATATTTTGAGTGGTCTTCGGATGGTCACGAGATAGTTGTTCAGAACAGGGATAGAAACAGAGTGATTCTGGGAGAAGCCATACCGGAAGCAACATTGTATGTACCTGAGGGAACAAAAATTCTTACAGCATACGTTGGAGTTGATGCCGGAAGCTGTGATATAGATGTTCCTCTTCTCTGCGAATATTTAGAAGTGGATGTGGACGCAGGAGTGGCATCTATTAAAAATATTCAGGCGACTTCTGCAAGTCTTGATTGTGATGCAGGAAGCATTCTTCTTGATGGCAGCGTTGAAGAAGGTGGAAATATTGAAGTAGATGCAGGAAAAATCGAAGTAAAGCTGGCAGGAGCCGATGAAAAGGATTATGATTATGATATCAATGTTTCATTGGGAACATTGAATATTAATGGCCGGAGTTTTTCCGGACTTGATGAGGAACGTATTATTGATAATGGAGCCTATAGCCAGTGGACGATAGGCTGTGACGCAGGCTCTATAGATATGACTATGAATAAATGAGGTGAGTGATTATGAAAAAATTATTTCGTTCAAGAACAAATAAGGTGATTTGTGGTGTATGTGGCGGTATCGGAGAATATGTGGGTGTTGACCCAACTGTAATCCGTCTGCTTGCGCTTTTACTTGGGTGTACAGGGACCGGATTGGTTGCGTATATTGTTGCAGCCATTATCATACCGGAAGAAATTTAGAACTTAATTAAAACATATAAAGGGCATTACTGTTTAAAAGCGGTAATGTCCTTTTTTTCATGTATACGGGCAGGGGCCTGTACATATATTAGCTTAAGGAGGTGGTTCTTTGGAAAACATTCTCTCTATGAGGCCTAGAAAAGTATTCGAAAAACTTTCGATTCCGATAGATGAAATACAGGAAATTCATTTGCAGGCAGAACAGCCATTGATGATAAAACATCAGGGAAAGGAAATGATGATAGATGTTTGTGGAAATCCCGGTGTACCTGAGAAAGAGGCTCTGCTAGTGTCTGTCGAGGATATACAGGAGAGTCTTGCTTACATATGCCAATATTCGCTGTATGCTTATGAGGATGATATTCGTAATGGCTTTATTACTATTCGTGGTGGTCACCGGATTGGTGTGTCCGGGCAGGTGGCTGTTGAAGCCGGAAGGGTAAAAAGTATCAGTCATGTGTCTTCTTTAAATATAAGAATTTCCCATCAGATTTTCGGATGTGGAAATAAAATATTTAAATATCTCTGGGATGACGGAAAGCCCTGTCATACCTTGATGGTATCGCCACCAGGCATGGAAAAAACAACTCTTTTAAGAGATTTAATACGGTTGTTTTCTAATGGTGTTGAAGAATATCCGGGGGTGCGGGTCTCTTTGGTGGATGAACGTTCGGAAGTTGGGGCCTGTTATTTGGGTATACCTCAAAATAATCTCGGAATACGAACGGATGTTATGGATTGCTGTCCGAAGGCAGAAGGTATCCGGATGATGGTCAGGTCCATGTCACCCCGGATGGTGGCCTTTGATGAGCTGGGAGATGAGGAAGATATTAAAGCGGCTGTGTATGCCGTTCATTGTGGCTGTAAAGTACTGGCAACCCTTCATGGTTCCTGTATGGAGGATGTATTAAAACGGCTTGGAGTCAGGAATCATAGGCTTTTTGAAAGATACATTTTTTTGAATAATTCGAAATACATAGGGCAGATAGACCGTATTTTAAATCAAAATTATCAAACGATTTATGAAAGTGTATGAGTATGGGGTGGCTGTTAAAATGTGTTGGGGCCTTGTTTGTTATGGGAGGCTGTGGCTATATGGGCTGGCATCAGAGTCAGGTACTTAAAAGGCGGATTCAGATACTCCGGGAGATGGTACAAAGCCTGTTGGCGTTTAAAAATCTGACTGGGAACTACCGTATTCCTTTAAATATTGTATTTGACCGGATTTCTGGACAAATGGAAAAGGGGATAGCAGATTTTTATGCAGAACTTGCGAAGGCTTTTGGGAGAAAAGACGGTTCCTCGGGAGACATATTGTGGCAGGAGACAATTGAAAAATCAATGCTGTTTCTGGCCGAAGAAGACAGACAGATTATTCGGGAACTTGGCTGCTTCATTGGTGTTCAGGATGTGAAAATACAGCAGGCAGCGGTTGACGACTGTATGCGAAGGCTTCAGGAACGGATTGGGAGTTTGGAGCGGGAAAGGCCGGATAAAGAAAAAGTATATAAGGTTGTATCTTTAACCATCGGAGGATTTTTGGTTGTTCTGTTGTTTTGAATCCAAGATTTCACAGGGAAAAGGGGGCGTCTATGTCCATTCATATTATTTATAAAATTGCGGCTGTAGGCATCCTGATATCTATTTTATCCCAGGTTTTGAAACACTCAGGAAGAGATGAACAGGCTTTTCTTGTGAGTCTGGCTGGATTGATTTTAGTGCTGTTGTGGATTGTACCCTATATTTATGAATTGTTTCAGACCGTTGAGCGGATGTTTTCGCTGTAAGGGGGAATTCAGATGATTAAGATCGCATGTATCGGTTTGATGGCTGTTTTTCTAGCTATGAAACTGAAGAATATACAGCCCGAATATGCCTTGTTGACAGGCATTGCGGCCTGTGTTGTGTTATTCGGTTTTTCAATAACACAACTGGAAGTTATTTTTTCCGGCATAGACAGGATACGTCAGTATCTGACAGTGAATAGTGCGTATATAGGTATTATTTTAAAGGTTGTGGGAATCGCTTATATCAGTGAATTTTCTTCAAATTTATGCAAGGATGCAGGATATGGCGGTATCGCTTCGCAAATTGAAATGTTTGGAAAACTGAGTATTCTGGTAATGAGCCTTCCCATTCTGACGACACTGCTTACGACGATTCAGGAATTTATGGGGGAATAATGAAAGAATGGATAGTGCTGGCCGTCTTTTTTTTAGGGATGGGTATATTTTTTCCTGTCCAGGCGGTTTCAGGTGAAGAGGATTCACTGGACTATAGTCAGATACAGAGAACGATGGATGAAATTTTTCCGGAATCAGCAGGCATCTCCTTTTCTGAACTGCTTGAACAGCTGGTTGGCGGAAATTTTCAAGGGGTTGGGAACAATATAAAAAAATATATGGCAGACAGGCTGTTTTATGAACTTCGAAGTAATCGTACAATATTGATTCAAATGGTTGGAATTGTATTTATCAGTGCGGTATTTACGAATTTCTCAATGGCCTTTTCCAAAACCTTTATCGCAGATACTGGTTTTTATCTAACGTATCTGGTTCTGTTTACTCTGCTTTTAACGTCCTTTATGACAGTAGCCCAGATGGCAGCAGGGGTAATGGGAAATATGTTGAAATTTATGTCAGCATTGGTTCCTGTTTTTTGCCTGGCAGTGACCTTTACAGGAAATATACAGACGGGGATTTTTTATCAGCAGGCACTGGTGACAGGACTGACGTTGACAGAATGGCTTGTATCCAGAGGCGTTTTGATACTTATTCATATGTATGTACTGATTTCGCTGGTCAATCAGCTTTCAAAAGAGGATACATTGTCAAAATGTGCGGAACTATTGAAAACAGTGGCGGAATGGTCTCTGAAAACACTGCTCGGAATTATCCTTGGTCTGAATGTGATTCAGGGGCTGGTGATGCCGGCTTTTGATTCTTTGAAAAATGGCATGGCTATGCGGGTGACTTCAGCAGTTCCCGGGGTTGGTGATGCTATGGGTTCAGCACTGCAGACAGTTATCGGTTCTGCGGTATTGATTAAAAATGGCATAGGTGCTGCCGGGCTTATTGTACTGGCATTTTTGTTTTTGATACCGGCAGTCAAGCTGATTATTATCGTCCTTATGTATCAGGCAGCCCAGGCCATTGTACAGCCTGTGGCGGACAAGCGGATGTTGGAATGCCTTCATTCTGTTGCAGATGGCGTGTTTCTTTTGTTTAAAGTTCAGGGGACCGTATTTATCCTGTTTTTCCTATCCCTGGCAATGATGACGGCAGCTTCCGGGGCAGTTTTTGGAGGGTGATTCGTGGGTATATTTCGTGAATGGATGCAGAATATTGTTGTATTTCTCCTGTTGACAACGATGGTTGGACATTTGATTCCGGATGAAAAATATAAGAAATATATTCGGGTGACGACAGGACTGTTGTTGATTATGGTTGTGATTACGCCTTTGAGCCGGCTGTTGAATCTGGATGAAAAAATATATGAGAATTTTATGCAGGAGAATTTATTCTTATCTGCGGAAAATGCTCAGGCCGGAAGCAAAGTTTTTGAAGAAGACGAACTATTTATTAAGGGATATAGGCAGACGATTGTAAAAGAAGTGGTGGCCTATTTCGAAGCGGAGTCTATGGTCGTAAAATATTGTGACCCGAAAGTGGATAAAGAAAAAGTGGAGAGTATAAGAATCGGGCTGACATCAAAGGATAGAAATATTGAAAAAGCAGAGAGGGATATATCAACAATTTCTGAAGTCATTATTGGGGAATCCAGAGCAGAGGATGAAGACGCGGCATATATACCGGAGACAAAGAAAAAGCAATGGGTAAATGATTTGTCACTACAGTTTGGTATTGACCGGGAGCGGATAGAGCTGGAGTTATTATGATGAAAAAATTTTTGAAATGGAATAAAGAAAGTGCCATGATCGTTATTTTAGCCGGAATCCTCTGTCTGGTTGTTGTCTGGCCCGAGAGCGGGAAGAGGGATTCTCCATCACAAATTGTGCAGAACACGTCATCTTCTGAAGAAACCGCCTTGAACATCTATGTTGAAAACCAGGAGGAACGTCTGAAAGCTTTGCTGGAGCAGATCGAGGGCGTCGGTAAAATCAGGGTCATGATTCGGGCAAAGGCTTCCAAAGAATATGTGGTGGAAAAAGATGTGACAACCAATGGCAGTTCTGTTGAAGAAACTGATTCTCAGGGGGGCAGCAGGCTTAGCAAAGATACGAATCGCAGCGAGGCTTCTGTGTATACAACAGACAGCAGTGGCAATGATATACCCTGGGTTATTAAGGAGATGGAACCTCAGATTGAAGGGGTTGTTGTGGCAGCCGAAGGCGGTGGAAGTGAAGCTGTAGCGAATGAAATTACAGAGGCAGTTCAGGTTCTATTTGATATTCCCATACATAAAATTAAAGTAGTAAAAATGAAAGGTGAATAAGGAGGGTCCTGTTTGAAAAAGAAAAGTGTCCGAAAAAATCAGGTGATTATTGCGGCCCTGGCTGTAATGATTGTTATTGCCGGATATCTGAATTTTAAATCCGGTGGAATGAAGGCGGAGGAGTCATCCGTTGTGTCGAATGCCCAGGCGGAAGGCGGAGAAGAGGTGGCGGATGAGGTCCTGTTGGATTTGACGGAGGATAATATTCAGGAAATTGAAGTTGCCGGTGAGGAGGACATGACAGATTTGGAAGGCGATGAAACAGAAAGCCCCGAAGATGTTGGGGAGGCTGTGCTGACAAGCGGTGTGACGGCACAGAATTTCAGTGCTCAGGCAAAGCTGAACCGCGAACAGATGCGTTCAAAAAATAAGGAGGCTTTAATCGAAGTTATCAATAATGAGAATGTAACAGAAGATTTGAAACAGTCAGCCATGGAAGACCTGGTGGATATGACAAACCGTTCAGAGATGGAGGTAGCGGCGGAAAATCTCCTGACAGCCAAAGGATTTGAAAATTCAGTGGTCAGTTTGACAAAATCTTCCTGCGATGTAGTTATCTGCAGAGACAGTCTGACGGATAGTGAAAGGGCACAAATCGAAGATATCATTTGCCGCAAGACAGATGTGGGGACAGAAAATGTCGTGATAACCACATTAAATTGATAAATTTCTTTTCAAAAGCATATAATTTTGTTATAATACTAAATAAGAACCGTGAGCAAATGGAGGTAGAGACCGATGGCAAAAGAACAGGAAAATACAATGAATTATTCAATACAGGACGATCGGGTAATTGGTGAAGTACAGATTGCGGATGAAGTCGTAGCGATTATAGCTGGACTGGCAGCGACAGAGGTTAAGGGTGTTGCTTCCATGTATGGTAATATCACGAATGAACTGGTTGCTAAACTCGGCATGAAAAACCTTTCCAAAGGCGTTAAGATTGAAGTGGCTGAAAACAAAGTGAGTGTAGATATGGCCATTAATATGGAATATGGATATAACATTCCGGAGGTTACCGGTGCTGTTCAGGATAAAGTGAAGAATGCCATTGAAACGATGACAGGTTTAGAAGTATCCGACGTGAATATTCGGGTTGCCGGTGTAGCCCTGGAGGATGAATAATTTCTGAATTAAAACATGAAACGATATCCATAGAATGTGAGCAAGTGACGTAGAGCTTTACAGAAGGCTCTGCGTCACTTTTACAGTGAAAAAGATTAGAAATATGGAGGGGACTATGGGCAGACGAGAGTTACGTGAGCATATATTCAGGTTGTTATTCCGCGCTGAATTTCATCCGGCAGAAGAGATGAGTGAGCAGGAGACTTTTTATCTGGATTATCTTGAGGGATTAGAGGATAAAGACCGTGAATATATTCAGGATAAAGTAGAAGCTATCCGTGAGCTGATGGCAGAATTAGATGCACGGGTTGATGAAGTTATTGACAAGTGGAAGACAGACAGAATGGCAAGAGTGGATTTGACCATTATCCGACTGGCAGTTTACGAGATGACCTGCGATGAGGATGTGCCTACAGGTGTGGCTATTAATGAAGCGGTTGAACTGGCAAAACGGTATGGAAGCGATCAGTCACCTGCATTTATTAATGCTGTTCTGGCAAAGTTAGCATAGAATTTAAGGAGTGTGTCCGGTGAAAAATGTATATTCTGTATCTCAGGTGAATCAGTATATAAAAGGTCTTATTTCAGAAGACTATTTTTTGAACCGGATTTATGTCCGTGGCGAGGTATCAAATTGCAAGTATCACTCTTCGGGACATATTTATTTTACACTGAAGGATAGAGGTGGAGCTATACCCTGTGTTATGTTTGCCGGTTCCAGAAGTGGTTTAAAGTTTCGGATGTCGGAAGGACAGCAGGTCATTGTTCTTGGTAATATCAGTGTTTATGAACGGGATGGTAGGTATCAGCTTTATGCCCGGGAGATATTGATGGAAGGGCAGGGACTTCTCTACCAACAGTATGAGGCTTTGAAGAAAGAACTGACGGGGAAGGGGTATTTTGCACCGGAACATAAGAAACCCATACCGGATTACCCGGAACGGATAGGAATTGTAACAGCAAGAACCGGAGCAGCTATTCAGGATATGGTGAATATTTCAACACGAAGGAATCCCTATGTCCAGCTTATATTATATCCGGCGCTTGTCCAGGGAGAGATGGCGGCAGCCAGCATTGTTCGAGGTATTCAGTATCTGGATACGCAGGGACTGGATGTTATTATTATTGGACGGGGCGGCGGTTCCATTGAGGATTTATGGGCCTTTAATGAGAGAATAGTGGCAGAGGCAGTTTACCGGTGTAAGACGCCGGTTATATCTGCGGTAGGCCATGAAACAGATGTGACTATAGCTGATTTTGTTGCGGACTTAAGAGCACCGACACCATCGGCAGCAGCAGAACTGGCGGTTCCTGAACGAAGAGAGATTTTGCAGCGTATTTCAGAACAGCAGAGGCGTCTTCAGATGAAGATGGAAGAACGGCTGAATTTATACCGCAGCGTCCTTGGTCAGTATCAGCTTCGGTTAAAGCATGCCAGTCCATCAGCGAGACTGGATGAATACCGTCAGCGTCTTATGAGTATAGAAGATGCGATGGGGCAGATACTTGTGGATAAATTAAAAGATGGAAGGTACAGGCTGGCCTTATACAGTGAACGACTGTCGGGACTATCACCTTTAAAACAGTTGGAGCGGGGATATGCCCTTATCAGCAGAGAGGATGGAACGGCACTTCATTCTGTGCAGGAGGTTTCCGCTGGAGACACACTGAATGTCCGTCTATTGGATGGACAGGTTAAAGCTTCTGTTTTGGAAACACATTTCGAAGGGAGTGTAGAGAATGGCAAAGAGTAAGACTCTGGAAACGGCTTTTGAGGAATTGGATGATTTAATTGAACAGATGGAGTATAAAGAAACCAGTCTGGAGGAATCCTTCAAATTATATACAGCCGGTATGAAATTGATTAAGTATTGCAACGACTCCCTGGATAAGGTGGAGAAGAAGCTGATTGAGATAAACGAAGAGGAATAAAAGATGGATTTTAAGCAGGAATTAGAGAAACGAAGAAATGAAATTGAAAATATATTATCCGTCTATGCACCGGAAGAAGAGGGGTATCAAAAAACGATTTTGCAGGCGATGAATTACAGTCTGATGGCTGGCGGAAAGCGGATACGGCCAATGCTTATGCTGGAAACATACAGAATGTTTGGCGGCAGTCATGAGACCGTAGTTCATCCGTTTATGGCAGCCCTGGAGATGATACATACCTATTCCCTGATTCATGATGACCTGCCGGCACTGGATAATGATGAATACCGCAGAGGGCGGAAAACATCCCACATGGTGTTTGGCGAAGCAATGGCTATATTGGCAGGGGATGCTCTTTTAAACTATGCCTATGAGCTTGGGACAGGGGCCTTTGACCTGGCAGAAAGTTCGGCAGAGTTTCGAAGCATTGCAAGGGCTCTACAGATACTGGGGAGAAAACCTGGTATTCATGGTATGATAGGCGGTCAGGTGGTAGATGTTGAGATGGAAGGGAAACCTCTGGATAAACAGCTGCTGGACTATATTCATGAAATGAAAACAAGTGCCCTGATAGAGTGTTCTATGATGATCGGAGCGGTTCTTGCTGAAGGTGATAACGCAGATATTGAAGCGATAGAGACCATCGCCAGGAATGTAGGTCTGAGTTTTCAGATTCAGGATGATATATTAGATGTTACCGGTTCGCTGGAAGTCCTTGGAAAACAGACGCATAGTGATGAGAAGAACAATAAAACAACCTATGTGACCTTGTTTGGTATTGAAGGCGCACAGGCGGAAGCAGAAAAACTTTCAAAACAGGCGATGCAGATGCTGGAAGACATGGCGAAGGAAAGGGAGATTGATAATCCCTTCTTAATGGAATTAATAGGCCAATTAGTACACAGAGAAAAATAAGCAGGTGAAATATGGCAGATATTTTGGAGCAAATTAAACAAGCGAATGATATAAAGAATATTGACCCGTCACAATATGAGACACTGGCTGATGAACTGAGAAAGCTGATTATTCATTCAGTCAGCGAGAATGGTGGCCATCTGGCCTCTAATCTAGGTGTGGTGGAATTGACTATGGCGCTCCATCTCTGTCTTGATTTACCGAAAGATAAAATTATCTGGGATGTAGGCCATCAGTCCTATACCCATAAAATTCTGACAGGGAGAAAAGATGATTTTCCGGGTTTGAGAACCTATGGCGGCATGAGCGGTTTCCCGAAACAGAGGGAGAGTCAGTGTGATGCCTTTGATACGGGTCATAGTTCAACCTCTATTTCGGCTGCCTTGGGCTATGTTTGTGCAAGAGAAGTAAAGGGTGAGGATTATACGGTGGTGGCAGTTATCGGAGACGGCTCCATGACCGGCGGTATGGTGTATGAAGCCCTTAATAATGCAGCACGGCTGAAATCCAACCTTATTATCATTTTGAACGATAATAAAATGTCTATTTCAGAAAATGTCGGTGGAATGAGTAAATATTTAAACCGGATTCGGACCGATGAGAATTATGTAGAGTTTAAAACGGATG
Source organism: Clostridia bacterium (assembly GCA_009929615.1). Classification (GTDB taxonomy): domain Bacteria; phylum Bacillota; class Clostridia; order Lachnospirales; family Lachnospiraceae; genus Frisingicoccus. The sequence goes on along the minus strand of SAAB01000013.1, from coordinate 31,132 downwards.
TCAAGACGGCTTTGGAACGTATTCCGGGAATTGGAGAATCCTTGGCACGAAGTATGAAGAAATCAAAGGATTCTTTGAAGCAGATGCTTATACCGGGAGGCTTTTTTGAGGACCTGGGAATTGAATATATGGGACCGGTAGATGGCCATGATATGGAGCAGTTGGTTCGGGCGATTAAGACAGCGAAGAAAGAAGAACGGGCTGTTATTGTTCATGTGATTACACAGAAAGGCCGGGGATATGAACCGGCTGAGGAGAATCCATCAGCATTTCACGGTGTTGGGAAATTTGACGTAAAGAGCGGTGAGATTGCTAAAAGTCCGAATATCACATACACAGAAGCCTTTTCAAAAGCCGTTCAATATTTAGGAACGAAGGATGAACGTGTTGTTACAGTATGTGCAGCAATGCCTTCAGGAACCGGATTAACAAAGTTTTCAAAACGATTTCCACACCGGTTTTTTGATGTAGGAATTGCCGAGGAACATGCAGTTACCTTTGCAGCCGGACTGGCAGCGGGTGGACTAAGACCCTATGTGGCTATTTATTCATCCTTTTTCCAGAGAGCTTATGACCAGATTATTCACGATGTCTGTATTCCTGATTTACCCGTTGTTTTTTGTGTAGACAGGGCAGGAATTGTCGGTGCCGATGGAGAAACCCATCAGGGAATTATGGATTTGTCTTTCTTTGCATCCATTCCAGGGATGACAGTTTTTGCACCAAAGAATAAATATGAACTTTATGACATTATGAAATTTTCCCTTGAATTTGAACATCCACTGGCGATACGTTACCCAAGGGGAGATGCTTACGAAGGTGAACGGGAGCGTAGAGCACCCATTGTTCATGGAAAAAGCGAGATGCTTTACGAAGGCGAACAGGTGGCTTTGCTGGCAGTAGGAAGTATGGTTGAAACAGCTATCCAAGTCAGAGAATATCTGGCAGAGGACGGCCTGGAAGCAACTGTGGTGAATGCCCGTTTTATTAAGCCTTTAGATACAGATATGCTGGACCTTCTTGCTGAAAAGCACAATATGATTGTAACGATGGAAGAGAATGTGCTTCGTGGTGGTTTTGGCGAGGCAGTATCCGATTATTATATGACGAAAGGATTGCCGGTATTTGTTAAACATATTGGTATTCCGGACGAGTTTGTTAAACATGGCAATGTGACCCAGTTGAAACAGTCTATGGGAATGGACCCCTGGGCTATATCTGCAGGGATTCTTTCAGAGGTGTTATTATGAAAAAAAGACTGGATGTACTTTTAGTGGAACGCCGTTTGGCAGATTCCAGAGAAAAGGCAAAAGCAATTATTATGACAGGCAATGTTTTTGTCAATGGACAGCGTGAAGATAAAGCGGGAACGTCCTTTGATGATGAAAAGTCTGCCATTGAGATAAAGGGTCATGTCATGAAATATGTCAGTCGGGGCGGACATAAGCTTGAAAAGGCTATAGAGGTTTTTGGTGTAGACGTGAAGGACAAAGTCTGTATGGATATTGGTTCTTCAACAGGCGGCTTTACGGACTGTATGCTCCAAAACGGTGCAGTTAAAGTATTTGCAGTGGATGTCGGACGTGGACAGCTGGATTGGAAGCTTCGTCAGGATGAGCGCGTGGTAAGTATGGAAAAAACGAATATTCGTTATGTGACGCCGGAGGATATTGGAGAGCCTGTGGCCTTTGCCTCGGTAGACGTTTCTTTTATATCTCTGGGTCTGGTCCTTCCGGCAGCAAGACAGCTGCTGACTGATGACGGACGTATGGTCTGTCTGATTAAACCTCAGTTTGAGGCTGGTCGTGAAAAGGTTGGAAAAAAAGGCGTTGTTCGGGACAAGGCAGTACATATCGAGGTTATCGAGAAGGTAATGTCTATAGCAGACGGCCTTCGTTTTAAGATACTTGGCTTAGACTATTCACCGATTAAAGGGCCGGAAGGCAATATTGAATATTTGATTTATCTGGAAAAACAGCCGGAAGATGGTATTTTAGTACATGAGGCAATAGACGTAAAAGAGGTCGTGGAGCAGTCCCATGCTTCATTATAGCAGGAGAGACAGATGGATAAATTTTTAATTGTGACAAACAGGGATAAGGATAAAGATTTAAAAATCACCCGGGATATTCAGGAATACCTGGAGTCTAAAGGTAAAGACTGTCATTTGGCGGTACCGCTTGAGGGAAATGACCTTCTTGAAACGGGATTTACAGATGTCACTCAGCTCCAGGAAGATGTGGAATGTGTTATTGTTCTTGGTGGTGATGGTACTTTTATCCAGACAGTCAGGGACTTTGCGGGACTTGATATTCCTATCGTTGGTGTTAATTTGGGAACGGTAGGATTTCTGGCAGCAATTGACGTGGAGAGTCTCTATGAAGGGCTGGATGCTTTAATTGATGGTAAATATACGGTTCAGCATCGTATTCTGCTCGGTGGCGAGGTTTATCGGAATGGACGCAGATTACAGAAAAGTATTGCCTTTAATGATATTGTTGTTGCATGTGCGGGTTTTTCCCGTCTGGTAGAATTAAAAATTTATGTTAATAATCAGCTTTTAGATATTTATGCGGCAGACGGTGTGATTGTTTCCACACCAACCGGTTCGACCGGATATAATCTTTCGGCAGGAGGACCGGTTGTATTTCCGGAAACCCAGATGATGATTATTACACCAATATGCCCCCATTCGCTGTCTGCGCGAAGTGTCGTTGTTCCTTCGAATGCTAAGATACGTATTGAAGTGGGACGCCGAAGAAAGACACAGAAGGAAGAGGCTTTGATTACCTATGATGGCCAGCTTGTCCGGGAACTGGAGTCCGGAGATATTGTGGAGGTTGTTCAGGCAGCTGTCCAGGCACCGATTATAAATATACGTCAAAAAAACTTTTGTGATATTTTAAGAGATAAAATGAAAAATGGATAATGTCCGGAAAGCACAGAACGGGAGGAAAGATGTCAGGTATGAAATCAAAACGGCATGCGGAAATTTTAGAATTAATTGATAAGTATGATATTGAGACGCAGGAAGAATTGGCGGAACATTTGAACGAAAGCGGTTTTTCAGTAACTCAGGCGACAATTTCCAGAGACATCAGAGAATTAAAGCTGTCTAAGGTTTCGGGCAGTAATGGACGGCAGAAATATACAGCCTTTATTAAACCAAGTACAGAGATGACGGACAAATACTCCAGAGTGCTGAAGGAAGGTTATGTTTCAAAAGAAGTAGCAACCAGTATGATTGTTATTAAGACAGTTACAGGTATGGCTATGGCTGTAGCTGTTGCTATTGACCATATGGAGCTTCCGGGTGTTGTAGGCTGTATTGCCGGAGATGACACAATTATGTGTGCACTTAGAAGCCGTGAGGATGCACATTTGGTTATGGAGAAGATTAGTGAAATGCTCAGATAGGTGGGAACATGCTTTTAAACGTACATGTAAAGAATTTAGCTTTAATTGATGAAGTTGAGATGAATTTTGAAGATCATCTGAATATTTTGACAGGTGAAACCGGTGCGGGCAAATCCGTACTTATGGGAGCCGTTAATATGGCCCTGGGTGCAAAAGTACCTCGGGATATGATTCGTAAAGGGGCAGACTATGCCCTGGCCGAATTATTTTTTTCAGTAGATGATAAACGTGTTTTAGAAACGCTGGAAGGTTTGGAGATTCCTGTGGAGGATGATTCAGTCATTATTTCCCGACGTATGACAGCCGGGCGAAGCGTCAGCCGAATTAATGGAGAGATTGTTTCTGCGGCCCAGGTGCGCCTTGCGGGTCAGCTTCTGTTAGATGTTCATGGACAGCATGACCATCAGTCTTTATTGGATAAATCCAGACATCTGGTCATTCTTGACCGCTTTATCCGGGAACCCCTTGGTGATAAAAAAGAAGAACTTTTAAAGGCCTATCAGGAATATATGCATTTGAAAGAGGCTCATAATAATCAGGCAATGGATAATGAACAGCGGCTGCGTCAGATATCTTTTCTTGAATTTGAGGTGGAAGAGATAGAAAAGGCACGGCTCATTCCGGGAGAAGACGAGCAGCTGGAAAAAGACTTTGTGAAAATGTCTCATGGACGCCAGATTATTGAAGGCATTTCAAAAGTCCATCAGTGGACGGGTTATGAGGATGATACTTCTGCCGGCGAGCAGCTGGGAAGAGGCTTGAAAAATTTCTATAATCTGGAAGAGTTTGACCCGGAGTTGTCGGGACTTCGAGAGCAACTGGAAAATATTGAAAGTCTTTTAAATGATTTTAACAGAGATTTATCCGGTTATATGGAAACACTAAGTTTTGATGAAGATGATTTTAGAGCAACAGAGGAAAGACTGGATTTAATTAATCATCTTAAATCAAAGTATGGCACATCTGTTGAGGAGATTCTGGAGTATAAAAAGAAAAAACAGGATGAGCTGGAACGGTTAAAAGGCTATGATGACTGGCTGAAAAATTTAGAGAAACAGCTGGCAGACAGTGAAAAGCGTTTGGCAAAGCTTTCCGAAGAAGTCAGTCAGGTTCGCCGGAAATATGCAAAAATACTTGAAAAGCAGATAGAGGAAGCTTTGAAGGATTTAAATTTTCTTCAGGTGAATTTTAAAATTCCGGTACACCCTACGGGAAAATACACACGAAATGGCTGGGATGATGTGGAATTCCTTGTGTCCACCAATCCGGGTGAGGATGTAAAGCCTCTTGGACAGGTGGCATCCGGCGGTGAATTGTCACGAATTATGCTTGGAATTAAAGCAGTGCTAGCCCAGGTTGATGATATTCCAACCTTGATTTTCGACGAAATTGATACAGGCATTAGCGGACGGACAGCACAGAAGGTGGCAGAAAAACTGGCGTACATAGGCAGAAGCCACCAGGTTTTATGCATTACACATCTTCCTCAGATTGCAGCCATGGCTGACAGCCATTATCTGATAGAAAAGATTGCAGCGGATGGACGGACAAAAACGGAAATACGAGAACTTTCCCCAGAGGAACAGGTACAGGAAGTTGGTCGTTTGATGGGTGGTGTTGAAATCACTAAGAATATTTTAGATAGTGCGGATGAAATGAAAAAAATGGCAGAGGAGTTTAGAATAACTTGTTTGAAAAATTAAATATGTCACATACTATGAGGGATGTAGGATTTGAGTATATCCTTTAGTGAGTATGGGGGTGACAGGATGAATCGAAAAATATACCGTAGATGGCTGATTGTTATATTTGCAGTGTATTTAGCGGCGTTTTTTTATTATCTTTCATATTGGATTCAAAAGGCTATTCCTGATGTATGGCGGATGACGGCAGGGCAGGAAGAAACTTTAGATTTCAATATCCCTTTGACAGTTCAAACAGATGGTGTAAGTATTCCTGCGGCAAGCATCAACGGTGAAAAAGTGCCATCGAATAGAATCCATTTGAATCTTAGTCAGCCGGTATCTGTGAATATAAAAGAAACAGGCAGTTATAAGGTTTCCGTCAGTTGTATGGGTGTCCGCTTGAAAAATGTGAAAGTGGATGTGGTTGATGAGATAAAGGTCATGCCTCTTGGGATGCCGGTAGGAATCTATATACGCACGAAGGGTGTCATGGTTCTTGGAACAGGGGATGTAACAACTTTTGAGGGAAGCCGGATAACGCCGGCCAAAGATATTCTTGAAAGTGGAGATTATATTTTAGAAGCAGCAGAGAAGCCGGTTATATCCATTGACAGTTTCACTCAGACACTTAAAAACTGGGAAGGTGGAGAACTGATATTAAAGATATGGCGAAACGGACAGGAAATGAATGTGCGGATAACGCCGGTGAGGACGGATGATGCGGAATATAAAATTGGTGCATGGATTCGCCAGGATGCCCAGGGTATCGGAACTTTGAGCTATGTGGATGCAGATAATCATTTTGGGGCACTAGGTCATGGAATAACGGATATAGATACAAGCCAGAGAATCGATATTAGAGATGGAAACCTTTATCAGTCAACCATTTTATCCGTTGTTAAGGGAAAAAACGGTTCTCCCGGAGAGATGATAGGAAACATTGATTATAAATATGGTCAGATTCTTGGAGAAATCAAATACAACAGTGAAAATGGAATTTTTGGTACACTGGGTGATAATGTTAATATTTATGATGAAAGTCAGGCACTTCCGGTGGGATTGAAATATGAAATTAAAAAGGGAGCGGCCAGCATACGTTGCTGCGTGGATGATGAGATTAAGGATTATGACATTGAAATAGAAAGCATTGATATGGGGAATTTCGCTCAAAACAAGGATATGGTAATACGTATTTGTGATGAAGAACTTTTGAGTAAAACCAATGGTATCATCCAGGGAATGAGTGGTTCGCCTATCATACAAAATGGGAAATTTATTGGTGCGGTAACCCATGTTTTTGTTGAAGATTCTACGAGAGGCTATGGCATTTTTGCAGAAAGAATGCTCAATGAGAACGTGGAATAGAGGGGAGAGAAAGAATGAAAATATTAGTTGTTGATTGCTGTATTCGGGGGGACGAGTCCAGAACACGAAAGCTTTATGAAAGATTTCTCGAAACGGTAAATGAAGAATGGACGGTAGAAATTCTGGATTTGAATAAAGCAGATTTAAGACCTTTGAATAATGCAGATATAAATGAAAGAGACATGCTGGTAAAAAAAGGCGAAACAAATCATCCGATGTTTCGATATGCAAATGCCTTTAAAGAGGCGGATAAAATCATTATTGCAGCACCTTACTGGGATTTATCTTTTCCATCTCTTTTGAAAGTTTACCTGGAGCATATATCTGTGACTGGGGTGACCTTCGGATATGAGGGGACGGAAGCTGTGGGCTACTGCAAGGCAGAAAGTCTGCTTTATCTGAGTACCTGTGGAGGTTATATTGGTGAAAGCCACATGGGAGCTGACTATGTTAAGGCCGTAGCAGCTATGCTGGGTATTGATACTTTCAAAGCATTTACGGTGGAAGGTCTGGATATAGACCCTTCAAAGGCTGAGGATATTCTGAAAACAGGTATGGAACGTATGATTAAAGAGACTTTATGAAAAATAAAGTCTCTTTTTATATGAGGGGGGAAATCTTTATACTTTCCTAATATTGTAAATGATATACTTAAAATAAGAAAAATCTGAAGATAAGGAGGATACACAATGTTTGGTGAGAGAATTCGGCCGTCGAAGGAGTATATCCTTATTATCGGCTGTGGAAGTCTTGGAAGAGCTTTAGCCTGTGCAATGGACGATGAAGGTAAAGAGGTCTGTATTATGGATAAAGCGAAGGAATCAGCTGTCAGACTCCCGGAAAGTTTTTGTGGAAGGTTTATAGAAGGAGATGCTGTATGTCTTGAGGATTTGTTTCAGGCCGGTATTGAAGATGCATCTATGGTATATGTTGTAACAGGTTCTGACAGTGTAAATATTATGGCAGCACAGATAGCACGGAATATGTATGGAAAACAGAAAGTTTTTTGCAGACTCTATGATGGGGAACGGTCAGTGGTGTATCGGGAAATGGGTATTGGAACCATATACCCATCTGTGAAAACGACATTAAGAATGAATGAAATTCTCGAAGAAGGGAATGCATTGGCATGAAAAAAAGTGTTATTTTAGCCGGGGCAATGAATGAAGCGGGATATCTGGCAGAAATTTTTGATAAAAAAGGTTATAAGGTGACGATTGTTCATCCAAACAGGGATGAATGTGAGAAAATGGCAAAATTTCAACAAGCGGAAATATGCTGTGGAAATCCGGCTAAGAATAGTGTTTTAGAAGAAGCCGGTATTGAGAGTGCGGATTTAATATGTGCGCTGATGCATAATGATGCAGATAACTGTCTCATTTGTCAGCTGGCAAAGAAAAATTATGGTGTGGCAAAGACAGCTGCTTTGCTGCATGATCCGAGAAAGGCTGATTTTTTTAAGGCGATGGGCGTGGACTGGGTGGTATCGGCAATGATATCCCTAAGTGAAATGATTGAATGAAAGAAGACTGGTACAGAGATGTATCAGTCTTTTTGTCTATATAAAATTTTACATAAAAACAATGAAGAGTTCATACAAAAGTAGTAAGTTAAAAACAAAAAGTGCTCAAAGGAGAGTAGCCTATGCCGAAGACTTATGTGATTGATACAAATGTACTGATTCAGGCACCTTACGCAATCGAATGTTTTCAAGAGAATCAAGTGGTATTGCCCTTAGTTGTTTTGGAAGAACTGGATGGTTTGAAAAAGGCGGAAGGAGAAAAGGAGGCCAATGCCAGAGAGGCTATACGACGTCTTGAAAAGTTTCGCCTGGCAGGAGATTTACTTCAGGGAGTGACCATGCAAAATGGCGGTGTTATCCGCATTGAACCGAATTGTGTCAATGTAGAACTTCCGGAACATATGCCGGATAACCGGGTGGATAATCGCATTCTTAAAGTTTGTAAAGGCCTTCAGGAAAAAGAGAATAAAGTCATTTTAGTTACAAAGGACATAGTGCTTCGCATGAAAGCACAGATATTATCCCTCGAATCTGAGGATTTTACAACAGAGCAGGTTTCTTCAGAAGGGGCACAGTATTCGGGACGTACAGAATGCTATACATCTTCGGAAAAATTTAAGGATTTTAAGAAGAAAGGTATAGCTTTGGAATGTCTGTATCAGGTGGACGGACAGGGGATTTCTTCAGTTCCTTCTTTGACAGAAAATGAATTTGTTATTCTCAGAGATGATCAATCCATAAAAAAGACCCACCTTGGTCGGGTAGAGAAAGGAAAATTGATACCTCTTCAATTTCAAAAGACAAAACCTTATGGTGTATCGCCAAGGAATGTAGGGCAGTATTTTCTTCAGGAGGCATTGATGATGGATGCTGCACAGACACCGCTGGTCATTGTAAAAGGAATGGCAGGGACGGCAAAGACTTTTTATTCACTGGCTGTAGGACTTGAGAAAATTGTTAATCAGTTTACCGGTGAATATCGGCGGATTGTAATAAGCCGGCCAAATGCTCAGTTTGATTCGGATATTGGTTTTTTGCCGGGAGATGAACAGGAAAAAATATCACCTTTAATGCGGCCAATTATTGATAATCTGGAACAGTTAATAGATTCTAATGAAGAAGAACGATATAAGAATGAAAAAGAACTCCGTGGAAAAATTGAAGAAATTTTCGATAGAGGAATTATACAGGCAGAAGCCATGAATTTTATACGTGGGCGTTCTTTTATTAATACCTATCTGATTATTGATGAGGCTCAGAATATGACACCGAATCAGATTAAAGGAATTATTACACGGGCCGGAAAAGGAACTAAAATTATTTTATTGGGAGACCCAAATCAGATTGACTGTCCGTTTCTGGATGAACGTACAAATGGTCTGAGTTATGCATCGGAACACATGCGGGGAAGTTCATTGTGCTGCCAGATTACTTTAACTGCAGACGAATGTGAGCGGTCTGAGCTGGCTATGGATGCCGTAAAACGGCTGTAAAGGATGTCTTTTGTATATTTTTTGGTTCATACATGACAAAAAAATACCTCTGTGCTATATTAGAAAAGTTGGCAGAGGGAGGTGAATATTGTGGATCGTATTTACGATGCATTAAAAACCTTGGGAATACGTCGGACATATAAAGGCTATTACTATGTAGCAGATGCAGTTTATCTCGTCATGTCAGATGCTTCTATGCTGCTTTATATTTCAAAAGATTTATATCCGAAGGTGGCACGGATGCATGATACATCGATTAATTGCGTAGAGCGGAATATACGTACAATTGTATCATCCTGCTGGCAGAGCGAATATGTGAAAAATCTCGAATTAATGGCGGGTATACCTCTATATAGAAAACCAACATCGGGAGAATTTATAGATATTCTATCCAGTTATTTGTTGGTGAAAAGAGCGTGAAAAAAAGGAAGTATTTTCGATAGGGGGGAGAAAATACTTCCTTTTTATTATGTTATAAAAGATTTAAAGAATGGTTACACCATCAATTAATTCTTCTTCAAAAGCTTTTCTGTGGTTCGGTGTATACAGACCAGGGAAACCACCGGTGTGAAGGAAGATAACCGTCTCACCCTTTTTGATCTTTCCCTGTTCAATCATATCTAAAAGAGCAGCATAGGCTTTTCCGGTATAACAGGGGTCAAGAATAATAGCCTCAGAACGGGCCATATCGTAAATAGCATCTCGAACTTCTTTGGAAGGCACATTATATCCACCATAGAGGTAGTCTTCGTTAATATCAAAGTCATCAGCCGTTACATTAAAATCGAGTTTCCAGGCACTCTTTACAGTGTTGAAATAATTAGATGCATATTTTAAAATATCCTCTTCGTAGGGCATAATCTGAATGCCTGTTAGATGAAGGGAAGAATCATGGAGACCACAAAAAAGTCCCATATAGGTGCCCATGCTTCCAAGAGCAGTGATAACGTGTCCGGATTTGAATTCGTGTTTGAGTTCCTGGGCACATTCATAATATCCCAAAGCGCCGATTTCATTGGAACCGCCCATAGGAATAAAATAGCAGCGTTCGCCCTGACTTTCGTATTTCTCAGCGACACGTTCAACGACATCCATTATAGGTGTTCCATCGGCTTTATGCAGCACCACATGAGCACCAAAGATGCGTTCCAGAAGCATATTAGAGGATAATTCTCCGGGATAATCATCCATGGATATGACAGCACACTTCATTCGATTCTTGGCGGCAATGGCGGCTGTAAGACGTCCATGATTTGTCTGGGCACCTCCAACGGTAATTAACATTGTTGCCCCTTTTTCTTTAGCATCATAGATATGATATTCAAGTTTTCTGAGTTTATTTCCGCCCAATCCAAATTCTGTTAAATCATCGCGTTTTATATAAAGTTCAATGCCCAGTCTTTCAGAAAGATTGGAAAGATAGTTTACTGGAGTTGGCAGGTGAAGACAAGCTTGTTTTGGGTAACCGAACATAAGTGGAACCTCCCTTTTCTAATATCATAATTTTAGTGTATGACCGATTGCCTTAAAAGTCAATGGTTTCCGGCGGGGTATGTTTTTTAAAACAAAAATGTGATATACTAAGAAAAAGCTATTAGTGGAGGTGTTTTATGTACGATATGGTAATTATCGGTGCCGGAACAGCAGGACTTTCAGCAGCCATTTATGGTGTGCGTGCGGGTAAGTCGGTTCTGGTTCTTGAAGGCGAGAGTTATGGCGGCCAGATTATTAATTCTCCAGAAGTTGAAAACTACCCGGGAATTGCAAAGATTTCCGGTTTTGAATTTGCAACAGGTCTTTATGAACAGGCAAAAAACCTTGGGGCATCCATAGAATTTGAAGCAGTTTCCCGCGTGGAGAAAACAGGAAAAGATTTTATTGTATATACAGAGGAACGGGAGATTCCGTGTCATTCTGTGATTCTGGCAACAGGAGCCAAGAACCGTCCACTGGGAGTGGAACGGGAGGTAGAACTTGTAGGTGCAGGGGTTTCTTACTGTGCAACCTGTGACGGGGCCTTTTTCAGGGGTCAGGAAACAGCTGTTGTTGGCGGTGGAAGCACAGCCTTAGAAGATGCAGAATTCTTAAGCAGTTATTGCTCCAAAGTATATCTAATTCATCGACGTGATGAATTCCGTGGCGAGCAGTGGCTGGTAGAAAATCTGCGTAAGAAAGAGAACGTTGAGTTTGTTCTGGACTCCAGGGTGACAGAGATTTTAGGAGAGCAGGGTGTTGAAGGCATTCTTGTGGAGAATGTAAAGACCGGAGATATCAGAGAATTGAAGATTAGCGGATTATTTGTGGCTATTGGTCAGATGCCGGATAACAGTTCTTTTGCACCATTGGTTGATTTGGATGCAGGGGGGTATATTAAGGCACTTGAAGATTGCAAAACTTCAGAAGCGGGGATTTTTGCAGCAGGCGACTGCCGGACCAAGACGGTGCGTCAGTTGACAACGGCGGCTTCGGATGGTGCTGTTGCGGGGCTGGCAGCTTGTGAATATATTAATCGAAATGAATAGAAGGTAAACGAAAACCAGTTCTTTTGAAAAAGAACTGGTTTTTTATGATTACGAATGAAGTTTCCATTTGGTTTTGCATGCATGGCAGGCACTCGGTGCAATGGCGGTTCCACCCTGGGCAGTTTCACGTAATGAAACCGGAAGAGAACGGCCAACACGGTACATGACTTCGACTGCTTCGTCAATCGGAACAACGCTTGGAATACCACTGAGAGCAAGTTCGGCACTAATAAGAGCATTTGAAGCACCCATGGCATTTCGATTCTGGCATGGGACTTCAACGAGACCGCCAACCGGGTCACAGACTAAGCCGAGAATATTAATCAGGGCAAAGGACGCGGCATCCAGACATTGGGCAGGTGTGCCACCCATGAGCTGGGTCATGGCAGCAGCAGCCATAGCACTGGCAGAGCCAACTTCGGCCTGACAGCCGCCTTCAGCACCGGCGGTTGTAGCATTGCGTGTAATCAGATAGCCAATGGCTGAAGCGGTAAAAAGTGCCTGGATAATTAAAGCATCTTCAAAGTTATATTCTTCCTGGGCAGCACAGAGTACTCCAGGAATGACACCGGACGAGCCGGCAGTAGGTGCGGCGACAATTAATCCCATGGAGGCGTTGACTTCTAATACACCGACAGCATAAGTGATTGCTTTGGAAACCAGAGGACCACAGATATTTTTATTACTTTTTCTTAAGGCGTTGAGCTTTTTGCTTTCGCCGCCAATCATACCGCCCATACCGATTAAATCCTCATTTAATGAGCGTTGGATGGACTGTTTCATAATGTTATAGGCATGTTCCATCTTCTGTGTGATTTCAACAGAATCCTGTTCCAGATATTCAGTTTCACGGAGGAACATCGCCTGGGAAATAGTCATATTTTTTTCAGTACACAAATCCAGTAATTGTTTTCCAGTCGTAAAATTCATTTGTTTTTCCCCCTTTGACTAAATCGCTGGCACAATAGTTGCATCAATGATGGCATCGTGGCAGATGAGAACATCAATAATTGATGGATTAATTGGGGAATCCACTTCAATGATAGCATAAGCTGAGTCTCCCTTTGCTTTTCGATAAACCTTCATATAGGCAATATTTAAATCAATACCACTGCAGACGGTTGTAATATAGGCAAGAACACCTTTTCTGTCGTTGTGATGAACAATCAGAGTAGGATAAGCACCTGTTAAAGCAATTTCTACACCGTTAAGGCGTCGAATAACGGCATTGCCCCCGCCGATGGATTCACCACGGAGTTCAATAATTCGATTATTCTCGCAGGTGAGGATAATATCTACAGTGTTTGGATGAACATCCTTTTCTGTTTTATTTTCAATAAATTCATAGTTTATACCAGCTTGTTCGGCTAAACTAAAGGAATCACGAATACGTTCATCATCAGGAAGAAATCCAAGAATTCCACCGACAAGAGCCCTGTCAGTACCATGGCCATGATAGGTCCATGCAAAAGAACCATAGAGAACAAAAGTTACAGAAATAATTTTGCCATGGGCTAATTTCCCAGCCAGATGGGCAATTCTTAAGGCACCGGCAGTATGGGAACTGGAGGGACCAATCATATTAGGGCCGATAATGTCGAACATGCTGATGTCATTCATAAAATACGCTCCTTTATCATTATTCGTTCAATCTTCATTAGTTCTATGATATACTAAAAAGGCAAGAATTAAAAGGGAAAATGAACAAATTTATACATTTTGTAAAAGGGTATAATTGAAGAAGGAGAGTCATAGAATTGAAATCAGGGGGACTTTATGTATAAAAAGACGCTGACTAAGCCACGCAAATGGGATGAAGAATCGCTGGCATTAGCAACGAAAGAAGAATTAGCGGCAGATTTACTGCTTAGGAAGACGATGTTACAGTTTCGGGAAACCCCAAAAGGCCCTTGGGGGCGGTATCTTCTGAAAAGGGAAATTCATCAGCTGGATATGGTGCGTAAGGAACTGAAGCAAAGACAGGAGTGGACGGTTGAAGAATGGGAATGATTTATAGAAATAAAAAAAGGGAAATCTTCGTATTGAAGACTTCCCTTTTTGTTTTGAATGGATCTTACAGTAATCCTCCAATAGAGAGGAAGAGTGGTGCGAATACAAGAGATACAATAGTCATCAATTTAATCAGGATGTTAATAGATGGACCTGAAGTATCTTTGAATGGATCACCAACTGTATCGCCGACAACAGCAGCTTTATGAGCTTCACTGCCTTTACCGCCATGAGCGCCGCCTTCGATATACTTCTTAGCATTATCCCATGCACCACCGGCATTGGACATGAAAATGGCCATAAGAACACCGGTAACAAGAGAACCAACAAGAAGACCGCCGAGGGCTTCTGGTCCGAGGAGAACGCCAATGACAATCGGAACACCAACAGCCATGATACCCGGAACATACATTTCTTTTAATGCTGCAGAAGTGGAAATAGCAACACAAGTTGTATAATCCGGTTTGTCTGTACCTTTTAAGATACCAGGCATTTCACGGAACTGACGACGTACTTCTTCAATCATCTTATAAGCTGCTTTGGAAACGGATTCCATAGTCAGAGCTGAGAAGAGGAAAGTAAGCATACCACCGATAAATACACCGATAACAACACGAGCATTAAGAACATCAATGCTTGTCAGCTTAACTGCTTCTGCATAAGAAACGAAGAGAGCCAAAGCTGTTAAAGCAGCGGAACCGATAGCAAAACCTTTACCGATAGCAGCTGTTGTGTTACCAACAGAGTCAAGTTTATCTGTGATATCACGAACGGATTCGTCTAAACCAGCCATCTCTGCAATACCACCGGCATTATCAGCGATTGGGCCATATGCATCAACAGCAACAGTGATACCGGTTGTTGAAAGCATACCTACAGCAGCAAGTGCGATACCGTAGAGACCAACGAGTTCGAAGGAAATGAAGATACCAACACAAATCAATAAGATAGGTACAACTGTAGATACCATACCAACAGCAAGACCGCTGATAATAGTAGTAGCAGCACCTGTTTCAGACTGCTGTGCAATCTTCTTAACAGAACCGTAAGCGTCGGAAGTATAAACTTCTGTAACAGCACCGATTAATGTACCTACAAGCAGACCTGCAATAACTGCAAAAGATGCATTAAAGCTTCCGAAAAGGTAGTTACTTAAGAGAACAGCTACAACAATAACGAGAGCCGTCGCAACGTATTCACCGCGTTTCAGAGCTTTATGAGGGTCTGAATTGTTTCCTGCTTTGACGATGAAGATACCGATGATAGCGGCAATGATACCGGCAGCAGCCAGGAACAATGGGAAAAGAACACCAGATGTCTGATAGTAAGTAAGACCAAGAGTCAATGCTGAGATAATAGAACCAACATAGGACTCGAAAAGGTCAGCACCCATACCAGCAACGTCACCAACGTTATCACCAACGTTATCAGCAATAACGGCAGGGTTACGAGGGTCATCTTCTGGGATACCGGCTTCAACTTTACCAACAAGGTCAGCACCAACGTCAGCAGCTTTGGTATAAATACCACCACCAACACGGGCAAACAGAGCGATAGATGAAGCACCTAAGCTGAAACCAAAAAGGATTTCAACATTTCCGGTAATGACATAAATAATACTTACGCCAAAAAGACCGAGACCAACTACGGCAAGACCCATAACACTACCGCCTGAGAAAGCAACGGATAATGCGGAATTCATACCGGAGGTCATAGCTGCGTTTGTTGTTCGACTATTTGCTTTAGTTGCAGCACCCATTCCGAGGTAACCGGAAAGTGTTGAGAAAATACTGCCGACTAAGAAGCAGATGGCTGTCATCCAACTCTGGAGACCCAAACCAATGACAACAAACATTACAGCGACAAAAATCAGGAGCACTTTGTACTCTGACATAAGGAAAGCTCTTGCACCTTCCGCAATGGCTCCTGCGATTTCCTGCATCTTTTCATTACCAGGAGATTTTTTACCGATAGCTACAGAAGTAACAACGGCCATAATCAAACTGATAAGGGCGATGACAGGAACGATTATTAGGAAATTTTCCATAATCTTGTCCCCCTTATTAAAAAATATAAAATTTTATTTGCTCTCTAGAGCATCATACCCTAGCATAGCAGAAAATAAAAAAATATTCAAGAATTTTAATTAAGTATTGAAAAAAGTACGAATAAAATAATAGTAGAAAAAAAGCATATTTTATGGTAGATTATTTATGAGGTGTTTAATTATGAAAAACATGAAACGTATATTATTAAAATTGAGCGGTGAAGCTCTTTCAGGAGATAAGGGATTTGGCTTTGATGAAGCTACATGCCTTGAAGTTGGACAGCAGGTTAAAGAGATTACCGATAAAGGAACTGAGGTAGCCATTGTTATTGGTGGTGGTAATTTCTGGCGGGGACGTAACAGCAGCAAGATTATTGAGAGAACTAAGTCAGATCAGATAGGAATGCTGGGAACAGTTATGAATTGCATCTATGTATCTGAGATTTTCAGAACCCAGGGAATGGATACAGAGGTATTTACACCATTTACATGTGGTGCATTTACAACACTTTTTTCTAAGGATGCTGCGATGAAAGCACTTTCTGAAGGAAAGGTTGTCTTTTTTGCCGGTGGTACAGGACATCCTTATTTTTCAACAGATACAGGAACAACTTTACGGGCTGTTGAGATTGAAGCAGATGCGATTCTTCTTGCGAAGGCTGTAGATGGTGTTTACGATAAAGACCCGAAGGTTTATCCGGATGCGGTCCGTTATGATGAAATCAGCATTCAGAAAGTTGTTGATGAACGGCTGCAGGTAGTGGATTTGACGGCGACGATTATGTGCCTTGAGAATAAGATGCCTATGGTTGTCTTTGGACTGAATGAGAAAAACAGTATTGTAGAAACTTTATATGGTGAATTTAACGGCACCTATGTGACTGTTGATGAATGATAGAATAATTGGAGGATTATAAGTTATGGACGAAAGAATTCAAGCTTACGAAGCAAAGATGCAGAAAACATTGGAGAACCTGGACAGAGAGTATATTTCTATTCGTGCTGGCCGTGCCAATCCACATGTATTGGATAAAATAGTTGTTGATTATTATGGAACACCTACACCGATTCAGCAGGTGGGTAATATTACCGTTCCGGAAGCAAGAATTATTTTAATTCAGCCATGGGAATCCAGCCTGATTAAAGTTATTGAAAAAGAAATCATGGCTTCGGATATTGGTATTACTCCGAATAATGATGGTAAGGCGATTCGTCTTGTATTCCCTGAATTGACAGAGGAACGTCGTAAAGACCTTGCTAAAGATGTAAAGAAAAAAGGCGAAGCTGCTAAGGTTGCAGTACGTAATATTCGTCGTGATGCCAATGATGCTTTGAAGAAATGGAGTAAGGCTAAAGAAATTTCCGAAGATGAAGCAGATGGTTTAGAGCAGGATATTCAGAAGATGACAGATAAGTTTATCGCTGAAGTGGATAAAGCTATCGAAGCAAAAACAAAAGAGATTCTTACAGTTTAAAATCTGAAGATTCAGAAAGTATATTAGAGGGAGGTTGTCGGATGCGGCAGCCTCTTTATGTCTTGTGCTAAGGAGAGTTAAATGCAAAGAGAAATAGATGGAGAACTTTTAGAAGTTCCAGAACACGTAGCGATTATTCTGGATGGTAACGGCCGCTGGGCGAAGAAACGTATGATGCCAAGGAATTACGGTCATGCCCAGGGAAGTAAAACCGTTGAAAAGATTTGCGAAGACGCGTGGAATCTGGGAATCAAATATTTAACAGTTTATGCCTTTTCTACAGAAAACTGGAAAAGACCTAAGAATGAAGTGGATGCTCTGATGAAATTGCTGCGTTCTTATTTAAAAGACTGTATTAAACGTACATCTAAAAACAACATGAGAGTTCGCGTTATCGGTGATAAGACGATGCTCAGTGACGATATCCGCCAGGCGATTGAAGAACTGGAGATAGTTTCAGCAGTGAACACTGGACTGAATTTTACGATTGCGATTAATTATGGCAGCAGGGATGAGATGCGTCGTGCCATGGTTTCCATGGCAAAGGATGTCGAGGCTGGCAAGGTCCGGTCAGAAGATATTACAGAAGAAGTTTTTGCCGGATATCTGGATACTCAGGATATTCCTGACCCGGATTTGCTGATTCGCACCAGTGGCGAACAGAGAGTTTCTAATTTTCTGCTTTGGCAGCTGGCTTATACAGAATTTTTATTTATGGATGTTCTTTGGCCGGATTTCAACAGGAATGAATTAGTCCGTGCCATACGTCAATATAATGGAAGAGAACGTCGTTTCGGCGGCATTTAGGGAGGAAGACATATGTTCTGGACGCGATTGGCCAGTGGTATTGTACTTGTTGTTATAGCAGTTGTCACCATCATTGCCGGTGGCAATATTTGGTTTGCCCTTGTGTCTGCACTGGCGTTGATTGGCTTATATGAACTATATAAGGCCATGAATATTGAAAAAACACTTCTTGGCTATGCTGGCTATGCTATGACAGTTCTTTATTGTGGGATGCTCCATCAGCGGGTAAGCAGTGCCACGGGAATGGCTGTTGTTCTTGGACTTCTGGTGATGTGCAGTATCTATGTATTCACCTTTCCAAAGTTTAAAGCGAATCAGGCAGCCTTTGCTGTTTTTGGTTTTACTTATGTGCCGATACTGATGCTGCATTTATATCAGATACGGGAACTTTCAGATGGGCTTTTTATTATTCCACTGGTATTTTTAAGTGCCTGGGGAAATGACACCTGTGCCTATTGTGTTGGAATGCTTATAGGAAAGCATAAGATGGCACCAAAGCTGAGTCCGAAGAAAAGTATAGAAGGCCTTTTTGGCGGTATAATCGGTGCAGCTTTACTGGGTATTCTCTATGGGGTCCTATGTGGCAGGCATCTGCCAACCCTTGACAATGCCATCCTGGCTTGCGGAATCATCTGTGGTCTCGGTGCGGTTATTGCGGTTGTTGGAGATTTGACGGCATCTGCTTTTAAAAGAGATACGGGGATTAAGGATTATGGCAAATTAATTCCGGGACATGGCGGTGTGATGGACCGGTTTGATAGTATTTTGTTTACAGCACCGGTTGTTTATTTTCTGGCAGTATATTTTGGCGCCGGAGTTATGGGTGTATTTTAAAGCGAGGTAATGAAATATGAAGAATATAGCACTTTTAGGGTCAACCGGTTCTATAGGAACACAGACACTGGATGTAGTGCGTCATTATAAAGAAGAATTTAGAGTTACAGCCATGGCGGCAGGGACGAATATTGATAAGCTGGAAGAGCAGATTCGAGAATTCAGGCCCTTGCTTGCAGCGGTTTATTCCGAAGAAAAAGCCTTAGAACTCAGGCAGAGAGTTAAAGATTTAAATATCAAAGTTCTGGCAGGTATGGATGGCCTTATGGCAGTGGCAACGGAGGTGTCGGCAGATATCGTATTGACCGCAGTTGTGGGAATGATTGGTATACGTCCAACGATTGCTGCTATTGAAGCAGGAAAGGACATTGCTCTTGCAAATAAGGAAACCCTTGTTACAGCAGGTCATCTGATTATGCCCCTGGCTGCAGCAAAGGGCGTGAAGATTCTGCCGGTGGACAGTGAACACTCAGCTATTTTTCAGTCTATGCAGGGGGAGAAAAGAAGTCAGGTTCATAAAATACTCTTGACGGCTTCCGGCGGACCTTTCAGAGGCAGAAATCTGGAGGAACTTAAGTCTGTTCAGGTTGAGGACGCTCTTAAACATCCGAACTGGGTTATGGGGCGGAAAATAACCATAGACTCCGCAACGATGGTTAATAAAGGGTTGGAAGTTATCGAAGCCCGGTGGCTTTTTGATGTAGACCTGGATAAGATTCAGGTAGTTGTCCATCCGGAGAGTGTCATTCATTCTATGGTAGAGTATGAGGATTCGGCGGTTATTGGGCAGCTGGGAACTCCGGATATGCGTCTGCCTATTCAATATGCACTTTTTTATCCGGATAGAAAACCTTTGCATGGTGAATGGCTGGATTTGTTCAAATTAAATACCCTTCATTTTGAAGCTCCGGATTTAGAGGTCTTCAAGGGGCTGAATCTGGCCTATGAAGCTTTAAAAACGGGAGGCTCTATGCCAACTGTATTTAATGCTGCAAATGAGCGGGCAGTTGCTAAATTTTTAGACCGGAAAATCGGTTTTCTGGATATAGCAGAAATTATCGGGGAGGCTATGAAAAAACACACTGCAATAGAATCTCCAAATCTGGAAGAAATTCTCGATGTGGAGGAGGCAACCTACGAATTTATAGAAAGCAGGTGGTAACTTGGGAATTATCATAGCTATAATTGTTTTTAGTATTGTTATATTATTTCATGAACTGGGACATTTTCTTTTGGCAAAAAAGAACGGTGTCGGTGTTACAGAGTTTGCTCTGGGAATGGGACCTACACTTTTCAGCTTTAAGCGGGGAGAGACTGTATATGCGTTAAAAGCCCTGCCATTAGGCGGTTCCTGTGCCATGATTGGTGAAGATACAGATGAAGTTGGAGAAAAGTCTTTTAATTCAAAAAGACCATGGCAGCGTTTTGCAGTAATAGCAGCAGGACCGATTTTTAATTTTATTATGGCATTTATTTTTTCTATTTTACTTGTCACAATCATTGGCTACGATGCACCGGTCGTTTACGAAGTAAGCGAAGGCGGACCGGCCGCAGAAGCAGGAATACAGGCAGGCGATATGATTAAAGAAGTAAATGGTAAAAAGGTTCATATGTACAAAGAATTCCGGACGGAGAGTCTGATGAACACTTCCGGTAAGACGATGGAAATTCTTCTTGACAGAGATGGTCAGGAAATCACAGTGAATGTAACACCGACCTTGGGAGAGGACGGCTATTATCATATATTGCTCTATGGTGGCGAATATCAGAAAACAGGCGTCATAGATACTTTGAAGTACGGCGTTCTGGAAGTGAGATATTGGATTACAACCACAGTGAAAAGTCTTGGGAAACTTATAACAGGTCAGGTGTCACCAAAAGAACTTTCGGGTCCGGTGGGTATTGTTAATATGATGGATGATACTTACAATCAGGCGGTAAGATATGGCTGGATGGATGTTTTTCTGAACATGTTGAATTTCTGCATACTGCTCAGTGCCAATCTGGGAGTTATGAATCTGCTTCCGATTCCTGCACTGGATGGAGGAAGATTATTCTTTATCCTTATTGAACTTGTACGTGGAAAACCTGTTCCACCGGAAAAAGAAGGCTGGGTTCACACGGTTGGTTTTGGCCTTCTTATGGTGCTTATGGTCTTTATTCTTTATAATGATATACAAAAATTGATATAATCTCTGGCGTAAACAGAGATAGAGAAGGGGTGTCTTTATGCTTCGGGAGCAGACAAAAGTAATAACGATTGGTGATTGTCATATAGGCGGTACTTATCCGATTGCTATACAGTCCATGTGTAATACAAAAACAGAAGATGTCAAAGGAACAGTAGCACAGATTTTAAAATTAGAAGAGGCGGGCTGCGATATTGTCAGAGTTGCCGTACCTACCATGGAGGCAGCCGAGGCCATTAAAGATATTAAAAAACAGATTCATATACCATTGGTGGGGGATATTCATTTTGATTATCGTCTCGCTATTGAAGCAATGAAAAATGGCGTGGATAAAATACGTATTAATCCGGGAAATATCGGTGCTTCAGAACGGGTCAAAGCAGTAGTGGACCAGGCAAAAGCCTGTCATATTCCAATTCGTGTCGGTGTGAACAGCGGTTCTTTAGAAAAACATATTATCGAAAAATATGGTCATGTAACAGCTGAGGGGATTGTAGAGAGTGCACTGGATAAGGTGCATATGATAGAAGCTTTGGATTATGACCAGATGGTTATCAGCATTAAGTCCTCAGACGTTTTGATGTGTATTAAAGCTCATGAGCTTATTGCACCGCTGACAGAATATCCGCTTCATGTAGGTATTACAGAATCGGGAACATTAATTTCAGGTAATATTAAATCTTCAGTGGGTCTTGGAATTATGCTGCATGAAGGTATAGGAAATACCATCCGGGTTTCCTTGACAGGTGATCCTGTAGAAGAAATTAAATCCGCCAAATTAATTTTAAAAACCCTGGGGCTTAGAACAGGTGGCATTGAAGTTGTATCCTGTCCAACCTGTGGACGTACCCAGATTGATTTAATTGGATTGGCAAATCAGGTTGAAAATATGGTTCAGGGTTATGATTTGAATTTAAAGGTAGCGGTTATGGGCTGTGTGGTTAATGGACCGGGTGAAGCGAAAGAAGCAGACCTGGGGATTGCCGGTGGTAAAGGCGAAGGACTGCTTATAAAAAAAGGTGAAATTATTAAAAAAGTGCCTGAGAGTGAACTTCTGGGCACATTAAAAGATGCATTAGATAATTGGAGTGAATAAATATGGCTGCGTCCTTTTTTGAGGTATTTCCGGTTTTAAAATTGAATAAAAATATTTCTGCACTCCTTGAAGAAGCGGTTGTAGATAAAGTGGCGGCCAGTCAGGCAAATAACCGCATCCGGATACATATAACATGTCCAAGGTTAATTGCTTATGAAGAAGTGAAGAAGCTGGAAGAACAGATTGAACAGCAGCTTTTTGCAGAGACAGAGGTTCAGGTAGATATTATTGATCATTATGAGTTGTCTGAGATGTATACGCCGGAGCGTCTTATGTCTATTTATTATGACAGCTTTGAGAAGGAACTGCGGGAAGCCAGTGATTTGGAAGCAAATATTTTCCACAAGGCGGCCAAGGATTTTACCGATTCCAATCGAATGGTTTTAACGGTAGAAGATAATTTTGTCACAACAAAAAAAGTTGAAGCGATTCGGGATAAACTGATTCGGGTTTTCCAGGAGCGTTTTGGTTTTTATGTGGATGTTGCTATAGAATATCAGGAAAAGAAGAAGAGTCGTCAGGCAGAGTATGCAGAAGAAACCTTTCAGCGGGAAGTCAGCACCATTGTCGAAACCTATGAAGCAGCTGAAGTGGCTGTTAAGGCACGACAGGATAAGATGGAAGAGCAGAAACCGTCAAAGGATTTCAGAAAAGAAAACAATTATATAAAGAAAAAACTTATAGATCCGGATATTTTTTATGGACGTCCTTTTGAAGGGGATGAAACGCCGATTTCAGAAATTAATGATGAAATCGGAGAAGTTGTTGTTCGCGGTAAAGTCATTCAGGTAGAAACCCAGGAGATTCGCAATGAAAAGACCATTATTAAATTTGCGGTCACAGATTTCAGCGACAGTATCCGGGCAAAAGTATTTACCAAAAATGTTGATTTACCAAGGATGCTTTCAGATTTAAAGGAAGGTACTTTTGTTCGTATGAAAGCCGTAGCGATGATGGATACATATGAACATGGAATTGCTTTGAATTCAGTTATGGGTATTAAGAAAATTCCGGATTTCACAGAAAAGCGAATGGATTTAAGTCCTGTCAAACGTGTTGAACTTCATGCGCATACAACCATGAGTGATATGGACAGTGTGGCTGACTGTAAGACAATGTTAAAGACAGCTATGGCCTGGGGTCATGAAGCCATGGCTATTACAGACCATGGTGTTGTTCAGGCATTTACAGATGCCAATCACTGTGTGGAAGGAACAAATTTCAAACCTATTTATGGTGTGGAAGGTTATCTTGTAGATGATTTGAAGCCCATTGTTTTTGATTCAAAAAATCAGAGTCTGGACAGCAAATTTGTCGTTTTTGATATTGAAACAACAGGTTTTAGTGCGGTCAATGACCGGATTATTGAAATTGGTGCCGTAAAGGTAGAAGGTGGAAGCATTGTGGATCGGTACAGCACTTTCGTGAATCCTAAACGGCCAATTCCTTTTGAAATAGAAAAACTGACAGGGATTAACGATGGCATGGTGATGGATGCACCGGAAATCGATGCGATTCTTCCAGAGTTTCTTGAATTTTCTAAAGATTGTATAATGGTAGCCCATAATGCAGAATTTGATATGAGTTTTATACGTGAAAACTGTCGGAAATTTGATATGGAGCAGGATTTCACGGTGGTAGATACATTGGCAATGGCAAGAAGTATGCTGCCAAATTTGAAAAACTATAAACTGGATACGGTTGTTGATGCGGTGGGTGGAAACTTAGACAACCATCACCGGGCTGTTGAGGATGCAGAATCCACAGCGGATATTTTTGTGAAGTTTTCAGCTAAATTAAAAGAAATGGGCGTTGCAGACCTGGATACCTTAAATGATATGAGCCAGATGTCTGTCAATGCTATTAAAAAATTAAAGACATACCACATTATTATTCTGGCACAGAATGATATAGGAAGAATGAATCTTTACCGGCTGGTATCTTTATCCCATTTGGACTATTATGCCCGTCGGCCAAGAATACCAAAAAGCATTTTGCAGGAATACAGAGAAGGTTTGATTATTGGCTCTGCCTGTGAAGCAGGTGAGTTGTATCAGGCGGTGTTAAATGATAGGCCTGATGATGAGATTGCACGTATTGCAAGCTTTTATGACTATTTGGAAATTCAGCCGGTTGGAAACAACCTCTTTATGCTCGAAAGCGAGAAGATTCCACAGATTCAGACAAAAGAAGATTTGATGGAAATGAATCGGAAAATTGTCCGTTTAGGGGAACGACTGAATAAACCGGTATGTGCAACCTGTGACGTGCATTTTCTCAATCCGGAGGATGAGGTATATCGACGGATTATTATGGCGGGTAAAGGCTTTGCCGATGCAGACAGACAGCCCCCTCTTTATTTCCGGACGACGGAAGAGATGCTGGAAGAGTTTATGTATCTTGGAGCGGAAAAGGCAGAAGAAGTTGTTATTACCAATACCAACTATATTGCGGACCAGATTGAAAAAATTTCACCGGTGCGGCCGGATAAGTGTCCGCCGGTCATTCCGGATTCAGATAAAACCCTTCGAACAATCTGCTATGAAAAGGCCCATGCCCTGTATGGCGAAAATCTTCCGGAGATTGTTGTAGAACGTCTGGAAAGAGAATTGAATTCTATCATTGGCAATGGTTTTGCCGTTATGTATATTATTGCTCAGAAGCTGGTGTGGAAATCCGTGGCTGATGGTTATCTGGTAGGTTCCCGAGGTTCTGTTGGTTCGTCCTTTGCAGCATTTACAGCCGGTATTACAGAAGTTAATTCCCTGCCGGCCCATTATCTGTGTCCAAATTGCAAATATGTTGATTTTGATTCGGATTATGTAAAAAGCTTTTCGGGACGTTCCGGCTGCGATATGGAAGATAAGGTCTGCCCGGTTTGCGGACAGCCTCTCTCGAAGGAAGGCCACGATATTCCTTTTGAAACCTTCCTTGGATTTAAGGGAAATAAGGAACCGGATATCGATTTGAATTTCTCGGGAGAATATCAGAGTAAGGCCCATGATTATACGGAAGTTATTTTTGGAAAAGGCCAGACTTTCCGTGCGGGAACGATTGGTACACTGGCTGAAAAAACGGCCTATGGTTATGCCCGAGGTTATTTTGAAGACCATGAGATTGAAAAGAGGGGCTGCGAACTGACCCGTCTGGCATCGGGGTGTGTTGGTGTAAGGCGAACAACAGGCCAGCATCCCGGGGGTATTATCGTTGTGCCATTAGGTGAGGAAATTTATTCCTTTACGCCGGTACAGCATCCGGCCAATGACCAGACAACCCGTACCATAACAACTCATTTCGATTATCATTCCATTGACCATAACCTGCTGAAACTGGATATTCTGGGGCATGATGACCCGACGATGATTCGTATGCTTCAGGATATTACAGGTGTTGACCCGACGACCATTCGTCTCGATGACCAGGAGGTGCTTTCCTTGTTTCATGGTCTGGATGCTTTACATATTCAGCCGGAGGATATTGGTGGAATTGATTTGGGTTCTCTGGGTATTCCTGAATTTGGTACAGATTTTGTTATGCAGATGCTCCGTGATACGAAACCAAAAGCATTTTCAGACCTGGTTCGTATTTCCGGGCTTTCCCACGGAACGGATGTGTGGCTGAATAATGCCCAGACCTTGATTAAAGAAGGAAAAGCAGAAATTTCTACGGCTATCTGTACCCGTGATGATATTATGATTTATCTTATCAATAAAGGTGTTGAGTCGGAACAGTCTTTTAAAATTATGGAAAGTGTCCGTAAAGGAAAAGGCCTGACTCCGGAATGGGAAGCTATGATGAAGGAACATGATGTGCCTGATTGGTATATCTGGTCCTGTAAAAAGATTAAATATATGTTCCCGAAGGCTCATGCGGTAGCCTATGTTATGATGGGATTCCGTATTGCCTGGTTTAAGATTCATTATCCGCTGGCCTATTATGCAGCATTTTTCACGATACGTGCTACAGCCTTTGACTATGGTATGATGTGCCGTGGCAAAGAAGAAGTGGAACGTCATTTGAAAATGTATAAATCCAATCCAAACCTGACAACGAAGGAAAAAGACACGTTACGCGATTTGAAAATTGTCCAAGAGTTTTATGCCAGAGGATTTGATTTCATACCGATTGATATTTACAAATCCGAAGCAGTCAAATTCACCATCGTTGGGGATAAACTTCTGCCGCCATTTTCATCCATCGATGGCATGGGCGGTATTGCTGCAGAAGCCCTGACTATTGCGGCAAAGGGAGAACCTTTTATGTCGAAGGATGATATTGCACAGCGGGCGAAGGTCAGCCGTACAACTTTGGATGTTATGGGCGAGATGGGTCTGCTCGGCGATTTGCCGGAAAGCAATCAGCTGTCCATTTTCGATTTAAAAATAGGATAAAGACGGCACAAGGGGGAAAACCATGTATTACTTTATTGTCAATCCACGGGCGAAATCCGGCAAAGGCCAGATTGTTTGGAATAACATTGAAAGAATATTAAAACGGCGCCATATTCCATATGAGGCCTTATATACAGAACACAAAGCCCATGGTAAAGAACTGGCCAGAGAGGCTGCCGAGAGGGACGACGACCATAAAATCATTGTTGCAATGGGTGGTGATGGTACCATTGCCGAGGTTATGGAGGGCATTTGGGACCATAGAGATGTTACTTTTGCCTATATTCCTCTTGGCTCGGGAAATGATTTTGCCCGGGGTCTTGGCATCTCTTCAAATTGGAAAAAGGCTTTAAAAGGTCTTTTGAACGAAGAACACCATATACATATCCATCCCGGACGTTTGGAATTCGATGGAAAGGTTCGCCACTTTGGAGGCAGTATGGGCATCGGCTTTGATGCAGCCGTCTGCGATGGGGCTAACCGCCTGCGTTTCAAGAAATTCTTCAACTGGATGGGCCTTGGCAAATTCACCTACAGCGGTGTTGCCATGAAACATATCTTTTCCAGTTCCTGTGATAAAATGAAAATACGCCTTGATGGCAAAGAAGTCCATTGCTTTAAACATGTTTTCTTCATGTGTGGTTTGAATGCCAAATACGAAGGCGGTGGATTTATGTTCACACCGGATGGCGAGATGGATGATGACTATCTCCACATCTGCCTGGTGGATAGCATTCCACCACTTAAAAGACTTCTCCTTCTGCCAAAGGCACTGGTTGGAAAACATGTGGGAGCCAAAGGCATATATCAATTCAAATGCAAAAAAGTCGAGATTCTCTCCCAGGAACCAAAACTCATTCATGGTGATGGTGAGGTCTATGGCAAAGTCAAAAAACTTACGGCTATGCTGGAAGAGGAGACAATTCCGATGGTTTACTAAAAATATAAGTCCCTTAAAAACGGCTTCGGACTTCGTCCTGCAGATTATTTTTAAGGGACTTATATTTTTTTGGAATTCAGGACGGTGAATAAAACATATATCCACAAAACGGCTTCAACCTGTGGTCTGTAGATTGTTTTTAAGGGACTTATATTTTTTGGGGAATTCAGGACGGTGAATAAAACATATATCCACAAAACGGCTTCAACCTGTGGTCTGTAGATTGTTTTTAAGGGACTTATATTTTTTTGGAATTCAGGACGGTGAATAAAATATATACCCGCAAAACGGCTTCGACCTGTGGTCTGCAGATTGTTTTGCTTGGTACATATTTTTTGGAAAGTCAGGATGAGAGTTATAAAGCAGTGATTTGGGTAAATACTATCTATAGGTAGAGCAAAGTGCAGAGTGGGAAACCTTACATGGGCAAACGACAATTTCCAAGTTGCAATTTTCTGCAAATATGAATTCAGACCAAACAATCTGCAGGACGAAGTCCGAAGCCGTTTGGGCGGGATTCATGTTTGCTATTTACCGAAGCCGTTTGGGCGGGATTCATATTTGCTAATTGCCCCTTGCTTTTTAAGGTAAAGGGTGTTAAACTAATAAAGATAACAGATAATGATTAAACTAGAGAGTGGACGTGAGTCCACTCTTTGTACGTGTAATGGGGAAAAGTTTAAGGAGATGTAAAAAGAATTGGCAAAAAAAGAGTATGAAAGTAAAACAGAAACCCTGATTCAGCCGTTAATTGATGAGAATAATTTCGAACTGGTTGATGTGGAATGGGTTAAAGAAGGCGCGAACTGGTATTTAAGAGTGTATATTGACAAAGAAGGCGGAATAGGTGTAAACGACTGTGTATTAATCAGCCGTGCCTTTGAAGAGATACTGGACAGCGAGGATTATATTTCCGAAAACTATATTTTTGAAGTGAGTTCACCGGGATTAGACCGTCCCCTGAAGAAGGAAAAGGATTTTGCCCGAAGCATCGGTAAAGATGTGGAGATTAAATTATATAAGCCGCTGGATAAAAAGAAAGAGTACAGTGGCGTGTTAACAGCTTATGATGAAAATACAATTACTATCGAACAGGAAGATGAATCTACTGTAGTATTCAATCGGTCGGATGTGGCCCTGATTCGGTTGGCATTTTTTTACTAGAAGAATAGGAGGAATTTAGAAAATGAATAATGGACACGAATTAATCGAAGCTTTGGATCAGATAGAAAAGGAAAAAGGCATCAGTAAGGATATCCTTTTGGAAGCTATGGAAAATTCACTGGTGGCTGCCTGTAAGAACGAATATGGAAAAGCAGACAACATTAAAGTGAATATTGACCGTGAAACCGGAGATGTAGTTGTTTATGCTGAAAAAGAAGTTGTTGAAGAGGTTGAAGATGATGTCCTTCAGATTAGCCTTGCCAATGCCCGCTTAAGAGATATTAAATGTGAACTTGGAGATATTGTTAATATTGAAGTAACTCCAAGAAATTTTGGACGTATTGCAGCTCAGAAGGCAAAACAGGTTGTTGTTCAGAAGATTCGTGAAGAAGAACGTAAGTCTTTATATCAGCAGTACTATGACAAGGAGCGCGATATCGTAACAGGTATTGTACAGCGTTATGTAGGAAGAAATATCAGCGTTAATCTTGGTAAAGTAGATACTGTACTTACAGAAACTGAGCAGGTTAAAGGTGAATACTTCCAGCCAACAGAAAGAATTAAACTTTATGTGGTTGAAGTAAAGGATACAACAAAGGGACCAAAGATTACAGTTTCCAGAACCCATCCGGAACTGGTAAAACGTTTATTTGAATTTGAAGTAGCAGAAGTGAGAGATGGTACAGTTGAAATCTGCAGCATTTCCCGTGAAGCCGGTTCCAGAACAAAGATTGCTGTTCGCTCAAATAATCCAGATGTTGACCCGGTCGGTGCTTGTGTTGGTTTAAATGGTTCTCGAGTAAATGCCGTTGTGGATGAACTTCGAGGCGAAAAAATAGATATTGTTAATTGGAATGAAAATCCAGCGATTTTTATTGAAAATGCATTAAGTCCTGCAAAAGTAGTTTCTGTAGAAGCGAATGAGGAAACAAAGACAGCATCTGTTGTCGTTCCTGATTATCAGTTATCTCTTGCCATTGGTAAAGAGGGACAGAATGCAAGACTTGCAGCACGTCTTACAGGTTATAAGATTGATATTAAGAGTGAAAGCCAGTCTTATGCATCTGAAGAAGAAATCGTTATGGAAGATGATATCTTGATGGAAGAATTTCCGGAGGAAATGGGAAATCAGGATGTGGAGGAATAATGGGAATAAAAAAACTTCCTTTAAGGCAGTGTACAGGCTGTCGGGAGATGAAGAATAAAAAAGACATGATTCGTGTCATTAAAACGGCAGAGGGGGATATTTGTATAGATGCCACTGGACGGAAAAATGGCAGAGGGGCTTATATTTGTCCTGATATAAAATGTCTGGAACAGGCCATGAAAAACCGGGGGTTGGAACGTTCATTAAAAACGTCTATTCCTGCGGAGGTCTACCAACAGTTGGAAGAGGAGATGAGCCATATTGCCAAAGGATAAAGTATTATCTTACCTCGGATTGGCTACCCGGGCCGGAAAGGTGCAGAGCGGTGAATTTTCTGCAGAAAAATCAGTTAAAAGCGGAAAGGCGGCATTAGTTATTGTGGCCGTAGATGCTTCGGAAAATACAAAAAAGAAATTTACAAATATGTGTACCTTTTATAAAGTGCCTATGTGTATTTATGGTACGAAAGAGACATTGGGAGCTTCCATTGGGAAAGAACTTCGAGCCTCTTTAGCATTGGAAGATACTGGTTTTTGTAACGCCATAAAGAAACAGATTGATTCAGAAGGGATATAGACGGAGGTAGATATATGTCAAAAATAAGAGTACATGAGTTAGCTAAAGAATTAAATAAAAGTAGTAAAGATGTTATATATGCATTAAAGGGACATGGAGTTGTTGTGGAAAGCCATATGAGCACAATCAGTGATGAGAGTGCCGGAAAGATTCGTAAATTCTTCACCGCACCACCGGTGAAGAAAGAAGAAGCTCCAAAGGCAGCAGCACCGGAAAGACAGCCGGTAAGACCACAGAGTCCAGCCGGAAATGAACAGCGTCCAGCCGGAAATTCTGCACCACAGAATCGTCAGAGTCAGGGACAAAATGGCGAACGCCGCCCATACAATAACAACTACCAGGGCCAGAACCGTCAGGGACAGAATGGTGAACGTCGTCCATACAATAACAATTACCAGGGTCAGAACCGTCAGGGACAGGGCCAGGGACAGAATGGTGAACGTCGTCCATAC
>SAAB01000052.1 GCA_009929615.1 Clostridia bacterium | reverse complement strand
TGTTCTTATAGATCCGAAGGGTGCGCAATGGGAAAAATACAGAGGCGCAGATTTTATTACACCGAACCTGAAAGAAATGTGCGAAGCAGCTGGCAAAGCAGTTGCTAATGAAGATGAATCCGTCCTAACTATAGCAAGGGAAGCGCGGGAGCTTTACGGAATAAGGAATGTTGTTGTTACACGCTCTGAAAAAGGCATGACCTTGGTCGGGCAGGATAATTATTATCTACATAGCCCTGCTACAGCACAGGAAGTGTTCGATGTATCAGGCGCCGGTGACACGGTAGCAGCAATCTTGCTTGCAGCCATAGCAGGCGGTCTGTCTGTCGATGAAGCCGTGCGGCTGGCGAATAGGGCGGCAGGCATTGTCGTGTCCAAGGTTGGTACTTATCCAGTGCGCCGCAGCGAGTTACTGAAGGATGTTCTGGCGGAGGAACGGCAGCGTGGGTTTGGTTATCGTCCTTTGAATCGGGAAGAAATCGCAGCTTTGGCAAAAACCTGGCATACTTGCGGAGAAAAGATAGTTTTTACCAACGGTTGTTTTGACATATTACATGTTGGGCATGTAACATATCTGGAAAAAGCTGCAAAGCTAGGCAAGCATCTGATTGTCGGGTTGAATACCGATGCTTCTGTCAAAAGGCTGAAAGGTGAGACCAGACCTTTGGTACAGGAAGTTGACAGGGCCAGGGTAATGGCAGCTCTTGCCTGTGTTGATGCAGTGGTTTTGTTCGACGAAGATACCCCGGCTGAACTCATTAAGGCAATCAAACCGGATATCCTTGTCAAAGGCGGCGACTATAAGCCGGAAGAAGTTGTTGGCAGGGAAGATGCCGGCGAGGTTAAAATAATAGAATTTGAAGAAGGCTATTCAACAACTGGGATAGTAGAACACATAGCCCAGCTTGTCAGGGAGGGTAAATTATGATTATTGTAACAGGCGGTGCTGGTTTTATCGGCAGCAATATAGTTAAAGGTTTAAACGAAAGAGGACGCGAGGATGTCCTTATCGTCGATAATCTGACCAATATGGTTAAATTCAAAAATATCCAAGGTCTCAAAGCCTTGGATTATATGGACAAGCAAAATTTCATTGATGCCATAAAAAATGGTAAATTTGATGATGCGAACATCGAAGTTATTTTCCATGAAGGTGCTTGCTCCGATACCATGGAATACAACGGCAAATATATGATGGAAAACAACTTCGAATATACGAAAACGCTGATGCATTTTGCCTTAAAAAAGAAAATTCAGTTGATCTATGCATCTTCCGCTTCTACTTACGGCAGCGGCAAACATGGCTTCAGTGAAAAACCAGCTTGTGAAGAAGCTTTGAACGTTTATGCTTTTTCCAAACTTTTTTTTGATAATTATGTAAGACGTTATTTTGATAAGGCTGAAAGCCAGATAGTCGGACTTCGCTATTTCAATGTTTACGGACCGCAGGAAAACCACAAAGGTAAGATGGCTTCTATGATCTTCCAGATGTTCAACCAATGGAAGGCAGAAGGCAAAGTAAAACTGTTCGAAGGCATTGACGGCTATGGTGACGGCGAACAAACCCGTGATTTTATCTACGTTAAAGATGTGGTCAAGGTCAATTTCTTCTTCTGGGATCATCCGGAACTGAAAGGCATATACAACTGCGGCACCGGCCATGCCCATACCTTTAACACTCTGGCCCAAGGCGTGCTGAAATATTTCGGCAGCGGCGAGCTCGAATATGTGCCATTCCCGGAAGTATTGAAAGGCAAGTACCAAAGCTTTACCGAAGCAGACAGCTCTAAATTACTTGCAGCAGGCTATGACGGCGGTTTCACTAATATCGAGGAAGCAATTGCCGAGTACTGCGAGCTTTTAGATAAACACGAAGGATATCTCAGAAATGATTGCTAAAAAAAGTTCAACGAGGACGTTACCTTTTGGACCAGAGGGTGGACCAAAGGGGACGGTCCCCTCCGGTCCAATTACAAGCAAGAGCAAAGCCGTTTTTTTCGACCGCGATGGCGTTCTTAATGTAGACAAGGACTATCTTCACAATATAGAGGAACTGGAATGGGTTGAGGGTGCCAAGGAAGCAGTTGCCTATTTGACGCAGCAGGGGTATACTGTCTTTGTTGTAACAAATCAAAGCGGTATCGCCAGAGGTTATTATGAGGTAGAAGACATGCAGCGCTTGCACGAGCATATGGCGGCGGAAATTGCTGCAGCCGGCGGTAAAATCACGAAGTTCTACTATTGTCCGCACCTTATCGGCGCCAAAGTCAAGGAGTATGATGTTGACTGCGATTGCCGGAAGCCAAAACCTGGTTTACTATATCAAGCCATGGCGGAATACGCTATCGATAAAGACAAATCATTTTTAGTTGGCGACAAGCAAAGAGACATAGAATCCGCAGCAGCCGCAGGCATCAAAGGGTATCTGTACGAAAGTGGTAATTTG
Organism: Clostridia bacterium; assembly: GCA_009929615.1. Classification (GTDB taxonomy): domain Bacteria; phylum Bacillota; class Clostridia; order Lachnospirales; family Lachnospiraceae; genus Frisingicoccus. Next base: position 19,518 of record SAAB01000052.1, on the reverse strand, counting down.
CTGGAATTCGTAAAAAAAATAATTAGTTGTTAGAGGTTTGCTTGGATTTTTCGAAAGATGAATTATTAAGCGGTCGCCTATACGATGAATGAGATTGTTAATTTTTAGACAAAATAGAGAGATGATAACTTGGCAAACACTAGAGTGGTTAGATTTTTTCATAACTTACAGCAAGATTTGAAAGTATTTATTTATTTTAATGCACTATTAATGTTGTTCAGAATTTTTTTCCTATTTATTTTTTCTTCACAATTGACAGATACAAGTAACTGGGATATAGGAGAAGCTCTTTGGTATGGGTTCCGTATCAGTTTGAAAACAGCAGGGGTAATTGTTTTAATTGGTTCTGTTGCTGCGACTATTCCCAACATGATTTTTGTCGGCTGGCCAGCAGAGCGAATTCGCAAAATCTGGCATAGTATATGTATTGCAATTTTCACTTTTACTTTTATTGCACGTATTCCGTATTATAAAATCTTTAATTCCAGTTACAATATTATGCTGTTAAATGGTGCTAAAGATGATTGGTACGCAATTTATGAAACAGCAGTTAATCAATACCAATTTTGGCCACGCATATTTGGTGTAATAATTTTGTCTTTTTTCCTAATAGTAATTTTGAGGCGAATGCTTGAAACAGAAACATGGCAACCAAATAATAACAAGAATATTGTTGCCTTTGTTACAGTATTACTTCTGCCAGCTTTTATGCTTGTCGTTAGATTCGGCGGCAGCTATAGTTATGCTAATTCCATACATTGGGAAAATGCTGCTAAAATGAATTCAAACATACTTAATGAAGCCATCTTGGATGATGGGCAAGCAGTTTATAGAGGATACAGTATGTACAAGCGCCTGCAGCAATCAACTGATGTCAATATTACAGCATCTCAGTTAAAAGAAAAAATAGTTTTAGCAGGCGGCAATCCTGCTTCAGCTACTATAGATGGTGCTTTTGCCAGGAATGCAACTGGGGCAAGGATTAACAAGCAACCACGAAATGTTGTTGTAATACTGGGGGAGAATTATGCCCTTTGGCCTTTTCTGCCCAGCTATAAAAATCTTGGGTTAGCTCAATATGGAGAGAAGTTTTTAAAATCTGATAAGGCTGCTAGTATAAAAAACTTTTTACCGAATGGTAATGGCACGATGCCATCTTTAGAAGGGATAATTACTGGTTTGCCTGATGCGAGCTTATATGCCAATTATCAGCAAGAAACTTATAAAACAACTTATGCAAGTGGCATTGGCAATGTAATGAAGAAGCTTGGTTATAAGACTTGTTTCTGGTATGGTGGCTTCGGTTCGTGGCAGGATATTAAAAAGTTTACATTGGCACAAGGTTTTGATGAGTTTCATGGGGCTGATGAATTCAAAGTAAATGGCGGCAACGCATGGGGAGTTACCGATGAGGAACTGTTTGATGAAATGATAAGTTATATGAAAGAGAATGGTAATGAAAAGACATTCCATTTTGTTTTAACTACCAGCAATCATCCACCGTTTACGATTAATGTAGATAAATTTGGGTTTAATCGTCAAGAAGTAGAAAACAACTTGCCCAACACGATTAACAAGGAAAAAACAACTCTAGATCAACTTGGTCATATATGGTATGCAGACCAAATGATGGGAAAATTTGTTGTACAGACAGAGCAAGCTTATCCTGACACACTTTTTGTGATTACCGGCGATCATGCTGAACGTTTTTCTTTTGCAAAAGAGGAATCTTTGCAGGCAAATTTTGCAGTGCCTTGTATATTTTACGGACTTGGCGTAGAGAAAAATTGGTTTAACAAAAATGTCGCTGGTAGTCATATGCAAATAATTCCTACTCGTGTTGAAATGCTTGCGCCGGCAGGGTTCCAGTATGTGAGCATTTTGCCAAGCTTTTATGAAAAGGATGCTGTTTATGGTTTTAACAGCAGGTTGTGGACTTATGAGGGCAGGTTGGGAATGTTGCAAAATATTGATCAAGCTGATTTAGGTCAAGAACAGATCAAGTATTTAGAAAATAACTCTAATGCTGCAAAACTTGTCGGTGCCTGGAGAGTAAAAAAAGGAAATCAGATTAAATAAAAATTGCGCAGAATAGACATATTAATTAAAATCCAGAAAATATGTAGAACCAAATATGCTATTCGATGCGTTAATTAAAGAGGGCTTTTATGGAATACAAAAACATCTTGATTATAAAAATGAGCTCACTAGGTGACGTAATACATGCGTTGCCTTTTTCTGCTGCGCTGCGCAGCCTTTATCCTAAAGCTAAAATATCCTGGATGGTGCATCCGCAGTTTAGTGGCTTTTTGCCGGATCCGCCGACGATTGACGAAGTATTGTTTTTTGACAAAGCAGCCTTCAATAAGATGAGTATACCAGGCAAGATTTCTTTCCTGCGTGAGTTTAGGAAGGAACTACATACCAAAGACTTTGACTTGGTTATTGATTTACAGGGTTTATTCAAGAGTGCCATTGTAGCTTGGCTGACTGGTTGTCCCAACCGTATCGGTTATTGTGAAATGCGCGAAGGCAGCGGTTTGGTTAGTAAGGCTATTTGCGGTTCTCACTCTGATGACCATGTTATAGAGCGTTATCTCGATGTGGCTCGCCATCTTGGCGCCGATATCGGAAAAATAGATTTTCCACTGCCGAATCTTGATAAGGAAATGGTGGCGGTAAAAGAAAAATTATCCGCTGCTGGCATGCAAGCGCAAAAGTATGTAGTTTTTGTGCCCGGTGCCCGTTGGGAAACCAAGGAATGGCCCACTAAGCATTACGCCGAGCTGGCGGAAAAGATTACAGCTGATGATACTTATGTAGTTTTGGCAGGCGGACCGGACGAAAGAGAAAAAGCCGCGCTGATTGAGGCCGCGGCTGAAACTGACAAAATTATTGACTTGACCGGCAAGACTTCATTACGGGAATTAGCAGCCTTGATTAAGGGTTGCGAGGTTTACATCAGCGGAGATACAGGACCATTGCATTTTGCGGCGGCTCTCAAGAAACCCTTAATTGCGATGTATGGACCTACTAAGGCCGACCGTACCGGCCCATACGGCAGTGATAAGGCAACGGTTCTAGTCACACCAGCATCTTGCGCAGGGTGCCTGAAGAAACATTGTAATGACTGGCATTGTATGGATGATATTACACCAGAGATGGTTTATGAAGAATATAGAAAGATTAAGTAATTGAGGCGAAGCGAGTGAAAAACCTTTTTATCGTACATACACCGTTTAATTTGATGACAGCCTTCATCTTGTCCAAAAGCGTTTTCGCGGATGACGACAATTATCTGGCGATAATGCATCCGCAAAGCTTTGAATCCTGGAAGAACGTACCTGTTCTAAACTATATGCATTCCAAGGAATGCGGCTACAAAGAGGTCTTTCTGCTGATAAGGTGGTTCCGAAGCGGGCAGGGAAGCTACCGTAAACAGGTTAAAGAAGCAAAGACCATGATCGGAGACCTAAATTTTGACAAAATTTTTCTTGCTGTCGATATAGATATTCAGGCGCAATTGCTTTTGGCTGTATTAGGAAAAACCAGCTACTATCGTTATGATGAAGGCATGTGGTCTTATTATTCCGGCGGTCACAGCCGTACGTGGCTACGCGAAATTTTTCATTTGTGCGAGCTGAAAGCAATTTGCTTCCTGGCGGGCATTAAAACTGATCTGCAGTTCAACACAGCTGGAATTGGTGTAGCGGGGGCTGCTCTCGGTGACTACCTGTATAGACCGGAATTGCTTATGAGAAAGTCCCCCAAGGTATATGAAATTACCAATGAAATGATTGGAACGACAATCTCCGACCTGAAGGACAAAGGCTTGTTGCAGCAGCAATTCGACAAGGATACGGTCTTGTATCTCAGCCAGCCCTTGGTGGAAAAAGGTGAAGTAAGCGAGAAGGAAGAATTGGCTGGATTGCTCAGAGTGATGAAGAAATTTGACGGCAAGGCACATTTTTTGTATAAGCCTCATGCCATTGATACTCAAAAGAAAATTGAGAAATATAAGAAGGCCATTCCCGGCATGGAAGTATATGATTCAAAAGTTCCGGTGGAGCTTTTGTCTGCCGCAGAGCCCAAAATAGATACTGTTATCAGCTACGCTTCTTCTGGGCTGATGTTTGGCGACAAGTTTTCCAGCAGAAAAATCAATATGCTGAGTTTGTCAGGGCTTTGTGAAAAGAATATGGATCCTGATGCTTGTGATATTTTACAAAAAGCAGGTGTACTTTTTATTAAATGATTTTGGATAATTAGGTTTTTGCAAGATGCGAGAAGATATTTATTACTTTGCGGAACTGGAGAGAACGACTTGGAACTAAATGAAAAGAGAATTATAGTTACATTTCTGATGCATTTGGGTGATCTGACGTTAACGACGCCATTTCTTCACGTATTGCGCAAGGCCGCACCTGATGCCCATATTACTTATTTAGTTGATGAAAAATTAAAAGATGTAGTTATTAACAATCCTAACATAGATGCAGTGTTGACCGTTGATAAAAAAGGAAGAGATGACAGTATTGCCTCATTAATAAAAGTTGGCAGGGCTATAACTCGGAAAAAATATGATGTTTTAATAAATTTGCACCCAAACGAACGTTGTTCTTTTATTGATTTTTGTGCAAAAGTGCCTGTTAAAGTGGGCTTTAGTCATTTTCTGTTTAGACCATTTTTGACCAAGGTCACGCGATTAAAAAGAAAAATGCACGCGGCGGACATGTATATAGATGTTCTGGCGCAATTGGGAGTAAAGGACCTCACCAATAATGGACTCGAAATTTTCACCAGTGCGGCAGACCAAACAGCGGTAGCTGATTTTTGGGTGCAGCAGCAAATTTCGCCCCAGGATAAAATTGTTGGCTTCAATATTGGCAGCGCTGTGAAAACGAAACGCTGGGAACCGGAACGGTTTGCACAGGTAGCAGATACTTTGGCGGCAAAAGGTTATCGCACAGTTTTTTTTGGCGGATCAATGGATGCCGAAATGGTCAAAGAGGCGACAGAATTGATGAAAACAAAACCCACTATTGCTACGGGAAGTTTTACTATTGGCCAACTTGCAGCGGCAATGAAACGTTGCAGTTTGATTATAACCAATGACAGCGGGCCGATGCATGTTGCAATCAGCCAGAAAGTCCCGATAGTGGCCTTGTACGGCCCTTCACATGTTGACTTGTATGGACCTTATACGAAAAAAGCCACAGTAGTGACCGCTGTGCCACCTTGCAACGGCTGTGCTAAAGGTATGAAACACGAGTGTGATGATATGCAGTGTATGACTCGGCTAACAGTTGAGCAGGTGCTTGAGGCAGCGGAGAAGTGGCTGCAGAAGTAAAGATATTTTACACTAACTTGTGCTGAGTCAATCGAAAATATTTCCTGAAATTTCAACAAAATTACTTGCGAGGAAAGATGCATTATGGCAAAACTAGCTGTCCTTATTTTAACTAAAAACGAAGAAAAGAATATAACTGATGTCATTAATAATGCCAAGCAATGTACTGATGAAATTATTATTATTGACTCTGGCAGTACCGATAGAACAGTTGAATTAGCAGAAATCGCGGGAGCACACGTTTATTTCAGAGCATGGGACAATGATTTTGCTGCACAACGCAATTTTGGACTAGAATTGACAGAAGCAGATTGGGTACTCCATCTGGATGCGGATGAAAGACTTGATAATAAGTTAGTTGCTGCAATTAAGCATGTGAAAGAAAGCGGCAAATTAGATGAGCAATATATTATAAGGCGTATTTCTCATGCTTTTGGACAGCAGTTCAGGCATGGCGTTTTGCGGCCAGATAAGGTAGCACGCTTATTCCCTCGTGGTAAAGTGTCTTGGGTTAATAGAGTGCACGAAAGGCCTGAGTGCGATTTGCCTAAGCAGAGTCTAAATGGAAATATTATTCATTATACTTACAGCGGATGGACTCAATGGCTCCGAAAGTTTGAACAATATACGACGCTTTGGGCAAATGACGCGTATAAAAAGGGAAAAAGAACATCTCCCTTTGGTATCATAAATCATGCAAATTTTGCTTTTATGCAAATGGCATTTCTTAGATTAGGTTTGTTAGATGGATTTATGGGGTTTGTAATGTGCTGCAATCATTTTTTTTATACTATGATAAAATACTTGAAATTACATGAATTGCAAAGAAGGGAAAGCAAATGAGAATAGCCATTTTGGAGAGTATTGTAATGCCTGCTGGCCATGAAGTAGAATTTGATCGCATACTTGTGGAGGAATTTAAGAATCAAGGTCATAAACCGATTTTTTTCGTTCCCAAAAACTTCCCTTTTAAATTTGATTACAAGACGGAGATTGTTTATTTAGAAGGTGGCGAGGCAATAAGCTACGCCGGAGTAGGAAAAATAAAGAAAATATGGTTATCACTGCAAAGAGAGCAAAGAAGGATTGAGTGGTTTAATGATGCTTGTAAAAAAGCAAAACAGGGGTTGTGTGACGCGATCATAATTCCTACTTCTAGCTGGCGTGGATTAAGATCGATATTAAAGAGTGATTTAAAAGAATCACCAGTTCCAGTATTAATTATTTTGCATGGCATTATGCCCAAAGATAAAAGTCATTTAATTGATGGAGTAAAAGCTTGTGAATCTTTTAAAAATGTTCATATAGCTGATTTGGGGTTACAAACTTTATCTGATTTTGATGAATTAACTGGTTATCACAATTTTCATACATTACTAGGACCTGTGTATAAGCCATTTGACCTGCAAGTGGCCCCTGAATTTAATATTCATGAGCCTATCAAATTAGGTTTTTTTGGCCAATATAGAAAAGAAAAAAACTTATCTTTCTTTTTGGAAGCCTTTTGCAAAGCGAAATTTAATCGAGAAGTTGAGCTCTTGGTGCAAGGGGCGACGGTTACAAAGGAAGATTCTGATGATTTTGAACGTTTGACAAAACTTTATTCAGCTAATAGTAGTATTAGATTTTTACATAAAAATTTGTTGGGCATTGAATGGCAACAAGAATTGATGAATATTGATGTTTTGCTGCTACCCTATGCAGCGGAACGCTATCGTTACCAGCCGAGTGCGATGCTATTTACCGCAATAGGATATTATAAGCCTGTACTTCAATCACCAGAAATGAACCCTGAAATATTGTCGGAGTTTAACATTGGTGAAGCAGTAGAATTGGCTACAATTGAGCAATTTTCAAAACAGTTAGAACGGTTTATCAATACATTTGAGGAGAAAAAAGCAATCTATCAAAATGGTTTAATTGGCGCAAATCAAAAATATAGCCATGAACAATTAATCAAAAGTATTACTAAGATTCTTGATTAATTGATTTTATATATCATTAAAAAAGTATTGCTTTGTTACAAGCTTAGGGGGTGACTAAAGTGCGAATTTTAATAAATCAATTAAAAAATATAGGTGATGCTTTATTAGCGACGACTGCTATTGAATTGGTGCGAAAAGTATATCCGGATGCCTGGATTACATTGATGACGGTCCCGCAAGTAGTGCCGTTTTTTGAAAAACATCCGTTGATAGATGAAATATTGCTCTTTGCCTACAAATCAAAAGAGAGTTCTATTTCGTCGATGATGAAGATTGTGGCAGAAATTAAGAAAAGAAACTTTGATGTAAATATTTCTTTGGAAAGCAGACTTCGCACATTATTAGTTGCTGTTAGCGGGAATTCCCGTGCGTATTTCTGGGGATGGCATGGATCGCTATGGAGGCAAAAAAGAATGTTATCGGTTTTTGTTCACGCTTTCATATCCAATTACAGACCAAGGAAGAGAACATCAAAGTGAAACTTTTATGAAGGTGGTACTACCTTTTTTGAATTTGTAAGATACGGTAACCGCAAAACCATCTTTGCCACTACCTTCAGAAAAAAGCAGGGAAAGAATGAGGAAACTGCTTGGTATCGAGAAAGCAGAAAAGCGAAGTAAAAAGATTTTGTTCTGTGTTCGGGGAACCTGGTATGGGAAAAATTGGAATCCAGATTATTTTGTTGAAGTTATTGATAGTACTGCGAAAAAATATAATGCTGATTGTTATATCATGGGAACTACTGGTGATTATGATTATTCACAGTCCATCATTGACAAGTGCAAAGTTAAAGTAGAGAATATTTGTGGAAGAACCAAACCATCTGATTTAGTACCATTGTTTATGTTAAGTGATTTGTTGGTATCAGTAGATACGGGAACAGCTCATATGGCAGCTACGACGGATATCCCTATTATCTCTATTTATTTAGCCACTAATCCTGTTCAATGGCGTCCATTGAGTGATAGAGCAGTATTGCTTTGCCAAGAACAGGTATTTAAACAGTTTAATTTAGAAGCTGTAAGTGATCTTATTAGTTATGAAACTATATTGCCAGAGCACTTAATGCAAAAAAATGAATTTGAAATAAACAAAGAATCATAAAAGCAGATGGTTATTGTTTTTAAAAGCAACATTTGTGATTTTTGACAATGTATACTATGTTTTACAGAGGCAGGTTTTCTGATTAATGCGCAACCTGTATGGATACCAGACAAATTTGATGAAAAATATAATGAATATATATCTGATCATTAATATTATAGGGAGGTGCAGGAATGGGATTTCGTTCACAAGCTTTTTTTTATAAAGATTTGTACAAACATTGGTTAAGAAGTAAGTTCTCCAACAGTTATGCAGAAACATATGATAATTCAAAGCAAATACCAAAAACTATCCATTATGCGTGGTTCGGCCACGGAGAAAAAAATGAGATTTTAAAAAAATGTCTTGCCACTTGGCCACAGCAGCTAAAAGATTATAATATTGTGTTGTGGGACGAGAAGAATTTTCCTTTTGAAAAGTATCCTTTTGCACAGCAGGCGTATGAACAGAAAAAATGGGCATTTGTGGCGGATGTCGCACGTTTGCACGCTATATATTATTACGGTGGTATTTACATGGATACTGACGTCGAAGTATTAAAACCATTTGATGATTTGTTGAACTGTGATGCTTTTGCGTGCTATGAGACACCCAACTTAATTACGATTGGAACTCTTGGTGCTAAACCTAAGCACCCGTGGGTGGGTCTTATTTTACTTTGGTATCAGGGCCTAAACATGTCGAAGAATTATAACGAAATCGCAAATACTAGGATTATCAGCAGAATGATGCGATTACACTATAAAGTTAAGTTAAACGGTAAAGAAATGGTATTTGCCGATGGAGTTCATCTTTATCCACGAGAATATTTTTGTCCGGATAAGGAGCATGGAGTTTGGAAAACGTCTGAAGACACTTATTGTATTCACCATTTTACAGGCTTATGGTAGGAGATTAGATAATGTATAACGCTATAATTGTGGGATTTGATGAAAGTTTTATTAGAGATGTGATATATAATTTGGAAAGAGGGAATTGCATATCGATTAAAAAGTGGTTTGTAAGTTGTAAAACAATAAAAGAACAGGCGATTTCTCCTAATATGATTAATTGGAGAACTATATATGAGGAATTTAATGTAGATACACTTACAGAATATTGCCCAAAAAAGATTTATGATGAAGTTTATAAGAAAATTCCTGTTTTTTACACGAATTTAGTAAGGGAATCTTATTTTAGTAATAGATCAGTTGATGATTGCCTAAATGTAATTAATATGTACATTCATTATTTATATTTTATTATAAATAAGAATAAAGTTAACTATATCGTATTTTCGGATGCACCTCATGGGGCATATGCGCCGATTTTATATTATTTGGCAAAAGCTATGAACATTAAGACTTTGATATTATTTCCTTGTTATATGAGGGATAAGTTTTTATTTTGTTATGATCTGGAAGATATAGGCTATTTTTCTTTAAATAATGCATATACGTATGCGTCAAAACAAAAATTTGCAATTGAAGAAAAATACGAAAAAGATGTGTTTTGGGAACCACAAAAAACAATTAGACAACGTTATAGATTGTTTTTTAATTTTACTAGTTGGCTGGAAGAAAGAAAATCAATTTTAAAACATAAGAAAAAATACGATGGATTTTATGATTATACTTGTAGTCACATTGTTAAATTTGTATTAAGAACTTATAATGAATTTTCATATCAAAAGCTTAACAATAGTGTTTTCAAACATGAAGTTAATGCAAAAGAAAAATATGTTTATTTCCCCCTTCATTTACAACCAGAGATGACAACTGCTATTCTAGGTGGGATATATAATGATCAGCTATTAGCAATTGAAAGAATAAGTGAAATAATAGCTGACGACTGGGTTATTTACGTTAAGGAAAACCCATTGCAGACTTATTATATGCGTGGGGAATTTTTTTATAAAAGACTTTGTTCAAATAAAAAAGTCAGATGTATAAAAAATGATTATAACACTTATGCACTAATTAATGGTTGCGAATTTGTTGCTACTATTACTGGCACCGTTGGTTGGGAAGCAATAAGCGGAGGGAAGGCAGTTTTGGTTTTTGGTAAAGCTTGGTATCGCGGCCTGCCGGGTGTTATAAACTATTCGGATAATATAACAATTGAAGATATTTGCAATCATAAAATTGCACACAATTTAGTTGTTGAGGAATTTAATAAATTGCAAAGCAATTTCGTTGAAGGTGTTATTGATGGTGATGTTGCACAGTACATGCCGGATTTGTCATTTAGTAAAAATAGACAGAAAGTAGAAAAATTTTTAGAATGGGCGATTAATGAAGGATGTAATAAAAACTAAGAGGTGTTGGCAAATGAGAGTTTTAGTAACAGGTGCCGATGGGTTTATTGGCAGTCATCTTACAGAAGAATTAATCAGACAGGGATATAAGGTTAAAGCCTTCACGTTGTATAATTCATTTAATACCTGGGGCTGGTTGGACACGTTGCCTAAGGATGTACTTGCTGAAATAGAAATTTTTCAGGGAGATATAAGGGATCCTAATGGGGTTAGAGAAGCCATGAAAGGCGTTGATGAGGTCTTTCACTTGGCGGCGCTTATCGCAATTCCTTTTAGCTATCATTCGCCCGATACCTATGTGGATACTAATATAAAGGGAACCTTAAATGTATTGCAGGCCGCAAGGGAGATGGAGACAAGCCGAATAATTGTTACTTCAACCTCGGAAGTCTACGGTACTGCCCAATATGTTCCAATTGATGAGAAACATCCATTTCAGGGGCAGTCGCCGTATTCAGCGACGAAAATCGGTGCAGATAGATTGGCAGAGTCTTTTTATAGGAGTTTCAATATGCCTATAACGATTGTAAGACCTTTTAATACTTATGGACCGCGTCAGTCGGCAAGAGCTGTAATACCTACAATTATAACGCAGCTACTTGCAGGAAAAGAAGAAATACAGCTTGGCTCTTTAACACCAACAAGAGATTTTAACTATGTAAAAGATACTGCTAACGGCTTTATAAAAGTAGCAAAAGCAGATAACACAATAGGCGAGGAAATTAACATAGCGACGCAGCAGGAAATATCAATATGCCAGCTTGCAGAAGAACTTATCAGACAAATAAATCCAAATGCGAAAATCATTTGCGACGAGCAGAGACTGAGACCTGAAAAAAGTGAAGTTAATAGGTTGCTAGGGTCCAACGAGAAGATTAAACGACTGACAGACTGGACGCCAAAGTATACTTTTGAGCAAGGAATTTCAGAAACCATTGAGTTCTTCAGAAACAATTTAGATAAATACAAGATTGATATTTATAATATATAACAGGGGGTTTTAAAAGTGAAATATTGTAAAAAATGCGTTATGCCTGATACAAGACCGGGTATTAAGTTCAATGAAGAAGGTATATGCTCTGCCTGCCAATCTTTTGAAAATCGTAAAAAGATTGATTGGAATCAGAGATACAAAGAGCTAGAAAAATTATGCGATAAGTATCGTGGAATGAATGGCACATCTTATGATTGCGCTATTGCAGTTAGCGGAGGGAAGGACAGCCATTATCAGGTTCATTTGATGAAGGAAGTTATGGGAATGAATCCAATCCTTTTTAGCGTGGAAGATAATTTTGAAATGACTGAAGCAGGAAAGCATAATATAAAAAATATTTCAGAGGAGTTTGGTTGCTCGATTATAAGTTTGAAACCGGATTGTAAAGCGCAAAAGAAACTAATGAGATTTGCGTTCGAAAAGTATGGCAAACCAACTTGGTTTATTGATCGCTTAATTTATACATTTCCAATGCTAATGGCTATAAAATTCAATACGCCGCTTTTAGTTTATGGAGAGAATGTTAGTTATGAATATGGCGGTTCTGATTATGAAGAAAGTTATTCGGCCAGAAATCAATTAAACAATGGAGTCGCCAGTGATATAGACATTAATGAGCTTTTACAGATTGAAGGAATAACTGAACAAGTTTTAGAGATGACAAAGGGTCCTTCTCAAGAGGAATTAAATAAAATTGACCCAGTGTATGTTTCATATTTCATTCCATGGAATAGTTATTCAAATTATCAGTTTGCAAAGAGGCGAGGTTTCAAAGATTTAACTCATGAATGGCAGAGGACTCATCATATTGAAGACTTTGATCAGATTGACAGTAGAGCTTATTTAGTGCATTCATGGCTAAAATACCCAAAATTTGGGCATGCATCAGCTACTGATTATGCAGCGAGGTTTATAAGATATGGACTATTAACAAGGGATGAAGCAATTAAATTAGTAAAAGACCATGATTACAAACTTGATCCAAAATGTGTTGAAGATTTCATTAAGTTTGCAGGATATACTGAGACGCAATTTTGGACCATTGTTGATAAACTTTATAATGAAAACTTCTTTAAAAGAAACGATTTTGGCGAATGGGAATTAAAGAATCCCATATGGGAAAATAAATAATGAAGGTGATTATGTGAGCAAATTCATACCGCTTTCCGTTCCGAATTTAAAGGGAAGAGAATTGGAATATGTAACAAATGCCGTTGAAACGGAATGGGTGTCGACTGGCGGCCCATACGTAAATGATTTCGAAAACAAAATAACGGAGTATGTTGGTTGTAAGGGTGCTGTTTCCTGTCAAAATGGCACATCTGGATTGCATACAGCAATGATGGTTTGCGATGTATCAAAAGAGGATGAGGTTATTGTACCCACATTGACTTTTATTGCTGCAGTTAATCCGGTTAAATATATCGGTGCAGAACCGATTTTCATGGATTGTGATGACTCGTTGACCATGGATCCTGAAAAGCTATTGGAATTTTGTCAAAAAGAATGTTCTTTTTACAACGGTAAACTAATTAATAATAAAACTAAAAAACAAATAAAAGCAATGGTAATAGTTCACGTTTTTGGCAATATGGCAGATATGGAAAAAATTATGGACGTGGCCAATAAATTTAATGTAAAAGTGGTTGAAGATGCTACCGAGGCTATTGGGACTTATTATACATCGGGGAAATATGAAGGTAAGTACGCCGGGACTATAGGTGATATTGGCGTATATTCCTTCAATGGGAACAAAATAATTACTACTGGTGGCGGCGGTATGATTGTTTCTAATGATGAGGAACTTTTAAAAAAAGCAAAACATCTTACCACGCAAGCCAAAAGCGATGAACTTTATTATACGCATGATGAAATAGGTTATAATTATCGTATGACAAATATTCAGGCGGCTCTTGGCTTGGCACAGTTAGAACAGCTCGAAGTTTTTATTAAGACTAAAAAAGATAATTACAATCTATACAAAAAAGAAATAAAAAATATTCCAGGACTTGCCATACTGGATTTTAAAAACAATACCAGGAGTAATCATTGGTTTTATGCTTTAACATGTGACAATAACTATCCGATGAGTAGAGATGAAATAATAAAATATTTAGCAACTAAAAGCATTCAATCAAGACCCATCTGGGGGCTTATAAACGAACAAAAACCTTATTTGAATAACCAAGCATACAAAATTGAAAAGGCAAAATATTATTTAAAACATGTCGTCAATATCCCTTGTAGCACAAATTTAACCAAAGAAGACGTCATTTATGTGGTAAATTGCCTAAAAAATGTACTTTAAACGGGTTGCTTTAGCGGATGAGAGGTATAAATGATGGATATTATGGATTTTTTGGTTGATGAAAACAGCACCATGATTGAAGCAATGCGTTTGCTTGATAAGGCGGCAAAGAAAGTATTGTTTGTCACTGATAAGGGGAAGCTTCTTGCAGCTATAACTGACGGAGACGTTAGAAGATGGGTTCTGAAAAAAGGTAGTCTTGATGCGCAAGTCAAAGACATAGCGAATTATAATCCCAAATTTCTATATCAAAAAGATAAAACCATGGCAATCGAATATATGAAGAAGAACCACATTGAAGCTGTTCCTATTGTAGATGATGACATGCGGATTATATCAGCTGTTTTTTTAAATAACCATGAAGTGAGCATAAAAAACAAGTTAAACATTCCCGTTGTAATTATGGCTGGTGGTAAAGGTACAAGATTATATCCTTATACTAAAATACTTCCAAAACCATTGATACCTATTGGAGAAATCCCAATTGTTGAGCATATTATCAATAGATTCCACAGGGCAGGAAGTAACGACTTTTTTTTAATTGTTAATCACAAGAAAAATATGATTAAAGCGTATTTCAATGAAATTCAAAAGGATTATGAAGTTACATACGTTGATGAAGAGATTCCACTTGGTACAGGCGGAGGTTTAAGCTTTCTCAAGGGGAAAATTGACAGCACTTTTATTCTTTCAAACTGTGATATTCTTATCGAAGAGGACTATGAAAAAATTTATAGTTTTCATAAAAAAGAAAACAACTTAATTACGATGGTTTGCTCTCTCAAAAACATTAAGATTCCTTATGGAGTAATTGAAATTGGAGATAATGGCGAGATTGAGAGCATGAAGGAAAAGCCGGAGTTATCTTTTTTTACGAATACTGGAATGTATGTGGTTGAACCGGAAGTAATTAAGAAAATTGAAACGGGTGTTCCTTTGGGGTTCCCGGATATAATAGAAAAGTACATAAAAACCGGTGAGAAAATCGGTGTATATCCTATTAGTGAATACGCATGGATGGATATGGGGCAACTTGATGAAATGGAAGAAATGAGAAAAAGGTTAGAGAGAGAGGAAGGTTAATATGATATGGAAAGGACTACCTTTAGTTATTTTTGGAAGTGGAGGAATATCAAAAGAAGTTTATAGTTTAATAAAAGATATCAATAGAGCTAATAATCAACAAGTTTTTGATTTTATAGGGTTTATCGGATCAAATAAAAGTGAAGTAGGTAATGAAATAATTAATGGCTATAAAGTAGTTTCATTCGATGAAGACATTGAAGATTTTACGTCAAATCATCCAATAATTGGAATGGTAATACCTATAGGAAATCCTGAGATTAAAAGATTAATTTACAATAAAGTAAAAAATATTGCCAATGCAGTTTTTCCGAATATTATTCATCCAAGTGTTTATTTTAATGACAAAAATTTAGAAATCGGAAAAGGAAATATAGTTGCTGATGGAGTAATCTTAACATGTGATATAAAAATCGGCGATTTCAATTTATTTAATATAAATAGTACTGTGGGACATGATGTTGAAATTGGTAACTTTAATGTAATAAATCCTTTAGTAGCTATATCAGGTAATGTGCATTTAAAGGATTGTTGTTTAATAGGAACTGGAGTTCAAGTTTTGCAGGGATTAAATATTGGTAGTTATTCGACAGTAGGTGCAGGTGCTGTGGTTGTTAAAAATGTAGAATCTAATACTACAGTTGTTGGAATACCCGCCAAGCCTATAGGAAAGTAGGGGGTATTTTATGAATAAAGCGTTGATAATTGCAGAAGCTGGTGTAAATCACAATGGAAACCTTGAATTAGCAAAGAAATTAGTTGATGTAGCTAAATCAGCAGGTGCTGATATAATTAAATTTCAAACATTTATTTCAAAGAATGTTGTATCAAAAAACGCAAAAAAAGCAGAGTACCAAAAAAAGAATCATAATAAAGAAGAAAGCCAGTTGGAAATGGTTAAAAAGTTAGAACTGTCTTTTGAAGAATTTGCTAATCTTTATGAGTATTGTAAAGATAAAGATATTGAATTTATGTCTACTGCTTTTGATTTTGAAAGTATTGATTTTTTAGATGCTCTAGGATTGGTTAACTGGAAGATACCCTCAGGAGAAATTACAAATCTCCCATACCTAATCAAGATTGCTAAACTTAATAAACCTGTGATACTTTCTACCGGTATGAGTACTATGGAAGACATAAGAAGTGCTATACAAGTATTAAAAGACAATGAATCAGGAGAACTGATAGTTCTTCATTGTACTACAGAATACCCGACACCATTTGAAGATGTAAACTTAAGAGCTATGAACACAATAAAGGAAGAATTTGGCGTCAAGGTGGGTTATTCTGATCACACTAAAGGCATAGAGGTTCCTATTGCCGCGGTTGCTTTAGGTGCTACAGTCATAGAGAAGCATTTTACCTTGGACAGAAACATGGAAGGACCTGATCATAAAGCGAGTCTGGAACCGGATGAATTGGCTGCAATGGTTAAAGCCATAAGAAATGTAGAAAAAGCTCTTGGGAGTTGCGAAAAAAAGCCTGCCGATTCAGAGATAAAAAATATGGCTATTGCACGTAAAAGTATTATTGCTAAGCATGCCATAAAAGCCGGTGAGATTTTTTCTGATGATAATTTGACAGTAAAAAGACCTGGAAATGGTATTAGTCCGATGAAGTGGTTTGAAATTATAGGAAGAAAAGCTTCAAGAGATTTTGAAGAAGATGAGTTGATTGAGATATGAAAAATATATGCATATTAACAGCTACAAGAGCCGAATATGGTTTATTAAAACCAATTATAAAAAAAATAATGAAAGTTGAAGACTTTGACGTACAGGTAGTGGCCACGGGTGCACATTTATCACCGGAATTTGGTTTAACTTATCGGGAAATTGAGAATGATGGCATTAAAATTGACAAAAAAATAGAAATTCTCTTAAGCGGCGACACACCCGCAGCAATTTCAAAATCTATGGGTTTGGCAATGATAAGTTTTGCTGATTACTTTGAAAAGCTAAAGCCAGATATTTTGGTAGTGCTTGGTGATAGATACGAGACGTTAGCAGTATGTTGTTCTGCAATGAATCAGAGGATTCCAATCGCACATCTATATGGCGGTGAAACAACAGAAGGTGCCGTGGATGAAGCTATCCGGCATGCCATCACAAAATTAAGTTATTTGCATTTTACAAGCACGGAAGAATATCGACGTCGCGTGATTCAGCTAGGAGAACACCCAAACAGAGTTTTTTGTGTGGGCGCTATGGGAATCGAAAACATATTAAATGAACGGTTGTTGTCTAAAATAGAATTGGAAGAAACAATGAATTTATCATTGGATAAACCATATGCAATGGTTACTTTTCATCCGGTGACACTTGAGGATAGTGATACAGAAAAGCAGATGCAAGAACTATTATTTGCTTGCAGGCAGCACCATGAAATGAATTTTATATTTACTAAAGCAAATGCTGATGCAGGTGGACGTACAATTAATCAGATGATAGATAAATTTGTTGGAGAAAATGATAATGCAGTGGCTTTTACCGCACTTGGAATGAAAAGATATTTAAGTGCATTGAAATTTAGCTCTATGGTGATTGGCAATTCCTCAAGTGGTTTGATAGAGGCACCTAGTTTTGGTATTCCAACAATTAATATAGGGGACAGACAAAAAGGTAGGTTGCAGGCGAACAGTGTTATTAATTGCTTGCCTGAAGGCGAAGATATTGATAAAGCAATTGTGCTTGCATTAAGTGATAACTTCAGTAATAAGGCTAGAAAAACGATTAATCCATATGGCGATGGCAATACTTCTGAAAAAATTGTTGCCACTATTAAAGATTTTTTATTAAACAATAAAATCAATTTAAAGAAAAAATTTTACGATTGCGGAGTGAACTAATTGAGAAACTTAGCAATTATTCCTGCGAGAAGCGGTTCTAAAGGACTGAAGGACAAGAATATAATGCTACTCCATGGGAAACATCTTATTGCATATACGATTGAAGCAGCATTAAATTCTAAACTGTTTGATGAGGTATTCTTATCAACTGATTCAGAGAAATATGCCAAAATTGGAAGTGATTTAGGGGCGAGTGTGCCGTTTTTAAGAAGCGTTGAACTATCAACTGATACGGCATCTTCATGGGAGGTAGTTAAATCTGCCTTGTTAAATTATCTTGAGGTAGGTATAGAATTTGACACAGTGGCATTGCTTCAACCAACGTCTCCTTTGAGAAATTGCGAGGACATTATCAATGGTTATGCGCAGATGAAAATTAAAAATGCTAATGCTATAGTATCAGTGTGCGAGGTTGATCATTCACCCTTATGGTGTAATACACTTCCGGAAGACAATTCGCTAAAGAATTTTCTAAATCAGGATTTGATAGGGCAACCCCGACAGAGTTTGCCGACATACTATCGATTGAACGGCGCATTGTACATAGTAAAAACAGACTATCTCCTTAGCACTGATAATATATATGAAGATAAATGTTATGCTATAGTAATGTCCAAAGAAAATTCTGTCGATATTGATGATGAGGTTGATTTTAAGATTGCAGAAGTATTAATGAAGCAGCGGAAAATATAATTGAAAATACATCAGTGCGCTTCTTTTTGGACACTTATATTGAATAACGACAATATGTGAATGTCAATGAAAAAGGTTACCACCGGGGGTGCGGACGTTTTCTTAGACCTATCCAGCCAACCCTAGACTCCTTCGATAATTTAACGGGCTCATTCCGCCGAGTGATAGCTTAATCCGTTTTTCAGCATACCACTTAACGTATTCATCAAGCTGCTCTATGAACTGTGATATAGAAACACCAGTCCATGAGTAACCATAAAACATTTCGTTCTTTAGTCTGCCAAAGAAGCCTTCACAGGCTGAATTATCAGGTGAACAACCCTTCTTGGACATAGAGCGTGTAAGACCTGTACTTTTCATTCGTTCAATCCAGCCAGGCCAACGATAATGGCATCCACGATCTGAATGAAGGAGATAGATACACTTTCCCGGCAGGGATGCGAAATTCGGTAATATCCGTTAACCATTTACTATTGGGCTTATCAGCTTGGAAATCGCGCTTAATAATATTTTCCACTTCAGGGCTGATTTCACCTTTGTAGGAACTGTATTTCTTTCGCTTAATGTTTGGAACCATCAGATGTTCTTCCTTCATTATCCGAAGGACTACTTTTTCAGAGACAGTAGTTCCAGATGATTTTATTACTGAATGAATTCTACGGTATCCATAACGGTTTGATGCGTCATGAAATGTATCTTTTATCGTAGTTCTTAAATCAGAATATTTATCTGTAGCTATTGCTGTTATCTGATAGCAATAGCTACTTTTGGCCATATTTAAGATTTCAAGAAGTACCTTAAGTTGGTATCTATCCCGCAGGGCATTAATGAGTATGGCCTTCTCGCGATTGGTGAGT
>SAAB01000012.1 GCA_009929615.1 Clostridia bacterium | reverse complement strand
CGTGTGATTTATTCAGTTTTCAATGAAAATAAAATTTAGAAAATCAGGCTGCAAAATAGCTGGTATTCGTTTGAAATGCTGAGTTTTCGGACAGTCTGATGGGGGTGCAGAATGATATCTTTTTTCCGGAGATAAGAAGGTGTGAAGAACGCTACGGTGTAAGGACAACCTGGTACGGAGAAGACAAAGATATTCTTTCTGAAAGCAAGGATGCAATGCTGCTATATTATTTGAATGAGATTGAAGAACAGAGAGGCGAACTTGGAAGCATTAAAGCACCTTCAATGGACCAAAGCGTTGATTCTCCTTTTGATAATAAGTTGAGCGAATGGTCTTCAAGTTATATGTGGTTTGATGCTGACTCAAAAAAGGTGATAATTCCATACCATTCTTTGCAAAATGAAACTTATGAAAATGCAGTGTTTTATGATTATGGAATGGGTAAAGGACTGGGATTTTGTTCCGTATATATTGATGTGGAAGCTTTTTTGGAGGAGAAGAACAGCGAAGACCAGGATGAATGGATTGATTTTTGCCGGACCATGGAAACTGTGATTGGAATTGAAACCAAGGACTTATCATGGCTGGAGCGGATGACGGTTGGTGAGGCAATTTATAGAATTCAGTCATTTTATATGATAGAGCCGGATATTGTATATTCGGATTTACAGATTGACGTGAACATCAAGAATTTTACAGATAAGGCATTTTTCTAT
The DNA here is from genome assembly GCA_009929615.1 of Clostridia bacterium. Classification (GTDB taxonomy): domain Bacteria; phylum Bacillota; class Clostridia; order Lachnospirales; family Lachnospiraceae; genus Frisingicoccus. The sequence continues at coordinate 76,547 of SAAB01000012.1, read as the reverse complement.
TTGTCGATGCCTGAAGGAAATGTTATTAAAGCAGAAAATGCCCTTGTCACACAGATTGATGATGGATTTTATCTGGTGGAAGCTAGAAAAGAACATATTGTGCTGACATATTAGAAGCCATAGGAAAGGAAAGGTTCTCAAATGAAAGTTTGTTTAATTGTAGAAGGAGCATATCCTTATGTGACCGGAGGTGTGTCAAGCTGGATACAGGGGCTTATAAAGAACATGCCGGATGTTGAGTTTGTCGTACAGTCAATTGCTGCGAGTCCTGATGCAAATCAGAAATTTCAATATCAGATTCCTTCGAATGTCAGCGAGATTCAGGAAGTCTATCTTTTGGATGATGATTATGTCGATGGAAAGACGCAAAAACGAATTACGCTTACTTCGGAAGAATTTGAAGCTTTTCAAAATCTGATGTTTGAGAACAACCCTAACTGGGATGTTATTATCCGGTTTTTTGCGGAAAAAGAAGTGTCCCTAAATGCTTTGCTTTCCGGACAGGACTTTTTTAAGATGTCTTTGGATTATTACAATGCACATTTTCAACGTGTTGTATTCTCGGATTTTCTCTGGACAATGCGTTCTCTATACTTGCCCTTATTTACTATTCTGAAATCGAGGACAGAAGAGGCGGATTTATATCATTCTGTGTCAAGTGGCTATGCTGGTATTTGGGGGAGTATGCAAAAGAGTTTGTATAAGAAACCGTTTTTGATGACAGAGCATGGGTTATATACCAGAGAGCGAGAAGAAGAAATTATCAAAGCTAACTGGGTAAGCGGAATCTACAAGGATATTTGGATTGATCAGTTTAAAAAAATTGGTGAGTGCTGTTATCAATATGCCGATCGGGTCATCTCTCTTTTCGAGAATGCCCGGAGGTTTCAAATTGAATTAGGCTGTAAAAAAGAAAAGACCCTTGTTATTCCAAACGGCGTCAATTATCATAGATTTGAAAACTTACCACAAAAAGATGCGAGTGACCCCTATATAAATATCGGTGCGGTTCTTCGTGTGACACCTATTAAGGATGTTAAGACGATGATTAGTGCCTTTGCATTGGCTAAAAATCATAATTCGAGATTAAAACTCTGGATTATGGGTGGTATGGAGGAAGCAGAAGAGTATGCTAACGAGTGTCAGGCCATGGTACAGGATATGGGCATAAAAGATTTAGTCTTTACTGGAACTATTGACGTTAAAGAGTATATAGGAAAGATGGACTTCATGATATTGACAAGTATCAGTGAAGGACAGCCACTTTCTATTCTGGAGGGTTTCGCTGCCGGGAAACCTTATATTGCAACGAACGTTGGGAACTGTAAAGGTCTCATCGAGGGTGAAAAGGATAATTATGGTCAGGCCGGGTATATTGTACCTGTTATGGGTGTATCAGAGATTGCACGGGCAATCTTAAGATTGGCAGAGCAGACGGAAGAACGGCAGAAGATGGGACAGGCTGGGTACCGAAGAGTCATAGAACATTATAATGAGTCTGAAGTTTTTGAAGAATATCTGAGTCTTTATAAAGCAATGGTATCAGGGAAGGAGGCACACATATGGCAGGCATAGGATTTGAGTTGAAAAAATATACAGAAAAGAAAGTATTTCCAGAGGTGTACTTGGTGCAATGTATAGTTCAATTGTTACAATTGGACCTATGATTCTTGTGATTGCATCCATCCTGCTGCTTTATTTTTTTCTCGGTATGACGAAGGTGCCTTATGCGGACAGAGAATTACTCTCTTCTACAATATTATATACTTTTATTTTTTCTGTAATTCTGACATCGCCTTTTAATGTTGTATTTTCAAGATATCTGGCGGATAAGTTTTATCAGGAAGAATATTCGAATATTCTTTCATCTTATTATACGGGGAATACCATATGCTGTCTGATTGCAACGGCGGTATTTATTCCGTTTGCATGGAGCCTCAGGGTCCGAGGCGGTATAGATATTCCTTTTATTGCAGCCGCTTATGTACAATGGATTTCTCTTGTTATTTTGTTTTTTGCAATTACATATCTACATGCGACAAAGGATTATAAGATTGTTGCACTTTTTTTCATGATAGGAATGGCAATTAGTTTTGGTGGGGCATTTTTTTGTTTTACAGTGGGACAGATTGACGCGGTTCATTCCATTATATATGGTCTGGCGGTTGGTTTTTTTGTGATAGCTACCTTAGATTTTTCGTATATCAAACGATATTTTCGGACGCCATCCAGGAACTATGGAGAATGTTTGGAGTATCTGTGGTCCTTTAAACGGTTATTAGGAGCAAATTTATTTTATATTGGCGGTTTATATGTACATAATTTTGTCATGTGGACGAAACCGGGAAGATTGTTTGTAGCATCGACTTTCTACAGTCATCAGGCCTACGATATGGCGGCCTGCCTTGCCATGTTTACCAATATTTTCGTTATGGTATCCTTTCTGGTTGTTGTGGAAACACGCTTCCATACAACATATAAAGAGTACATGGAAGGCGTTATTGGCGGCACCTATAAAATGATTATAAAGGCCCGAAAGAAGTTGTTTCGGACGCTTTCACAACAGATTATTCAGGTATTTGGAACACAGCTTGCCATTACCTCTTTTATTTTTTTCTTTTTGACATTATTTGGCAGGAGAATAGGTTTTGACAGTGTAACAATGACTATATATCCGGTATTGACAGTGGCTTTTCTTGGTATCTTTATGATGTATGGTAATATTATTTACCTGTACTATTTTGCGGATATGACAGGGGCTTTTTTGACCGGAGCACTCTTTTTTGTCGTGACTCTGGTGAGCAGTTGCTTTACAAGTCAGCTTGCGGTTCCGTTTTGGGGGCTGGGGTTATTCCTTGGGATGCTGGCCGGATGGACTTGTAGTTTCTTTAGAATTCGATGGATTGAGCGGCATATCGATACATTTATTTTCTGTGATTATAAAGTTGTCGATACAATGAAGTCTTCGAACAAAGGCAAAGTAATATATCGAAAGAAGGCAGACAATGCAGCAAGATAAAGAGAAACGACTCTTACAATGGAATATCATGGTTAGTATGATCAGCCAGGTATTATCGCTGATTATTAATCTCATATCCAAGCGGGTTATTTGTCTGTACCTGGGCGTTGAGTACTTGGGTTTACAGAGTTTATATGGTAACTTCTGTGATGTCCTTTCTTTTGCTTATTTTGGAGCGGGTACAGCAATGCTGTTTAGTTTTTACGGACCGCTGGCAAGAGGAGAAAAAGACCGGTTAGCGGCTATTTACAGACATTATGACCGTATATATAAACGCATGACATGGATTGTTTTTGGGGTTGGAATTATTACAACAGTAGTTGCAGTATTTTCCGTAAATGCCAGCATCAGTGATGTGGAAGTCATTATTACATTCTTGACTTTTATGATGTCAGTTGTTATTTATAATCGGCATATGGTAAGAAATTATTTTATTCAGGCAGATCAGAGACGATATTTTGTGACAACGGTGACCGGAGGGGTTGATCTATCTGCTCTGTTTATAGAAATCTTTATTCTCAAGACCTTTAAGAGTTATGAAGCTTTTGTTATAGTAATACTGCTTAAAAATATGCTGATTAATTATATTTTTAAGTGTTATTTAAAGACTCATTACGGATATCTTTTTGAAGAAAAATCTATTCTTGAAGAAAAAGAGGCTGATGCCATTAAATCAAATGTATCGGATATGGTTGTGTACAGATTTGGTAAAGTGTTGATTAGTAATACGGACAGTATATTTATTTCAAGGTTTATTAATACTGCAATGGTTGGTATTTATTCCAATTACCAGTTTATTATTGCCGGAGTGACAAGCCTGATTGGCGCATTTTATGAAGCAATTACAGCAAGAGTGGGGCAAATGCTTTCAATCAGGGATAAAAAAAGCCAGTATACAAGTTTCCGATTCCATTCGGTTTTGAATGCATGGATGACAGGGGCAACCATTATTTGCTTCTATTATTTAGTACAGGATTTTATAAGAATCTGGATGGGCTCTGTTGAATTATTTTCGCGGGGAACTATTCTGATTCTTATTGTCAATTACTATATTGAGATATGCCGTTCTGCTACGAAGATGTATAGAGAAAGTGCAGGGCTGTTTAATAATATCAAGAGGATGGTCATTATAAAAGGAGTTGCCAATATTATTCTATCCTTTTTCATGGGATTAAGATGGGGACTGAATGGTATTTTGATTGCAACAACAATAGCCTCGGCGGGGACATTATTTTGGTATGAACCGCTGATTGTATACCGGTATTTTAAAAAGAGTTTTGTAAATGAGTTCTTTTACCAGCTCATAACCCTTGTTCAGATGGCTGTAGCCTTTTACATAACGGGGCAGGTTGTTGGGAGTATTTCCGGGCAGGGAATTCCGGGATTTCTGTTGAAGGCCGTGGTATGTGGATTTGTATCAAATCTTTGTTATGGTGGATTTTTCCTGATATTTCAGATAGCCAGAAGAAAAGGAGAAGAGAATGGCAGTACAGATTAGTTTCATTATTCCTGTATATAACGGGGCACGGGATATTGGACCCTGCATTCGGGCCATACAGAAATGGGATGGAAAAGAGGCCATTGAGATTATTGTTGTGGATGACGGGTCTACAGATGACACAGGAAAGGTATGTGACAAGGCAGCAGAATATGACAGCCGTATTCACGTGGTTCATATTGAAAACAGTGGCCAGGGCATTGCCAGAAACCAGGGGATTGCAAAGGCTTCCGGCAAATATTTGTATTTCGTGGATGCAGATGACAGGGTTTGTATAAAAGCAATTTATAAAATGTGGCAGAAAGCGGAATTGCTTCACACTGAAGTTATTATGGGAGGCTACTACAGAGTCTGCGAGGGAAAAAAAGAGCGGATTCATCCGCCGGAAGAAGGATTTGTGAAACGCGGTGGGAAACTGTACCATGCCTTGAAACAGAAAAGTATGTTTGGCTATGTGTGGAATAAGCTGTATTTAAAGAATTTTCTTCAGAAACATAATCTGTGGCTGGATGATATCCGAAAAATAAACATGGAAGATTACCTCTTTAACATTAAGGTATGGAGCAAAAATCCGGTGTTTTATTGTGTGGATTATCCCGTATATACCTATATAGCAGACCAGGTATCAACAACAAGACGTGCGGATTCACAGATTCATAAAAAAAGCGTGGCCATGCTTCGGATACTCATATCTTATCTGGAGGAACATAAGGATTTAGATACAAATATGGATATGGTTGTTCCACTGATTATGCGTTCTTTTTGTTGGTCGATGATTAAAAATGTTCCTTACGAAGGATTGTCTTTTGACAATCTGACAAAACGGGCAAATACTTTTATGGACTCAAAGGAGATTCAAAGGGTACTGAAAAAGAAAAGGATATACACGCATATTCAATCGCTGCCATCAAAATTACAGTGTATTTTCTATTCCCTGTGCCTCTTTGCTATTAAACATAAAATGGTGGGATGTGTCAGTATGGGATTTTACATCTTTTATCCGATTATGAAACGATATGCAGCTTCTGTTTTGAAATAAAAAGCAGGCATTTGGGAGGTGAGAGAGATGATTAGTGTTATTGTGCCAGTATATGCTGTAGAAAAATATATAAAAAAATGTATTCATTCCATTTTAAAGCAGACAATGGAAGACTTTGAACTCATTCTTGTAGATGATGGTTCTCCAGACAAATGTGGAAAAATTTGTGATGCTTATGCAAAGCAGGATAACAGAATCCGGGTGCTTCATCAGGAGAATCAAGGGTTGTCAGGAGCGAGAAATACGGGGCTAAAAGCAGCAGAAGGTGAATACATTGCGTATATTGACAGTGATGACAGTGTTGAACCTGATTATCTTGAGGAACTCTATTCCAATGCTGTCCGTTTCAATGCGGAAGTGTCTGTGTGTGGGTATTTATTTGACTGGGAAACACAGGAAATAAAGAAATATGTAAAAGCCACTCAAAACCGGGACAAGGCAGGAAAAGTTTGTACCTATTCCGGCAGGGAGGCCGCAGCCAAAATCGTTAAAGAGAATGAGAGAAGGATGATTACGTCCTGGGGGAAACTTTATCATAAAAGTTTGAAACCTTATTTAATTTACCCGGAGGGAAAGACCCATGAAGATGAATTTGTAACCTATCGCGTTTTTTATAAGGCAAACAGGGTGGTTGTATCCCAGCGCAGACTTTATCACTATCTTCAGCGGGGCAGCAGTATTATGAATGAACATTTTAATGAAAAACGGCTGCATAAACTGCTTGCATTAAAAGAATCTATTGCTTTTTTTAAAAGGGCGGGTGATTCCGGGATGGAACTGTATGCAAGAAAACGTTATCTGCTAAATCTTCAAATTGGATGGTTTCGGAGCCATAGATTTATTGAAGATAATAAAAAGTTGTTGAAGAAAATCAGAGAAGAATGGAAGCAGAATCTGAAAAAATATGGTAAATCCATATGGAGAATCTGTGGATTGGCAGATAAGATATCAATCTTGATTTTTGGAATATCACCGAGACTTTATGGTGTGATTGCAAATGTATATGCAAAGAGGGAACAAACGAATGAAATTCAGTCATAATAATAAAAACAGAATAATTTTTTCCCTTATCATTATCCTTGGTATTATCTTGTTTTTTGTATTTTATGAATATCCGAGAAAAATGACAGTGACCTATGAAGAAAGTAATGAACTGATACAGAATCCATTTCAGGGGACCTATTTTCAATGGTATACCGGTGACCCGGAGGGATTGTATAATGTCGTGGAAGCACATCCGGACTATAGAGTGGTACTTCTTGCTTATAATCTGGAGGATGAGGTAGAAATGGCTAAACTTCCCGAAGATAAAATACGTGATTTAGAAAACGCGTTACGTATTGCTGAGGAATTAAATTTATCGGTTATTTTCCGTGCAGCCTATGATTTTTCGGGTCAATATGAGGATCCGGAATTTGATGTGATGTTAGGCCATATTGAACAGATTTCCCCAGTGCTGAATGCCCACAAAGAATGTCTTATGGGAGTGCAGGCTGGAATGATTGGAGCTTTCGGAGAATGGACGCAGAGTAAATATATGGATACAAAGAGGTATCGTATGGAAATCCTTGAAGCATGGGAAGAATTTCTTGATGACCGCATTGATATTTCTGTTCGAAGGCAGAAATTTATCAGAGAAGCGGTGGAGTGGGGCATTGATACAGAACGTATAGGTGTCTATAATGACGGTTTGTTTTCCAGTGACAGTGATCTTGGAACCTATCGGGAGGATTATAACAGGGAGGAAGATCTGGCATGGTCCATGGAGAATATAAAAGTACCTTTCAATGGTGGAGAAATGCCTTTTGTCAGTGAGTTTACTGAGGTTTCCAATGTTGTGGAAGAAGCAGAGAAACTGCATTTGTCCTATCTGAATCAGGAATATAATTTCGAAGTGTGGGACTACTGGGCTTCTCAGGAATATGAAGGAGAAAGCGGAGAAATTTATATTAAGAAACATTTGGGCTGGCGTCCGTGGGTAAAGCAATTGTGTATTAATAAGCACTATGGATTACAGAAGAAAGTTGATTATGAAATTGAAATGGAAAACAGTGGATTTGCCATGATGGACCCGGATTTTCATATCTATATTATAATGAGTTGTCAGGATAAGCAGATTGTTACAGAAGGTGAGATTTTTATGAATTCGAGCCAAAATGGAATAATCAGGGGTTCTGTAGAACATCCGTTTACGATGGAGGAGCTTGCAAAAAGTGGTTTGACGATAGGAATACAGATTTCAAAAGAAGAGCAGGATGAAGTTCTCATACCCTATTGTGTGCAACTGGCAAACATAGGGATAGAATATCAGGATGGTGTCAATATTCTTCTAAAGACGAAAGAGTAGGGGAAGAAAATATGAGGTGGAACAAGCGGAACATCTTTAAAAAGGTATATTGGATATTGTGTGAAAAAACACTGGGAATTTTCCGTGTTCTCCCGATTCAGAAGAATAAGATTATCTTTGATAACTTCGGTGGCAGAGGATATGGCTGTGATCCAAAGTACATTGCGGAGGAACTTCTTCGCAGAAAAGAAAAATTGGACATGGTCTGGCTGACAAATAACCCTTCGGACTCATTTCCAAAGGGAATCCGGACCGTGAAATATGGTGGAATCCGGGCAATGTATGAGCTCGCGACAGCAAGGGTGTGGGTTGATAATTTTAAAAGTGGTATGAAACTAAGAAAAAGAAAGTCACAGTATTATATACAGACATGGCATTCATCTCTGGGAGTAAAGATGAATGAAGCGGATGCAGAAAATCTCACCAGGTCTTATGTCAGAAAAGCAAAAAGAGATGCTGCTATGACAGATTTGATGTACTCGAACAACGCATTTCGGGCGGAAAAATACAGACATCATTATTGGTATCATGGACCGGTTATTCGTTGTGGACATCCAAGAAATGGTATTTTGATTCAAAATTCTTTGCAAGTGGAAGAGAAGATAAGAAACTATTATGGTATAGAAAAGGAAAAGAAGCTGCTGCTCTATGCACCGACTTTTCGACAGACATTGGATACAAAGGAAAACGAGCATGATATCGGGAGATGTCTCCAGGCACTAAGTGAACGTTTTGGAACAACTTTTGTCTGCCTTTTTCGTCAGCATCCCAATGTGGATATGACCAGAGATGACGTATTAGCGGAAGATATAATTTTTGCGGGGGATTATCCGGATATGCAAGAACTTATGGCAGCATCGGATGTGCTTATAACGGATTATTCCGGGTGTATGTTTGAATTTATGCTGACCGGAAAGCCTGTATTTTTATTTGTTCAGGACTTGAAAAGTTATATGAAAAAAGAAAGAAAGTTATACTTTACTTTTGAAGAACTCCCGTTTCCAATGGCTGAAAATGATGATATGCTCTGTCATAATATCAGAGTATTTGCTCAGGAAGATTACCAAAGAGCCTGTGAAAGGTTTATAAAACTAGTAAAAATAGAAGAGGACGGAAAGGGAGCAGAGAAACTGTCAGATATTATTCTGGAAAAAATACATGAAAAATAAAGCCTCTTTTAGAGGTACATAATATTAACGCCAGACGGCACTTTTCTAGTAGCTGTCTGGCGTGTTTTCTTTGGTATAAACAGGATTTTTTCTTATAGTGAATGAGATTGAGGTTACTTTGAATTCTTTATAAACTCACAAAATTCTTCTAATGAACAGGCGGTACTGGCATTCTTTAGCCAGCATGTAAGTGTTCCCAGGTCGGTTTCCGCATTGATTGTGTGTTGAAGGGAATCTGGAATATCACCATATTTTTGGAGTATAATCAGTATTGCTTTAGAAAAGCCTTCAGCTTTACCTTCGGCACGTTCTTCGGCAAGCATTTCTTGAAACTGCATATAAGCATCCTCCCATCTGCGGTTTTGCTTGATGTTTTTAACACTTTCTTCAATCCCTTGAATAAATCCATATTCATCATCAGATACAGTAGCCGGGTCATCAACATAATCCAGAAATGATACAAGCAGTGTTGATACACCGTGCCGGTTCGTGCCTTTTGTATTGAGCCAGATGGTATGTTTACCATCACCTAATTGTTCACCGGTTTCTAAACAACAACTGCTAAAAGTATAGCGGTACAATCCTTCACCAATGGGATCATAGGCACAGATAAAGATGACATATGTATCTGGAAGCTGTGAATAGTCTTTGCTGGTCATCAGCATTTCCATATCCATCTGAGAATGATAATATCGGCTTCGTCGAGCTAGATTCCGATGGTCTTTTACCTGCATTTCAACATTATAGTGTCGGTTGCTGCCATCCTCAATAGCTAGTACATCAAGCCGGACCCCATGATAATCTGGGCGATACTGGATGGTTTTTTCCGTTATGATAGTAACTTTTAAAATCTTTCGTTCGAGAATGACTTCAAGAAGTGCCCTGCACTGCTCAGGGTTACTCATTACTGCAGTGAACATAAAGGGGTCTATAAGTGTTAATTCTTGAAATAGTTTCTTCATACATTCCTCCGTAATAAAATAGAGGAATCCTGTACTCATATTATATCTAATATTTGATAGATGAACAATAAACTTTAAATATTTTTATCGGCCCACCTCTATGTCAGGTGGGGTTATGGGACTGCAAATCGAATATACTGGGTATCAAGATAGGAACTACCACAGAGATTTGGAGGGATGAGAGTGGGTGCAATGGATTGTCTATATCATATTAAAGATTATAGTGGTCATTATTACAGAGTAAATATGAATGGCCAGTTGGTTGTTGCAGCACATGAGGCAGATGCGGGGATTTTTAATTATGTGGATGCAAATCGGAGAACTACAGGAGGCGGCAAAGAGCAAGTTTTCTATATGTCATCAATCGATGAAGATAAGAATCTGCCGGCAAAGGAATTACCTGTTGAAGAAATATCAGAGCCGGTAGAAAAGATAATGGCAGGTTATGATTTATCGGAAATCAACTGGATGGAATACCTGGACCGTTTTTCACACATCATTGCATCAATTCCTAAATATCAAAAAGGGCTGGAGAGTGCGCTGTCCGATGTTGATAAAAAAATTTGTGATGTGTTACATTATATTGAATTATGTGAGACAAACAGTCAGGAGGCGGAGGGCTTAGTTGACTTACTTCGTGTTTGTCGGGAAAACAGGCGGGAAATTAAGGATGAACTTTATCAGGTGGATGCATTTAAACAGACATTGGGAACTCTTCAAAATGCATCTAAAGCACAAAGTGGAATTAAATTAATTAAGAAGCTGGATATGAGAAAATATAGACCACGAAAATATACAGAGCTATTCGAAAATTCCAGTATGAAAGTTAAAAAGAAAAAGACAACAGAGAAACCTGTGGAGTTGAATATTCAAACAGAAAAAAAGGAGCCGGTGATACATATGATTCGAAGAGATACACCTTATGATGGAATGGACAATAATTGGATGTCTTTTGCATATCAGCAGAGAGAATTCTTTCAAAATGCGGAACAGTATGCAGCAAATCTGCAGATGGATATAGAAATGCTCGATAAGAGAATAGAAGAAGTATTGATGCAGATAGAGGATACCAACTGTAATGCAGCCCAGGGATATCAGATGTTTAAATCTTTGAAGGAACTGCGTCGTATGAGGACCGATAAAACAAGGGAATTGCAGTGTATTCATGCTTTAACGGAATCTTTGGATTGCACAGCCATGATGAACGCTTTTGAGAAAAGCTGGGATTTGATAAAAGAGCTATATCACGGAGAAGAACCACAGGAAAGCGGCGAAAACCAATTAGCAGGTTAGAAATTATTCAAAGCCCTTGAGTCACAAGAATATGAGTGGCTCAGGGGCTTTTTCTATCCTATTCGCAGATTGATTTTCAATGTAAAATGTACTAAAATGGAGATAACAAATGGCCTATGCAGGATAGGTATTATTTTTCGCAATGCAGTTACACCAACGTCGTAACTGAAAGGGGCGATTTTATGACGTCAGAAGAATTAAAGAAGGAGAATTATAAAAAAATAATAGACACATCTAAGAAGCTCTTTGTGGAAAAAGGAACAAAGGCTACAACACTTATTGAAATTGCACGGGAAGCGGGTGTAGCTAAAAAGACAGTTTCCAATATTTTTGGAACGAAGAATAATCTTTTGTTTCTTGTGATGGATAGTTTGTATATGGATTTTTTTGTTTCACTGGATAAAATGATAAAAAATGAAGTTTACCAGCAGGCAACGGGGTTAGAGCAGGTTATGCAGCTTTTGGTTACAAGGGCTAAATACTATGAGAAACACATGAATTGTACGAAGATGATTTTTGAGGTAGAGGGTCTGGTTATAAAAAATGATTTGGAAGAGCTGAGTTGCAGGCAATATCTTAAAACGGTAGAAAAAATTGCAGGTTATTATAATGAGCCCATAAAAAAAGGACATTTAGACGGTTCGATAAAAAGGGAGATGGACGAGAAGGCAATAAATGATTTGTTGTTTTTTTCATTTGGAGCAATAGCACAGAGATTGAGCAATATTGACACGAATGAAATTATGGTGACCCAGGTGAATACATGGGAAATCATGCGCAGTGTTTTGAAAATGGTTCGGGAATATTTAGAAAAGCAGTAGGAGTCAAAGGTTTTGTCTGAAAATGAGGAAAGAAACATGGATAGAAAAGAGGACATACTTCACAGGGAATTTTCATGGGAAGAACACAGATTTCAAACAGTTATTAAAGAGTTAAATGCAGCGGTTTTCGAATGGGACTTTAAAGAAAATAAGTTCTATAGTTCCGAGGCATACCAGAACTATGTCATCAGCCGGATTAGCAATGAAGATATTCTGAATAATACAGGTTCTCTGGAAGCGGTGCATCCTGAAGATATTTCGATTCTCAAACATTTCTTTGAGGAGACAGATTCAGGAAAAGATAAAGTCGAAACAGTGTTAAGATTAAAATTAACCAATGGGACCTACAGGTGGTGTCGTATGCTGGGATTCTTCTATCGGAACACTAGCGGCCGGCCCTATCGTACAATGGGAGTCATCATTGACATTAATGAAGAACATGAACATCAGGTTAAATTGCAGAAACTAGTAGACAGTGTGCCTGTAGGTATAGGTATTTATGAAATTCATGACGGTCAGCTGTCACAGACTTTTGTCAATCGGGCTTATTATAAAATGATTGGTATGAGCCGTGAAAGCAGAAGCCAGTATGACGGCGAGAATACCATCAAAGCGACACATCCGGAGGATGCAGGAACTATATCTGAAGCTATAAAGAAGTTGATGGCAGGCGAAGATACTACCAATGTGACATACCGGGTAAGAGGTGGGGATATGCCATGGTTCTGGGTCAATCTGTCATGTATGGTTGTGGAACGTAGAGAAAATTATTTAAAGGTCTATGCAGCTTTTTCAGACTATAATGCAATTATGCAGGCACAGCACGAATTAGAGAATGGACGAATCACATTAAATATTGCTTTACAGGCGGCCAAGGTTATGACCTGGCGTTATGATTACAAACAGAAACGAATTACAGACTCAGGTACGTTGGGAGAAACCTTTCAGCTGCCCAAAGTTATTGATGACGTTCCCCAGTCAATCATAGATATGGGATTTATTGGAGAAGAAAGCAAGGAAGATTTTTTTAGACTTTTTGATCAGATTCAGACAGAAAATGTTGCCAGTGTAGACGTTGTGTCTACCGTGAAAAATGAGCATGGGACGGCATGGTATAAACAAATTTATACACCGATATTTGATAAAGACGGGAATTATGTGGATGCCATCGGAATTGCTATTGATATTAGTGACCAGAAGGTGCGTGAACACGAGTATCAGGAGCAATTACGTTTAAGCAGAGCGGCTGCAAAGGGAGCTCTTGCGACAGCCAGTTATAATCTGAGCCAGAATACCGTTACTGAATTTGAAAGTTCTGAGGAAGATTTGATACAGATTATGGAGAAACAGACAGCAGATGATGTACTCCACAGTATTCGAGAGGCTATCTTCGATGAAAATGAAAAAATAAAGCTTGGACAGATGTACGATTGCAAATCCATGCTGGAGGAATATGATAAGGGAAACACGCATATTGAATTCCGTCATCATCTTAAGAATCATATAGGGTGGATGCAGACGAGTTTTGATATGATTTGCAATCCATATACAGGTGATATCGAAGCAATTGGTGTATTGCGGGATATAACAGAAATGGTTCGGGCAGAATTGGTTGTTAACCGCCTTTTGATGGTGGATTATCAGGCTATTATGACCATTGATGCTCAAAATGGCACGGTAATACCATTTAAAGATGAAACGATTGACCAGAATTTACGAGAAATTATTAGACTGCAAAAAGATATAGGGGATAATTCGGCAGGGCTGGAAGCACATTTGCGTAAGTATGGTATTCCAGGAAATGTAGAGAAAGCAGTCCGGGAGAACAGCCTGGAAAATATTAAAAACCAATTAGAAAAAATGCCCTTCTATGAGAATTTATATGATTTAAAGAAGAATGGACGTATTATACATCAGCGGGCAATTTATGCCTATCTTGAGGACAGTAAAGATGTTCTTTTATGTGCCGTTCAGGATGTGACGGATACTTTTGAACAGGAAGAACAGCAGAAAAGAGCTCTTTCGATGGCTTTGAATGAAGCACAAAAGGCTAATCAGGCAAAAACTGCTTTTTTGTCCCGTGTCAGTCATGATATGCGTACGCCTTTAAATGGCATTTTAGGATTGACCACTCTCCTTAAAGATAATATAACAGATGAGGCGATGCGACGGGATTTAATAGAGCTGGAGATGTCCGGTCAATACCTTCTCAATCTTATTAATGATACGCTGGATGTCAGCAGGATTGAAAGTGGTAAGTTGGAATTGCATCCATCTGTATGCGATGGAAGACTTCTCTTTAATAATGCCCTTAGCATGGCAAGGACAAGTATTCAGGAAAAGAAGATTCAGTTTGGTATCCATGCTGAAAGTCTGCCATTTACAACCTTGTACGTGGATGTTGAACGTATTCAGCAGGTTGTTATGAATATCCTTGGGAATGCTGTGAAGTTCACACCTGAGGGTGGGAAAATTGACGTATTTATGAGAAACCTGTCTGTGGAGAATGGCATCATCATAGATGAACTTGTTATTTAGGATAATGGTGTAGGTATGAGTAAAGAGTTTCTGCCCCATGTTTTTGAGGCCTTTTCACAGGAAGATTCTACGAGGACCAGTTCCTATCAGGGAACCGGATTGGGAATGTCTATAACAAAGCAGATTGTGAAAGTTATGGGTGGGGATATCCGGATTGAAAGTGAGCTCGGGAAGGGAACCCGGGTGACCATAACACTTCCGATGCATATTGCAACAGATGAACAGATTAGAGAATGGAAAGAAAAGCAAATAAAAGCATCCGGAGAGGTGAATTTGGATAATGTAAGAATTCTTTTGTGTGAGGACCATCAATTGAACGCTATCATTGCCACCAGACTGCTGGAGACTAAGGGAATGACAGTAGAGCGCGCAGAAAATGGTGCAATTGGAGTGAAGATGTTTAAAGACTCTGAGTTGGGATATTATGATGCTATTCTTATGGATATTCGAATGCCGGTTATGGATGGTATCGATGCGGCAAAAGTTATTCGTAAACTGCCGCGTCAGGATGCAGGTGCGATTCCGATTATTGCGATGACGGCAAATGCCTTTGAAGAAGATGTGCGCCAGACCAGAGAGGCTGGAATGGATGCCCATCTGAGTAAGCCAATTCAGAGGGAGGTGCTTTATAATACTTTGGAAAGTTTATTGAAAATCAGCACATCCCCACGACGGCAGAAAATATTAATTGTAGATGATTTGGAAATTAACCGGGTTGTTATACGGACAGCTCTTGAGCAGGAGTATGATATCCTGGAGGCAGAGGATGGATATCAGGCACTGGAAGTGCTGGAAAGAAACCCTGGGATAGACATTATTATTACAGATATTCAAATGCCAAAGATGAATGGCGTCGAGTTGATACGAAGGCTTCGAAGTGACCGTAAATACAGGCACTGTGTGATTATTGCCAATACCCAGTATGGAGACCCTGGGCAGGAAGAAGAGCTTCTTGCATTAGGAATAGATGATTTTATTTATAAGCCAACGACACCTAAAATTCTTGAAATGCGGGTAAGAAATGCCTTGCACAGAATTGTATGAAGGCGGGAATGAATGGCAGCCGTTTTCTTATAAAAAAATTAAGCCTTCTGATATCATTAGATATTAGAAGGCTTTGATGTTTTTGTAGGCGGAAGTGTGAAATTCAGCAAATCACCGGCATTGATATTTAAAGCATCTGCAATATTATATAAAACTTCTAAGGAAAAGGGCCTTGCAATATTGGGTGCTTCAATAGAACTGAGATGAGAACGGCTGATACCAGCTTTTTCAGCGAATTGCTCCTGGGACATTCCCTGCATTTTACGTAATGCTGCAATCGTGAGCCCGAGTTCGATGAAACGGTCTCTGTTTTTAAATGCAATGTCTTTGCTCACTAAAACTACCTCCAAAAAATATATACTATAATTAATTATATAGTCTGTGAAAAAAATCGCTGTATTCATCATTGAGCCATTGACTAATATTTTGAGCATTGATACAATAAAAGTAAATTATGTCTTATGAATGATACATGAATATGAGCAAAGAGAAGGACCTTATAGAGAGCAGGGGATAAGATGTTAAACGAAACATTTCTTCCTTCCGAAGATAAAAAGCGTATTAAAAAAATAAGAGAGATGGATATAACTATGGCAGGCCAGCTGGTAGATGATTCTTCCGTTGGTATTTTTGTATGCGACATCGACACTTATGAATTGTTATATATTAATAAACTGGCTGAAGAATGGGGCGGAAAAGGTTCAGATAGCACGAAGAACTTAACTTGCTACGGATATCTTCTTGGCAGGGACACCCCCTGTCCAAATTGCCATATGCACGAGATGACAGAAGATGAATACAGAGAAAAGGAATATGAGACCAGCGATGGCAGACATTATCTGATTAAAGGTAAATTATTGAACTGGCATGGACAGCCGGCACATATTGAATACATTTCAGATGAATCTGAGACCTTGGCAGCCCAGCATGCCATTCGGGATTTGGCAAACCGGGTTCCGGGTGGTATTGGCATTTATTATTTTTATCCGGATGAGCGGGTGGAAGTTTCTTATCTGAATGATGGGTTTTATACAATGCTGGATGAAACAAGGGACTCATGGGAGAAGCGTCGAACCATGGGGGCAAAAGAGGCCTTTGACGGTGCCCATCCGGAAGATAGGGAGAAACTTCTTTTAGAAATACGAAGTGCAGTCAGAGAACAGCGGGTGGCTAATATGGACATTCGTATTCTTCAAAAAGATAATCGATACAGATGGTTTAATGTGCAGGGCAGAGTTGCAGCAGAATCCAATGAGCGGATTACACTGTATTTGATTTTCTCAGACATTGATGAATCGAAGAAGATGCATGCGGAACTTAATGAGCGGCTGATGCAGGAACGGGAACAGTTGTATAAAGTTTTATTTAATTTGATTCCAATGATTATTTCGGTGAATCTGACAAAGAACAGTTATAGTATGGTGAATTATGAGAATTTCACGACGAAAGCCGCTCCGGAAAGCGGTTCTTTCGATAATTTGATTGAGATTGGTGCCAGTACAGTACCGGCAGAGGACAGAGAGAAGTTTTTATTGGCTTTTTCACGGGAAAACCTTTTTAAAGCATATGAGAATGGCAGAGAAAAGGTAGAACTGGAACATAGGCAGAGGGGCGATGATGGCGTTGTCCGCTGGGTTCTTACGCAGGTGATTTTTGTAAAGAATGAAGTGACTGGTGATTTGTGTGAAATAACACTGGCACAGAATATCGATGCAGAAAAGCAACGCCAGATACAGTTAAGAGATGCTTTGAAAACGGCCAGCGAAGCCAGCCGGGCAAAAAGTGAGTTTCTCGAGCGGATGAGCCATGAACTTCGAACACCTTTGAATGTTATTATCGGTGCCATTAATCTAGCCCAGGATTTACAGGATGTTTCTGAAGAAAACAGACGTTATATGAAACAGGCGAATGAGTCAGCCCAGTATTTGCTGGAGATTATCAATGATATTCTGGATGCCAGTTACATACAGAGACATCAGTTTATTCTTCAAAAGGACTGGATATCTCCGAAAACAATTTTCTGTCCGACGATTTCTATGATGGAAGTTGAATTTAGAAAAAAGGGAATAGATTTTCAATATATAGAGCCGGAAGCTCTGGATGAAGATATTCAGTTTTATATCGATGGTATTCGATGCAAACAGGTTTTAACCAATCTTTTATCCAATGCTTTGAAATTCACACCACCGGGCGGTTCCATTAAAATTTTACGGGAGCATCTGTATCAAGAGGAAAATATTATCCTTGAAAGATGTGTTATCAGCGATACAGGCTGCGGCATTTCAAAAGAATTCCAAAAGAAGATGTTTCAGCCATTTACCCAGGAAAATGCAGTACATACAGGTTCTGTTGAAGGAACAGGGCTGGGACTCCAGATTGTGAATCAGATTGTGACAGCAATGAATGGAACCATAGATGTCGAAAGTGAACCCGGAAGAGGGACAATATTTACGGTTGAGGTACCGCTGAGATATCGTAATAAACCTCAGAACGAAAATGAAGGCCTAGCAGATGAGAACTTTTTACAAGGGAAAAGGGCCCTGGTTGTGGAAGACCATCAGTTAAATGCGGCCATTGCCAAAAAACTATTGGAAAAGAAAGGGATGCTGGTGGATACGGCGATAGACGGGAAGGAAGGTCTGAAGCTTTTTGAGAATCACGAAATCGGTTATTATGATGCGATTCTCATGGATATCCGGATGCCAAATATGAATGGTCTGGATGCCGCTAAAATGATTCGTTCTTTGGATAGACCGGATGCAATGAGAATTCCGATTATTGCAGTGACAGCCAATGCCTATGCAGAGGATAAGGTACGAAGTCTGGCATCGGGGATGAATGAACATTTGACAAAGCCTATCAATCCGCAGATACTTTATCAAACATTAGAAACGTGGATGTGTTAAAAATAACAGAGCAAATCCTAAAAAAGGGGTCTGCTCTGTTTCATTTTTGCAGAAAAATATCAAAAATACTGACCTTGGGGTCAGTTCACAAATGTCATAGAATTTGGTAAAATGTGATAATATCAGAAAAAAGAAAGGAGGCTTCTCCCATGGCAGAGAAAGATTATATTAAAGTTGGGGCGATTTATAAAAAATTAAAGGCAGCAGAAGAAAACCATCAGCCGATTTATATTTCAGGAGCAGTGGGATTCGGAAAGACGGCTGCAGTGTCCTATTATTTCCGTCGGAAGCCCCATCTTTATCTCAGCGGTGAGAAGGGTTATCTGGAAAACAGACCGGAGGAAGCCGCTATTAAGCAAAGTGCTGTTGTTATTGATGATATCTCCTGGATTATGGATCGGGAATCCCAGGAATATATTGTAGAACTGGCAAAAAGCAGTGAAAAATTTGTTGTTATTATTGGGCGGGGACGCATTCCTTCCTGGTTACGCCTGGTGTCTGTAGAGCAGAATTTTGTTCTGGCGGATGAACGGGAACTGGCATTGACAGAAAAGGAAACCGTTAAATTTCTGGAAAGGCAGAAGATTCAGATATCGGATGCTGAAGTAAAGTCTATTACGACAGATACCTTTGGCCATCCTTTAAGTATTCTCTTTGTAACAGACCATATGAAAGGTGGATTCCCATATAGCCAGGAGGTTCTTGAAGCAGCGAGAAGAGACTTGTTCCACTATTATGACCATGCTTTTTATGAAAAATGGGATAGTGAGTTGTGTGAATTGCTCTTGTCCGTTTGTCAGTATCCAACATTTACCGTAGAGATGGCGGGAATTCTCACGGGGAACGATAGGATTGAGCATCTTCTGGAATATACCATGTCTCTGGGAACCTTTATGATTTATCATGGGGATGGTGTCTATTCTTATCGTCAGGCTCTGCAGAAATACATGAAGTGGAAACAGGCATTGGTTTGCAGTAAGGATCAGATTCTCGAGAATTATGAAAAAGCCGCTTCTTATTTTGAATCAAAGGGTGAAATCGAGCAGGCATTAAAGTACTATGAAAAGGCTGGAAATAAAAAGAAAGTTTCAAGGCTGTTGATTGAAAATGCAGAACAGCATCCGGGAACGGGGCACTTTTTTGAAACAAAAGATTATTATTTGCGATTGCCGAAAGAAACGATTCTGGCGTCACCGGTTCTTATGAGTGGTATGAGTATGTTGTATTCGATTACGTTACAGCCGGAAGAATCTGAAGACTGGTATGATGCTTTAGTTCGTTTTGAGAAAAGCCTTCCCCAGGGCAATCCTTATAAACGGGAGGCCAAAATAAGAATTGCCTATCTGGATATAGCCCTGCCACATCGTGGAATTCATGGAGTCATGGGCATTTTAAAAAATTTATCCATTCTTGTCATGAACAAGAATATTCGTCTTCCGGAATTCTCTGTAACGAGTAATCTTCCGAGTATTATGAATGGCGGTCTGGATTTTTGTGAGTGGAGCAGGAATGATAAAGAATTATCCGTGCTGATGAAAAAGCCGATTGAAGTTGTTCTTGGAAAATATGGTGCCGGATTAATCAATATAGCTTTAGCGGAAAGCGGCTTTGAAAAGGGAACCATGGATACCTATGAGGCGGTTACACGACTGAATACCGGATATATGAAGGCTGATACAGCAGGAAAAATCGAGATGTGTTTTGCTGCAATCGGACTTTTGGCAAAGGTGCATGTCTATGAAGGGCAGATTGGTGTAGCAAAGGAATCCGTTCAGAATTTTAAAGAAAAAGCAATAAATGAACAGGCTTCCCAGCTTGTTCCGAATATTGAAGCATTGGAAACCAAAATTGCATTACTGCAGGGCAAAAATGATATCGCCAGAGAATGGTTTGAGAAGGCACCTAATGAAAATATTTCTTTCTGCGTGCTTTACAGATATCAGTATATGCAGAAAATCCGCTGTCTTATGGCATTTAGACGTTATGAAGAGGCGATTCATCTGATTGAGAGGCTGAATCTCTATTTTACCCAATATGACCGGACTTACCTGTGGATGGAGAATCAGACGTTAAAGGCCATTGTTCAGTATCAGACCGGCAATAAAGAGTGGAAAACAACGTTAAATAATGTTCTTCGTAAGATGGAATCCTATCATTTTATCCGCATTGCCGGAATGGAAGGCATAGCATTGAAGCCACTGCTGGATGATTATCAGGAACCACCGGTATCTGAGGAATTTTTTGCACTTCTCAAAAAAGAAGTTGGCAGGATGGCCAAGCATTATCCAAACTATTTGAGGGAAGAAAAGAAATTAAAAGAACCTTTGACAGAGATGGAAAAGCAGATTTTGAACCTTTTATGTGAAGACCAAACGACGGAACGTATTTGTGAATTATATGGAATCTCATATGGTACATTAAAATTCCACAATCGGAATATCTATCAGAAACTGGGTGTAAAAAATCGAAAGGAAGCAGAAGCGGCGGCTAGAGAGCTGGGACTGTGTAATGGGGAATAGATATGAAATGGAAAAAGAATGTAAAGGTTGTACGTGAAAAAGGGCTGGAATTAAAAAGTTCTGAAGGGGTTCAGGCAATCATTTCTTCAGACGAATATATTGTAAATGCCATGGAGAGCGGTATAGAAGAAGACGAAAAACTGATTGAATTTATCATGGAGACAGAACAGGTCAATGAAATTGCTGCACGTTTCCGACTGGCGGAGTTTCTTATAACCTATGGAAATTATATTGAAGAATTAAGCGAAGAGCTGATGATAGAGTCGTAGATGGGGCACAATAGAGGAGAAGAGTATGCGAAAAATATTCAAAGGCACAGCGGTATTTTTGGTGGCATGGATATTCATATGGCAAATGACTGGGTGCGGCAGTTATAAAGTGACTTATGCAGCAAATAACGATAAATCAGATTTTGGGGAAACGGAAAATGAGACGTATGCGGGGGCAACTACGGATATTTCAGGATTTACAGTAACAATTTCGGCACAGGAGTATACAGGAACTGCGGTTAGACCGAATGAGGATGATATTCTGTTTCAAAAGGATGGAAAGATACTCTCATTGAAAGCAGGGGTGGATTATGATATTATCTGCACGGATAATGTGAATGCTTCTGAAAATGCCCATTATCAAATAAGGGGTAAAGGAATGTACGCGGGAAGTCTCGAGGGTACATTTGTCATTACGAAGGCTGTTATTACGGGATACTCAGTGACACCGGCTGTAGGAAAGGTTTATGATGGAACGACGGTTGTGGGCGTGGGTGACTGGAACCGGTCGAATATTGCACTTGTTGGCATAAAACCAGCAGACGAAAAGGATGAAAGTAAATTAGATTTAGCCATTTCAAATGAAGTATATAAGTCAGCAGAAGTTGGGTGGACAAAAATTATTTTTAATGCAGCACTTACGGGAACATCCTCAGAAAATTATATTTTAGCGGATGGAATTGAACAGGGAAGTGTTGATGCAGAAATTAAAAGCGGCGGCAGCAAGTAGTAACTTGTGCCGCTGTTTTCTGTTATAAGACATATAGTTATTCTCACTTTATTGTGATACAATAGAACGGAATATGACAGAAAGAAAGAGGCTCAGAATGTTACAATTAAAAAATATTGGAAAAGAATATGTTGTTGGAAATATGCATGTAAAAGCGTTGAAGGATATCAATATCACATTTCGCAAAAATGAATTTGTATCCATTCTTGGACCTTCCGGCGGCGGCAAAACGACATTATTGAATATTATTGGTGGTCTTGACCATGCCAGTCAGGGCGATTTGATTATCAATGGAAAATCCACAAAAAAGTTTAAAGACAGAGATTGGGATTCTTATCGAAATCATTCTATTGGGTTTGTATTTCAGTCCTACAATCTGATTCCACATCAGACAGTTCTTGCTAATGTTGAATTGGCACTGACCCTTTCCGGTGTAGGAGCGAAGGAGCGAAAGAAAAGAGCGGCTGCAGCTCTCGCGGAGGTCGGCCTTGGAGACCAGCTTAAGAAAAAACCAAATCAGCTCTCCGGAGGTCAGATGCAGCGTGTTGCCATTGCAAGAGCACTTGTGAATGACCCGGAAATACTTCTGGCGGATGAACCGACAGGGGCATTAGATACAGAAACCAGTATTCAGGTTATGGATATTTTGAAAAAGGTGGCAGAAAACCGACTGGTAGTCATGGTAACTCATAATCCGGAACTGGCAGAGACTTATTCAACACGTATTGTACGTATTAAAGACGGTGCTATTATCGGTGACAGTCAGCCCTTTGATGAAAAAG
Source organism: Clostridia bacterium (assembly GCA_009929615.1). Classification (GTDB taxonomy): domain Bacteria; phylum Bacillota; class Clostridia; order Lachnospirales; family Lachnospiraceae; genus Frisingicoccus. Next base: position 53,611 of record SAAB01000012.1, on the reverse strand, counting down.
AGGAAATAACAGATACTTCAAAGCAGAAGAAAACAACGATGAGTTTTTGGACAGCCCTTTCTCTTTCAAGGAATAACTTATGGACGAAAAAAGGGAGAACAATACTCACAGCCTTTGCAGGCTCTATAGGTATTATAGGTATAGCCATGATTCTTGCACTGTCGGGAGGTGTCAATAAATATATTGCAGATTTACAGACAGATACGATGGTCTCCTATCCAATTGTTATTGATTCCGAATCCATTGATTTATCCGGCATGATGGAACAGAGAAGTGCGGCAATGAGCGGTGCAGGAGAGGAAACAGAGGAGAGTCAGCTGAATGAAGTATATGCGGATAATTCGGATATGGAAGCCAGTGCAGAAGCCCTAAGTGTGACAGAAAATAATCTGACGGCCTTTAAGAAATATCTGGATAATCCGGACAGCGAGATTCAGCAGTATTTGGGACAGAATGGCGTAGTCTATTCTTATAACGTCCGTTTTAAAGTCTTTTCTTATGATCCGGAAGATGTTCTGGTAGATGCAGATTTTGAGGACCAGATGAGTGGTATGGGAGCTATGGGCGGAATGATTTCTTCAGGAAATTCAAATTTTGAGGAGATTATGTCAGGAACCGATGGTGAACTTATCAGTCCGGTTGTGACAGACAGTTATGATATGCTTTATGGGGAATGGCCACAGAGTTATGATGAAGTTGTCCTTGTTTTGGATGAAAAAAATGAGATATCTTCAAAGACATTGTACCAGCTCGGAATCCTTCCAAAGTCTGAATATGATGACATTATGGAGGAAATCAATGACGGCGAAGAAGTGACATTTGAAAATAAAAGTTTTTCCTATGAGGATATCTGCAATCAGACATTTTATATGATACCATCCTGTGATTTATATGTGGAGAACGAAGATGGGACCTTCAAATATGTTGGAGACGATGAGTTGATGGAAGAGTCTCTGGTTAAGGATGCTCTGGAATTGAAGATTTCCGGCGTTATTCGTGGAAAAGATGATGTATCCTATACAAATCTGGATGCACCGGTTGGATATACAAGTGCTTTGACGGATTATCTGATTGATTATACGGATAAAAGCCCGGTTGTTAAAGCTCAGGAGGATACGCCGGAGACGGATGTACTGACTGGGATGAAATTTGAACCGGCAAATGATACAGAAAAAGTTGAGGATGCTGTTTCCTATCTTTCGGCTTTAGATAACGAGACAAAAGCGGCGGTTTATTCCTTTATCATGGGCTCGGCGGCAGGAAATGTTCCAACAGAGGAGACCGAAGAAACTATGGAAACAGAAGACGTTTCCGGTTTTGCCGGAGCAATGGGGGCTGGAATGGATGAGGCAGCTCTGGCAGAACAGCTAAATCAATATCTCGAGAATCCGGATAAAGATATGATGCTTCAAATTTATGATTCCTATATCAAAGAAGGCTCTTATGAACAAAACATGGAATCCTTTGGAAAAGTGAGTCATGATGCACCATCTTCGATTAGTATTTACGCAGACAGTTTTGAAGACAAGGATGCGATTTCTGTTTGTATTGAAAATTATAATAGTACGGTGGGGGATGAAGACAAGATTGCATATACCGATTATGTAGGTCTTCTCACCTCATCCATTACTTCTATTGTTAACATTATTTCATATGTATTGATTGCTTTTGTAGCCGTGTCCCTGGTGGTATCCTGTATCATGATTGGAATTATTACTCATATTTCTGTTATGGAGCGGACAAAGGAAATTGGTATTCTGCGCGCTATTGGTGCTGCAAAAAAAGATATTTCCAGAGTATTTAATGCCGAGACATTTATTATTGGCCTCTGTTCCGGTGGTATCGGCATTGGAGTCACCTATCTGTTGCAGATACCGGTCAATGCGGTTATACACATTGTTGCTGAGACAAATGATGTAAATGCTTCGTTATCCGTGACCAATGCGGTTATTCTGGTGATTCTCAGTGTGGCACTCACCCTTATCGCCGGATTCTTCCCAGCCCGGGGGGCCGCGAAGAAAGACCCTGTAACGGCACTTCGTTCGGAGTAATAGATTTAAATACCCATTCAGATAAACTGAGTGGGTATTTTCTTACTCAAAATGTTAACTAAAAAATAAAATAGGTTGACAATTAAAACTGGATATATTACAATTCTAATCAACATCATGAAAAGGGAGGACTAGTTTTATGCAAAGTACAAAGACAAGAAATTTAGCACTTGTTGCCCTGATGGCAGCAGTTATATGTATTATGGGGCCCTTATCCATTGCCATTCCATTTTCACCGGTACCTATTTCTTTTACCAATCTAGCAATTTATTTAACAGTTATGATTTTGGGATGGAAACTTGGAACTCTGAGTTATCTGGTGTATTTGGCCCTGGGTTTTGTTGGCTTGCCGGTATTTTCAGCCTTTACATCAGGACCGGGAAAACTTTTGGGGCCGACAGGGGGATATTTGATAGGTTTTATTTTTATGGCCCTTGTCAGCGGCTGGTTTGTGAATAAGTTCAGTGGAAAATTTTATATGTATATCCTGGGAATGGTTTTGGGGACCCTTATCGCCTATGCTTTTGGAACTGTATGGCTGGGGTACCAGGCCGGATTATCCTTTGGAAAAGCTCTGATGGCCGGTGTTATTCCATATATTCCGGGGGATATTATTAAAATTTATGTTGGAACAGCTGTAGGAAATGAAGTTCGTAAACGTCTTCTAAAAGCAAATATTAGGACTTTTGAGGGTTAGGAGCAGATGAGCATGGATATTTTAAAACTTGCAGATGAAATCATTCAGGGAAAACGCTTGAAACGGACAGATGATTTAAGCTTTTTTAAGAATGTGGATTTAGATGAATTATGCCACGGAGCAGACCTGATTCGAGAGAAGCTTTGTGGAAATCGTGTGGAGTTGTGTTCAATCATTAACGGCCGGAGTGGCAGATGCAGTGAAAATTGTAAATTCTGTGCACAAAGTGCCCATCATCATACAGATGTTCAGGTTTATGATTTTCTTGCCGAAGAAAAGATTATTGATGATTGTGAATATCATGATAAAAAAGGTGTTCATCGCTATTCCATTGTTACAGCAGGGAGAACGCTGGAAGGTGAAGATTTAGAAAAAGCCTGTAAGGCCTACAAGAGAATGTATGAGAAATTTTCTATTAAGCTCTGTGCATCCCATGGGATTCTCACAAAAGATGCCTTTATCCGGCTCAAGGACAGTGGTGTGAGTATGTATCATGAAAATATCGAAACATCAAAAAGAAATTTTCCAAATATATGTACAACCCATAACTTTGAGGATAAGATTAACGGAATTAAGTTGGCCCATGAGGTTGGATTATCTGTCTGTTCCGGTGGAATTATCGGTATGGGAGAGTTCTTTGAAGACAGAATAGATATGGCATTAACCCTAGCTGAGTTCGAAGTGGAATCGATACCAATCAATGCACTGATGCCTATTGAAGGTACTGGATGTGGCGGGATAGAGGTTCTTTCTGAAAATGAAATACTCCGGACGACAGCCATGTTCCGCTATCTGAATCCGGAGTCATCTATACGCCTTGCCGCAGGCCGAATTCTTATGGAGAATTCCGGAGCAAAGGCTTTTAAAGCAGGTGTCAATGCGACAATTACAGGAGATATGCTGACCACTTCAGGCAATAATATTGACGAAGATAAGGACATGTTGATATCTCTGGGATTTGAAATTTAAGCTGCAATGTCTTTTCGCATATATTTGATAAATGCAGCTACAATGCCGGCAATGCCATAAAGACAGCCAAGGAGCATCAGAGGCATCTCGATACTTGCAGATGAGATAATGTCTGAAGCTTCAGCATAGGCAAAAGGGGTGATGTATTTGATAAATTCACCGGAGGAATTGATATTTCCAATGATATTGGCAAAGTACAGGATGGCGGCGAGTCCAAGCCCGACACCAAGCCCGCTCTGACGGATAAAAGCTGAAATACCAAAGCATATGCAGGCGATTTCTAATTGTAGAACAAGGTAGGCTGTATGAAGCAGAAGAAATTCTTTCATAGCCAGTGTTTCGCCTATCAGTGCAAAGGAAGCAGCAGATGCAGCAGTTAAAACCAGATTCATTATCAGAAGCTGAAGTAAAACAGCGAGAAGCTTCTGGAATATAACGGAAGAACGACGGATAGGATGGGTTAAGAGAAACTCGGCTGTCCGTTCTTTTTCTTCTTTGGAGAGAATACCAATACCTAAAAGAGCAGCAAAAAAACCACCGCCAATGCCCAGAATATTGCCACATTCAATGGCGTAAAAGCCCATAACCTCACCGAAATTTACCTGGTCCATACCAAAGGCTTCTGTGAATCCGCCCATGTTGGCAAACATATCCGTGACACTATTCATACTGGTTTTCATTTCAGGATACATAATCATGCAGATAAAAAGCATAAATGCGATGGATATTGTCCAAATGAGAAATGAAATACGATTACGTTTTAGTTCGTGAATTAAAATAGTCATTTTGACGTCACCTCGCCTTCATAGAAGTGCATAAAGATTTCTTCCAGTTCCGGTTCTGTAATGGTCATATCCGTAATAGGCAGTTTGTCTATTTCAGAAATTAAGTCTTTCATATTGCCCTGGAATAAAAAGCTGACAGAGTTCGTTGAGGTTTCAATATTTTTCAAGTCAGAGAGAGCAGGTACGGTGTTAACACCATGGAGAACTACCTGACGTGCTTTTGTATTGGAAAGATTTTCAACCAAATCGCAGGCGATAAGACGTCCTTCACGAATGATGGCAGCCCGCTGGCAGTGACGCTGAATTTCAGAGAGAACATGGGATGATAAAAAAACGGTTCCGCCCTGTTGCTGTCTTTCATGAATCAGTTCAAAAAAGGCTTTTTGCATCAGCGGGTCCAGACCACTGGTCGGCTCATCGAGAATGTATAAGTCAGGCTGATGTTGGAAAGCACAGACAATAGACACTTTCTTTCGATTACCAAGGGATAACTCGTTTACTTTTTTCTTCGTGTCCAAATCAAAGCGTTTACAGAGCTGGGCTGCATTTTTTCGGCAGTCTTTTTTGTGCAAATCTGCAGAAAGACGAATGACTTCATGAACGCGCATATTATTATAAAACATAGCTTCGGAAGGCATATAGCCAATGTTTGATAAAATTTCTGTTTTATCTTTTAGAATATCCTTACCGAAGATGGAAGCATTGCCGGAGGTTGGTGAAATGAGTCCGAGAAGGGTTCGGATGGTAGTGCTTTTTCCGGCACCATTGGGGCCGATAAAACCGAAGATTTCGCTCTGTGCCACATCCAGATTTAAATCAATAATCCCCCTGGCTTTTCCATAATATTTTGTAAGATTCTTTGTCTCAATAATTTTCATAGGCTATCCTTTCTGCTCTTCTCTGCAATAGGCAGATTTCCAAAATTCAATAATCTTCTTAAAATCCTTTTCCCAGACATCAATATCTATATGATCGGATTTGAGGGCCTCCCAAAGATAACCCTCGCAGGTCCAGTACATTGTTTTAATCATCATTTCTATGTCCAGACCCGAACGAAAATCTGCGGGATTAAGACCCTTCAGAGTAGACGTTGTACTGGATGCAGCTACAGTCTGATAACTTTGCTGAATTTCAGAAGAGACCGCGGGGTCTTTCTCATAAAAAGCATTCATAGTGAATGCGGTGAGGTCCGGATAAATCTTCATCAGGGAAAATTTGGCATTCATACCCCGGAGCATCATTTCAAACAAATCACAGGACTCATAACAGTGTCCATCGACAAGGGCTCTGCTCGTCAGTTTCATTGCCTCGTTCCAAAGAAAGAGATAAAGTTCTTTTTTGTTATGAAAATAGTGAAAAAGAAGAGATTTACTAATACCGGCAGTCAGAGCTATCTCGCTGACCGGACTTTTTTTATAGCTGTTATAGCCAAATACATGATATCCCGCATTAATAATACGGTGCTGTTTCTCTTCGGGTAGAGAATAAAATTTTTCGTTGATAAAACCACCTCCATTAACCGTGTCGGTTAATACTAAGTATACTCCGTTGACCATTTTTGAGAAGACCCCTTGACGGAAAAAATTAACAATTTAAAAAAGATTACATTTTTACGGCAGTTGGTAAACTAAACAGTAAATCACGGAGGAGGAAAAGAGATGTTAGAAAAAATATTTAAACTCAGCAAACATCATACGAATGTAAAAACAGAAATATTGGCCGGAATAACTACCTTTATGACGATGGCTTATATTTTGGCGGTAAATCCAAGTATTCTTGCAGCAGCGGGTATGGACCAGGGAGCTGTGTTTACGGCAACAGCTTTAGCTTCATTTCTTGGTACACTATGCATGGCTCTTTTTGCAAATTATCCATTTGCATTGGCACCGGGAATGGGATTGAATGCATATTTTGCCTATACGGTTGTTATCGGTATGGGATACTCCTGGCAGACAGCATTGACGGCAGTATTTGTTGAAGGTCTTATTTTTATTGTTCTTTCTATAACGAATGTCCGTGAGGCTATTTTTAATGCCATACCTAAAAATTTAAAATCTGCAGTCAGTGTAGGTATTGGTCTTTTTATTGCATTTATCGGTCTTCAGAATGCGAATATCAGTATTGGCGGTGCAACACTGGTTGAACTGTTTTCTATTGAGGGCTACAATCTGGCGAATGGTGTTGAGGCTACAATGAACGATGTTGGAATTACTGTTTTACTTGCTATTATAGGTGTTGTGATTACGGGTATTCTGGTCGTTAAAAAGATTAAAGGAAATATTCTCTGGGGTATTTTGATTACATGGATTATGGGTATTATCTGTCAGTTTGCAGGCTTCTATATTCCAAATCCGGAACTGGGCTTTTATAATCTGCTGCCCGATTTCAGCAACGGTATTGCTGTTCCAAGTCTGGCACCGGTTTTCTTTAAGCTTGATTTTTCAAATGTCTTTTCATTGAATTTTATTGTTATTATCTCTGCCTTTTTATTTGTTGATTTATTTGATACCATCGGAACTTTAATTGGTGTTTCCTCGAAGGCAGGTATGCTGGATGAGGAAGGCAAACTTCCAGGAATTAAGGGGGCGTTGATGGCAGATGCGGTTGCAACGACGGCAGGTGCGGTTCTGGGTACTTCCACAATAACAACCTTTGTAGAAAGTGCTTCCGGTGTAACAGAAGGGGGACGAACAGGTCTGACAGCATTGACGGCAGGGGTTCTTTTCGCTTTATCGCTCTTACTGTCACCAATCTTTTTGGCAATTCCTTCCTATGCTACAGCACCGGCATTGATTATTGTTGGCTTCTATATGCTGAGTAATGTTGTGAATATTGATTTTGAAGATGACAGCGAAGCAATCCCATGTTTTATCTGTATTAGTGCGATGCCTTTCTTCTACAGTATTTCCGAAGGTATATCCATGGGCGTTCTTTCCTATGTTGGAGTCAATCTTTTTACAGGTAAGTTCAAAGAGAAAAAAATAAGTGCGTTGATGTATATATTGGCTGTTTTATTTATTTTGAAGTATATTTTCCTGTAGAAAATAAAATGAAGAACTGCCAGTTCTTTTTCGCTTTTCCGTGCATAGATTATTTTGTGAAGCTTGGAGGAGAAAGGGCGGATGGCATGGAGAGAAAAAGCAGGGAGATTATAGGGGCACAGGTGTGTGTTCTGACATTTTTGATTATTTTTGGTGCACTGAGGTTCTATGAAAGGACAAGTTCTGTCGCAGGAGAGAACTTTATCCAGTGGGTCGATTTTAAAGTCAGTTATGAGGCATTAGAGGCAGCGTATACCTATGATGTGGAAAGCTATGGCGGTGAAAATCATTTAGACTGGATAGAATTACTGGCATATCTTGCCGTAGAGTATGGTGGTGAGTTCAGCCGGTACCGGGATGAGGATATGGCGGCAGCAGCAAAGAAGATTCAGGCGGAGGGCATTGAAAAACTGACAAAAGATATGAAGTATTATGACTATTATTTGGAGGCCTACAGGGCAGTGCTCGGTGGAATGGTAGGGGAATATGAGATTGAGACAGAGACAAGGGAATGGAAGAAGCTTTATGGTTTAAAGGTATTCAGTCCCATTGCAAAAGGTTTTTACTATACGCATTATGATGATTTCGGGGCTGCCAGAAGCTATGGCTACCGTAGAACTCATTTGGGACATGATTTGACCGGACAGCTGGGAACGCCGATTATTGCCATTGAGACGGGAAAGGTATCTGCCCTGGGATGGAATCAGTTTGGGGGATGGCGCATAGGTATTGATAGCCTGGATGGAAAACGATACTACTATTATGCCCATCTGCGTCAGAATAGACCCTATGCCATGAATCTCAAAGAGGGTGATATTGTGCAGGCCGGAGATGTTATTGGATATATGGGGCGGACGGGGTACAGCACGGAAGAAAATGTGAATAATATTAAAGTCTGTCATCTGCATTTAGGGATGCAGTTGATTTTTGATGAGTCCCAGAGGGAGGGAAATGGAGAAATATGGATTGATTTATATGGTCTGGTACGGTTCCTTTCCAAACATTCATCAGAGGTAATAAGAGATGACGAAACGAAGGAATGGTATCGGGTTTATCAAATAAGGATTTAAAATTACGGGAAATTTATAGAAGAAGTGCGAAATAAAAGGAGAAAAATGTCGAGTCAGTGGACAGGACGTCGGGGTGTGTTCTATCACGTCGAAGCTTGCGATTGGTTATTCTTGCGGTATGCCTTTTACAGAGAATATAATACTAATAGTTTGACAGATATCAAGGAGGAAAATACTGTGAGTAAAATCAATGTTGCAATTGTCGATGATAATGAGCGGATGCAGACGCTTTTGGAAAATATTTTGAATGAGGACAACCATATAGCTGTGGTTGGAAAGGGTGGAGATGGCATTCAGGCTCTGGAATTGATTCATAAAGAGGAACCAGATGTGGTGCTGCTGGATTTAATTATGCCAAAACTCGATGGATTAGAAGTGATGCAGAAGATTAATGATGAAACTAATTTGAAAAAGAAGCCAGCCTTCATTGTAATTTCAGCTATCGGACAGGAGAATATTACGGAGGATGCTTTTGCACTGGGAGCCAGTTATTATATTATGAAACCTTTTGATAATGATACGGTTCTTAATAAAATCAAACAGGTGCAGAGGGCAAAAGTTTCAAAACTGATTCACAACCGGCACAATATCGTATCCGATGGCGGAAATGAATATAAGGTTCAGAATCTGGAGTCTGATGTTACGAATATTATTCATGAGATAGGTGTTCCAGCTCATATCAAAGGCTACCAGTATTTAAGAGACGCCATTATTATGTCAGTGGAGAACCGGGAAGTCATTAATTCCATTACGAAAGTACTTTATCCAACCATTGCGAAGATGAATCAGACGACACCAAGTCGTGTGGAACGTGCGATACGTCATGCGATAGAGGTGGCATGGAGCCGGGGAAAGATGGACACCATCAATGAGTTATTTGGATATACAATCAATACAGGAAAGGGTAAACCTACCAATTCTGAATTCATCGCACTCATTTCGGACAAGATGCGTTTAGAGTACAAGGCAAAAGGCTGAAATATATCTTTTAATATTCCCCCCGATATTGTATAATATAGACAACAGTCATTGCTGGGGGGAGGAAGCGGATAAATATGAAAAAGATATTATTTATTGCATCGGAAGCAGTACCATTTATTAAGACCGGGGGTTTGGCCGATGTTGCAGGCACTTTGCCGAAGTCATTCAATAAGAATGAATTTGATGTCCGTGTTGTTATCCCGAAATACAGAGTTATACCGGAACGCTACCGAAATCAGATGAAGTATATAAGCCACTTTTATATGGATTTTGCAGGGGCCAGCCGATATGTAGGCATATTGGAATTAGAATGGGGCGGTGTTACTTTTTATTTTATTGATAACGAGTATTATTTTTTTGGAGACCGTCCATATGAGAATGGTATATGGGACTTAGAGAAGTTTGCATTTTTTAGTAAAGCAGCGCTGTCTATTCTTCCGGTTATTGATTTTCAGCCGGATGTTATTCATTGCCACGACTGGCAGACAGGGCTTGTACCCGTATACTTGAAGACAGAGTTTTGTCACGGTGAGTTCTTTTCAAGGATGAGAGCGGTCATGACGATTCATAATCTGAAGTTTCAGGGTACATGGAATCCAAAAGACATCCATAATATTACCGGATTACCGGCCTATTTGTTTGCACCGGATAAACTGGAGGCATATAAGGATGCGAATTACTTAAAGGGTGGTCTGGTCTATGCAGATTGGATTACAACGGTGAGTCCGACCTATGCAGAGGAGATTAAGAAACCTTTTTATGGAGAGGGACTTGATGGTCTGATGCGGGCACGTTCTGGACAACTCAGTGGAATTCTGAACGGTATTGATTATGATGAATATAATCCGGAGACGGATGCGGCTTTGCCGAATGCCTATAATGCCATTAATTTCCGAAAGATAAAGATTAAGAATAAACTGGCACTTCAGGAAGAACTTGGTTTAGAGAAGAACGAGCACCGGTTTATGATTGGCCTTGTTTCGAGATTGACAGACCAGAAAGGTCTGGACCTGGTTTCTTATATGATGGACCAGATTTGCACAGAGGATACTCAGTTGGTTGTTCTTGGAACCGGAGATGCCAAGTACGAGAATATGTTCCGGCACTTTGCATGGAAGTATCCGGACCGGGTATCAGCGAATATTTTCTATTCGGACGAACGTTCCCACCGGATTTATGGAGCCTGTGATGCTTTTCTTATGCCATCACTGTTCGAGCCTTGCGGCTTAAGCCAGCTCATGAGTTTACGTTATGGAACGGTACCGATTGTTCGTGAAACCGGTGGTTTAAAGGATACGATTCAGCCATATAATGAATACGAATCAACAGGTACGGGGTTCAGCTTTGCGAATTATAATGCCCACGAGATGATGGATATTATCAATTATGCGAAACGGACCTACTACGATAAAAAGCGGGAATGGAATAAGATTATTGACAGGGGAATGGCCGCAGATTTTTCCTGGAATGTTTCCGCACGCAGGTATGAAGACCTGTACCGGATGCTGGTATGAGTCAGTATTTAAAGAAAACCTGGATGGTCTGTCTTTTGGCTTCGGTCAGCTGCTTTCTATGGGGAAGTGCGTTTCCGGGGATAAAGATAGGCTATGAATGGTTTGGAATTCCTTCAGAAGGAACGGCAGCCCAGATTTTATTTGCTGGATGCCGTTTTTTCCTTGCCGGAATACTGGTTATTTTTTTCTTCAGTCTGACGTCTGGAAAGTTTTTGCGGCCAAAGGGCGTTGAATGGAAACATGCAACGATTATCAGTCTCTTTCAGACGATTTTGCAGTACATATTATTTTATATCGGTCTGGCCCATACGGCGGGAACAAAGGCTTCAATTATCGTTGGTTCTAATGTTTTTATTGCTATTTTAACAGCGAGCCTTATTTTCCATCAGGAAAAACTGACGCGGGAAAAGTTGATGGGATGTATCATAGGTTTTGCAGGTGTTGTACTCATTAATCTGACAGGAGGCGGTATGTCGCTGTCGATGAGTTTTCAAGGCGAAGGGCTGGTGCTTTTATCCACGGTGGCCTATGCTTTCTCATCCGTCATTATGAAAGATTATTCAAGGAAAGATAATCCGGTTATGCTCAGTGGTTATCAGTTTCTTATAGGTGGTATTTTTATGATGGTGGTGGGCTTTCTGATGGGTGGACGGATTTCTGTGCCTTCTTTAAAAGCTTTTGGAATGCTTCTTTATCTGGCATTTGCTTCGGCCATGGCTTATACCATCTGGAGTCAGCTTCTTAAATATAATCCTGTATCTAAGGTGGCCGTATTTTGCTTTATGACACCAGTTTTTGGGGTTATTTTATCAGCACTTCTGTTAGATGAAGAAGAGGCTTTGTCACCGGTGCGGGGCATAGCTGCTCTAATCTTTATAACTGTTGGGATTTTCGTCAGTTATCGGGAAAGTTCTACAGGAATAAATGTTGACAATCCCGGGGAAGTAAGGTAAAATTTTAGAAGTTAGTCACGAAGGCTGACACATAATTTATTAAAATAAAACCACGAAGGTTATACATATTTTGTAGACTTTGGTGGTTTTTTGCGTTAAAAATGAGCCAGTGAAGTCACTAATCTCGGAGGATAAAAATGAAATCTCATAAAGAAGTCAGTGAGTTCTGGTCAACACGGTCAGAGAATTACAGTAATTATGTAACAGAAGAGCTCGATACGAAACGGCCGGAAAACTGGTTAAAATGTATTCAGGAACAGGTCGGAGAGGAAGGCCCTCTAAAGGTTCTGGATGCCGGCTGTGGTCCTGGTTTTTTTTCAATCATATTAAATAAGGCAGGCCATGATGTCATTGGTGTGGATGGTTCAGAAGGAATGTTAAAGTATGCATCGGAAAATGCCCGTGTACAAGGGGCAAATCCGGAATTCATGCAGATGGATTGTCAGCAGCTGAACTTTAAAGATGATACCTTTGATTTGGTACTCAGCCGAAATGTAACCCATATTTTTCAGGATCATCGTAAGGCCTATGCCGAGTGGCAGAGAGTTCTGAAACCGGGTGGCGTGCTTTTGATTTTTGATGCAAACTGGCATCTTCCTTATGTGGAAGGTCCTATCCGCAGAGAGGCTATTTATCGTGAAGCAGAGTGTTTTCGGCTCTATGGAACAAATTTCAGCGGTGGCGACTGTCCTTATGAATATATAGGAAGTGATTTGAATCCAGAAAATTATCGGGTTTTAGGAGATATGTGTCGACCGGAATTTGATGTAGGTGTATTGACGGGACTGAATTATAGGAATATCTCATTTAAACGGGATGTTACTGAACTTCTATGGAGTGAGAAAGAAAAACTGATGTATAAAGCGACGCCATTGTTTATGATTCGGGCGGTAAAATAATGTCTACAAATAAAACAATAAAGATGACGGAGGGAAGCATTGGAAAGACGATGCTTCGGTTTATACTGCCACTTATAGGCACTAGTATTTTTCAGCAGCTCTATAATACAACAGATTTTCTTTTTGTAGGCAATCTGTTGGGGAAAACGTCAGCGGCAGCAGTTGGTGCAAGCAGTACACTGGTAACCTGCTGTATAGGCCTGTTCAGCGGCATTGCGGTAGGAACCAGTGTGGTTATTGCCCAATCCATCGGAGCAGGCGAGCCGGATAAAGCCGATAAAGCCCTGCATTCATCGATGGTTTTTGGTATTATTGGTGGTCTGGTACTTATGATTTTTGGGATTCTTTTTACACCATCAATTTTAGGACTGCTGCATACACCGGAGACGGTTATGGAGCAGGCTGTATTGTACATACGTATTTATTTTTTAAGTCTTCCGGCAAGTATTCTTTACAATATGGGTGGGGGAGCTCTTAGAGCCTGTGGAGATTCACAGACCCCGTTTCGTATCCTGGTTGTATGCGGATTTATCAATGTCATTGGAGATTTTTTGTTCATTCAGATTATTCCGCTGGGGGTTGCAGGTGTAGCTATAGCAACAATTATTTCCCAATGGTTGTCACTGGGAATGATTTTGATATGTCTCAGACAGGATGGAAGGCCCATAAGACTTTCAAGAAAGAAACTGACTATGGATCGGGAAATTGTAAAGAGAGTGCTGCGAATTGGACTGCCATCAGGTATACAGACAATAGTCATTACCTTTTCAAATGTAATGGTTCAATATTATATCAATGGTTTTGGAGAAACAGCTGTAGCTGCCTTTGCTACTTATTACAAGGTGGAAAATTTTATTTATCTTCCAATTATGGCCTTTGGACAGGCGGCAACGACTTTTTCAGGGCAGAATACCGGGGCGGGTCAGTTCCTTAGAATTAAAAAGGGAACAGGCATGGCAGCAGGTATGGGAGCTGGGGTCACCTTATGTATAGCCGGTGCCATTCTGCTTTTCCCGGAATTGGTTTTTGGCTGGTTTATGAAAGATTCGGATGTTGTAGCCAGTACAATGACGATTGCCATGGTGTCTTTTCCCTTCTATTGGATTTATCCAATTATGGAAGTGACGGGCGGGGCACTTCGTGGAATGGGATATTCGATAAGTTCAATGGTTATTATATTGGCTAGTTTGTGCGGAATAAGAATTGGACTGCTGGCTGTTTTTAATCGGAGCTTTCACAGTTTATCCGCTATTGCGGCTGTATATCCAATAACATGGGCAGTGGCAGCAGTCAGCTTTGTCATATTATTTTTAATCATTATGAGAAGAAAAAATGAAAGGAACAGATAAATATGCAAAAAGATATGCAATTAATAGATGGCATTCAGGACTATTGGACAGTGCGTTCGGAGAGTTATTCAAAACAGAATCTGGATGAAATGAATAATTGGAAGAGAGAGGCATGGCGTAAGCATATACTTGAGGCGGCACCTGCAAAAACGACACTGGATATTCTGGATGTAGGAACAGGGCCGGGGTTTTTTGCTATTAATCTGGCATTGGCCGGTCATCGAGTGACGGCCGTCGATGTTACAGAAGAGATGTTGAACTTCGCAAGAAAGAATGCCGAAGCCTACGGGGCGGATGTGACATTCTCCAGACAGAATGGAGATACGTTATCCTTTCCGGATGCATCCTTTGATTTAATTGTTAACCGAAATGTTATCTGGAATCTGGAAAGACCGGAGGAGGCCTTAAAAGAGTGGAAACGGGTGCTTCGTCCGGGTGGCCGGATTGTATATTTTGATGCGAACTGGTATTTGTACCTTTTTGATGAAAAAGTTGCGAAGGAAAAAGCAGATATTCATAAAGAGGCATCGAACCACGCTGACCAGATGCCGGAGGAAAAAACACGCATGCTGGAGGATATTGCCAGAGCACTGCCTTTATCCAAAGTGCATCGTCCGGAGTGGGATGCTGAAACGGTCAGAAAACTGGGAATGAAATTAATACGAATTCAGGATGATATAGGTCCGGACCTGTTGGATGAACAGCAACGTCTGGAATATAGAGCGAATCCAATGTTTATGGTTTGTGCAGAGAAGGGAGCTGGAGAAGATTAAAAAGTATATCTTTAAACGGTTAATACTTTTAATCCCCGTCCTGCTGGGCGTTACATTTATAACCTTTGGACTCATGTATCTTTCTCCAAGCGACCCGGCAGAGATGATGCTGACGGCCCAGGGAATTCCTGTGAATTCGGAAGTACTGGCAGAAATGCAGAGCCGTATGGGACTGGACAAGCCCTTTATCCTACAGTATGGTACCTGGCTTGGCAAGTTCCTTCATGGAGATTTGGGCAATTCCCTTGTTAATAATGAGCCGGTGGCAGATATGCTTATGAGAGCACTGCCAACGACGCTGCGATTGACGCTCTATTCCTGTTTTTTAACAATGGTATTGGCGATTCCACTGGGGATTTTATCAGCAGTTTACAGGAACCGGGTTACAGATTATATTATCCGTGTGTGCACCTTTGTTGGTGTATCCGTACCGGGTTTCTTTTTGGCACTTTTGCTTATGTATTTCTTTTCAATCCGATTAAAATGGCTGCCGGTGCTGGGCGGAGATTCTTTTGCAGGAATGTTCCTTCCCACAGTGACTTTATCGGCGGCAATGACGTGTAAGTATATTCGGCAGATACGTGCGGCTGTGTTAGAGGAGCTTGATAAAGGCTATGTCAAGGGGGCCAGGGCTAGAGGCGTGAGAGAGCCGGTTATCCTTTTTTTAAATGTATTAAAGAATTCAATGCTGACCATAGTAACTTTGATTGCTATGTCCGTTGGTTCTTTGCTGGGCGGTACGGCAGTTGTTGAACGTATTTATTCCTTACAGGGACTTGGAAATGTGGTTATGACGGCCATTTCCGGCCGGGATTATCCAGTGGTTCAGGGCTTTGTTGTTTGGATGGCACTTATTTTTGTTTTTGTTAATCTGGCGGCTGATATTTTATATCGGGTTATTGATCCAAGAATACGCCTTCAGGAAGCAGAGAGGAAGGGTCATAGAAAATGAAGCTGAATAGTAGAGAAAAAGCTAAAAAACGGATGATTATCTGGGCTGTGCTGGTGGGACTGCTTTGTTTGTGGGCTGTTCTTGCACCCCATTTTACACCGAATGATCCTTATCTGGTAGATTTACTGAATGCGAAGCAGCCTCCGAGCAGCCAGTTTCCTATGGGAACAGATGCTCTGGGCAGATGCCAGCTGTCAAGAATTATGGCAGGAGCACCTTCGACTTTATTTTATTCCATTCTTGTTGTAGTCATCACCTTTATCACAGGAAGTTTTATTGGAGTTCTGTGTGGCTATTTTGGTGGCTGGATAGATACTGTTATCATGCGGATTGTGGATATTTTGCTGGCATTTCCGGGAATGGTCCTTTGTATAGCTGTGGCCGGAATTCTGGGTGCGGGTATGCGAAATGCTCTGATTGCCCTATGTTTTACCGGATGGACACAGTATGCCAGGCTGGCACGAAGCCGGACACTGGCACTGCGTGAAGATGTTTTTATGCAGGCAGCAAAATTGAGTGGCAGCAGCCATGGGAAAATCATTTTCCGCCATGTTCTGCCGAATGCCATGAGAGTGTTGATAGTTACAGCCGCTCTCAGTGTGGGTGGGACAATTATGGAAATGGCTGCTTTATCATTCCTGGGATTGGGAGCCCAGACACCAAAAGCGGAGTGGGGCGTTTTATTAAATGAAGGGCGGGGATTGCTGCAGCAATGTCCGAATCTGGTTATTTTTCCGGGGTTATTTATATTTATTACAGTGATGTTATTTAATCTTTTTGGGGATAGTATTCGAGATGTATTAGATCCCCAGTCATAAAATTTATGGAATATTTAGGAGGAGAGAAATGAAAAAAAGCTATTTTGGAATGATATGTATGGCAGCTGCGACTGCCCTGATGCTGACGGGTTGTGGTGGAAGTACGCCAGCTTCTTCGGCTGAAACAACAGCATCAGCTTCTGAAACAACGGAAGGAAAGGAACTGGTTTTTGCTGCCAATGGTGGTATGAGTATGGATCCGGGGGATGGTTATTGTGGATGGCCATGTATCCGAAATGGTGTTGGCGAAACATTATTTAAGCTGGATGAAGAACTTCAGCCACAGCTTTTTCTGCTGGATTCTTATGAAGTTTCGGAAGACCATATGACATGGACCTTGAATATTAAAGAAGGCATTACTTTCCAGAATGGAAAAGTTATGGATGCTGAGGCTGTTAAGGCTTGTTTAGAGCGTACCGTGGGGATGAATGAGCGTGCGGCATCAGATTTGAAGATAGCATCGATGGAAGCAGATGGGTTGAAGCTGATGATTCAGACAACAGAATCCAATCCGGTGCTGGCAAACAGTCTTTGTGACCCATATGCCTGTATTATAGATGTTACAGCGGAAGAGGATATGGCATCAAATCCAATTGGTACCGGACCATACATGGTAGAAAGCTATTCACCGGATAAAGAGACAGACGTTGTTGCCTATGCAGACTACTGGGGTGGCACACCGAAACTGGAACGTATACGTGTGGTTGCCTTAGACAAGGATACAATGGCTATGGCCCTTCAGTCCGGAGAAATTGATGCAGCCTATGCAATGCCTTATGATGGACAGGCTCTCTTTGTAGGCAATGCCGATTATAATCTTCAGACAGTGGCTACCAGCCGTATTTATAAATTATATTACAATTATCATAATGAACACCTGGCCAATGCTAATGTTCGTAAAGCTTTGAATATGCTGGTGGATAAGAAATCCTATGGAGAAGTGGTTATGAATGGCTTTGGCGCACCGGCAGTAGGCTGTTTCCCAGAGGATACACCTTACAGTGAAGGCCTTACAGCAACAGGTTTTGACCTTGAAGGAGCGAAGGCTCTTCTGGCTGAAGAGGGATATGCGGATACAAATGCCGATGGTATTCTGGACAAAGATGGGAATAACCTGTCTTTTGAGTTAGTGACTTATAGCAGCCGTGCAGAACTGCCGTTATTATCTGCGGCTTTCCAGTCTCAGTGTAAAGATATTGGTATTGAAGTCAATGTTACAGTCAGTGATAATGTGGATGAAATCTTAAATGCAGACCAGTTTGATATATCTGCTTATGCTTATGTTACATTGCCAACAGGTGACCCGAGTTCCTATATGAACTTTGTATTTGGAACGGGTGGCGGAGCCAATTTTGGACATTTCAGTAATGCGGAGATTGATCGTTTACTGGCTCAGCTGAACGGTGAATTCGACCAGGATAAGCGGGCAGAATTAACCCGTCAGATAGTGCAGCTTGCATTAGATGAAGATGCTTACTGTTTTATGGATCATTTGGAAATGTCGTTGGTAACGAAAGCCTCTGTTACCGGACTGGTACCGCATCCAAGTGATTATTATCAGATTACAGTGGATACGGATATTACGGAATAAATGGATATTAGCGAGGAGCTTGTTTTCAGTGGAAAAACAATTATTAGAAGTTCGAAATTTACAAGTTGAATATCTGGGCATACCTATTGTCAAAAATATCTCCCTTTCCCTCGGGAAAGGCGAGATTTTTGGCATTGTCGGCGAAAGCGGCTGTGGAAAAAGTACATTGCTGTCTGCCATTCTTCATGTATTGGGGGCGGACGGACGGATTGTCGGTGGCCGCATTTTCTTCGATGGGAAGGATATGTCTCTTTTTAAAAAAGAAGAGCGAAGACGAATAAAGGGTGAGCATCTGGGAGCTGTATTTCAAAATCCAGGTGAAAGTCTGAATCCGTCCAGAAAGATTGAGACCCAGTTTTATGAAGCATTAAAAGCCCATCGGCAAATATCAAAACAGGAATCGAGAAAGCTTGCTGCAGATATGATGGAACGTTTGAATCTGGAACATGGTGAAGAACTATTAAAAAAATATCCATTTCAATTAAGTGGCGGTATGCAGCAGAGAGTGGCCCTGGCCCTGGCTATGATTATGGACCCGGAACTTCTGCTGGCTGATGAACCGACCAGTGCTTTGGATGTCACCGTTCAGGCCCAGGTTATTAAAGAAATGATGGAGATGCGGGATAAATTTGGAACTGCAATTTTGATTGTGACCCACAACATGGGAGTTATTTCACACATGGCTGACCGGGTGGCAGTAATGTATGCGGGACGAATTGTGGAATACGGTGATAAAAAAAGGGTTTTAAAAAATCCATCCCACCCCTATACTCGCTCGTTGCTCAATGCTATACCGGATTTTTCAGGAAATCTGCCGAAGGGGCTGGATGGCAATCCACCACCCTTTGGGATAATCCAGGCGGGCTGTGAATTTGCAGAACGATGTCCATTTGCGACAGAGGACTGTA
This sequence comes from Clostridia bacterium, assembly GCA_009929615.1. GTDB lineage: Bacteria > Bacillota > Clostridia > Lachnospirales > Lachnospiraceae > Frisingicoccus. Next base: position 34,260 of record SAAB01000012.1, on the reverse strand, counting down.
AAAAAATCATTCCGGACTTAAAACAGGTGGAAGAGGAACATTTCAGTACCTGTATGGAAAAGGGGGACTGAAAATGACGCAGACAATTCTAAAAGTAAATCATTTGAAAAAAGAATTTAATGACAGTTATCGTGTTAAAGCCCTGGATGATGTAAGCCTGGAAGTGAAAGAAGGGGAGATTCTGGGGGTCGTCGGAGAAAGCGGCTCAGGAAAGAGCACCCTTGCCAAAGTGATTACCCGGCTTCAAAATGCGGATGCTGGAGATGTATTTCTCTGTGGGGAGAATATTACCCGTTTAAAAGGAAATACCCTGAGAAAATGTTATAGACAGATGGGAATGGTTTTTCAGGATGCGTCGGGTTCTTTTGACCAAAGACTTTCCATCGGCAAGAGTATTGATGAGGTATTGGAAAATTTCACGGATATGAACGAAAAGGAACGGACAGAAGAAACAGAGAGGCTGCTGGAAGCCGTCGGACTGAAAAAAGATTACCGGAAACGGAGACCTTCCCAGCTCAGCGGTGGAGAGTGTCAGAGAGCGGCCATTGCCCGGGCTATCAGCGTCAAACCAAAACTTCTGATCTGTGATGAAGCCACCAGTGCTTTAGACGTATCTATGCAGGCTCAGATAGTCGAGCTGATAAAGAGGCTGGCAGAGGAAATGAACATGGCTGTACTTTTTATTTCCCATGACCTGGCCCTTGTAAGCAGTTTATGTGACAGGGTAGCTGTGATGTATCATGGCTCGGTAGTGGAGCAGGGAGAAGCCTATGAGGTTATTTCATCTCCGAAAAACGAATATACAAAACAGTTAAGAGCATCTGCATTCTGTATTGAGACTTAAGACAGATAAGGATAGCCTTTATTTTAAAAAAGGTAAGTGGTATAATTGAATTAATGTTTAGAAAGGGCTTTCAGCAATTTGAAACAGACAGATTGTTAGAAGTCCTTTTTCTTTTTTAGGAAAGGTGATGATGGGATGAAGGGTAGAATATGTCAGATTGTTCTATGGTTTTTGTGCCGTGGTATGGATGTATTGGCACAGGGGGATGACCGGGTTCGTGATGAAATCCATAGACTGCCGGAAGGGTATACGATTCGTCTGAAGGCGGGGATGGGTAAAAAGGACCCACAGATAGGCATGATTCTTATGGATGGCCGGGTGCAGCAGGTGAATCTGGATGATGGAGCAGACTTAACCATTGTTTTTAAGAATGTTCATATCGCTTTCAAGGTATTTACCGGACAGATTGGTATTTCTGAAGCCTATGCACGGCGTGGTTTTTACATGAAAGGTAATATTAACAAGGCCATGGGTGTTGTCAGATGTATGGAATATGTAGAATTATATTTATTCCCTAAGTTTATGTCCGGAAGAATTTTAAAAAGAGTCGAGAAAAAACAGATGCCTGCTTTGATGGTTTATAAAAAGGCAGTTTTTGACAGGAGGGTGGAAGTATGATACCAGCTTATTATGAATTTCAAAACACAGTCAAGATATGTTCCGGGGAACGGGCATTGGAGAATATCACTTATGAATTAAGAGAACGTAATGTATCCCGTCCGATGGTACTCAGTGATAGTGTTTTAGAGGAGATTGGAACTGTAAAGACCGTGCTTCAGGCTATGAAAGAGATTGAACCGGGATGTGTTTTCTGCGATATCCCTTCGGACAGCAGTTTTAAAGTTGTTATGAAGATTAAAGCTTTATATATGCAGTATCATTGTGATTCTATTGTGGCTATTGGCGGAGGTTCTGTTATTGATACGGCAAAAGGCGTATGTATGGCTATTGGTACAGATGCCGAGGATTTACCGGCGATTATGGGTGCGGACTGTCTGAAGGAATGGAAACGAATTCCATATATTGCGGTGCCAACAACTTCCGGTACGGGCAGCGAAGCTACAGCTGTTGCTGTTATTTCTGATACAGACCATAACGTTAAAGCTGAGTTTATTTCCAGGCATCTGCTGCCGGATGTGGCTATGCTGGATGTAAGGGCTCTTCAGTCAATGCCTATGCGTATTACCGCAAGTACGGGTATGGACGCATTGTGCCATGCTATAGAAGCATATACCTGCCTGCAGAAGAATCCGATGAGCGATGCCTATGCTGTATCAGCTATTAAATTGATTGGAAATTATCTAAAAAGAGCAGTTAAAGATGGAAATAATCAGGAAGCCCGTTTAGCGATGGCCAATGCAAGTCTTATGGCCGGAACAGCATTCAGCAACAGTATGGTTGGCGGAGTTCATGCCATTGGACATGCTTTAGGCGGTATCTGTCATCTGGCTCATGGAGATGCCATGAATATTCTGCTTCCTTATGTCATGGCTTATAATCTGGATGTTTGTGAAGAAACCTATGGTGAATTATTATTATATTTACGTGGAGCAGATATTTATGCTTCCATACCAAAAAAGGAACGGGGAAAAGAATTAATACGTTCTGTGCGTTCTATGTCCGCGTGGCTGAATAAAATCAGTCACCTTCCGATGACTCTGGCTGAAACCGGAAAGGTTGAGAGGGAACAGCTCCAAGCGGTTGCTGAAGCGGCAGTAAATGATGGTGCGATTATTGTTAATCCAAAGGCTATGTCTGTAGAAGATGTACGCCATATTTTAGAACGGGCTTACGGCGCATAGAAAGGTGTGGATAAGATGAATATCGAAGAAATGGTGAAACTTCAGAGACGTTTTTTCCAGACAGGAACGACAAGAAATGTTGCTTACCGTAAAAACTGTCTGAAATTGCTCAGAGAGGGTATCCAGCGGATGGAGCCGGAGATTATGGCCGCTCTGAAAGAAGATTTGGGAAAGAGCAGCAGTGAAAGTTATATGACAGAGGTCGGTATGACGCTGGAAGAACTGACCTTTATGGAAAAAAATATCCACCGTCTTGCCAGAAAAAAATATGCTTTGACACCTTTTGCCCAGTTTTGTGCTGAAAGTTATGAAGTCCCGGAACCTTATGGGGTTGTACTCATAATGAGTCCATGGAATTATCCGTTTATGCTGACGATGGACCCGGTTATTGATGCTATTGCAGCAGGCAATACAGTCCTTATAAAACCCAGTGCTTATGCACCGGCAACCAGCAGGGTTATTCAGAAATTAATTCAGGAATGTTTTTCTGCAAAGCTCGCTTCAGTGGTTACAGGCGGTAGAGATGTGAATCAGGACTTGCTTGAGCAGGAATTCGATTATATTTTCTTTACCGGAGGGAAGACTGTAGGCCACCTGGTTCTTGAGAAGGCAGCAAAGCATCTGACACCTGTAACGCTTGAGCTGGGCGGAAAGAGTCCTTGTATCGTAGACGAAACGGCGAATTTAAAACTGGCGGCAAGGCGAATCGTTTTTGGAAAGTATTTAAATGTTGGGCAGACCTGTGTTGCACCGGATTATCTGCTTGTGCAGGAAAGCGTCAAAGAAGAACTGGCAGGTTATATTAAAAAAGCCATTATCAGTCAGTTTGGTCAGGATGCCCTTAAGAATCCAAACTATGGAAAGATAATTAATGAGAAACATTTTAATCGTTTAAAGGGTTTGTTAGAAGGTGCCGATATTATTTATGGGGGTCAGAATGATGGCATATCCCGAATTGAGCCAACAGTTGTTGACAATGTAACGCTGAAGGCCCCATTGATGGGGGAAGAAATCTTTGGACCGATTCTGCCGATTTTAACCTTCAAAGACAGGGAAGATGTAGTAAGAATTGTACGGGCGAATCCGACACCCCTGGCTACTTATATGTTTACAACGAATAAGGAGAATATAGCATTCTTTATGAAACATATTCGTTTTGGTGGTGGCTGTATTAACGATACGATTATCCATCTGGCAACCAGCCGTATGGGCTTTGGTGGCACAGGCAGCAGTGGTATGGGTGCTTATCATGGAAAAAAAGGTTTTGATACTTTCACCCATTATAAGAGTATCGTAGATAAGAAGAATTTTATTGATTTACCATTCAGATATCAGCCATATCAGAGCTGGAAGGATAAATTGATACGGATGTTTTTGAAATAGGCTTAGTGTAAAGAAGTTTCACTGAAAAGTGGAACTTCTTTTTTTGTATATTTGGAAAAATTTTGCACATACTACCCCTAAATCAAAGGAAGGCAGGGAGTGAATATGAAAGACAGTCCTTATTTTGAAATACGTCTGGAGAGTCTGGGTGGTTTAGGAGCAAATCTCTGCGGAAAAATGCTGGGAGAACTGGGTGTAAAATATCTGGGACTCAATGGTGCGGTTTTTTCCAGTTATGGTTCGGAAAAGCGGGGCTCTCCGGTGAGTTCTTTTATACGCTGGTGTGACGGTGAACAGGAAATACTTATTAACAGCCCGATACGGGAACCGGATATACTTGGCATTTTCCAGGAGAGTATCTTAAAGAAATATCCATGGCCGGATATTCGAAAGATGCCGGGGAAAATGGTAATTAACACAAGAATGTCGGGAGAAGAACTGGAAAAAAATTATCCATGGCTGTCCGGAACGGTTTATTTCATAGATGGTATTTCCATTGGTATGCAGACAAAGAGCAGGATAAATATGATTATGCTGGGGACAATGTTTAAAGCCCTAGAAGATGAAGAACTTCTCCGGGGGCAGAATATCCTTGAAATCGGGCAGAAGATGGTCGAAGAGACTGTGGGTAAGAAATATCCGGATTTGTTGGAAGTCAATAGGGATGGGCTGATGGCGGGGTATGCCATGGCAGGAAAAAGGGTTTTAAAATCGGAGCATCAAGCAATTCCAACGGAAAGTCATGAGAAGTGGCTCTGGGGCTATGCAAATGCCCCAATAGGAGGTGTAAACCCTTTGGCCGGAAGTATGGCTTCCAATGATTTGTCCGCCTCCAGAAATGGTTATATGCCCTTATTTGATGAAACCAAATGTATTCACTGCGGTCTGTGCGACACAACCTGTCCCGATATGGTTTTTCAATTTAAAAAAGGGACTTATAAAGGGAAAGAACAGATGGTTAACCGGGGACTGGACTATCATTACTGTAAAGGATGTCTTCGATGTGTTACCATCTGTCCGGTCAATGCCTTGGTTGTGGGGAAAGAAGCGGAACATCCAAGTCCAGAGTGGTTTACACCGGATAAAGATTTAGTTGCCTTAAATATTCATTGGACAGAGAAAGCAGCAGATGGCTATATAACCGGAGAAAGTTATCTGACAGAGGGCAGGGAGGAGGCAGGCGTGAAATGAGCATAGAAGCACAAAAAGTGATGTTCGACAGTGGAAATGAATTGGCGGCCTATGCAGCAAAACAGATTAATTATCATGTTATGGGTTATTATCCGATAACACCGTCAACCCAGATTGCTGAAAATCTGGATGCTATGAAGGCCGATGGACTTCATGATATTTCTTTGGTAGCAGCTGAAGGAGAACACAGTGCGGCAGGTATCTGTTATGGGGCTTCTGCCTGCGGTGGCCGCGTATTTAATGCCACCAGTGCCAACGGGCTTCTGTATGCCTTAGAACAGCTGCCGGTTCAGTCGGGAACCCGTTTTCCCATGGTTATGAACGTGGCCTGCCGTACGGTTTCGGGTCCTTTGTCGATTAAAGGGGACCACAGTGATATTATGTATGCCTTAAATACAGGGTGGATAATTCTTTTTGCAGATACACCCCAGGCTGTCTATGACATGAATATCTGCGGATTAAAGCTGGCAGAAATGGTAAGGCTTCCGGTCATCGTTGCCTTTGATGGCTTTTTTACCAGTCATCAAAAAAGACGGTGTATGGTATTTGAATCCGATGAAGTTGTGCAGAAGTTTATTGGTGAAATTGAATATGATGTGGACCTGTTGGATATGGAACATCCGGTAACCATCGGTTCCTATATGAATGAACCGGACCTTATCAATAATAAATACCAGCTTCATCAGGCGATGGAACAGGCAGGGGCTTTGATTCCCTTCATTTACGAGGAATACGAAAAGATTTCGGGAAGAAATTATGGACTGGTGAGAGCCTGCCAGATGGAAGATGCCCAGACGGCTATATTTATCCTGGGTTCAGCTTATCATACGGTCCGTTCTTCTGTTCATAAACTCAGAGAACAAGGGAAGAAAGTGGGGGCGTTTACAGCCAATGTATTGCGGCCATTTCCGGCAGAAGCCCTGTACCGTCTGTGCAAAAATGTCAAAACAGTTATTGTGGCGGACCGTCAGGACAGTTATGGTGCCGGCGGTGGAAATATGACGCTGGAGATAAAAGCCATGCTGCAGAGTTTTGGAAAAGGGGATGTACGGGTTCTAAGCCGGATTTATGGTCTTGGTGGAAAGGATTTTTATGAAAATGATGCCGAAGCTCTTTTTGAAGAAGGATTTAAACAAGCGGCCAAAGCCTTTGATTATGTGGGCATCACTCAGGGGTATGGCGGGGAAAAAGAAATAAAATATTATGGTCCACTGACAAAAACAGTGTCGTCTCCTGAGATTTTAAGAAAAAGCAGGAATCCGGAAAATGGGCATGTATTGGTGGAGAATGCAAAGATTAGTGACTTGACAGTAATGCCAAAACGGCTTGGACCGGGCCATGGAGCCTGCCCCGGCTGTGGCATTCCTGTCAATGTCAATCTTTTGCTGAAGGGAATTGAGGGACATGTGGTGCTTCTCTTCCAGACAGGCTGCGGGATTGTGGTAACTACCGGATATCCAAAGACATCGTTTAAAGTGCCTTATATTCATAACTTATTCCAAAATGGGGCAGCCACCCTTTCCGGTGTGGTGGAAATGTTTTATCAGCGACAGAAACGGGGCGAATATCCTGCAGGAGACGTCACCTTTGTGATGGTCAGTGGGGATGGAGGTATGGATATCGGTCTGGGCTCAGCTATTGGTGCAGCCCTTCGGGGAAGTCATATGATTTTATTGGAGTATGACAATGGCGGTTACATGAATACGGGATACCAGTTATCTTATTCCACACCAAAGGGTGCCAGAAGTTCCACCTCCCATGTGGGAAAGAAGCAGTATGGAAAAACCTTTTTCCATAAAGATACGCCATCTATTATGGCGGCTACAGGAATGCCCTATGTGGCTACGGCGGCAGAGTCCAATCCGGTGGATTTTATAAAGAAAGCGGCAAAGGCCCAGATCTATGCCAAATCCGAGGGTATGGCTTATATTCGAGCTTTGTCTGCCTGCCCCTTAAACTGGGCGGACAAACCTCAGGATGAGCGAAACGTCATAGGAAAAGCCGTAGACTGCTGCTATTTTCCACTGTATGAGGTTGAAAAGGGACAGACCAGTTTGAATTATAATCCGGAAAATGGCAATAAAAAGATTCCGGTGCTGGAATGGCTGTCCATGATGGGGCGGACGAAACATTTGGCAAGCCCGGCTTATATAGAAGTGACCGACAGCATTCAAAAAGAAATTGACCGACGATGGGAGCGATTGAAAGCTTTATCGGACCACCCGTTGTTATAATAAAAAACAGGAGGATTTAAAAATGGATTTCAGGGAAAGTGAAACCGTAAAAAATTTAATGCGGGCCTTTGCAGGCGAAAGCCAAGCAAGAAACCGGTATACAATGGCAGCATCTCAGGCGAAGGCCAATGGGCTTTATGTTATTGAAACTGTGTTTACTTTTACAGCAGACCAGGAAAAAGAACATGCCAAGTTATTTTACAGACATTTAAAAGATATGGCGGGAGAGACGATTGCTATTGATGGCGGTTATCCGGTGGACATCAGTCCGGATATGATTCAGCTGCTTAGAATGGCCCGGCATAATGAAATGGAAGAGTATGGTGATGTCTATAAACATTTTGGAGATACAGCAAAACAGGAAGGTTTTGAGCAGATAGGTAATCTTTTTCATAATATCGCTGATATTGAAAAGACTCATGCCGAGCGGTTTGAACACTTTGCCCAGCTTATGGAAAATGGAAAACTTTTTGTGGCAGACCAGGAAACCGGATGGATGTGTCTGAATTGCGGCTATATTTATACAGGGATTGAGGCACCGAAAGTATGTCCGGTGTGTCAGCATAACCAGGGGTATTTCATACGTCAGGTCATGGCACCCTTTGATTTTTCTCAGATGAAAGGCTGTGGCTGCGGCTGTTAATCGATGAAATGAAGTTGTCAGGCTGTCCTTTTATTTAGAAGGATAGCCTTTTTACTATGTGAAATTCCTTGTATTTAGCTGAACTTTATTGTACCATTGGTATTAGAATAAAACGAGGTGGAAGAAATTTATGACAATAAAAGAAAAATGTCCTGTACATAAAAAGTGCGGAGGCTGTCATTATCAGGGGATATCCTATGAAGAACAGCTGAAGATTAAAGAGAAAATGATTGGTAAACTTATGAGTAAATATTGTAAGGTTTATCCGATTATAGGTATGGATGACCCTTATCACTATCGGAATAAGGTCCATGCTGTTTTTGACAGAGACCGAAGAGGAAATATTATCTCGGGTGTCTACAGAGAAGGAACCCATGAAGTTGTTCCCGTGGAGAGCTGTATGATTGAAGACCAGCTGGCAGATAAAATCATTGGAACGATTCGGAAACTGGCGAAGTCCTTTAAAATGAAAACCTATGATGAAGATACGGGTTATGGTCTTTTACGCCATGTACTTATTAAACGTGGCTTTCAAACGGGCCAGGTGATGGTTGTTATCGTTACCGGCTCCCCAGTATTCCCATCCAGAAATAATTTCATTAAGGCACTTCTGAAAGAGCATCCGGAAATCACGACGATTGTCCATAATATCAACGATAAACGAACCAGCATGGTTCTCGGTGACCGTGAAAAAGCCATTTATGGCAAAGGTTATATCGAAGATATTCTCTGCGGCAGGAAATTTCGTATTTCTGCAAAATCCTTTTATCAGGTCAATCCGGTTCAGACCGAAGTCCTTTATAAGAAGGCTATGGAAGTGGCTGGATTTGCAGGCAAAGAACATGTCATCGATGCTTACTGCGGTATTGGTACCATCGGATTAGTTGCCAGTGATTATGTAGAATCGGTCATTGGTGTTGAATTAAACCGGGATGCGGTGCGGGATGCCATTGGAAATGCAAAGGGTAATCAGGTGAAGAATGTGCGTTTCGTTTGTGATGATGCCGGAAAGTTCATGGTGAAAATGGCGACAGCAGCAAAAAAGGATTCTGAAATCAGAGTACCGGATGTGGTCATTCTTGACCCGCCGAGAAGCGGCAGTGATGAGGCTTTCTTAAGCTCCATGGTGACTATGGGTCCTAAAAAAGTTGTTTATGTTTCCTGTAATCCAATCACTCTGGAACGGGACGTAAAGTGGCTGGAGAAAAAGGGCTATAAGGCTCAGGGTGTGTGGCCGGTAGACATGTTCCCGTTCACGACCCATGCAGAATCGATCTGTTTGATGACAAGGGTGGAGAAATAAGGGACAGAAAAAAATGCTAAGCTGCACAGCTGAAGAGTATTTAAATGTTTAGTAGAGTAAGGGCACCATCTGGTCTTAATGAAAGAGCCATAATTGCCATTTCTGATGGACTTTCTTTCATTTCATGTTCCAACCAGAGGAGTGTATTATTATAAATACCACCAATATGATATGCTATCTCAAATTGCTTTGTATTTGAGATGGTTGCACCGGATGGATGAAACTGAAACCATTTATTTAATACAACGATATAGAGATGTGACAGACCTGCTTTGTGAATGATAAGCAGGTCTTCTTTATGCTTGGAAAAAGTTGAAAATATAGTCAGCAGATATTGATAAAAAGTAGGGTTGCTGTTTTGCTTGAAGAGATTCATATATTCATGCATCAGATTGTCAAAAAAATAAGTAACAATATCTTCTTTTGCATAGAAGTGTCTATAGTAGGTGGAACGATTCACTCCAGCCCTATTTACAATATCACTGATTGTAATATCCGCGAAAGGTTTTTCTTCCATAAGAATCAGGAGAGATTCTACAATATAGCTTTTCATCATTTCTGTGGTCGTGTTTTTCCTTCTCATAATGCGACAAATAACCTCCGTTTGTTGCAATGAACATTTGATATCTTGATATTTGTTCCAATAATAATATAATTAAAAAGAAACAAATGTTGCATTTATATTATGAAAAAACAGGAAAAAGTCAAGAGAGGTATTACATTGGAAAAAATAGCAGAACATCTTTATCAGTTTTCAATTTACATTCCACCAATGGATTTTACAATTCATCAGTATCTGATGGACACAGATCCAGCCATCCTTTTTGCAACTGGAACGGTTCAGCAGGCACAGGCAGTATTGCCGGAAATCAAGAAAATATTAGGAGAAAGAGAATTGAAATACATCTTCGTTTCCCATGTGGAATCGGATGAGTCAGGCGGAATTGCTGTGTTTCAGAAAGAATATCCAGAAATGATTGTGCTTTGTAGTGATCTTGCGGCAAGAGAGTTACTGGGGTATGGATTTACCTGCCATATTACGCCGGTAAGGGAAGAAATCACCATAGAGGACGGAGAACTTGACTTGTGTTTTATTAACTATCCCGCTGAAGTACATTTACAGAACGGTGTACTATGTATGGATAAAAAAAGTGGGATAATGTACAGTGCGGATTTATTCCTTCGATATGGGAATGGCGTTGGACAACTGATCCAGTCTAACTGGGAGACGGAAGTATCTGCCATAGATGGGGATAGAATGCCAGGACTACAAAATCAGAAAAAATTAAAAGAATCTTTGGCATCGTGGGAACCCAAAATTGTAGCAGTAGGACATGGATTCTGTATGGAGGTCTGATTTGAAATATCATTTTGAGGAAACGTTGCTTGAAGCAAGAATTGTCACGAGAAAAACGCCGTATATAGTGGACGTTGCACGAATAGATAATATCACTTATGCAACTTCCGGTTTGTATAGCAGTCAGCTTAATATGGTTGGCTGCTTTTTATAACCCCTTCTTTATTATAAATTGATTTAACAATAGTTTTTAGGCATGAGAAGCCATTAACAACAAGTATTGGTTATTACAGAGAAAGGATGATAAACTAATTGCATAAAGAAAACCAGGAGGTATTAATATGTCAGGAAAAGAGGTTCATTCATGTCATCAACAAATGCAGTAACGGATAATAAAATGGGAACCATGCCAATTCCCAAACTCATTATTTCGACATCAATCCCACTCATTTTTTCTCTGTTTGTGAATCAGATGTATAACCTTGTTGACAGTGTGTTTGTTTCGCATATTAATGAAGATGCTTTGACCGGAATTTCTATTGCTGCACCGATTCAGGTTATTATGATTGCTCTGGGATGTGGACTTGCAGTTGGGCTAAATGCCAGGGTATCAAAAGCTTTAGGAGAAAAAAATCGTGAAGAAGCAAAACAGGCTGCGTCAGCAGCATTTGTTATGGCTATCGCAGCATATTTGATTATTGTTATTCTTTGCCTTTTAATCGTAGAGCCATATTTTCTGTGGCAGACAAAGGGCAATGATACCATTTCACAATATGGGATTTCATATATTCGAATTTGTATGTTTTTTTCGTTTGGACAGATGACGCAATGGGTATTTGACCGATTATTGATTGCCAGTGGAAAATCAACATTGTTCCTTGTGACGCTTGGAACAGCATCCATTGTAAACCTGATTCTTGACCCTATATTGATTTTTGGTTATCTGGGTTTCCCTGCATTAGGGACAGCCGGGGCTGCAATCGCAACGGTTATTGGACAGATTGCAGGTGGCTTATTAGGAATTTATCTGAATGTAAAAAGAAATAAGGAGATTCCGATTCATTTTACACTACATATTTCAGGAAAACAGGTAGTGAACATACTAAAGGTTGGAATACCAACAGCAATTATGCAGGGAATCATGTCTGTGATGGGAATTTTTATCAATACCATTTTGTACCAGTTCTCAACGACTGCAGTGGCGATATATGGAATATCAATAAAAGTGCAAAATATGGCACAGATAGTAGTTAATGGTATGAATAATGGATTGATTCCAATCATTGCATATAACTATGGTGCAAAAAATGAGAAACGCATCAAAGAAACGATACGATATGCATTTATCATTGCAGGTATTGTCATGTCGATAGCATTTATCATAATGGAACTGATTCCAGATAAAATTCTCCTATTATTTGATGCATCAGAAAATATGATGAGAATTGGAATTCCGGCCATAAGACTATTATCAATCAGTTATTTTGTTTCATCAGTAGGAATTATCTTTGCGGCGATATATCAGGGATTCGGTAATGGCGTATATAGTATGAATCTGGCATTTATGAGACAGGTAATTGTGCTGATTCCTTTTTTACTCATTGGTGTATGGATGAACCAACTTATCATTGTGTGGTTAGCTTTTGCGTTCGCAGAGACGATATCAATTCCGTTTGGGATTTTCTTTTATAAAAGGCTTAAGATGAGTAGATATTAATTAATACAAGTAACAAGGCAGGTCTTTATGAACGAATTGGAAAAATCCCTGAGTGGCCTGTCAGGATAAGCTGTATTAACAGTTCGTAAGTCGTGTGACATGCTTCATACGAGAACGAATCGCAGACATAGTAGCAGGAATCTCATCCGCAGGCATAGAGTCATGGACGGATATGGTTCCTGCTTTTTTTGCGGTCTCATAATACCAAACCTTATAATCCACAGCTTCCTGACATTCTGCAAGAAGTTTCATCTTTTCCTCTAAATCCTGCTTTTTCTTTTGAAACAAGTTTAAGCATTTATCGATATTCTGATCACCCTCAGCAAGCCACTGTATATATTGTTTGATCTCACGGATGGTCATACCGCAGTGTTTCATACATTCAATCATATAGAGTGTTTCAATGTCAGTATCACAGAACAATCTGGTGCCGTTGGAATCGCGTTCAATAAAAGGAAAAAGTCCTTCCTTAAGATAATAACGAATGGTATAAGGGGTAAGGCTGGTTTTCTCTGATACATCTTTTACAGTATAAAACATAGAATCCTCCATAGGTGTTTGATTTATTTTAATATTTGTATTGACTGATAGTATACTATCAAGCATATGATAAAACTATCATGTAAAAAAGTCAACAAGGAGGATATCAGGAATGAAATCAATTTTTGAAAGAGTAAGTATTAGACAATATACAGAGCAACCGGTGGAGCAAGAGAAAATTATAAGAATATTACAGGCAGCAATGCAGGCACCATCAGCAGGAAATCAACAGCCATGGGAATTCTATGTGGTGACCAATCCAAGCATGATTCAGGAACTGGCGGAGTCTAGTCCTTACGCAGGGTGTGCAGCAAATGCCTCTGTACTAATTGTTCCTGTCTATCGCACAAAGAATTTAGTATTTCCGGAATATGCGCAGATTGACTTATCCATTGCCCAGGAACATATGTGGTTAGAGGCCAACGAACTGGGGCTTGGAGGAGTGTGGCTGGGAATTGCACCATTACAAGAACGTATGGATGCCGTGAAAAAGATTATGAATCTACCAGATGATGTGGAAGCATTTTCCATATTCGCATTGGGATATCCGGCAGAGACGAGAGTACAAGAGAAACGATTTGATGAAACAAGAATTCACTATGTGAAATAATCCGTCGGAAGAGGAAAAAGATTAAGGAGGAATTGCAATGAGCAAAGGTGAATTGGGTTTTGGAATGATGAGACTTCCTTTATTAAACCAGGAAGATCAGACAAGTTTTGACTATGAAGAGTTAAACAAGATGGTAGATTTATATATGGAATCTGGTTTTAAATACTTTCATACCAGTTATGTGTATCACGATGGGAAAAGTGAGAATGCTGTAAAGAGATCAGTTGTTGAACGCTATAGTAGAGAACGGTATATCCTGGCGACCAAACTCCCTGCGTTCAGCGTCACAAGTGAAGACCAGCCTAGAAGACTAATCAAAGAACAGCTGGAACATTGTGGTGTGGAGTACTTTGATTACTATTTACTCCACAACCTAAATCGCATCTTATATGACTCTACGGTAAAGACTTGCAAGATGTTTGAACAGGCGCAGGCATTTAAGAAAGAAGGTCTTATTAAACATCTTGGATTCTCATTCCATGATTCAGCAGACGTGTTAGACCGTATCTTAAGTGAACATCCGGAAACGGAGTTTGTGCAGATTGTTGTGAACTATTACGATTGGGACAGCAGTTGGGTTCAGGCAAGAAAGTGTTATGAAGTCATTCGCAAACATGGCAAAGAAGTTATTGTTATGGAACCTGTGAAGGGTGGGATGCTTGCAAAGGTACCAGAAGAAATCCAATTGGAAATGAAGAAACTTGAACCTGATTTATCACCATCTGCCTGGGCCATGAAGTATGCAGGGGACTTAGATGGTGTGATAGCGGTACTGTCAGGTATGTCCAATTTAGAACAGATGAAGGATAATATTTCCACTATGGTTGATTTTACACCATTGACAGAAGAAGAAAAGACTTTGCTTGAAAAAGCTGTTGTTGCATATAAGAGGTCCGGAGTCTATGGACTGGAGGACTTTCGTAAATATGATGGAATTACACCGAATGGTATGCCTGTAGGTGAGATTCTGGACAACTACAATAGCTGTGAACTTCAGGGACCCGTTCGTACAGAGAATAATTACTACAAGAGTATTCGATATGAGAATGGAATAGAAGGAAGTTGGATTCAGGGAAGTATTGTGGACCATGAGGGAAATGACATAACGGAAATGGTGAGAAAGGCAGAGAAGTATCTGCTGGAGAATAGTTATTGATAAATTTGCACTACGACATATTTACCTCTTTCCAGACGGTATTAGAATTAAAAAAGAAAGAACCCGAAACAGAGGATGATTGTAGCTGGCACTTGACAGAAGTATTTCTTAATGATAAATTAGTACACGATAATTAAATAGAATACGATACTCATCTGCCACCGGGTAGATGAGTCAATCGCCGGGATTTCTATCGTTAGGTCCAAGAAGATAGAAAAAACCGGCGATTTTTATTTTGAAAGAAAGAGGTAGAGTATGTTTAGAGAAATGCGTAGGAGAAAACAGATGTTGGTAGAAGATGAGGTGATTGCAATATTGGAAAAGGGAAAATCCGGTATATTAGCCTTGTTGGGCGATGGTGATTATCCATATGCAGTTCCAATCAGTTACGTTTACTACGATTCAAAATTATATTTTCACGGAGCAAAAAATGGTCATAAAATTGATGCAATTAAGAAATGTGAGAGAGCATCTTTTTGTGTGATTGACCAAGACCAGATTATTCCGGAAGAATACACAACCTATTTTAAAAGCGTAATTGCTTTTGGAAAAATCCGAATCATAGAAGAGGAAAATGAAATGAGAAAAGCCATTATGGCACTGGCGGCAAAATATCATCCAACAGGTAGTATTCAAGGGCATGAGGATGCTATCAACCGAGAATGGAAACCGCTGTGCATGATGGAATTTGAGATTGAACATATGACTGGCAAAGAGGCGATAGAATTAGTGAGGGAATGATAGGAAAAATTAAAATTGAAATAGGAGCGTTCACAGGAATGTATTTTATAGAAAGCTAAAAGACGGATTCCGGTCAGTAGAGCATCCCTCGCTCACTTCTGGATTCTAATAGCTTTTGTTTATTCTCTTTTGATATTTCAAGTAACTAAATTCATGCACAAACACAACACATATCCACCCAATTCCGGTCGCAATGGCGACAGCAGGAAGACCAAGTCGTTCAACAAGAAGATATGAAAGGATGACGCGAAGGGTAATGTGAACCGTCGTGGCGATAAATGGAATGTTGACCTTTCCGACTCCGCGGAAAAATCCAACGAAAGCATTTCCGATGTAGCATAGGACATAGAAGATGGAAATGACTTTCAAGTAGGAGATACCTGGGGCAATAATTTGCTCATCGTTGGATCCAATGAGAAACATCATGCAAATTGGAGATGTAAGGAACATAATTGCTGACAGCAGAATACCTGATAGAACCAAAAGAAGCAGTCCGTGGTGGAAGCCCTCGCAGACTGTTTTTTTATTGCCGGCACCGTGGTTCTGAGCAATCAGGATGGACATGGATTGAGAACCGCTGTCGCTGAATGCATTTACAATTCCTTCCACGCGCATAGTCGCAGTATAAGATGCAATCGCCGAAGTTCCAAGCGTGTTAACGGCACCTTGGACCAAAAGTTTACCAATATAAAGACTTGACTGATGAAGGGCTGAGACAATCCCATAGCTAAGTGTTTGGGTTAATAATGTTTTGTGGAAAGTGAAGTCTTCCTTTCTGCAGATCAGCATTGGATATCTTTTCCGAAGATACAGATAGCAACAGCAGGCTGAAAATAACTGTGAGATGACCGTTGCGTATGCACCTCCGGCAATTCCCATATGCAGGACTGCAATGAAGAGAATATCCAGGAGTGTATTGAGTAATATTGAGACGAATAGAAAAAGAAGCGAAGCGTTTGTATCGCCAACAGAACGCAGCACATTTGAAAACAAATTATAAAAATAGGTTGCAAAGAGACTACAAAGAATAATCGTGAGATAAGAAATCACGTAAGGAAATACATTATCAGGGGTCTGCATCATACGGAGCAGCGGTCTTAAAAATAGAAGTGAGAGAATGCTGAGGATAGCTGTAATTAGTAAACCAGCCCATATGGAGAGGGCGAATTCCTTACGAAAGTTTTTCTCATTGTGCATACCATAAAATTGAGCAAATAACATGGAGATTCCCACGCAAAATCCATTGAGAACAAAGATAAACAGATTCATGATTGTTCCGGATAGACCAATTGCGGCAAAAGCAGAGATGCCAAGATATCTGCCGACGATAAGAGCATCGATTGTATTATAAAATTGCTGCAGAATATTTCCTATAAGCAAGGGAAGTGCCAATAAATGATGTGACCCCAATAAGTTAGACTTTATAGCGAGGTAGGATTTTTACTACTTCGCTATTTTTATGCCACTTGGCTGAGTCTGTATTCTACAGGGCTCATCCAAGATAGTTTTTGTTTAATTCTCTGATTATTGTAGTAATCTATATATTTCTCTATTGCTTCCTTTAATTCTTCATAGCTGTAATAAACGCAGCCATAATACATTTCCTGTTTCATCACTCCGAAAAAGTTTTCCATAATAGAATTATCGTAGCAGTTTCCTTTTCGTGACATACTCTGATATATACGGTTCGATTTTAAAGCACTACTGTAAGCATTCATTTGATAAGCCCAGCCACGATCTGAATGAAATGTTCTTCTATAAGGGCAATCAGAGGTGATTTCTATTGCTTCATTTAAAGCAGTCATTACATTCTGGGCCGAAGGATGTTTATCAATGCCATAACTAAGTATTTCTGAATTAAACATATCCATAAATGGATCCAGATACAGTTTTTGAATTGTCATTCTTCCTTTATCGTCTACATTATAATACTTAAACTCCGTTGTATCAGTTGTTATCTTTTGATGAGGAATACAGGTATGAAAGCGACGATGAATTCTGTTAGGAGCAATTCGTCCTACTTTTCCTTTATAAGAACTGTACTTACGACTTTTTCTTGTAAAAGATGTCACCTGAAGCCCCAGTTTTTGTATAATTCGTTGGACTTTCTTTTTATTCACAATCATACCTTGTTTTCTTAATTCACCATATACTCTACGGTAGCCGAAATCTTTGTTATCCTTACGTATTTCCATGATAATATCCTCAAGCTCAGTATCTGGATTTTCTCTATCAAATCTTTTCTGCCAGTACATATATGTAGCTTTAGGAAACCCTGTGTATGAGAAAATATCTTTCAGTTTGAAGTCTCTTCGGAGGCTGTGGATGACTCTTGCTGTTCTCTCAGACGTGCTTCGTCCTCTAAACGCAACCTCCTCAGTTCTTTTAAATATGCATTCTCAATTCGTAGCCTTAAATTTTCGTCTTCTAATTGCTTTAAATGTTCAGCACTTGTATCTACTGGTATGGTTTCAGTAGATGATGCTACTTTTTCTTTTTTATCAGATAATCCCAATGATTTCTTCCGACCTTTCTTCTTAGGTCTCAAAGCCTCAGGACCAGCAATTCTAAAGTCATTTACCCATTTGGTGATGAGTGGTGGATTGTTTATGCCTACTGATAAAGCCAGTTCCTGATAAGAGACCTCTGTTGATAGATATAACTCTACCACATGAAGCTTAAAATCAAAAGTATATGTTTCATTCTTTCGAGAACGTCTAAGTCCTTCGGCTCCGAATTTCGTATACGCTTGAACCCATTTGTGGATCTGCTGTTTACTTCCAATACCATATTTCGTAGCAATTTCCTTGTAACTACCCTGGCCATTTAAATATTCCATTACAACTTTCATTTTAGTT
Organism: Clostridia bacterium; assembly: GCA_009929615.1. GTDB lineage: Bacteria > Bacillota > Clostridia > Lachnospirales > Lachnospiraceae > Frisingicoccus. Next base: position 15,941 of record SAAB01000012.1, on the reverse strand, counting down.
TGGAAACTATGTTTTGCCATGAAAAAGCGACCTCCCAATCATTAGATTTTTGGTCTAACTCTTGGGGGTCGCTTCAAAAATCAGTTCTTTTTTTATATTACCATTTAGTAATGTTTGTTGTTTCATTTCCTATCTCCTGAGTTCAAATTACTTTTGATGCAACACTGATTATAGAAGAAAAATGAAAGGTTGTATAATGCATATTTGTGTTATAAAATATACATAAATGCTCATATTAGAAGGAGAAATTATGACATCACTAGAAATCGAAGCTTTTTTATCTATTATAAGATGTGGAAATATTTCAGCGTCAGCGAAGGAATTGTATGTCACACAGTCAGCACTCAGCAGGAGACTGCAGGCATTGGAAAATGAATTGGGATATCCGCTGTTACTGCGCCAAAAAGGAATGCACAATATCCAGCTGACAGAAGAAGGAAAAGCATTTCTACCTGTGGCAGAAAAATGGCTGAGCTTATGGGAAGAGACGAGCGCAATCCGTAATCTGGATCAGAAGCCGTTGCTGAAGATGGCATCAATTGGAAGTGTGAGTACTTATATTTTGCCAGAGATATTTCGAGAATTTTTGAAAGATAATAAATACAATCTTGAGTTTCATCTATATCATTCACAAGAGGCATATGGCTATGTGGAGAGCGGACTTGCTGATTTTGCGTTTGTCTCCAATCCAATGTATTCAAGAACCGTACAGACCATTCCGCTCTTTTCCGAACCGTTCGTCTTGGCAAGTAATCAGAAGTTAGGCAAGAAGGATGCAGAGATAAAAACGGAATCGTTGGAAGCAAAAAATGAAGTCAGACTTCCGTGGAATCAGGAATACGATGCATGGCACAGACAGTGGTTTGATGAAAGCATCTATCCAAATGTGTTCTTAGACCAGATGTCTCTGATGGAGGAGTTTCTGACGAAGGAGAATTGGGCGATTGTACCTTGGTCTGTCGGAGAAAAGTTGGAGGAAAAAGGATTCCATATCTATCATCTTTCCGATGTACCAACAGACCGTGTCATTTATTATTTAATTAAGAACGATGAGAAAAAAGAACTTGTTGACTGTGTGCTGCAGCTTTTGCGGAAGCATATAGCATCAAAAAAGAATATGAAAATACTAGGGTAAACATGCAAATAGAGATATTTTATGAATCTGAATTCAGTTTAAAAAGGGGTGCATCGTTACATTGTATCAATAGCATTGTCCCAATGAACGAAGGGACACGCTTATTAACACACCGATATCGGCAATAAAAAAATAAAATATTACGCAGTATATTGTTGTAAAATTGCCGATATCGGCATATAATAATATAAAAGGAGGTGCTTGTATGTTGTACAAATCGGTAAATGAAATGGCAAAAAAGTGGAAAATTTCAGAACGTTCTGTCCGAAACTATTGTTCACAGGGACGTGTAGAAGGTGCTTTTCTTACAGGTAAAACATGGAATATACCGGAGAATGCACAAAAACCAGGCCGAAAGGCAAGAACTGTGGTGAAAGCACCTACACTTTTGAACATACTTCAGAGGGAAAAGGAAAGCAGACTTTCGGGAGGAATCTATCATAAAGTACAGATAGAGTTGACCTATAATTCCAACCACATAGAAGGTAGTCGATTAACCCATGATCAAACGAGATATATTTTTGAAACCAGCACTATAGGCGTTTCAGATGAGTCAATTAATGTAGATGATATTATAGAGACCACCAATCACTTTAAATGCATTGATATCATTATCGACTATGCAAAGAATATGCTTACAGAAAAGCTTATAAAGCAATTACACAATACACTAAAACAAGGAACTAGCGACAGTCATAAGGATTGGTTTGCAGTAGGGGACTATAAAAAATTACCAAATGAGGTTGGCGGCCTTGAAACGACAGCTCCTGAAGAGGTTGGAGAAGAGATAAAGAAATTACTGAAACAATATAATAAAAACGAAGAAAAAACCTTAGAAGATATCATAGCATTTCATGAACAATTTGAACGGATTCATCCATTTCAGGATGGAAATGGCAGGGTTGGAAGACTGATTATGTTTAAAGAGTGTTTGAAGAATAATATTGTGCCTTTTATTATTACAGATGAATTGAAGATGTTTTACTATCGCGGACTGCGTGAGTGGAGAATGGAAAAAGGATATCTGATAGATACCTGTTTGACAGCACAAGATTATTTTAAGAAGGTTATGGATTACTATAGAATTAAGTATTAAGAAGTAATGGTACAGCAGGGACTTGATGGGGAGCAGACGGGATTTCGAGAGGAACTTTGGGGCAGACCGGTAGACCATATCAGAGCAGAAGATGAGAAAACAGTAATGGAAAGAACAGGAATGCTGATTCCATCACCAAAAGCAACATGCCAGTCCATGAATCTGATTTCTTTTGATCCGGCAGGAACCTTTCGCTTTGCTGATTGTATCTTTTAGGAGAGCCAATCAGCGGAGAAGATACTATAGAAAAGATGCCAGGCAGTATTCACATTGAAGTTTATAAAGAATAAACAATGAACGAAGGGACACGCTTATTGATACAACAAAACAGGACTAGAACATTCAAAAAGGCTGTGTAAAGGCTTTGTTTGGGGGTATCCTAACGTTATACGCTTAAAGAATGAAACTACTTTAAACAGGTATTCGAGTTTTACAGTGAAAATCGAATACCCGATTAACGATATCTATGGGGTATTGTTATAATTTTATAATCGTTAAATTTTGAATAGGACGAAAAATTAAAATGAATTAGATGAAGAAGACGATGTTAATCCCAATACGGATTACATTTCTCCCAAAAACAATATATAATTGGGAGAAAGAAATATATAATTGGGAGAAAGAAGGTGCAACTGTTTGCGAAAATTTGATTATGAAAAACTGGGTACTGGAACATGGGATAATGAAATCTTGTCGTATGTTGCAAAAATTCATGAATTTAAAGGGAAACAGGAACTATATATCAGACAAAAGCCTGTGGAACTGGAGCGTCTGATACAGATCGCAAAAGTACAGAGTACAGAAGCATCCAATCGTATCGAAGGAATTGTGACAACAAATGCCAGATTGAAACAACTGGTAGAAGATAAAACAACACCAAAGAATCGCGATGAAAGTGAAATCTTAGGATATCGGAATGTTTTAAATCTAGTTCATGAGAATTATGAAATGATACCGGTAAGACCGAATTATATCCTGCAGATGCATCGGGATTTGTTGAAATATACTGCACTATCCTATGGGGGATGTTTTAAGACTACACCAAATGAAATTGATGCTGTGTTGCCAAATGGAGAGAAGACAGTATTATTTCGTCCATTAGCTCCGTATGAGACCCCAGATGCCATTGCCATGATCTGCGAGAGCTATCAAAAGACATTGGAGAAAGAGCAGATTGATCCTCTTATCTTAATGCCATGCTTCATTTTGGACTTTCTGTGTGTCCATCCGTTTAATGACGGCAATGGCAGAATGAGCAGGCTTTTGACACTGCTTCTTTTGTATCGAAATGGATATATGGTTGGACAGTATATCAGTATCGAAAAAGCAATAGCGGATACAAAAGAGGCGTACTATGAAGCACTTGCAGCGGCCAATCAGAATTGGTATGAGGAAGAAAATGATCCAAAACCATTCATAAAATATATGCTTGGAGTGATTTTGTCATGTTATCGAGAATTTGAAAATCGTATTACAATGGCAAATAGAGCAGGTACTAAAAGTACATCTTATGATGTGGTAAAAGAGTATGTCTCTAATAAGATTGGGACATTCACAAAGCAGGAAGCCTTAATTGCATGTCCAAGTCTTGGCAGTTCTTCCGTAGAAGCAGCCTTAAAAAAATTGGTTGCGGACGGGACTCTTGCAAAAATGGGTGCAGGAAGAAAAACGCACTATGTCAGAAGCGATGCTTTAAAAAAATGAAGAATCACGGAGAAGCATTCAAGGTTTAAAGAACTGGAATCAGCCATCCAAGAGAAGAACGATACAAGGGAACTTTGGGGCAGACCGGTAGACCATATCCGGGCAGAAAATGAGAAAACAGTAACGGTAGTGTTCCGAGGTGGAATCGAAATTATCGTATAATATAGAAAAAACACGAATCAGAAGGCGGTCAATGGAAATAGTAGTTGGCCGCCTTTTTACTGAAAATCATTGTTCTGCTGATGGAATAGATAATATTTTGTAAGAGAGCAGAGAAAATCCTATTTTGGGTACTTATTTAGATAACAGCATGCAATATTCTCTGGGTGACATATGATAATACTCACGAAAAGCCTTATAAAAATTGCTGTTATTGCTATATCCCAACATGGCGGCAATATCTTCAATACTCAGGTCAGTTCCTTTAAGCAGCGCAATGGCTCGTTCCATTCGTTGTTCTAACAGAATTTCTGAAAAGGATCTGCCAAGTTCTTTTCTGATATACCCTGAAATGTAGTTTGGGTGATAAGAGAAATGTGCGGAAATGTCACCCAGTGTTACAGTGTCAAAATGTTCTCCAATATACTGAACAATTTTTTCGGACAGCTTATCTGTTTCTGCTGTCGGATTGGATTTTGCATATTGTCTTGCGACCTGCATAAGCAGGGCAAGTGTCAATGGCTTTAGCACATCCTGCGTGTTCTCCTGCCGATTCGCATATTCAACAATCATCAGTTCCAGTAGACTACGGACAGAGAATAAATCCTCAAACTTTAACTGAATGTACTCATCGGAGTATTCATTGATTTGTGGATTTAGAAAGAAATGAAACAGTGTTCTGTTTGCAGAAAGAACATGGAGAAATGTCTTAAAAAATGCCTGTGTCTGAATCAATACGCCCACAATAATAATTTCAGTATCACTTTGGCCATTTGGTGCATATCCGGCATAGGGCTGTCCGATATAGCACTCACCCTCATGAGCTGTGATTCGGTTATCAAACTGGTAGCTTAAAGCTCCATAATCTCCTTGATAAGCAAAGTTGAAAAAGAAATAATCCTGCCGATGAAACATCTGATTGATGAAATTACCTTTATAAACACAAATCATGACATCTTCTGTTGAATCACCAGGCCAGAGCTGTGTTTTTTCCCGTGTACTGCCGGGGGAAACATCAAGATATTTCCACTCGATGGCATCAAATTCCTTTCCTAACCTTTCTATGGAGGAAAGTAGTAGTGCATTATCCATATGTACGCCTCCTGTGATAATAGCATTTTCATTTTGAACTTTTATATTGTGAAATCCTTTTTAGTGATTATATCATGTAATATTAAGATTTACCACTAATAGTGTTAACTTTTGGCGGTGTTTTTCAGAACTTGCTAGTCTATAATTCAAGCATACCAAAAAACAAATTCATTTGCAGGAGGATTATTATGTATAACTTTAACTTTTATATGCCGACAAAAGTTTTGTTTGGCGCGGGTAAACTGGGAGAACTTCACAGCGAAGAAATGCCTGGGAAAAAGGCACTCATTGCCACTTCAAACGTTACATCTGTGAAACAGTACGGATATCTTGCCAGCGTGGAAAAGGAACTCGACCTTGCTGGTGTGGAACACGTTTTATTTGATGAGATTCGCCCGAACCCGACCAAGGAAAATGTCATGGACGGCGCAAAAGCCATGAAAGACAATGGCTGCGATTTCATCATTGCGCTGGGTGGTGGTTCCGTTATGGACTGCTCCAAGTGTATTGCCCTGATGGCAACCAACCCAGGCGATATTTGGGATTATTCTTTGAGCGCTGCAGGCGGCAAGAAAGTTGCAGAGTTTAATGCGCTGCCTATCGTCTGCATTACGACCTCTGCCGGAACTGGCAGCGAAGTGGACATTGCCGCCGTTATCACCAACGATGAAACGCAGGAAAAAACCGGCATCTTCTTCCCGTCCATGTTCCCGACTCTTTCCGTTGTGGATAGCGACCTGATGATGAGCGTGCCTCCCAAATTCACAGCTTATCAGGGTATGGATGCGTTCTTCCATGCCAGTGAAACCGTAGTCAACAAGAACGTACATCCGATGGCAGAGATGTTTGCACTGAAAACCGTAGAGTTGATTGCCAAGTATCTGCCTGTAGCCTACAAGGACGGCGGCAACAAGGAAGCCCGCGCTTATGTGGCACTGGCAAACACCTTGGCTGCCTATTACATGATGTGTACTTCTGCTCACACCATGGAACACGTCATGGGCAGTTTCCACGACAACCTGGTGCATGGTGCTGGTCTGATTGAGATCGCTCACGCCTACTATGGTTTCTTTGCTGACCGTAAGGCTGCCGAGGAACCAATGATTAAAATGGCAAAGGCCATGGGTGTGGAAAATGCAGCCTCTGGGCAGGACTTTATCAAGGCACTGGACGATTTGATTGCGGCTGTGGGCTGTGCTGACCTGAAAATGAGTGATGACGGCATCACTGCCGAGGAAATTAAGCAGTTCCCAGCCAAGGTTCACGAAGTGCTGGGTGGAGACATTACCGCTGATCCGCTTCCACTGTCCGATGCAGACTATTTGGAAATGTTTGAAAAAGCATTCCGCTAAAGAGATGAGGAAATGCCAATGAATGCCTCGCCTGACGAGAAACTAAAAGCAGCCTCGCAAAGATATGCGGATGGCTGCACCTGTTCCCAAGCGGTATTCTGCGCTTATGCAGAGGATATGGGGATCGAACCACAGACAGCATACCGCATGATGGAGGGCTTTGGTGGTGGAATTGGCGGGCTGCAGGAAGTTTGCGGTGCATTGGCCGCAGCATCCGCTATCATCAGTTTCTATTCCTGTGATGGTATGCCCAGTTGTGCCCAAAAGCGAAAGGCTAATTTTGCCAGAATCCAAAAAGCCGCTGAGCTGTTCAAACGCGAATATGGTGCGTTGACTTGCCGCGAAGTGTTACACGGGGAAAGTCCACAGCCATTTCAATGCGGAATGAAAGTCAAAGATGCCGTTTTGATTATTAATCAGGTGTTAAACGAAATGCCTGATAACACATAAATAGCTCTTAGGACGGTGGACAACTTGGCAAATAAGGCCGGTTGTCTGCCGCCTCCCCGCTATTTGCTGAAATCCAGATATCAAAACAAAGGAGGCTCCAAATGAATAAAAAGAAGATATGGATCAGTGCCGTGGCTGCTGTTTTGCTTTGCTGTGCTGCTGTTTTGTATGTTGGGTTCAGTGGTGGAAATGAAAATTCGTATGCCGACGAAGGCACTGTGCCGACCTCATCACCTGATCAATCGGATTCCGATGCCCCCTTGGAAGAATCCCAGACAGTGCAGGAACCCGCTGCTAACACTGGCACGGGCGGGACATTGGAACTGTCATTCACTTTTACAAGAGGCAGCACACCGGCCTCCAATCAGTATGCCGTTTGGATCGAAGATACAGAGGGCGCTCTTGTGAAAACGTTGTATGTCACGAATTTTACTGCAAACGGTGGGTACACGACACGCGAGGACAGCGTACCCACATGGGTGGCAAAGGCTGGCCCGGCAACTATGTCTGCGGATGAAATTGACGCCGTTTCCGGCGCAACGCCGCAGGCCGGAAATGTAACTTACACTTGGGATGGGACGGATTTAGACGGAAATAAGGTGCCTGACGGAATCTATACCTTTTACTTGGAGGGAACCCTTTATTGGAGCAGCCGCGTTTTGGCTAGCGGTCGGGTGACGCTTGGTGGCGAAGATCAAGCTGTCATCCCCGTTACTTCTGAATTTTCGTCTGCTGATGCCACTAACCGGGATATGCTGACCAATGTGTCTGCAAGCTATTTTGCAAACACAGACAGCATGGAGGATGAAAACATGAATACAAGCACTATTTCAGCCGGTGGGCCGATGTCTCCGGAAGATGCACTGGAATATATGAAAAATACCCCTGATCTGGTGATCGTAGAGGTTAACGCACCTGAATGGAAACTCGACACTGGCTTTACCGGCGCACTCTGGATCCCGCATACCGAAATGGAAGAGCGATACAACGAAATCCCGGAGGGGGTTCCCGTTATTCTACATTGTGGTGCCGGTGTTGTATCTGTCCCGGCTTATGAAACTCTCCTTGAAAAGCGCCCGGATATTCCGATGCTATCTTATATCGCAGGCAGACCGCCGGTGGCAGAGTATAACGCATGGTTTGCCAGTCAGAATTAATTCTACAAGAGCAATCCAAAGCAGAGACAATTATATTTGAAAAAAGGATGAATGGAGGAACAACGCAATGACAGAAGCGGAAAAATTAGACGCCGGTTTGGAATATGATTTTTGGGATGCCGAGGTTGACGGGCGAAAGCTCCATGCTCTGGAATGGTGCCAAAAGCTGAACACTATTCCCATGCAGAACACAGAGCAGCGGGAAACGGTGGTTCGTAAGCTGTTTGGCTCGGCAGGAGCCAACCCCACCGTACTGCCGGTGTTCAACTGCGACAATGGCAGCAACATCCATGTTGGCGAGAACTTTCTTGCCAACTACAATGTAACGATTTTAGATATTGCCCCGGTGCATATTGGCGACTATGTGATGATCGGCCCGAACACGCTTGTTACCACAGTAAATCATCCGCTTTCGCCCATGGGCCGCCGCAAGCACCTTGGCGTTGCAAAGACTGTCATCATTGGAAACGATGTGTGGATCGGTGGCAACGTGACAGTGCTGCCCGGTGTCACCATTGGCAACAATGTGGTGGTCGCTGCCGGTGCGGTCATTACAAAAGATGTGCCGGATAACTGCGTCGTAGGCGGTGTACCGGCAAAGGTCATTAGAGCAATCGAAAACGACATCAACGAATGAAAGGAATGAAAAACCATGAAAGCAAAAGTGTATCTTTCAAGAGAAATCACCCCGGAAAAGGTTGTAGAGCTGTATCACGCTGCCGGGATGAAACTGATCGAACTGTGAAGCGAGCGTGAAACCATGATAGAATTTGAGAGAGCAAAGGGTGGCTTACCCCACATATTTGATACAGACATGATGCAGATGTTCAAGCGAGCCTGTGCGTTGACGCAGGAATACAATCTCACAGGTGAAGATGAAGTCCATAAGAGAGAGAAAATCTTAGCACAGCTGCTGGGCCACGCGGGGGAAAATCTATACATTATCCCGGATTTTCATTGCGAACACGGCAGCAACATCAATATCGGGGATGATGTGATCATCAATACCCACTGTATGCTGATGGATAATGCCGAAATCACGATTGGCGATCATGTGCTGATTGGCCCCAACGTCAGCCTTTATACGGTTAATCACGCGCTTGATCCCGATGAACGCGCACAAGGCATTTGTATTGCCAAGCCGATTCATATAGGAAATCAGGTATGGATCGGCGGAGATGTGCAGATCGCGGCAGGCGTTACGATTGGAGATGGTTCCGTGATTGGCGCCGGAAGTGTTGTTACAAAAGATATTCCCAGCAGAGTAATTGCCGCCGGAAACCCATGCCGGGTGATTCGCGCCATTACCGAGCAAGATAAAATTGGCTATACGCCCAAAGGAGAATGAATATGAAAGTGATTTTAGTGAATGGTTCCCCCCACAAGAACGGCTGCACCAACCGCGCCTTAGAGGAAATTCAGATGCAGCTTGTAAAAGAGGGTGTGGATTCTGAAATCTTCTGGATTGGCACAAGCGTACAGGGCTGCATTGGCTGTTTCAGATGTGGTCAAACCGGAAAATGCGTATTTGATGATAAGGTTGGCGAATTTCTGAACCTTGCAAAATCGGCAGATGCCTTTGTTTTTGGCTCCGCTGTTTACTATGGTTCGGCAACCGGCTCCATTACCTCGTTTATGGATCGCGTCTTTTTCAGCGGTACCGGGTATATGGAGGACAAGCCTGTGGCATCTGTGGTTTCCTGCCGTCGTGGCGGTGCATCGGAAGCCTTTGCCCAATTGAATATGTACTACATGATGAACAATATGCCAGTGGTCTCCTCCCAATATTGGAATCAGGTACATGGCTTTACGCCGGAGGATGTGGAACAGGATGCCGAGGGCTTACAGACCATGCGTACCCTTGCAATCAACATGGCATGGCTGTTGAAAGGCATTGAAGCGGGCCGGGAAAAAGGACTGGCAAGGCCCAAACGTGAGACTTGGGTTGCAACGAATTTTATCCGATAAGTGATTCCATATATTTTTAACTACTGAGTGATGGCGAAAAGCCATCCGGAAGGTATTCTTCCTGGTGGAATCATTCCAAAAACAAAACTTTTCTTTCATGGTTAAAAAATATCACATAAATATGAGAATATACCATTGATTTTTGGGACAGCATGAGTTAATATATCTTAGTTGAATAAAAAAAGAATCCCGATTTGAATATCATAAACAAGGTTCATGATAAAAACTGAATATGAAATAGTTATTGGTTCATCGGAGGGTTTGTTATGTACATAACGGGCTGGATAAGATGGAGAGCATTTATTGCTTTCTCTTGTCCAGCCCTTTTTTATTACATAGGAAATTGCTTCCTATGTAATAAAAATGCTCCGCAAGGATGCGCACGCTTTTGTAGAGGAAATATGTCGTTAAGCGACGCAAAAGCGGCGCAGAATATCGCAAACGATATTCTTTTTTATAGGAGGAAAGAAAATGAAAAACAATTTTACAGAAGGAAACATTTTAAAAGCATTATTGAAATTTATGATTCCAGTGTTAGGTGCACTGTTCTTACAAGCCATGTATGGGGCGGCTGATTTGTTGATTGTTGGTAAATTTGGTTCTTCGGTTGATGTATCCGCAGTTGGAACGGGGTCTCAAATAATGATGACACTGACCAATCTGATTGTAAGTTTTTCTATGGGAACCACTATATTTTTGGGACAAACAATAGGTGAAGGTAATGCAAAAAAGGGTGGTGATATTCTTGGAAACAGCATTCTTTTGTTCTTAATTATTGGAATATCACTTACTGTTTTGATACCAGTGGCTTCTTCTGGACTGGCTGGTATCATGAATGCCCCGAAAGAAGCATTTTCTCAAACTGTTTCCTACATCCAAATATGTGGAGCTGGATCTGTCGTAATTATTGCATATAATCTGATCGGCAGTATATTTCGTGGAATGGGGGATTCGAGAACACCGCTGATTACGGTCCTAATTGCATGTATTTGTAATATTGTTGGTGATTTTATATTGGTAGCTGGGTTTTCACTTGGGGCAGCAGGCGCAGCAATTGCAACAGTATTTGCACAGCTTATTAGCGTTTTGATTTCTTTTTTGATAATTAGAAAGAAAACACTGCCATTTTCCTTTGATAAATCGCAAATCAAATTCAGAAAACAGAATGTAAAGAAAATTGTTGGACTTGGATTGCCCATTGCACTTCAGGATTTTCTGGTTGGAATATCCTTTTTAATCATTTTGGCAATTGTGAACCGGCTTGGATTGGATGCATCAGCAGGAGTCGGTGTTGCAGAAAAAGTAGTTGTATTCTTAATGCTGATTCCATCAGCATTTATGCAGGCTATGGCGGCATTTGTAGCACAGAACTATGGTGCAGGAAATCGTAAACGAGCGGATCAATCCCTGTTTTATGCTATGGGGCTATCTTTGATATGTGCAGTAGTTATGTTTTATTTGGCATTCTTTCAGGGAGATATGTTATCATTTATATTCGCAAATGAAGAAGCTGTTATTCTGGCAAGTGCGGATTACTTGAAGGCCTATGCGGTGGACTGTCTGTTGACCTGTTTCTATTTCTGCTTTGTAGGGTATTTTAATGGGATTGGAACGACAAAATTTGTAATGATACAGGGAATAATTGGTGCGTTTGGAATCAGAGTTCCACTATCCATTCTGTTCAGCCATCTGCCGGATACTTCTCTGTTTACAATTGGGCTGGCAACTCCGGCATCTACATTTATTCAAACCATCCTGTGTATTATTTGGTTTATACTTGTACATAAACAAAGAAATGAAAAGAACAAGATACGTTGTAAAATAGAATAAAAAACAGAATTTAAGGAGGCTAAAATGAGCGGAACGGTTGAATTAACTACAAACCGACTAATACTAAGAAGGCACATTATTTCAGATGCGGAAGTGCTTTATAATAAAATTGGCTGTGATAAGCAAATGACAAAATATACAGGTTGGAATCCCTATGAGACTTTAGAAGATGCTTATGACACAGTTAAGAATTTTATTTTAAACTATGAGGATAATCACTTTTATGGATGGGGTATAGAATTAGATGGAGAACTGATAGGTACTATAGGTGCTTATGATTACAATTCAGATGAAAATAGTGTTGAAGTGGGATTCAGTATTGAGCGAAATCACTGGAATCATGGATATGGTTTTGAAGTGTTGCAGGAAGTGGTTCATTATCTTTCGGATATAGAAGGGATAACAACTATTCGGGCATGGTGCGCAGAGGATAATGTGGGTTCGTCCTTGATTATGCAGAAAGCAGGAATGAAACAAATTGCTGTCCAAAAGGATGCACTGAATATAGATGGCTGTGATATGAATAAATTAATTTATGTGTGGAGAGGAACTTTGGGACAGTCTCGAAGAAAAGGTGCTGACTAATTTTATTCGGTAATAATAGGTTTTCCAGATTGTATTGCAGTCAACTTAATATGGTTGGCTGTTTTTTTTGCCATTTATTTCTCTGACTGCTATAATCCACATAGTCTAATTCAGCACGTTCCAGTGCAGCCATCCAAGAGAAGAACGATACAAGGGAAATTCTGATGAACTTCATCAAGAACCTGCAGGGACTTGATGGGGAGCAGACAGAATTCAGAGAGGAGCTTTGGGGCGGACTGGTAGACCATATCAGAGCAGAAAATGAGAAAACAGTAACGGTAGTGTTCTGAGGGGGAATCGAAATCACTATATAAATAGAAAGAACACGAATCAGAAGGCGGCCAACGGAAATAGTAGTTGGCCGTTTTTGCGTTGAAAAACCAAGGCTTTGATGGTAGAATAGCCTCAGAGACAAATCAGAATTTTGGAGAACTGATATGGAATTAAATAATATACTTACAGCAAAAAATCGTGATGAATTGCGAGCATGGCTGATAGATAATCATAATAAAGAAAAGGAATGTTGGGTTGTAGTTAAACGAGGACGTCCAGTAGATGATAACATTTTTTGGTATATTGATGCTGTCGAAGAAGCTATGTGCTTTGGTTGGATAGATAGCACCACAAAAAAATTAGATAGTGGGATAACAGTACAGAAATTAGCTCCACGAAGAAAAAGTAGTTTGTGGTCAGAATTAAATAAAGAACGATGTCGAAGAATGGAACGTTTAGGGAAAATGACAGATGCAGGTAGGGCAGTATTGCCTGATATGTCATCAAATGGATTTGTGATTGATGAAGACATTTTAAAAGCATTGAAAGCAGATTCTGTAGTATGGGAAAACTTCAATAAATTTCCACCACTATATCAACGAGTGCGAATAGATACAATTCAAATTAAAAAGAAACAACCCGAATTATTTCAGAGCAGATTAAAAAAATTGATTGAAAACACACGAAAAGGAATCATGTATGGAGAGTGGAACGATAATGGGCGGTTGATTGAGTAGTCAACGCACAACAATTTTGTTAGTAATTGTGAAAGGAAGAAAATTATGTTTTGGGACAAAGTATCAGGCTTATATGACCTGTTTGAAAATATATACAACAAAAGTGTTTATCAGGAGACGGGCAAGTGTGTAGCAAAGTATATATCTGAGTCTGATAAGGTGCTGGAGTGCGCTTGTGGAACCGGAGCAATCAGCGTCTATATAGCTTCCGCATGCAAAAAACTGTATGCCTCAGATTATTCAGAAGGAATGCTTAGTCAAGCAAAAAAGAAACTTAGTAAATTTGATAATGTTGCCTTTAAAAAGCTGGATATTACCAGTATAAATGCTAAAGACAATTCTTTTGATGCTGTTGTGGCAGGGAATGTACTTCATTTGTTACCGAATCCGCAGAAGGCACTCATAGAGCTTACTCGCGTATGTAAAGATGGAGGCAAATTAATCATACCAACGTACATTAATGGAGATGAAGGAACCAACAAATTAGCTGTTAAATTTTTAGAAAAGTTTGGTGCTAGTTTTAAGCGACAGTTTGATGTTAATTCCTATGAAAGATTTTTTGCTGATATGGGGTATGACAATATAAAATACGAAGTCGTTCGAGGACGAATGTCCTGTGATATTGCTATTATAGAAGTCAATAAGGCATAATAAGAGGTATTCGAAATTCCAGATTGCATAGCAGTCAACTTAATACGTTGGCTGCTTTTTCCTTGCCATTCATTTGCTCGACTGCTATTACCTACTTTCGCACGTTCCAGTGTAGCCATCCGCAGGCATTCTTCCTGATGGAATCATTTCAGAAACTAAGCTTTTCTTTCATATTAGATCGGAATCTTTAGAGTATGGTTCTGTACGATTTTCTAAACCCCAGTGACATATACTATCAAGAATAGGGATAAGAGATTCACCACGCTTTGTTAGACTGTATTCAACTTTTGGTGGTATTTGCGGATATTCTTCTCGGTGAATGAGCGCATCTGCCTCAAGTTCTTTGAGAGAAGATGTAAGTGATTTATAAGATATTCCATTGATATATTTTTTCAGTTGATTGAATCGAACAGCACCATGCCCCATCAGCGTGTAAAGAATATACATTTTGTATTTTCCTTGAATGAGAGACATTGTATAGTAAAAACCTGTATCTTCTAGGTTCTCGTCAGTAATGAAATCAATATTCATAATACGCTCTCCCTTGGTAGAGTATCGCACTTTTATGTGCGTACTTGAAATAGTTGCATCTTTTGTTATGATTATACCATCAAGAATTCAATTTGAAAATTAGAATAACAGGAGGAATTAGGATTATGGATTTTTTAGAACTGGCAAAGGACAGATATTCTGTAAGAAAATTTTCTGATCAGAAGATTGAACAGGAAAAATTAGATAAAATTTTAGAGGCAGGAAATGTCGCACCCACAGCAGTAAATTATCAGCCACAGAGGATTTATGCGATTCAAAGTGCCGAAGCTCTTGAAAAAGTAAATACGTTATGTCCGTGTATTTATGGGGCACAAACTGTATTACTAATCGCATATGATGATAATGCTGATTGGAATAATCCAAAACAGGAAGGAATTCATTCAGGAGAGCAGGATGTTAGTATCGTAGCAACACATATGATGCTAGAAGCATGGAATATAGGAATTGCATCATGTTGGGTAAATTTATTTCCTAATGATGAATTGGCCGAAGCTTTCCACTTGCCTAAAAATGAAAAAGCGGTTCTTCTTATGCCACTAGGATATGCAGCAGAGGATGCAGAACCAATTGAAAAATGGCATAATGGCTATAAGCAAATTTCTGAAACCGTAACATATCTATGATTGGAGAAAAATTATGTTATTGAAAAAGGTTCATCATATTGCAATTATTGGAAGTGATTATCAGAAAAGTAAAGAGTTCTATACAGATTTATTGGGATTCTCTGTAATCAGGGAAAATTATCGTGAGGATAAAGATGATTATAAAATTGATCTTGCTTGTGGCGATATGGAGATAGAGTTGTTCATTATCAAAAATTCACCTGTCCGTCCAAGTTATCCAGAAGCCTGCGGATTACGCCATTTGGCTTTTGCAGTAGAGGATGTTGACGTGACCGTTCAATGGTTACAAACAAAGGGGATTCAAACAGAGCCAGTAAGGTTGGATACATTTACTGGTAGAAAAATGACATTTTTTCAAGATCCAGATGGATTACCACTAGAGATTCATGAGTAGTGAGATGATAGATAAACAGAACAGCTTCCAGTTTGCAGAGCAGTCAACTTAATAGAGTTGGCTGCTTTCTTTCATATTAAATAGGGGGGTGCATTTTCCTCTTTTAGGGAGACTGTCCGAAAACTAGCGGATTAACCGTATAGCGGCTAGATGGAATTCATACTGAATTTATCATAGATTTAG
>SAAB01000051.1 GCA_009929615.1 Clostridia bacterium | reverse complement strand
GGTTGTAATTATAATGGATGTCTGTTCCTGTAGCTCAGATATTAACTGAAAGAACAGATTTCCTTCTGTTGCAGTTATGGGAAGATAGCCGACCTCATCTTCCCCTTCACTTCATCCGGCACATCAATCAAGCCGAACCGATAGAACATCCCGTAAATATAAGTCACTCCCCGGATATCCCCCAGAGTCTTTGGCCTCTCTACTACTTTCCCTTTAATATTTCCCAGTGCCAAAACAATAGAACTCCACGCCAGACTTTTACTCTTCTCCCGGCGGTCTATCCACAGTTCTTTTGTATACTCGCCATTCCTGCCTTTTTTAATTTCGTAAGAGAATGGCAACCCGGAGTAGGTTTTAAATTTTACCCCAGCATAGGCCAGAACCACTCCCCAGAAGTTTTCTTCTGTCGAATCAGCCCTCCACCGCTTCATTGCTCTGTATCTCCGCTGCCGATCTGCTCCAACACTAATTTTTTCTTTATCAGCAGTACTTGGGAAGTATACACCTTTCTGATAAGGCAGATACGAGGTAACGGAGGCTCTGGATAGTTCAAGGGTTGATGCAGTTGAGAGGATTGCTTCTTTATAGTTCTGTGTTTCTCGATACTCCTCAAAGGTATCCTGTACCTTCTCCGCCACTTCTGATTCATACACGCCGGCTGTGATGAGCAGCTTCCGGACTTTGATAGGGTTTAGAGCTAGAGCATCGGCGATGGTCTGCAAGGACATCTCAAAATCATAAAGTACCACAGCCGCATCCATCTGCTCTTTCAGATTCTCCCCAGCATCGTACTCCGGCTTCAGCTTCTTCCGACCACCGCCGGGCTTTCTGGCTTTATACGCTCTTTTCTCTCCCATAATTATTCGTGCAGTTCCAGCGGCAGTCCATCCGGGTCGTGGAAGAAAGTCATCTTCTTGCCGGTATAATCATCTACACGAACCGACTCACATTCAATTCCTACCTCCGCCAGCTCGTTCACCGTCTGCTCCACGCTATCAACGCAGAACGCAAGGTGACGCAAACCACATGCCTCCGGGCGGTTCACACGCTTCGGCGGGTTTTCCTCAGCGAAAATCTCCAGCTCTGTGTATTCATTGACACGCAGATCCAGTTTCCAGTCCTTACGCTCCGGGCGATAGTTTTCTCTGATAACAGAGAAGCCCAGCTTGTTCACATAAAAATCCTTTGCGGCTTCGTAGTCAGATACGATGATTGCAATATGATGTATTTTTGATAAATTCATTTTTCTCACGCTCCATTTCTTCAAATTTTGTTCTTCTTTTATTTCCGTTACAAACTATACATCAACCTTCAAAAATCACCGTGTGAACTCCTGGAGTTCAGTTTGTCCACACGGCATTCATTTTTCTTGGGTTCTTGTTTTATTTCAGTTTTTCGAGGATCTCATCCGCGCTCATGCCGCTCGCCAGCAACTTCTTCAGCACAGCCTCTGCTTCGGTCTTCTTAGCTTCTTCAGCGGCCTTAGCATCTGCCTTTGCTTTCTTTGCTTCCAGGGATGCCACTTCTTTTTCGGCTTTCTTCAGAGCAGTCTTCTTCTCTTTCAATGTGTTTTTCTGCTCCTCAATTGCTTTCTGGATGGATGCGATCTCGGTATTCAGAGACGCAATAGTCTCCTGCTTCTCTGCGACTTGGGATGCGTAGTCGTTATTAGTTTTGGGACGGTTTTTGCTGCCTTTCATTCTGGGCATAGGTGATAACCTCTTTCCTTTTTTAGTGGTTTAAGTATAGCACTGTGTGGATATATATGATACATCAATCATATATGCCTTTGCCAATACAACACTTCTTAAATTTCTTTCCGCTACCACAAGGACACAGCTCATTTCTTTCTGGTTTTCTTACCACAGGCTGTCCTGCATCTCTTTTCAATTTATCCATATATCTTTTTAATTCTGGTCGATTTTCATAATACTGTCGTGATCTGGGGTCTGCTAAATCCATTGCTTCTTGTGGTACACTAAAGCGAAGCTCTATATTATCAGAAATATGTAACATATTGCTGAGACACAATGCATATGCATTTGCATCAATTTCTACTTCTTGAGACAGATTAACAGCCTGTGTACTTCCGCCTTCGTTTCTTGTATAGTTTATAAAACCATTTTTCCATGAAACAATGGTACTTATATCTTCATGTACAGTATTATTGCTATCCAACAACGCAATTTCATAGTGCTGATGTAAGTGTCGCAGCTCATGAAAAATGAAGAACTCTATATCAACCCTATGATTTTCCCATCTATCTTGTCCTGTAAACCACGACTTATTAAAATACAATTTATTTCCGCATCCCTCTGCGGCATTGTCCATTGTTTTGAATCTGTCAGATGGGCAGTCTTCAAAATAGGATTCAATAGGTTCGGGTAATGTCATGAAACTTCTTGCATAATTAATACAATTCTGAACAAGTTCCAAGTACTTTCCTTCCATTGCTTCCACTTCTACCAGCTCCTTTCTTCTATGTTTCTTTCACATCTTCGCCGATCATAAGATCGTTGCCTGCTGCTCACCACGGAGAGGTGTGTGACTTATCAGAGCAGCGTAGGGAGCATCCGCTCCCAGTATATCACAATTTCATCCCATTTTACAGACGCTTTCTTGCCTTCATCACCGCGCAATACATCAATCCGCCTAGCACTCCACCGACTGTGTTATAGAAGATGTCTGATAGCTGGAACGTTCCTAAGCGAAGCAATAATTGCAGCATTTCTATGCTTATCGAAAAGATAAATGCTATCTTCCCGCTTTGCCACAGGATCTTCTTCCAGCTAATTCCTATCTTTTCTTCGAATGTTCACATCATTACTGCTGAAAACGGCACCATCATAATCACATTTTCAATGCACTCTGTGGTCAAAACCTGTTCACCATTCTTTGTCTCCCAGATGCCCCAGCCGCCCATAATCTTGGACAACGGGTTCATCCAGAGGTTACGGTTCAGTAATGTTCGGAACAAAATCATTGATGCAACAAAGGCTAATAGGAACAGCTTCCGAAAGAATACACTCTCTTTGAATTTCTGATACCATGTCACTATGGCGTTCTTCCAGCCTTTCCCGGCTTCTTGAGGTTCATAAGCATATAGATAGAAAAACATGACCAGAAAGGAAAGCAGGATCGAAAAACCAAACGGCTCATACAGAGCAGTCAGGATGTTTGTGAGGATTTTCCCTAGTAAATCAATCGATTCTTTCATCGTTGTTTACAGATCACTGAACAGCTCAGCCTTATACACGCCATCCGCCAACATTTTCTTGAAGCTGTCTTTCACTGCTGCGACATCCTCATGGTAGGTCATGCCGTACCAGGTGTCGTTGGTCTTTAGAACCTTCACAGACATCTTGCCCTGCTCCAGCAGCTCACCGATGAAGATTGGAATCAGATACTCGGCTTTCTGAGGATTGCTCGGTACTTCTTTCTCGAAAAACTCCTTGAAACCATTTTCCAGCACATCCAGAAAATCAGGAGTCAAGCCCCACATATTCATGGAAACCAGAGAATTCACATCAACAACCACACCGTCTGCCTCTGCTCCATCTGCAGTCTTTACGATATTCTTAGTCTCCACAACCTCAGTCAAGTTTCCATACTCGTCCATCTTGCAGATACCACGAGTCACACCGCCATTGTCAGACAGTGTGTTCTTCAGAACGAAACCTGCCATGCAGGACTTACCGCCATTCACCAGATACTCATGAACAGCCTTGAAGCCTTCCTTGCCATAGTAATCATCTGCATTGATCACAATGAACGGAGTCTTTATTACGCTCTTTGCTGCAAGCACGGCCTGTCCCGTTCCCCACGGCTTTGTGCGGCCTGCCGGAAGTTCTCCCGGAATATCGTTGATATCCTGAAAAGCATAGTCCACAGTTACATTATGATTGGAGCAAATGGAAGCAATACGATCACCGATGACCTCTTTGAACTCTTTCTCGATATCCTTGCGGATAATAAATACCACATGATTGAAACCAGCTTCAATCGCATCGTGGATTGAGTAGTCCATGATGATATGGTTTGCATCATCGACCGGCTCCAACTGTTTTATTCCTGTTCCAAATCGGCTGCCGATTCCGGCTGCCATGATAAGTAATGTTGTTTTCATACTCTCTCCTTTCCATACCTTTGAGCGCCCTCAATGTACCTTCCCAAAAGAGGCATGCGCTTATTAGATTAGCGGTAGGAACTTATTGTTCCCGTACCTGTTTATTGTTTCTTTGGGAAAAGCTTATTATTCTTTTGAGGGTTAAACCCCAATGTGTTTGGTCATTCGATTACTTTTCTTTATGCTACTTAACGCCTGTTGTTTTCCGGTGTAACTTATTTATCACACATAAAATCATATACCTATTGTTAAACCAATTATAGCTAAACGCTATTAATATGCACACAATATATCCTAACCAATTACGCTGATAATAGGCAATACTTGAAATTGCCATCAAACAGAATCCCCCTATTATTTGGAGGAAATTATATTTAATTTTTATAAATCTATTAATATCAATGGCACGATATAAAGCTATAATCAAATAAGAAACCATAGTCGATATTGAAGCTGCATAAAGACCAATTCTTGAGACTAACGCCAAATTAATGACTGCATTTAGCACTGCTCCAACAAGGGAAGAATATCCCACTTGCTTCGTTTTCTTTAATGCAATATATATTCCGGCATAGTACATTACAAGACTGTTGAAGAAAACGCCAAAGAACAGTATCGCTGTTTGATAATATGATAAGTAATATTGTTCATTAACAAAAATTTTATAAAAAAGCGGGCTTCCTGCAATAATAACCAACATCACGCCTATCAAAAATGAAAACAGCTTCTCAAACAATTCACTATAATATACTTCTGGCTTTTTTTCGGCATCAGCAACCTGTGCTGCCATCTCTGTCCACGATAAGTTAAAAATATTATAAGCAGTAGAATATAATGCTGGAATTTTGTTCGCAACAGAGTAAATTCCGTTTGCTGCTGCACCTAAATAATACACAATTATTAACCTATCAGATAGATTTACAACCCAGAGTGAAATAGAACTTGGAACAATAGGTGCCGAAAAAGCCAACAGTTGCTTCAAAACGCCTAGTTTTCTATGCACTTTTCCAATCTTGTACTCTCGCAATACTATGAAGAGCATAGCTACAGCAGAAATAGCGTAAGCTGCACTGGTGGCAATAACCACTCCTAGCAATCCCATTCGCATAACAAGAACGAGTATTATTAATAATACTGCATTGACACATGCGTATACGATTACTCCTAAGGAATAATTTATATTCTTACCAATGCCTCTCAAAACTTGACCAAGTAATAAGTAAAGCGATTCGCCTGCAACTAATACACACATTGCAGCATTCACAACTAGATCTAATTCTAATAAAAATCCTGTTGCCAAAGTGATTGGAATAGTTATTATAGAGGCTACAATTATATATGTTAGAGAAGTAGAAATATACTCCTCCTTTTCAGACGTATCACTAGAAGCAAGGAGAAATCTAAATACTGCCTGTTGAATTTGCAATGTAATTACAGGAACAATCAAACTTGTTGCAGACAATATCAAATCATAATTTCCATACTCTTCTGTCGTCAAATACGTTGTCAAAATTGGAAGAACAAGAATAGCGATAATCTTCGGTATTAGTGTTCCAAATCCGAGTATGAAGGAATTTTTAATTAATCTTTTGTTTCTTTTTTCTGTTATCGAATTATTCTTCTCATCGCTCATAATTCTGTTAATCCCTTCGCTTCTTCTGGAATGTTCCTACTCCTAATCATTTTCTCCACCTTCTTCTTGCGGTATAAATGATTAATGAAGCCAGGCAACAGCCCTGAATCAGATAGAAATGACCTAATTATTGATTTCTTTGATTCTTTTTGTACGGGATAAAAGTAATCGGCTAACTCCGAAAAATCGTATTTATCCAATTTATCAAAAAACTCTTCTCTTTTCTTCGGTTTCTCACAAGATGAATAAAGCATACCACCATTGACCTTTGCTATATCTTCAGTTGGAACTTCATATTTCACGAGATCTGCGCACTCAAGTAATAATCGGCTTCCTTTATCTGACTGACATATCACGAGGGTGATACCATATTTGTCGGTAAATCCGGGAATGAACTCACTCCCATACCAACAATCACCTACTGTCAAATCGCTAACTCGCCAAAGTGTCTTGTACGGACATTCATAACAAACAGGTCTTGAAGCAATTTTTCCGTAAAAAATACGTGCCATGGGATCAACACTATGCTTAGAAAAGTACTTATATCCGCTATTAAATTCTATTCCATACCCCATCTGATATCGATTTCTCTTGAGTTGTTTATCACGCACGATTACGTTTTTAATAGCTCCATACTTAGAACTCATATATTCAAGATATTTAGAAAAGACTTTGGGCGAAGGTACACCGTAACAAATCAAATCAACACAATACAATTTCACATATTCCTTACCAAGATATGATTTTAAGCCATATACTTGACAAGCGGTTCCTGAAAAAAGCACATAACGACCAGCGTCTAGAAAATCTTTAACTTTTTCATAGCAATCCTTTATGTCGCTTTGCACATATTTTGACTTTTGGAATTTATGTAATTCATCTTCTGTTTCTGCATATGTATGATACACACTAAAGTCTTCAGCATATGCCGCTCCAAATACCACGCCATTCAGTTTCCGAATAAAGTAATAAGCAAGCCCAGTAAATGCCCCTCCTGCTGCACTATCTATTCTTCTCTGTGTATCCTTATCATAAACTAAATACGAATTCGGCAATTCATTTTTTTGAACAGCATGTATTTTTTTGACTGGGCAAACTTTTTCACACATACCGCAGTTGATGCAACTACTCTTTTCAACAACCGGATATAAAAAGCCTTCCTTGTCCGGCACCATCGATATGCACTTTTTAGGGCATTTTTGACTGCAAGCAGCACACCCTGTGCATAATTCCTTTTCTACTATTTGTATCATCGTATTCTCCCACATTTATTTGATTTCAATGCCGTTTCAATATATTCAAAAGAATCCTTTCTTATTGACTCCAATCTCTGCCCAACTATTTCATAATCAACATGAAGGTTTATGAAATCATTAACAGAACTATTTTCATCGATAAGTTCAGCTTCAATATTCAAATTATGTATCAGTGAATAAATCCTTGAATTCGTTGACCCCATATTATCTTCTTTAAATCGTTCAAAAACTGCCACCTTTCTATTAAATATAGTAGAAAACACCGTAGCGTGAAATGAATCTGTAACTATATAATCAGCCTCCAATATAAGCTTAAGGAAATCACACGGTGTAACATCATACAACTCAACATCGGCAATTTCGGAATCTTCCTTACAATAATCGATAAAATGTGGAAGAATTACAATTTTACAACCCGTTTCTTTTGCTAATTGTTTCGCCCACGATCTATGTTTTGGATTTGTTCCCAACAAGTAACAGAAAATATATTTTTCTCCTATTTTCATTTTACTTTTTTGGACAACGTTCATCCATGTATCAGCATCCAGCATTAATGTGGGATCCAAAGTAACGGTTGCCTCTTTTTTTATCAGGCTCTCAACTATTTCTTTTCCTGTATTTTCTCTCACTGCAATATCATCAAAAGTCGATAAGTAATTAATATATTTTCTTTTTAAAGAATTCGGTATTTTTGATAAACCGAAACTTGCCGCATATGATATTTTACCAATATTATCTGGAACCCAAGTTAGCGTAAAATAATCAGCAATTACATTTCTAGGAGCCCATAACTGATCACTACCACATACAATATAATCGTATTTTTTTATAAGCTGATTAAGCGCTTTGTTTCCAACAACGTAATCTGACTTAACCAAGAAGTTATCAAAAGAATTAATTGCGCATTCTCTTATTTTAAGATTAGAATACAATTCTTGATTCTTCTTCAATTTCTCGTTTTTTATTCTGCTTTGAATTTTATGCGACCAAATATCTAATGAAAACATCTTTCCAAAAAGTGCTGACGTTCTCGTATCAGACTTTGTTAGAAAGTTTACAATCTCCGCTCCACCATACTGATCAAAAAGTTTTTGCATTGCGTAAGCTTGCAATTTCGTTCCATAATTGTTTACCTTGTAAGGTGTAACAATACCAATCATTTACTCTTCTCCTCCTTTTAGCCTAGAATCTTCATGATAAAGAATAAAAAGTATCATATAGGCAGTAGGAAGTTGTTTTAATGGTTCTGTTAATCCTATCAATAACAAAACTAAAGCCCCAGCAAATAATGCTCTAACGGCCCAATCATTCAACATCCTTTTAGTCCTGTAACCTACGATAAGCCATAATATGGATACAAGCACGAATCCAACAACTCCACCTGTGTATAACAGATTTAGTGCATAATTATGTGGATGAGAAGCTCCGATTAATGCTCTCGATGTTGGATCAAATATATATCCATAACCCGTCCATATTCTTTGACGAATATACACCAATACTTTTTCCCAGACATAAATTCTATCTGTTAAATCAACATCTTTATGTAGGATATTCTCTATTATGTAAGAAAACTTGTACTGTATATTAAAAAATACCAATCCAGCTGATACTG
The DNA here is from genome assembly GCA_009929615.1 of Clostridia bacterium. GTDB lineage: Bacteria > Bacillota > Clostridia > Lachnospirales > Lachnospiraceae > Frisingicoccus. The sequence goes on along the minus strand of SAAB01000051.1, from coordinate 13,456 downwards.
CTATACTTCCAATATAGACTGTACTCAAGTTGACAAATTTCCACAAATAATGTTTTCTTGATCCTTTAACAAGAAAAATAAGAACTCCCAATAAGACTGCAGCTGCAACATAGGTAGTTGATGACTTTATCAGAATTATCGACAACAAAATGGCAGCTAGTCTAACCTTAGTCTTGTGAGTCAACTCATCTGTCTCAGTGTAATTTTCCCATAATGTCAAAGCTAATGCAGGTAGCAACCACAAGGATTGAACGTTTCTGTATCCCAAAAAATAGCACTTATATGGTACCGCCTGATAAGATTGAGATTGATATAATCCATTAGGAAACAGGAGCAATGTCAACAGATTAATATACACATAAGTCATAATTAGTTTAATTGCTACACTAATACCACCATTTTTTCTTGAATATATATCAGCCCAAATTGAAATTCCAAGAATAGGAACGATCTGAGTGATTGTAGTTTGAAGATTACCAATACTTAAAGTTGAAACATAGCAAAGCCATATACTGTAAATAATCATTATTAAAATTCCAAAACATGGCTTAATTTGGCTCTTCACATAGTACAAAAACATATACGCAATTGCAAGAACCGCCCACGCCCTCAAAAACATATGAAATGAAGTTGACAATCTAAACGTATCTGGTTCCAAAAAAGGAAAAAGCAACATCAAACATTGTGCTGTGCTGTATTTAATCTTTAGAAAGTCTCGATTCATAATTTTTATTTCTCCGTTTGCTTAGAATATCTTCATATAATTGCATAATGTTCTCTGCATTTTTTTTCATAGAAAATCTCTTTTTTGCCATTTTTTCTGCAAGTTCTGATTTTTGTTTACATTGTGTTGGATTCTCAAAAGCCCCAATTATTGCATCTGCCAATGCTTCGCTATTTTGAGAAGTGTACAAAGAACCATACTCTCCATCATGTAAAATGTCCACATTTGCTCCAGAGTCACTTGCAATAACGTATAATCCTGCATACATATATTCCACCGTAACCCGTCCAAGAGCTTCCGCTCTAGATGCTACAACACCGACATCATACTTAGAAAGAATTTCCTTTAGATTAGAACTATATCCTTTGAATGTTATTTGATTATTCAAACCAAGTTTTGTAGAATAATCTTGGAGATAGGAGATATATTCCTTACGTCCTCCTCCATAAAAATCTACTGTTATTCTTTTTTTATACTTGTTATTGAGAAGATTAACCGCATCAATTAACACTTTCTGCCCTTTAGTTTCACTAATCAAGCCACAAAAGACAATTTTTAATGGTTCACTCGCAAGTTTTCTATATTCACTCTTCTTAATAAATCCTTCACTAGTAATTCCATCATTTATTACAACAATCTTATTTTTATCCAGGCCTTTTTTTACCCATGCCTCTTTAACAACATTGCTAATTGCAATAAACGCTGTAGCATGTTCGTTCATATACTTAATATAATTCGGTATTAGAGACATACAATTATAATCTTCTTTTCCAAACTCCCTAAGATGCCACACATGTGGAATATTATAATCGCTTGCAATTAAAGCCCCCGAATCGACTCGATTTACATTTGTGTGAATTATATCGACTTCACTTAATTCCACGTTTTTCTTAATATTGGAGACAGCCTTATTCCGTTTATTTAAGTAATTAATGGCTAATAATGGGGCAAGTGAATGCTTAACGATTTTTCTAAAAAAATTACTTCCACCGACAACCATAAACTCAGAACTTCCCACGATGTGTTCTTCTATATGATTATCTAAACAAAATTCTTGTATTTTCCCCTTACTACATGTCAATATAATTGGCTCTATTCCATATTGCTCTTTTAATGGGCGTACCATATCAATCATTGATTTCGGAGCACCATACTTATCATCACCACTTGCTACATACATTACTTTCATCTATAATCACCGCCATCACATCTTTTTAAGTAATATTTTCAGTTTTACAACACTATTCAAGCTACTACTCTTGAAATCAAATTCCTTCGACATCAGTAATCTTTTCCAATTACCAAATGATTGATCATAGTTACATATACGTTCCGTCAAGTCTCTGTATTCCGGTGTCATTTGGTCAGCATAACATGCTAATAAATTCTTGCACTGCTTTTGAATTTCAAAGACATCCAAATATCTTTTCACTTGACGAATTTTACCTCTTACTCCTCCATTTAAACCAGCCACATTATTTCCATGCTGTCGGTAACTTATATGAGCGGCCGAATCTGCATAATAATTGCCACCTAATGCAAGACAAATCTTAAACAGCCAACTATCATGCATTAGTATGAAATCCGGGGATTTACTGTTTACCGCATCCACTAAAGCCTGATTAAACACTGCTGTGCATCCGGCAACATTGCTAATTAGGAAGTTCGTATGTGCATTTCTATCAGATGCAATTCTATGCACTGAAATCAATTTCAAATTCTCATCAACAAGGCGTTGCCCGCAATAATACATTGCTGGTTTATCTACAGGCATTTCATCAAGTTCTGTAACCGCTAGCAATAGCTTATCATCATCCCAAACATCGTCCTGATCGCAGAATGCGTAATAATCACTCTTTGGAGCATTCTTTAAAAGATCCAGATAGCCCTTTTGTACATTTAAATGCTCTCCAGTGTACCAGCTCAGCAACCCTCTATTCTGATATTCATCCAAAATCTCATGTGTCTTATCCGTTGAACCATCGTCGCGAACCAGTATTTTCACCAATACGCCTTTTTGTCTTATAAGGCTGTCCAACTGTTCCCTTAAGTATTTCTCACCATTATATGTTGCCAGTACAACTGTAACAGAACGATTCTTTTCAGATGTTTTTTTATAGCGTTCCATGTCAATTTTAGGAATACTAATTACATAAAGTCCTCGTTTACCCTCATGAACCGAATCAATACATACTTTTGTTCCTTTTCTGTTCCAACGTGGATGTAAATCACAACGACAGTCATTATCATAACGGAACGGAGCCGCCACTCTTGCAATTCGTCTTGAACGGTTGTCCTCTTCTGTACAAAGATAAACTGATGCTATTCTTTTTCTATTCGGATATGTGTCAGTAATAATATATTTTCCATCAAGAGAATAACTGCAATGACCGTCCGTGTTCAACTCCGGCCAGTACATCCGATATTCTTGAGTCTTATCTTTCATAAGGTAATAATGGTTTCCTGTTTCCTTCTTCCGAAGAAAAGAAAGAATTTCCCTATCATTTTTCCAATAACAGTGAGATACAAAAACATCGTCACTTAGATTATACATTTCTGTCTTATCAATATTCACTGTTACAAGACGTGTATGTTTCCTTCCGTTTTGAAACCATCGATGCAGCACCATAAATCGCTTACAGTTGGGACTGATCATAAGATGATTAACCTTATGTTCAGCACCATTCATAGATTCATTGGGTTCAAATGCTGCAAAATCTGTGTATTTAAAAAGCTCTGTTACCTTTCCATCAGCAACATCTACTTTCCAAATACATCCTTGATCTGGACATAATACTCCCTTGGTTTCGTCAGGCAAATTAGAATAGCCATAACCTGGACGCATTCTATGCAACCGAGAAAAATCCAAACTGAGAATAAAGCTACCATCTCGAGCAACATCATACGCCGCCATCGGTAATACGCTTTCTTCTTTTCCCTCTTTAAAATTATAAATTACAGCACAATAATGTCCGCTTCTGAAATCGTTATATAAAATTCTTGTCTCATAGTCCGGTCCCATCCATTGAGCCATACAGCTCTGTTGTACATTCCAAGAATGGGTAATACCTATTTTAATAAATTTATTATTATTTTTTGTATCTAAAACTCCTACTACACCTGGTTCTTTAGGTGCTACTGACTTATACGCTTGTTTAACTTTTATACAGATCATGTATCTATCTGTTGCATCCCACGGAGATTTATCATAATAACCATAATAGTATTCAAATCCATCATTAGGCGATACCCTTACAACATCGCCTTCTGACTTGAATTTTTCATTAGATGTTGCAACACTTGCAATTTGATAAACTCTTTTTGCTGACCTTTTAATAACTGGAAACTGTTCTAATGCCTGTTTTCCCATCTGCTCTAATTCAACAAAACCCATTTTCTTAACCTCACAAATATTTCATTTTGATGATTGCTAATCATTATACTTTATCTTGGCTATACTGAAGTCTCTTTTGTGCCACATCATTATAGCTTCCGATAATTTTTGCTGGATTTCCTCCAACAACTGCACCTTCTGGCACATCCTTTGTAACAACACTGTTGGCAGCAACAATAGCATTGGGGCCAATTTTCACACCATACATAATAGTAGATTTTGCTCCAATAAAAACATTATCGTATAAAACAACTTCTCCAGCATAGCGGGTATACCCCCCCCCTAAATTAGGATCATCATTAAACAAATCATGTAGTACATCATGTGTGCAAAAGTACACATCGGTTGCAACCTTAACATTATTGTGAATCGAAATGAGTTCCATATCTGTAGGAACAATTCGAGGATACCAAAAATTGTTATCTCCAAATGACTTAAATATATTTAACGACTTCAAATATTCAGCTTTTTTACGTCCACCATTTGTTATTGATAACCGAAAAATAATCATTAATTTTTTCTTCCACGAAATGTTCATAATAATCCCCTCTCCATATCTTTCTGAATAACTCAATTAGTCTAATACAAATCTGACAATTGGTCTTTATTAATCAACCAGCAATAAGCAGCCATGGAATAATCAAACGATTCAACTTATTTGATAAAAAATATCTTACTCTCTGCTCTTCATATTTATGAATGCCGCTTTGAAAAAGGAAACGAGAAATCACAGAAAAAGACAGGTATATGAAAACAGATTATAATATGTTTTATATTTCTCAGGAAACCACCTGCATTTACCTAAACAACAGAACAGTTATAGGAAACTGTTCCAATGTAGATTTTCCCATATTTTCTAATTCTACAAAGCCTATTTTATTTCCTTTCCATTCCTAGTAACACTTTTGTCAGAAATGGAATATTTCGGATTACACACCGGCTAGCGCATATCGGCAATGCAATCCCAGCCGTAACTGCTGTAACTATAGTGATATACGAATTGATTCCTATTACTTTATTTAATATGACGCTTGTCATGGCAACAACATACGGATTATGCATTAAATAAATATCATATGAATAATCTCCAATTGTTTTAACAACCGCGTTGTTTTCAAGTTTTTTTGCCAAAACATATATAATACATACTCCAAGAAATCCCTCAGCATATTTTATTAACTGAACAGCAAAACGAATTATGATATTGCCAGACGCGGAATAGCTTATTAACCGAAGTGCGCTAAAGCAAATGAATAGAGATACTGTCCAGTACCCCCCCCACACACACTCTCTCTTAATAAAATCGACTGTTTATCGCAGATAATTCTTCCAAAACAGAAAAAGCATCCCCACAACAATATTCTACCAAGAATGTTAGGAAGATTAACGCAGACAGAAACAAATCCAAGCACGATCCATAAAACACACGCAATCCAGGTTTTTCCTCTCTTTGGCATAAAAATATTTATGATAAAGAACACAAACAATACATACAAAAACCATAAATGCTGCGTATAGTAATTTTCATATGTTAAAATACCCCACAGCATTTCGATGACAGTCATCGGTGGAAAGCCTAATAGTGATAGTTTATTTTCTGTAGACGGCATAACCAATTGCACGCCATTTACCCCCGCCCACAGAAGAACAGTCCAAAATATGTAAGGCACCAATAGATGTTTTGCTTTCTTTTTAAGAAATGCTATTCTACCGTTTTTAATATATTTAGCCAGTCCTTTTTCAAAAAGGAAACCGGCTATCACAAAAAATACTGGCATGTGAAAACAAATAATAATCTGTCCAACCCCATTTAATACAGGATCACGATTCACTTGTGCGATAGAATGCCAAACAAGAACAAGAACTATTGCAATTCCGCGCATCACCTGCAAAGTATTATCTTTATCTGCTTTACTCATTTCACCAGTTCTCCTGAATGAATTTATCTATCATATTCACAATTGCCATTGGATCTTTATTTACCCAAGGAACCAATTCATCCGTTCCATCATAAATTTTTTGAAAACATTCTCCAAGATTTTCAAGTTCCAAATCTGCCATCAGAACATATCTGTTAAGATTAAATGCCTCATTATTCTGAATCTGATGATCATTGATGTGCTCACCATATTTCGCAAGACGAGTCACAGCAATGACTTTCTTTCCAGCATTCAGCGCTTTCATAATGGAGCCAGATGCCCCGTGAGATACCACAATGTCTGCTTCTTTTACTTTTTCCAAAAAATCTTCTTGCGAAATAAAATCCTTATATTCATAGTGCTTTGGTTTATATGTAGATGTGCCGATCTGTGCAAACATCGAGTCTGTCAACACGCCTTTTTCATATAGCTCATCTAATTTTTTAAATAAACGGTCAAAAGGATAATTTCTTGACCCAACAGTCACAAAGATCATTAGTACAAACATCCTCCATAAATTGCTTTTTTATAAAATTTCTTTTGTGTTTCCCATTGAACAATAAATAAATCTGTGTGCTTTTCCATTTTCTTTCCAGCCACAGTCGGCATATTTGCACGACCAAAGGTTTCAATAAATACAAATTTTTTGTGGAACAACACAGCCAAAAGATAGAACGGGTATGCAACCATTGTTCCTGTTGTTATCACAAAATCTGGTCGCTCTTTCGCCCAAATAAAAAGTGTGTAAAACGCATTCCACAACATTTTGGGAATCATAAATTTATCTTTCAAATCTGTTTGCTTCATAAAATACTTGCCAAGCGGTGCATCGAACTGTGTTTTCTCTGTAACAAAAAATCCTTCATACTTTTCTGCAAGCGGTTCCAGTTTCTGAAGCTGTTCCCAATGACCACCTGACGATGAAACAAAGCAAAGTCTTGGTTTTCTATTATGTTTCATATCTATGCACCTCAAAATTTAAAAGTATTCTTCAGTCCCAGCCACTTCTGGTCCTTATCGCTCAGGTTCAGCGCAGTACCATCTTCCAGCGTATAGCCCTCTGCGCTTGCGCTACCCTTGTACTCACCCTTCAGTTCCGGCCATTCAATGCCTATCTCCGGGTCATTCCAAGCCATGCCGCCCTCATCATTCGGATGCCAGAAGTCATTGACTTTGTAGCAAAACTCTGCTTCATCACTCAGAACTAGGAAACCATGTGCAAATCCCTCCGGAATGAGGAACTGTTTCTTATTCTCGGCCGACAACGTAACACCATACCACTTACCATAAGTTTCAGAATCACTTCTCAGGTCAACTGCAACATCGAACACAGTGCCGCGCACAGCACGCACCAGCTTGCACTGCGGATACTGTTTCTGGAAGTGCAGGCCACGCAGCACACCCTTTGTAGACATAGACTGATTATCCTGTACGAAGTGGATATCAATGCCAGCTTCCTTCATATCTTTTTCGTTGTAGGTTTCCATAAAATAGCCACGGGCATCACCGTGAACAGCAGGCTCAATAACGCAAAGACCCTCGATGCTACCTACATTTTTCTCAACTTTAATCTGTCCCATTTCCTCTATCTCCTCTATTACAGCTCGATTTCTTTCAGGTAACGGCTCAGCGCATCCTGCCAAGTCGGAAGCGGCGTAAAGCTCGCCTCCACCAGCTTGCTCTTATCCAAACGACTGTTGAACGGACGAGCAGCCTTACTCAGACCGTACTCTGCCGTGCTTACCGGCAGGACTTCCGTCTTATAACCAGCCTGACGATAGATCTCTTTCGTGAAATCGTACCAACTGATATAACCGCCCTCGTTGGTCGCATGGTAATAGCCGTACTTCTCAGTTTCATTCATATCGACGAGCAGTCGAGCTAAATCGTATGTATAGGTCGGTGTGCCGATCTGGTCATTAACCACACGGACAGTATCATGAGTCTTACCGACATTTAGCATAGTCTTGATAAAGTTCTTACCGTTCAGACCAAACACCCAAGCAATGCGGACAACGAAATACTTTTCCAGCGTTTGGCTGACTGCCAGTTCGCCTTCCAGCTTCGTCTGACCGTACACATTCAAAGGCTTGTAATCCTTGCAGTCCGGCTGCCAAGGCTCCGTGCCCTGACCGTCAAACACATAATCTGTGCTAATGTAGGTCATTTTGCAGTCCAGCTTCTTACAGACATCTGCAATGTTCTGGGTGCCACCAGCATTGATCGCACGAACCTTCGCTACTTTGTCGTCATCCTCTGCCATATCCACAGCAGTCCATGCTGCACAATGGATCACGGCATCCGGATTTACTTCTGTAATTACTTTTTCAACAGCGTCCTTATCAGTAATATCCAGTGCTATATACGGAGCTTTCGTCACTGCAGAACCGTCAGCCACGCCACTGTAGTTTTCCTGAATATCAGATCCTACCCCTTCATGACCACGCTTCAGCAGTTCATTCATCACGTCATGACCCAGCTGACCGCCAACGCCTGTTACAAAAAACTTCATGTTCTTTCCTCCTCTGGCTTTTAGCGGTTGCTGTACATTTTCTCGTAGTAGTTCTGATACTCACCGCTGATGATGGTCTCCCACCACTCACGATTATCGAGGTACCACTGGATGGTCTTTTTAATGCCGTCCTCAAACTTGGTCTCTGGCAACCAGCCCAGCTCATTGTGGATCTTGGTCGGATCAATGGCATAGCGCATATCATGACCCTTACGATCACCAACGTGAGTAATCAGACTTTCCGGCTTGCCCAGCTCCTTGCAGATAATCTTCACGATCTCAATATTCTGCTTCTCGTTGTGACCGCCGACGTTGTAGACTTCACCAACACGACCCTTGTGGATAATCAGATCAATGGCCTTGCAGTGATCTTCCACATACAGCCAGTCACGGACGTTCAGACCCTCGCCGTAAACAGGCAGCGGCTTGTCAGCCAGAGCATTAGCAATCATCAGCGGAATCAGCTTCTCCGGGAAGTGATACGGACCATAGTTGTTGGAGCAACGGGAAATGGTCACAGGCAGGCCGTAGGTACGGTGGTAAGCCAGAACCAGCAGGTCAGCGGCAGCCTTGGAGCTACTGTACGGAGAGCTGGTGTGGATCGGAGTTTCCTCAGTAAAGAACATGTCAGGACGATCCAGCGGCAGGTCACCGTAAACTTCATCGGTAGAAACTTGGTGATAACGCTGGATGCCGTACTTGCGGCAAGCATCCATCAGCACACTGGTACCGATGATATTGGTCTGGAGAAAGATGCCCGGATCTTCAATGGAACGATCAACATGAGATTCTGCCGCAAAGTTGACCACGATATCCGGATGTTCTTCTTCAAACAGTTTATTCACAGCTTCGCGGTCGCAGATATCAGCCTTCACGAAACGGAAATTCGGATTGTCCATAACAGGTGCCAGCGTAGACAGGTTGCCTGCATAGGTCAGCTTGTCCAGACAGATGATTCGGTAATCCGGATACTTTTTCAGCATATGGAACACAAAGTTACTACCAATAAAACCAGCACCGCCGGTAACAATAATATTCATGATTTAAATTCTCCTCTACACTTTCCCTTATTAATACAGATGCTCCTGATACTTGCCGTCCATGACATCCTTCAGATACTGCCCATACTGGTTCTTCTTCATGACCTCATAGACTTCCATCAGCTCATCCTTGCTGATCCAGCCATTCAAGTATGCGATTTCCTCCAAACAGGCGATCTTACGATGCTGATGTTGCTCTACGGTCTTTACGAAGTTGGTAGCATCAACAAGGCTCTCGTGTGTTCCAGTGTCTAGCCAAGTAAAGCCCTGACCCAGCAATTCCACATTCAGGGTACCATCTTCCAGATAAATACGGTTCAAATCTGTAATTTCTAATTCACCACGCGCAGAAGGTTTCAGGTTCTTTGCAAACTCGACCACACGGTTATCATAGAAGTACAGGCCAGTGACGCAGTAGTTGCTCTTCGGATGTTCTGGCTTTTCCTCGATAGAAATGGCCTTACCGTTCTTATTGAACTCCACAATTCCGAAACGCTCCGGATCATCCACATAGTAGCCAAACACGGTTGCACCCTTGCCACTTTCAGCGTTTTCTACTGCGGCAGTCAATCTTTTCTTCAGGCCGTGACCCGCAAAGATGTTATCACCCAGCACCATAGCCACAGAATCATTTCCAATAAAATCGGCGCCAATGATAAAGGCCTGTGCCAGTCCATCCGGAGAAGGCTGAACAGCATAGGTCAGGTTCACACCAAACTGGTGTCCATCACCCAGCAGGTTCTCAAAGCGAGGCGTATCCTGCGGTGTGGAAATAATCAAAATGTCACGGATGCCAGCGTTCATCAGAACAGACATCGGATAATAAATCATCGGTTTATCAAATATAGGTAAGAGCTGCTTGCTCGTAACTTTCGTTAATGGATACAGACGAGTGCCCGATCCACCTGCTAAAATAATGCCTTTCATTCTGTATCCCTCGTCTTTCTTAATCTCTCTGGAAAATATCTCTCGTATAAACTTTTTCTTTTACATCATCCAAGCACTTGTCATAGCGGTTTGCGATGATGGCCTGGCTGCGCTTCTTGAACTCATCCAAATCATTAACCACTACTGATCCGAAGAACTTCTCGCCATTTTTCAGAGTCGGCTCATAGATGATCACAGTTGCACCCTTGGCCTTGATGCGCTTCATGACACCTTGAATAGAACTCTGGCGGAAGTTGTCACTGTTACTTTTCATAGTTAATCGATATACACCGACCACGGTCTCTTTTTCCTTGCTCTCATCCCAGCTGTCATTTGCTTCATAAGCACCCGCAATCTCCAGCACACGGTCGGCGATGAAGTCTTTACGAGTTCTATTGCTCTCAACAATAGCCTCAATCAGGTTTTCCGGTACATCGGCGTAGTTCGCCAGCAGCTGCTTGGTGTCTTTCGGCAGGCAGTATCCACCGTAGCCAAAGGACGGATTGTTATAATGAGTACCAATACGAGGATCCAGGCAAACACCGTTGATAATCTGCTGGGTATTTAGTCCCTTCATCTCGGCATAAGTATCCAGTTCATTGAAGTAGCTGACACGCAGTGCCAGATAGGTGTTGGCGAACAGTTTAACAGCCTCCGCCTCGGTAAAGCCCATAAACAGAGTGTCAATGTTCTCTTTAATTGCGCCTTCCTGCAGGAGTTCTGCAAAAGTGTGTGCTGCCTTTACCAGACGAGCATTATCCACATCAGTACCAACAATGATACGGGAAGGATAAAGATTATCGTACAGAGCCTTGCTCTCACGCAGAAACTCCGGGCTGAAAATGATGTTGTCGCAGTGGAATTTCTCACGAACACTTGCAGTGTAACCAACAGGAATCGTACTCTTGATAACCATAATAGCTTCCGGATTGTACTCAATGACCAGCTTAATTACAGCTTCCACTGCAGAAGTGTCAAAGAAATTCTTCTTGCTATCGTAATTTGTAGGGGCCGCGATGACTACAAAATCAGCATCACAGTATGCTTCCTTTGCATCCAGAGTTGCGGTCAAATCCAGCTCTTTCTCTGCCAGATACTTTTCAATGTATTCGTCCTGAATCGGTGACTTTTTATTATTGATAAGTTCAACTTTCTCTGGGATGATATCCACAGCAGTCACCTTGTGGTGCTGAGATAACAGCGTAGCAATGGAAAGACCAACGTATCCCGTTCCAGCAACAGCAATCTTTAAATCTTTAAACTCTCTCATTTCTTTATCCCTCTAATCTCTTATTTATAAAACTCAGCGTACCACTCAGCGAACTTTCTTAATCCAGTCCGCAGACTTGTACTCGGCTTGTATCCGAAGTCACGCTCCAGTGCGCTAGTATCTGCATAGGTCACAGGCACATCACCAGGCTGCATCGGAACCAGCTCTTTATGAGCCTCAAAATCGTAATCTTCCGGCAACACCTTTGCACGAACCAGTTCTTCAGAAAGAATCTGTACGAAGTCCAGCAGGTTCTCCGGATTCTGATTACCAATGTTGTAAACGGCATACGGAGGAATCGGCAGACCATCTTCACCGTTCTTCTTGTCCGGTGCTTTCTTCATCACGCGGACAACGCCCTCAACGATGTCATCCACATAAGTAAAGTCACGCTTGCAGTTGCCGTAGTTGAAGATCTTGATGGTTTCGCCCTTCACCAGCTTGTTGGTAAAGCCGAAGTAAGCCATGTCAGGACGGCCTGCCGGTCCATATACTGTGAAGAATCGCAGACCGGTGGAAGGAATGTTGTAGAGCTTGGAGTAGGCGTGTGCCATCAGCTCATTGGATTTCTTGGTTGCTGCATAAAGGGAAACAGGATTATCCACCTTATCATCTGTGCTGTACGGAACTTTTTTATTGGAACCGTAGACGGAGGAAGAAGAAGCATAAACCAAATGCTCCAGACTCTCGCAATGACGGCAGGCTTCGAGGATATTAAAGAAGCCGACCAAGTTAGATTCCACATATGCATCCGGGTTGGTGATGGAGTAACGCACACCAGCCTGTGCTGCAAGGTTGACGACCACAGACGGTTTGTACTTCTCGAACAGCTCGGTGATCAGTGCCTTGTCAGCGATGTTGCCTTTGATAAAAGTAAATGTGGGATACTTGGCCAGCTCGTTCAGACGGAATTCTTTCAGTGCCACATCGTAGTAGGCATTCATATTGTCGATGCCGATAACCGTAGCAGAAGGAGCTTCCTGATAGATTCGTTTCACAAGATTAGAGCCTATGAAGCCTGCTGCTCCTGTGACTAAAATCGTTTTATTATCTAAAGTAACTATGCTCATATGTATTCCTCCGTTTTTGTTAACTTCCTAATCTATGTACACATCTGCTCTTCACAGATAGTATTTCTCTCTAATTTCCGCTGTGTGATAACCACACTCGACTAAGTGTTTTCTTATGCTGTCGTATCCAATTACCCCAGCAATCATGTTTTCTACTACATACCGCTTCTATTGAGTACACTCGTTTCTATTTCTCTATAGCAGAAGTGTTGATTTATACAGTCGAACCCCGTATACCCTGCAATGACGTTTTTCTAAGTGTTGGATTGTTGAATCGAGCCCTGTCGGCGCATGTTTTTTTGTTAAAACTGTATATATCATCCAGTCAAATTCTCACCATTCATTGTTCGTTATGAACAAATCATTCACTTTAACCACTCAAAACATATAATTATCATCACCATTCATGCTCTACTCAACAGCTGTTTTTTGAAGTAGAAATCATCTGTTTTTCTCTATTTTTCATAACTCAACAAACCGTTATGATGTAGGTGTCATTAACGGGTCAGATAGTGTACTCAACAGCAGTTTCAGACGTTAATGATAAACTCATGGATTTTTGTTGTTTTCTCCTGTTTTCCGCCATTTCTATGATTCTTC
>SAAB01000050.1 GCA_009929615.1 Clostridia bacterium | reverse complement strand
CACGATGTGGTGGTCTTATTTTGATGCCTACTTTTCAACCTGTATAAAATTTTCAATGTTCTTTCAATTTAGCCTTGACTTTTTATTTGCAGGCTTATTTATTTGTTTGTGTCTCACTTTTACAACCGATTATACGAGCATTCTTTTGTAAAATCAATACAGTTGGTGCAAAAAGTGAGACAACATTTCGGGGCAATTCGATCTATATCGACAGGAGGGATACATACAATGCCAAAACCAAGAACAAAATCCGGCAATAAAAATCTAATAAGTACTAATCTGGTAGAACTTCGCAAGCAGCATAATCTATCCCCGCGTGGACTGGCTCAGCAACTGCAGCTTGCCGGTTATGATATGGATAAAAATGTCATTACTAGAATTGAAACTAATCAGCGCTATGTAACGGATATTGAAATTAAGGCACTATGTGAAATCTTTTGTGTAACCTTTGAAGAATTAACAAAAGTGTAAATCCCAACGCTTATTGTTTCTTATCTATGCAATTTTTTCATTTTTGACATAAAATTTAGATATATTTTCTCTAGGAGTATTTTATTAGAATTTCTGTATATATTGCATTCTTTATAGGCGTTATACTATTACTGGTCTAACTCCAAAATAATTGTTAATATCAACGTACAAGCCATCTGTCATATCATTCCAACATTCAAAAAGGAAACGTTGATTATCTAGTATTCTCTGTCTAGCCTTTTTAATTATCTTTGCTGGTAAATCTCCCGCCAGAACTTCTCCGTTATCAATAGCAATAACCCCTTCCTCTTCGTGTTTAAAGCGCACGTGTACGTGTGCTCTATTATGTTTTCCCGCCTCTCTTGAGTTCATATAGTATCTTATTCCATCATCTTTCCAAATCTCTCCCGCTTGATTACTATAGATTAAATATACATCTATTTCCTGATCTTTTATCGAAAATTTCTCCATAAATTTTTCAATAGAATATGACATATTTCCAATATAGATCAAGATAGACTCCGTTTGAATATATAATGGAAATCCCCTTTCCAAAACAAGTTTTTCAGAAAATCCTAATCGTTTTATTAATTCCTTTTTCAGGAAATCAAATGTGATACCACTTTTTATATTAATATCAAATTTTAATTTTGCATATTTATGAAAATCTCTTAATTCAGTAAGGGTGTCTGTCGATCTTAACTCACCAAATTCACCTGCTATAATGCCCGGCGAATCGGCATAATAATATTCATTTCCATTAAACATTAAAATAGTACTATTAACTCTCATCAGCTTTTCTCCTCGTGTGCATTTGCATTTTCCATATATTTGTTGTTAAACTCTTCTACATAAAATTAGCTTTATATATATTATCTCACTTATCACTTTCATTGTCAGCCTTATCTTAAAAAGAGCATCCAGACCATCTCTGATCCAGACACTCTTCTGTGCTATTTTCGGTTACGCTCATTCCCCATTTCCATACTCATCTGCGGTGCAACCTTTTCACTTCTCTGTGCAATCTCCGCCTGCTTCTGGTGCAGTTTTGCCAGCACCGACACCTTGACCTTTTCTTTCTTCTTTCCAGCCTTATTATTAACCTGTCCATCGATCATATTATAATTCTGTTCGGTTCCTGACTCGGAACTTCTAACATACTCACCGTTATCGTAATACTTTTGCCACAGCTCCTTCTCTGGCGGCTGTGATTGCCTCTGTTGTCCCTTTTCTTCTTTGGGCTGGAGAAACTCCCGTATCTTATCCAAATCGGCTCCTGCCAGTCCATCTGCGTCGTTTGCAACAACTGCCCCATCAGAACTTACGATAAGAAATCGTGCATTGTCTTTATAATAATCATTCTGTAACAGAAAGAACTGCCGTCCATCCACAATTACTTCATCAGTCGATATCCAGTTACCTTTCATTCCATCGACCTTAAAATCATTTGTTTCCATAGAGATAAGAGTCGCAGAGGAACTCAGTCTGATAAATCCGGGAATCGGGATAAGCTTTTCTTTGTCCACATAATAACAATTTGTTACTCCGTCCCGGTTATAGGCAATGACATCACTGACACTAAGCGCATGCTTTCCTTTGAAATTCTTGGGTGGCTGATTTAAGAACCTCTCCCATATCCTTGTGGCAGAATCATCAGGCAATGCACCCGTCAGATACACCTGCTCATAATTTTCTACCCGGATATCAATCTTTTGTTCTTTCAGATATTGATAAGGGCGGAAACGCAGTTTCCTGGTCTCCGCCTCTTCCTTTAACTGGTATATCGCATATTGGTGTAGGTTCATTACTCCTCATCCTCCGCATTCTGTTTAAATTCCTCCAGATCAATCTTATGGTATTCCATATCAGAAATACGCTTCAGTTTCTCAATGGTACTGATAGCAAGAGCATAGACTTCTTCATCGTCTTCTACATGAGGAAGGATTTCTGTGATTCTATCCAGGGTTGTCTGACGATTTCCCGCATCAAACATTGCCAGTACCAAATATTCGTTTTCTTCAAATGTAATTTTCATCATAATTCCATATCCCCTTTCTTACGAGCCTGTGATTTTTTTTTTGCTTTATTCTGTTCCTGCTCTTTCATCTTAGCCTGTCGATTTCTGAGTGCCTGCAGGACGGATTCCTTCTTGCCATTCTCTTTCTTAGCTTCTGGTCTCTTAACTCGTGTCTGTACTGGTTCCGGCTTACTGGCTGCTTCAACCGTCTTTCCTGCTGGTTCCTCGTGCTGCTCATATTTCACTGGTTCTTTTTTTCGTTCCACTTCCTGCTGTTCTTTTTGTACTGGTTCTTGCTGAATAGGCAGCTTCTCCTGCTGTGCATCCAGATATTCCTGCATTTTTACAATTGCATTCTGTACCAGTGGGCTGTTTTTATAATGTTCAATGCAGTTAATCGATTCTGTATCTACTCTTCCTGCAGCCATCAGTTCATACTCCCCATCATACATACTGCCATCTTCCAGGCAAAATCCAACACCTTTAATTCCATGCATTCTCTCTGCTGGTATCTGCTCATATATTTCCAATGCTTCTTCCATAGTAAGGTCGTCCTGGTAAACTCCAAGGATTGGAAATTCCATGCACTCTGCTACATAAAAACTGATTGTTGCCTCTTTTTCCGGCTCGCTCTTTTCCACCTCGTGCTGCAAAGGGTTGATTTTTGTTTCAAATGTATTCATGTCGGAAAGTACTTTTTCAATTTGTTCCGTTAATTCTTCATCCTCTTTAAACTCCGCAAACCATTCTTTCAACTGCTCTGTTTTTTCACCGCCTACCAGTAAATCTTCTTTCAGCAACTGTATCTGTGCCTCTTTATCTTCCACTGAATCACGATATTCATAAGGATCCAATGCTTCTGACAGACTGTCCATCTCAATTGCAAGCTGCAGTGCCTCTTTTTCTATAGTTACCTCTTCTGTATCTTCTTGATAATCTGATAATTCATAAGGATTCTTTTCACCCATTAGGTTATATACGATATCATCTACTGCTTTTCGTAATTCCGGATCAGCTGTCAATACTTCATACTGGAACCCCGAAGAGTTACGATATTCAATTTCCTCATCAATTTCTTTCAGAAATGCTTCCTTATCATAAAATTCAAACTGTTCCCCATTTGCATATGAAGTTCTTCCAACCAGTTCTTTCTTTGACTGTTCTTTCTCATCCAGATAGTGTTCTGCCTGATTCAGATATTCTTCCAATGTTCCTGTTTTTTCCAGTGAGATTGGATTAATATCAAGTTCCATGCCGGCTACCTTCATTCCATGCTCATGAAGTGTATTAAAGAAGGAATCTTCCGCAATAGAACCTTCATAGGAAAGAACAACATCAATATCGGAACCTTCCTGGAACAATCCCTCTCTGGTTCTGCTACCATAGATACGAGCACCGATCAGTGTAACGTCTTCCTCCAGCTTCATCTCTTCCAGTTGCGACTGCGCATAATCAAGAACCAACTCTTCGATATCTGTCCTTGTCTGTCCATTTAAGGCAGCTTCTCTTCTTCCAATCTGTGAAGTAGGTGTCACTTCTGTAGCAAGACGCTCTCTGGCCTGTTTGATAGTCATTGCTTCAAATTCCTTATATTCCATTGCAGTACATGGAATATCTGCCATCTGCTCATTATCAATAATTTCTCTAGTTGCTTTCTGAATAGAGATACTTGGATCCTCATAAGTATTTCCATTGATTTCCTTTAGTTCATCATCATAAAAGATATAATCGAATCCATCTTCCACTGGCTGTACTGTCAAATAGAGATTTCCTATCTTCATTGCAACACCACCATATTCTGTGGTATCTTTCAAGCTTTCATATTCTTCGAAAATAGAATCTGGGCAGTTTGTCTCTAATTGCACCTGCCTAAAATGTTCCTCTTCCGCAAGCTCCACTTCTGCTTCTATATCTTCATAATCTAATTCTCTACAATCTTCCAACCGGAAGTCTTCTCCATCCAGAATATCGACCAAAGCTTCTCGGATTGTTACATCAGGGTTATCATAGAGACCACCATCCAGATCCAGGTAGTTCTTTCCATAAAATGTATAATCATAGCCCTCATCGGTCTCATGAATCAGTAGATACCGGTCTCCTACTTCATATGCCAGTTCTCTGATTGTCTCCTGCGCATCCATAACATTCACATTTTCCGCACGCTCTAATACTTTTCTCTGAGCATCATAGTGAAGCACGACATCCGATAATTTATCCTCCCCGACTGCATCTGTCTGGTTCACTTCCTGTACCAGACCTGTAAGCTCTTCTGCAACATATTCTCCATAATCCGGTAAAATAATGATTTCATGCTGTGAAGAAGGAAGGATATAAAAGCTGCCATTCAACCGTTCTGATATATTCTCAAAAAAATCCGGATACAACATAACGGTAGCTCCATGACGCATTGTTGTATTGGATGCAACAAGCATGGACGGAAAAACACTTGGGTCATCTTTAAGTTGTAATTGTTCTGCTGATATCCCCATATTCACTAATCTGACTGGAAATCTCTCTTCTGTTGTATTAAGTGCATTTTGATATAGCTCTTCCTCTGAAATTCCATAAGTATCTAACAATGAATTTTTCAGGGTTCCACTGATTAATCCGTCTTCTTTTTCCCTCAATGCAAATTTATAAATAATTGCCATATCTTCCATATCCCTGTGTACTGCCCGTTCGAGTAATTCCTCATTTCCTTCCCTCGGAATCAGTTCTAAATAAATACTGTTTCTCATAGCATTATAATCACTAATGCGTTCTGCCAGACTCTTTTCAGGAACAGACGTCTCCATTTCCACCGTTCTCTCCAGAAAGAATTCAGGAAGTTCCGCAAATCCAAAACTGTCCACATAATAACTTTTGGTTTCCCCATTATGGCTGACTACGATCACATCACTAACGGATAAGGAATGCCCATAAAAATCGGATGGACGATCCATATTGAATCTTTGAAAAATATTGTCCAATGTTTCATTTTCTGTAAAATCAGCGGTATACATAAGATTGTAATCTTCTCGTCTTGCCTGCATTCCCTGGTCTTCCAGAAAAGAGGTTCCCATAAACTTATACTCTCTGCCGGGACTATCATCCCTTATCTGGTAAATACTAAACTTTTCTTCCTGCCCTGCCATAATTCTCTGTTCCAGCCTTTCCTGTTTCTGAAATTTATCCCATGTTTCTTTCTCAATTCCATATATCCTGTCGTGAGTATGAAGTGCCGGCTCATTATCATAGGCAGATTCCGTTCCATCCTCATATAAACAAAAGATTTCCAAATTCTGATGATACAACTCCAATGCTTTTTCTTTCGTCAATGGCAGCATCTCAGGATTTTCATATCCATACTCGTGCATATCAGTAATACTAATCATTCCATCTGGGAGAGCATCAATCTCTGCCTGTGCATCTTGGATCACTTCATTCGGTGCTCGTAAATCCGGTGATTGTATTGCTCCAGCCAATTCTTGAATCAAAATTCTGGTATCCTCCAGATTGTCTAGCTGATATGCATAATTCACGATCAGATTTCGGTCATCATCATTGAATAATGTTCCACCATACTCTGCACGTTCTACCATATTTTGTGCCTGTTGCATGGACGAAAGACTTGCGATATCTGTAATTCCAGTATCTGCATCGTACTCCACATCATAAAAAGTAACTGGGTTCTCTACCTGATAGCCATTGGATGCGTACCACGGAATCACCTCAGCGCCTCTCTCTGACAGATATTCTTCCAGATCTGGCTCTTCCAGAAATGCACCATTCTCTTCCAAACGCTGAAACTCTCTCACTGCGTCTAACAGTTCCGATTTTCCCATTCTACGAATGACATCATAGGCATATTCACTTTCCATGCTTCCAGACATCTTTAATATCAAATCACTATCCAGCAGGTGCATCTGTTCTGGCTCATCCCTTTGTAACTCCTGCAGTTTCTCTGTCATTTCCTCTATGAAATCCCCTGCCGTATGGCGAATGGTATCCATCGAAGTCTTAAGTTCTTTCATATCCCGGTTACTACTCCATCCTGCAATATAGGGAAACGAATAATCTGCCGTATCCAGTCCGAAATGCTGACAAACAGAATATGCAATACTTTCTGCCTCCACTTCCTTTGTCATTTGGTCTTTCTCTACGCCCAGATTTTGCATCAGTTCCCGATCATGGAGTTTTGCATGTGCCACTTCATGAATCGCCGTTTTCATGGTTTGACTTTCGCTCATTCCCTGCTGAATCACGATTTCTTTATCAACATTGTGATAATACCCGTGACTCTCACCTGCAATCTCATCAAACCGCATTGGCACTAGAGAAACTGCTCTAATTGCTTCCATGAACTGCTCATAATTTTCTATACTCCCGGTCAGTTCGTCTGCGCCTAAAGATGGTAATGGTTCTCCATCGGTCTGGGATACATCAAATACAGTGACTACTCTAAATCTTGGAATGACCATTTCCACTATTTCCTTCTCTGGCTGTCCATTATCCTTTAATACCGGTTCCTGGGTCACCGGATCTAATTTCTCTACTTCTTCTCTCTCACGGATTGGTGCCGGAGATATGATCTGTATGCCCTTTTCTCCCTTTAATACGTGTCGATTAAACTTCTTCTGCCATGCCTGATAACCTGCAACCAGTGTGGCATCCGGTTTCTGCATTGCAATCAGCATGGTATTATTAAAACTATAATTATGAAACTGTGACATGGTCTTTAGATAATCCATGTACCGCTCCGATGTAAACAGTTCTTCTACGCCTTTTTCCAGACGATCTGTAATCTCTTTTAGCTGTTCCTCTCTCTTTCCTGCCATTATCTGCTACCTCCTTCTTTAATCCCCGCCAGAACAAATCTTCTGACGGGGTTATCTTTAAAGTACCTGTTCGTTTTTCCTTGCATGCGATGTATTTTGTATTGTATTTACTGCCTGCTCTTGCTTTTCCTTCAGTTTCGATAGAACAGATGGTTTATTGGGACTATCTGCAATTCGACTGCTCCCTGATACTCTGCCTGCAAGATTAGAAGGCTTTCTTCCACAATCAGCAACATCCGCATCCTCTTCTACACCAATTGCCTCCGATGGGCCACTCTCATCCATATTCAGCAAGGCATTAAGTTCTGACAGTCGTTCCATCTTTTCTGTAAGCACATCTTCCTGTGCAAATGGTTTCTGAACTTCTTCCAGCGCAGTTTTTAACTGTTCCTGCAGGTTTTCTAGTTTCCGCTGGGCTTCTGGCAGCTGCTTTCCAATTCCCGAAAACACATTGTTGATACGCTGAACATTTCCCAGTGCGTCTTTTCCTATTTCGATGTGATAACTACACTGTCGTTTGACAGTCAGCATATATTTCTGATAGAAGCTGTCAAAATTTGCGGTTAAAGAAAAGCCATGATAATCGCCCACAACTCCAGCGGTATTCACGGCTTTCAACCCTGCACAGGCTGCAATCAATGCTGTTCCTGCTTCTTTTTTATCTGTAAATGTCTTTCCACCAATCGTAATGACAAACGACTCTTTCTCCTGCTCCAATACAGGCTTTACTACTTCTAGGTCAGAAGATAGTCCCGCAATTCGCTCTTTCACTGCTGTAATCTGCATCGGATAGGTTCTGGCAATATCTGATTCCAAGCGGTATTTCTGACTGGTATGGTTTGCCTTCAACAGTTTCAATTTACTTACCTGGATATCTAAGTCCATCTTTTCCTTGATATAAGGATTTCCAGTGGCTAGTGCTTTGATTTCTGCATAGGACAATGCCGTATCATCCACATCTTCACAGGCTCTGACCGGAGATTTACTGGTCATAATCTGGGAAATGAACTTCTGCTTGTTCTCCAGAATCTGCCACATATAACTATCAAATGTGTTCTCAGTGACATACCGGAAAATCTTTACTTTTTCATTCTGATTCCCCTGTCTTAAAATACGTCCCTCCTGCTGTTCCAAATCGGCAGGTTTCCACGGACAATCCAAATGATGAAGCGCTATCAGACGATCCTGAATGTTCGTCCCTGCTCCCAGTTTTGGAGTAGACCCTAACAGTACCCTGACCTGTCCGGAACGAACCTTTGCAAACAGCTCTGCCTTTTTCACTTCGGTAGTTGCTTCATGGATGAAGGCTACTTCCTCTCTTGGAATACCTTTTGCTACCAGTTTTTCACGTACATCATCATACACATTAAAACTTCCATCGCTCTTCGGAGTAGAAAGGTCACAGAATATCAGCTGTGCCGATTTGTTTGGCATCGACTCCTGCCATATCTGAAATGCGTTATCTACACATCGGTTAACCTTGCTGTCCGGCTCGTCTGGCAGCATATCGTTGATTAGTCTCTGATCCAGTGCACACTTTCTTCCATCATTGGTGATTTTGAGCATGTTGTCGGCTCTTGGGTCTACCGCTCCACCTCTTACTGCCCCTGCACGATCTGCAAAGCTGCTGACCATCTCCTGTTGAGTTTCACTTGGCTTTAATACCTCATTGATATACTCCGCCTCTGGGATTGGAAGATTCAACATATCTGCTGTCTGAATATCCGCAGATTCTTTGAACAATGAAATCAGTTCCGGTAAATTAAAAAAGCGGGCAAACCGTGTTTTCGCACGATAACCCGTTCCCTCTGGTGACAACTCAATCGCTGTCACTGTTTCACCAAATGATGCTGCCCAGGCATCGAAATGTCCCAGACCCATCTGTTGAATCTGATCATATTGTAAATACCGCATGATGGTATAAAGTTCCACCATACTGTTGCTGACCGGGGTTCCTGTCGCAAAGGTTACTCCTTTCCCACCGGTAATCTCATCCATGTACTGACACTTCATAAACATATCACTACTCTTTTGTGCATCTGTCTGTGCAATACCAGCCACATTCCTCATCTTCGTATAGAGGAACATATTCTTATAAAAATGAGATTCATCTACGAACAGCCTGTCTACTCCTAGCTGCTCAAAAGTGACCACATCATCCTTTCTCTGCTGATCATTTAGTTTCTCTAATCTTACCTGCAGTCCCTTCTTGGTCTTTTCTAACTGCTTAATCGTAAAGCGGCTTCCATCCTCACTACTGGCATCGGCTATGGCATTGGTTATATCATCGATCTGCCGGTTAATAGTTGCCACCTGCCGTTCTTTCGATAAAGGAATTCGTTCAAACTGGCTGTGACCGATGATAATCGCATCGTAGTCACCCATAGCGATTCTGGAACAGAACTTCTTACGGTTGGCAGGTTCAAAGTCCTTCTTGGTAGCCACTAACACATTCGCTCCTGGGTATAGACGAAGGAAGTCATTGCCCCACTGCTCCGTCAAGTGGTTTGGCACTACATACAGACATTTCTGTGCAAGTCCCAGTCGTTTGCTCTCCATTCCAGAAGCAATCATTTGAAATGTCTTTCCTGCTCCTACGCAATGTGCCAGCAGCGTATTATTCCCATATAGTACATGTGCCACTGCATTCTTCTGATGGGGCATCAAAGAAATTTCTGGTGTCATTCCTACAAACTGGATATGACTGCCATCGTATTCACGAGGACGGATACTGTTATAAAGCTCATTATAGATCTGACACAAATCCTCTCTTCGGTCGATATCCTTAAATACCCATTCCTTGAAAGCATCCTTGATCATTTCCTGTTTCTGCTGTGCTAACATGGTCTCCTGCTTATTCAGCACCCTGCGTTCTTTGCCTTCTGCATCACTAACAGTGTCATAAATCTTGGTATCTTTTAAATTCAAAGCGTCCTCTAAAAGTCGATAAGCATTGGCTCTTCTGGTTCCATAAGTGGAATTAATCATGGGATTTCCACTGTCTGTTGTCTTTCCTGATATTTCCCACTGTCCACTGACTGATGCGTAATTACAGTTAATTGCTCTCCCCAGTCTGTAGAATGGGGTATGAAAGATTTCCCCCATAAAATCGGTGACATACTGTGGGTTAATCCACGTTGCTCCTAGACGTACTTCAATCTCGGATGCTTCCAATTCTTTTGGTTGCACCTTTTCCAAATACTGTACATTAATCTCATACTCTGGATGTCCTTCTGCAAATGTCCTGGCTGTACGAAGTTTCTCTCGCACATTTCCGGACAGGTATTCATCCGAAGGTTCCCAAAGATTCGTTAGTGGATTCTGGAAAATAACTCCTGCTAATTCATCGGTAATTTCCTGCTCACTCTTGCCTGCCAGTTCTGCCATAAAGGGAACATCTACTCTGGCTTTTTCTCCGATGCAGACAGCCAATGCTTCACTTGCCGTATCGACGGAAGTAACAGGTTCTGCTTTTCGAATCGTGCGTTTGGTAAAAATATCTGCCTTACGCTCCAGATTGCCCTGCTCATCCAACAACTCCAAGGAAGATAAAAGACAGTAGCTGCTGTCCTGATTAAAGGATCTGCGGTTTGCCGTATTGCTGATCAGACCATACTGCGCAGTAAAATCATCATACTTTTCATTCAATTGATTCTGCAGATTCTTCACTTCTGCATCATTGCCATCATTTAGCTGACATTCAATCAACTCCTGCGTGAGATTTCGAATTGCGATCATACCAAGCACACGTTCTGAAGTCATTTTCGGAAGTTCCATACGGTTCATTTTCGAGTTCTCACGATAATAAACCTGCCCGTCTACATTAGTAAAGCTAAAGTTCTTCACCGACGGGTCTGCCGGAATCGAGGTATCTACTTCATCCAGTTCGGAATCTTCCAGCTCTACTTCTGTAATGCTGCCATGAATATGACTGACTGCCATCTTTAACTGCTCTGCAAGATTCGCTCCTTCTATAGCTCTTACAGTGACTTCCTGTTTTCCATACTGGGTACTCTCTGTCGTAAATTCTCCAAGCACCATTTCCGGATGTTCCGCAAAATAAGCATTTACTGTATGCCCATCTTCTGTTACACCCAGTTGTATCCAGTCTGGTTTCTCTAAGGATACTCGATCTCTCTTCTGGAAAAATAAAATATCTGCCACAACTCCTGTATTGGCATTTCTCTGAAAAGCATTGTTTGGAAGTCTGATTGCTCCCAGTAAATCTGCTCGATTGGCAATGTATTCCCTGACAGCCGAACTTTGTTTATCCATCGTTCCACTGGATGTAACCACTGCAACCACGCCACCTGGTCGTACTAAATCCAAAGACTTTGCAATAAAATAATCATGAATCATAAAATTATGCCGGTCATACTTTCGATCTGCTACTTTGTAAGAACCGAAAGGTACATTTCCAATCACACAATCAAAGAAACTGTCTGGATAGTCCGTCGTCTCAAATCCCTGCACCGCAATTGGATTTTTCTGATACAGCTGCTGTGCAATTCTTCCGGAAATACTATCCAGTTCCACTCCATACATTTTGGATTCCTGCATGCTTTCTGGAAGTAATCCCATGAAATTTCCTACTCCGCAGGATGGTTCCAAAAGATTTCCTTTCTCCAAGCCCATATTTCCCAGTGCTTCATACATTGCCCCGATCACAGTCGGTGAGGTATAAAATGCATTTAATGTAGATGCTCTAGCTGCCTCATACTCCTCTGCTGAAAGCAGGCTCTTTAACTCCTGGTATTCATTTGACCAGTCTGAATTTCTTTCATCAAAGGCATTTGGAATCCCACCCCATCCGACATAGCGTGACAAAACCTCCTGTTCCTCTGGTGTTGCAAGTCTGTTCTCTGATTCAATTGTCTGTAATAATTGGATTGCTTCCACATTGGCGTGATATTTTGCTTTCGGTCCACCTGCGCCCAAATCATTATCTGTGATATAAAAATTATGTCTTTCTATATCCACTACTTCTTTCGAAGATGCAGATTGCGTAGCACCTTCAAGTTCTTCCACAGGCTCTAACGGCATATTTCTTTCTTTTCTCTGCTCATTGACCTCCTCGGGTGTCATCACATGACCTGCTACGGCATCCACTTCATTCTGGTACCATCGCTTTTCCTGCGCCATCATACGGTCAACCACGTCCGTAATCAACTGCATCTGTTCCGGTGAAAATTCTGGATTTAAGATTGGTTCTAATACCCCACCTTTTTCAGCCACTTGCCGAATCACTTCGACCTGTTCTGGTGAAAAATCATCTAAGTCAAAATCCGTATTCTCCATACTTTCACGAATCAGTTCTCCTGTGGTACTCCTTAAAACATAATCATCATATACATAACCCTCTTCCCACAGTTTTTTCGCCGCTTCAAAGGGTAAATGTGATTCCTCTTCATCACCAACCGGGCTTTCTGCTTCCTTAACATCCAATGCTTCATCCTTGGCATCTACTGTCTGATCAGCTACTTCCGTGAGCACTTCTTCCGGTGCATTTACTTCAGACGTATTTAGAAACTCAAACATAGATATCTGTCCCATTTCCGCAGCTTCCGGTATCTGTTCCTTTACAGGAAAGATTGTAAAATTCCCTTCCACGTACTGATGAAGTTCAGATAAAAGCTGTACCTTACGTTCATAGTCTCTGAAATCCACTGGGAGTTCTGCTAGAATGGCATCCATCTTTTCCAATAATCCTGCCTGCCCATCTTCATTTGATAAAATGCTGATTACATCGTTTCGATACTCTCCATAATCCATGTTTCCTTCCCATGGTCGCATCACTTCCTGGGGTAGATAATTATAAAAACGAATCACTTTTCCAGCCATCTCTGAACGTTCATAGTCTGCCATTCTCGAAAAGTCCTTCGCCTGCAGATACTTGTCCTGCTCAATCAGATAGGTAACTCTCTTTGCGACCGCCGACCATTTCAAAAGAATCTTTACTTCTTCATTTCCATAAGCGCCTCTTGCCAGTTGCAATCCTTTTGCATCATAATCTGCGTGAGAATTATCCGCACCGCAAAGCGCATGGCTGCAGCCGCCCGTACCATAACGTTCTTTTATAAAATCCGTTCTGTCACTGTTATCCTCATGCTGTAAAAAATAAGAATATGTGGAAAGCCTGCCATCTGAATAAGCACCACCTCTTGCAAGAAAGGCATCAATTTCATCCTGGGTAATGATGATTTGGGGTGGTTGCCATATGAAATCTTCCCGAGCCTGAAAGGGAGTGGTATCTAGTACCAGTTTTTGAAATTGTCCCAGTACACGATTTGGTTTGTAATGATGAAAGCGCATGATAGATGGGTCTTCCTCATAAGCAATTGCCAGCCCTTCTAACCGTTCCACCAATTCCGTGACGTTTTCCGGATGGGATAAATACTCTTTGAGATTCTCTTCCATCGTCGGGAACCCACCTTGAAAAAGTTCCATATGATCAAAGACTAGTTCCGCCACTCCCTCTGACATATCCCTTTCCATAAAAGCAAGCGCCTGTGCATGTTCCAGCAAGGCATTGTCTCTTGCCGCATCTAAAATCACCTGTGGCGCATATTCTCCCTGATCAAGTAACTGCTTGATTCTTCCCGTCACATCTTCCCAGGATAGAAACGCTTTATCTAAGAGCTTATCTTCTACCGTATGACCAAGTGCAATCTGCATACCCAATTCATCAAACCAAATAGAATACTCCTGACCGCCAATCTGATATCCTTTTCCTCCAGTGCCATATTCACGCTTGATAAAATCCGTATAATCTTCCATGCTCTGCGCACTCATAAAATTGTGAATGATACGAAGCTGACTTCTATCATGATTACTTCCAGAGCGAAGCACTTCATCCACCACTTCCGAGGGAATTGAAATTTCATCTGCATAAAGTGCAGCCATCCGTTCTTCTATGGCACGTTTCTGTTGCTCTACGGTTGGTAATTCGGGCAAAGATAAAGCAGAGGCTTCTATCTCCTCTGCTTCACTCAAATCATGTTCTGTTGTCACTTCAATTAGTTGTACACCAACTCCGTCAAGATGTTCTCCTCTGCCATTGCTGTCAGATTGTTCATATATCCGACCCATTCCATCTGCTGTGTCGCTTTGTCCGGCTCTGGATATGTCTTCCTCAGTTGTTTCATTAGAACTTCCATCCTCTCCTCGGCTGCTTTCTCTACTTCCATCAGATGGCTGTCCAGTTTCCCGGTCAGAAGCATGCTCTGATACCAGTTCTTCTTGTGTTCCTTCAGATATGTCTTCCGTAGCATCCCGTACTTCCCGATGGTCACCGGCTCTTCCTCCAGTACCAGGTTCGGAAACAGGTAATCTCCCTTGCGATGATATGTCATTTCCATGATCTATTCCTCCCTTTTCACTTTCACACGTTAATTCGTTAAATTTATTGTAAAGCATTTCTTTCGTATTTGCAACCATATTTTGAGATTCTTCTATCTGTTTTTCCTGAATCTGTTTTTGTTCTTCGAGATAATAACCTTTTATGGTTCTCCCAATATCACGAAGAACCGGCTCCACTGCTTCACTGACTGCATTTCCAAGAAAGGACAGCACAGATAAATGATTAAAATCTGTAATGCCAATAAAATCTTCTTCCTCCAAATCTTCCATTGGATTTAAATCACATCTTCTGGATAAAGAATAATAGGCACTGTTCATCATCAGATTTCTAAACTGCACCCGTACAGTATCTTCTTCCAGACCCTCCAGATAAGAACCCTTTACCTCATACTGCAGTCCTTCCATGGCTTCCTCCATATTTTCATCTGTAATCTGAGAAGCTATTTCAAGAAGAGCATTTTCTATACTGGTTGCATCATCCCCTTCCAGTCCATAGGCGTCTGTCAGATGATTCAGAAGGCTCTGACTATACTGTTCCTGCATTTTCCAGAGAGCTGGAGTCCTGCCGCCTCGTACCATGTGCGTATCACTTACATCAAAGACATACCGGAGTTTTCTTCTAGGCCCGGTATCATCTAAAAGTGCAATGCCCTTGGCTCCCCGGTTGACCCAACGGTTCATTTTTAGATTCCACTGCTCTAATTCTGCACAGGCTGTTGCATCTGGTCTCTGTACATGAATCAGCAGATTATCCGTAAATGAATAACGATAAAGGTTTGCTGCCGTATCCAGATACCGCATCCAGTCACGAGGAGACCTGGTCACCTCTTCTGCTGTTGTTTCAGCCAAATTCCTAATATCATTTATTTTTGCCATTCTCATCTGCTCCTTCCTTGTTATTTGTAAATTCTAAGCTAAATTCAGCTCGCCCATCCTTCACTTTCATAAGCAAATCCGCATCGAAATACTTATCCTTTTTTACTGAATATAATTTCTTCATTCGGCATCTTCCATTTTCCAAAAGTTGTGATGCACTCTGAATGTCTATTTTTTTCTTCATAGACTTTAGGTAACGATTTTCTTTCCAAAGAGCGAAAAAACATTCTTTGCTGCTACAATAAAAGTTATTTTTACTTTCATACACAGGTGCTCCACATACCGGACAGATACCAATCGCTTCCTTTTTCTCCCGGAAACGGCATCGCTCTTCATCCGATAATTCTCTGCATTCATCCAGTACTTTTCCGACCAGTCGGTTAATTCCTTCCATGAACTGTTCTGGTGGTACTTTTCCTTTTTCCATTTCTAGCAGCCTATTCTCCCATTCTGCTGTCATCGTAACTGATCTTAGATATTCTGGCAGTACAGAGCTTAATATCATTCCATCATCTGTTGGTGTGATCTGCTTTCCTTTTCGTTTGGCATACCCAGAGTGAACTAGTTTTTCTATAATACTGGCTCTTGTTGCAGGAGTACCTAGTCCCTTTCGTTCTGCATCCTGGTCAAATTCTTTCTTACCGGCACTTTCCATAGCTGCAAGTAACGTATCTTCATTAAATGCCTTAGGTGGGGAAGTATAATGTTCTGTCTTTTTGACATCCACATTGGAGCAGGTCTCCCCCTCTCTGACTGGTTTCAAAGCCAAATCCGCTTGTATGTCTGTCGTTGCTTCTGCAGTTCTCTGTAACTGCTCTTCCAATACTTTCCATCCCATCTCGATTACTGTTTTTCCTTTCGCAGCAAAGAGTTCCCCCATGCATTCTGTCGTTACCTCTGTTTCCAAATACTTGTGAGGATTACCCACTGCTTCCAGTAAACGAAGTGCAATCAGATACAATACTCTGCCTTCATCCCTGGATAAACCTGCAGTCTCTTGTTTCTCCAACTCCAGGGTTGGAATGATCGCATGATGGTCCGATACTTTTTTACTGTTTAATACCAGACTGACATTGACCGGTATCGGCGTATCTTCAAATGGATTATCAAATCCGTATTTCTTTTTGACCAACTCTGCCACCTTCTCTGCTGTAGCTTTCATATCGTCTGTCAGATACTGACTATCTGTTCTCGGATAGGTTGCAAGTTTCTTTTCATACAAGCTCTGTGCACAATTTAAAGTCTGCTGTGCTGTTAATCCATAATGACGGTTAGCATCTCGCTGTAATGTTGTTAAGTCATATAGTCTGGGTGGATTTATCTTCTTTTCTGTGGAAATCACCTTATCCACGGTAGCACTCTGTCCTCTGCACTTTTCACAGATTTTCTCTGCTTCGTCTTCAAATTGAATTTTCTGTTTCTCTACGATTAGTCCGTCCATATCAAGAGACACATTAAAATATTTCTGCTTCTGAAAATGATTGATCTGCTCATTTCGTTCCACCAGCATGGACAGCGTTGGTGACTGTACTCTTCCAACAATCAGCTTCTTTCCATAAGTGGTAGTCAATGCTCTTGTTGCATTCATACCTATGAGCCAGTCTGCTTTTGCCCTGCATACTGAAGCATCTGCCAGGTTTTTATAATCTCTGCCATCCCGAAGATGTGTAAATCCATCCTTGATTGCCTGATCTTCCATAGAACTGATCCATAATCGTTTTACTGGAAGCGTACTTCCCGACATGTCATAGACTCTTTTAAAAATCAATTCACCCTCACGTCCTGCATCACAGGCATTGACTACATAATCAAAATCGGTACGATTCAGCAATTTCCTTAATACCTGATATTGTTCTTTTTTATCCTTTGCTACTGCAAGCTGCCAGGAATCCGGCACAATTGGTAAATCGTCAAACTGCCATTTTCCATATCGTTCACCATAGATTTCCGGAGAAACGTACTCTGCTAGATGTCCTAGACACCAGCTGACCACACAATCTCTGCCCTCCAGATATCCGTTCTCTCTTCGATATGCTCCAATGACTTTTCCAATAGCTTGAGATACACTTGGTTTTTCTGATATCACTAAATACATTCTTTTTCCTCCAATCAAAAAGGGGCGTCAGATTACTCCGACCACCCCAAATTATTTTATCGAATCAGATTACTCCTCTTCTTCGTCTTCATTTTCTGTTTCCAGACCATCACCCGTTTCCAGGTTTTCACTGATAACATCATCCTCTGCTTTACCAGGTTTCACCTTCAGAAAGTAATATGCAATTCCTCCGCCTGCCGCAAGTACTACAATCAGGATAAGAGCCGCCATATTCCCACTTTGATTCTTCTGTGGTTCTGCTGGCTCTACCGTCTGTATTTCTGTTGCTGGTTCTTCTGGTATCACGACCTGGGCCTCGGTTTCCTTTTCTGATTCCTTCTGTGTTTCATCCAGAAATTTTTCCAGATCACTTTCGTCAATGGCTGATAACATATATACGTTCTGTGTATTCTGAGAACGGTCAACTACCAGATAAAACGTGTTATTATTCTTTGTCTGAATGGTGAAGAACTCCTTACTGGAACCATCCGTGATATCATCCAAAACCTCTGCATTCCCTGGAACAGAAAATGCATCACCCTGTACTCTTCCATCATCTGGCGTTGTTTCTGCTGCTGTTTCTGTTTGGGGTGCTTCTGTTTGTGGCGCTTCTGTTTCCGGAATAATTGGCTCTGTAGCTGCCTGCTGTTCTGCAGCCTGCATCTCTGCCTCATTAACATTGGCATAAGCCGTTACCCCTGTTGCTCCCACCATGCATGTTAAGGAAAGTGCCATCATTGCAAATAATTTAGCGAATTTCTTTCTCTTCATCATCTATATCCTCCAATTCTTTCTCTGCCTCTTGTGGCAGTTCTTTTTGTGTTGAAGAAGCCGACTTTATCATCGACTCCTGCACCTGTTGTATCGTTAAGCTTCCATCCTGCAACCCATTCAGCAAATCAAATAATGCTTTAGGTTCCAGCTTCATACTGCGAATACTACGGATGATCTCTCCGTCTTCTTCTTTTTTCAGTGCTATCTGCACCGATTTTAAATACTCCTGAAGTTCTGCGATCTTTCCATTGGTCTTATCTATTTCATCCAGATATCGTTTCAGTTTCTTATTCAATGTTTCACTTCCTCTCTTATGGTAAACGCCCAAATGCCATAAAATGCTCTTGCCAGTAGGCAGTTTCAATACTTGCATACTGAATCGGATTACCACAATGAATCATCATTCCATCACCTACATAGATTCCAATATGGCTTGCCCCCGGCGTCTCATAGGTTCTTTCAAAGAAGATTAAATCTCCTGGTTTTGCCTCTGACGGTGATACCTGTGCGCAGCTTCCTCTTATTCCGTCTGCTGTCTGCCTTCCTACATTCCAACCATTTCCACAGTTATTTATTACCCAACAAACAAAGCCGGAACAATCAAAACTGGTACTTGGTGAAGCACCTCCCCAAACATACGGATAACCCAGATATTTCTCTGCTTCATGAATCATGTTTGCGAACCGTTCATCGGATAACGCTTCGGATGGAATCTGATATCCAAATCCACCACCTCCACCACCGACTGGAAGTGTATTAAGATCAAAAAGATAATCACGATTACCGTACTGGTAATTGTATAGCTCATATCGGGCAATTTCATCATCAGTCATACGGTTACGGAGAACAGTATCCAGATTGTGATTTGTAAGCGTAACATTCAAGCGATTGACATTTTCCGTCGTAGTTACTTCAATCTCCTGGCTGCCATTGCTGTCTGCAATATAAGCATCCCAGGTCTGATGTCCATGTGCGGATGCACTTGCGTGGTCTCCATAATATACATCAAACTGCACTCCGTACTGTGTGAAATTACCAGTATCTTCTACTGTATATTCCACACCGTTCATCACCACCTTCGTTCCCATAGGAACAAATGGAGTAGACGCATCCACCGCTATCGTATGGCTTGCTGTTGGCATAGCACCACTGGCGGTTGGCCCACCTGACCACTGACCACAGCAAATTGGGCAATTACAATACCCACTGGTTACAACCTGTCCCAGAGACTCTCCAACTCGGATAGTCTTTGTCTCTGTTACCGTTTCTTGCTGAGACTGTGTAGTAAGACCATACTGCTCTCTAAATATTTCCTCCAACTCGTCCTTTATATGCTCATAAGAAAATTCTCCATACTTTGTTGTAAAATATGAGATTAAATGATATGGATTATGGCTGATTTCATCAATCTGATAGCGGTAATCCTCATAGCCCTCTTGTCTGGATTCGATACTGTTAATCTGTTCGTTTAAAGCCTGTTCCAATGCAAGATACGCATTTTCTGTCGCATAAATTTCTTCATCTGAACTGGAATAAGTGGTTCCAACAAAAGATGTACTAAATCCCTGAATACCTGCAGAACAGCTAGTCAAGGAAGAAGCAAGGATTCCAAAAAGCAGTGCAAAAACACAAATACCGATTAATAAACTGCTGTTGCGCTTAAATATCTGCTTCGCAATCACACGTACTTTTACGGTTACAGATTCCGCCGCCTTTGCCGTTTCCTTTATCTTCTTCCCTTCCTTGGCAGCCACATAAGCTTCTTTATATCTCTTTTTCTGCCAGAACCGCATGATACGTGACTTCTTAGAAGCTTCTGTTTGTGCAGTATGATTGGTAGCACTCTTCACAGCTTCTGTTGCGCTGCCTTCACCAAACTTTAAACCTCTGTTGCTTTCTGACAAAGGTTCAGCTTTATTCAGCCTGGCAGAATAACTGTATTTCTTTCGGCTTCTCTCCTGCGCATTTCGAAGACTTCTTGTTGCATGTTCTGCTAACAGTTCACTGCCATGAGCACTCTCTAGGGCTGTGTTATCAGACTCCGCCTCATGCACCTTTCCATGCAGCATTGTGGATGTCACCCCACCTATGCCAGAAACTGCTTTTCTTGCAAAGCCTGTCCCGGAGCCTTTTACCATACCTCCACCTTCATCTTCAAACGACAATCGTACTTTTTTCTGTGCCTG
Source organism: Clostridia bacterium (assembly GCA_009929615.1). Classification (GTDB taxonomy): domain Bacteria; phylum Bacillota; class Clostridia; order Lachnospirales; family Lachnospiraceae; genus Frisingicoccus. The sequence continues at coordinate 1,507 of SAAB01000050.1, read as the reverse complement.
GTTAACCTGTTCTCGTTTTACCTTCTTCTCCACATCTTCACGAAAATCTTCCATGGTTTGTGTTTCTTTTTCGAATACTTTCCGTTTAGAGCGGGATTGTACGATTTTCTTCTTCCGATTATGTGCAGTCTCCACCGCACTGCGGGTATATGCCTTTGCACTTCCTGCAGAGCGTTCTCGAATACCATTCATACGACTGGAAGCCTGATGAAGTGAAGTCCCTCCATCTTCCATTGCTTCTTCTGATTTCACCTCAGATTCCAGTGTCCTCAATTCTTCGTATTTTCCCTGTTGTCTTTTCCGTTTTCCGGCATCTGTAACGTCTTCGGGCATCTCTCCTTGGTCTGATTTCAGAAGTTCTGATTTTACCTGACCTCTTCGACTACGAACTTCTTTTTCCCCTGAATGTAAAGAAGCCGCCTTCACAGGCGGCTCACTCTCAACTCCTATTTCTACTTTTGACTGATACTTCCGGTTTTTCTTTGAGGTAACATGATCCAATGCATCAAGTACTCTGCTTCGTTCCCGCTCTATCGTATATTCCGGAGAACGAATTTTCGGGATTTCTTCTTTTCCGCTAATGCTTTTTTTAGTTCCATCTCGGAGATTTTCTTCTGTCAATCCCTCTCTGGTCATCTTAGCCACCTTACGGTCCCTGGCTCTATATTCTTTTCCTGCCATGTACCTCACCTCCTCTCCATCTGGCACCTATTATTGCTCCAGAATATACTTTTCCCATTTTTCCAAACAGTTCGTAGCCTTTTGTGCATTTGCTTTCATTGCATCCAGACAATCAATCGAATGCGCATTCAACAACATATTTTCTGTTAAATATGCATACACTTCATCCATTTCTTTGATCACCTCATACAGATCTTCAAAAAGTTCATAGAATCTTCGCTCTGCATCCTGCATGTTCTGCTCTGCTAATACATTTCTAATTTCTCTGTGCAGACTTTCTCTCTCCACAAATATTTCTTTTTTCTCAAAACTCTTAATATATGGTTTCACTTATCATTCTCCCCTTTTCTTTTCCTCTGCCTTTCTTCTGGCTTCCACTTCCTCCGGCTTCGTTGTCATTAATGAATAGAGCTTCAGGTTCTTATCAAATTTATCTTTAAAAGGAATAATGGTACTTCCATAAAATAAAAGCCCTTCCCCTTCACCACTGTTCGTTACATAAGATAACTGATAAGGCGAGATATTTAACTGCTTTGCAAGAATCTGCCTATCTCCCGCCGCCTGGTTGAGCATATAGATAAAATCACTATTCTCAAAAATATTCTCAATCTCTCGCGATGCCAGTAAATCTTTCACATTCTGGGTAATACCCGTAGGAATACCTCCCCATTTTCTGAATCTCTTCCAAATCTCGACAGAATATGCTGCCGTCTGCTCTTCCTTTAAAAGAAATGCCGATAGGTCAGACGCTTTCACGCCTTTCGCCCCGGCCCACACCGTGCAAGCAACTTTCATTGCACACGGCGTTCCATGGGAAGAGTTGTTT